>NZ_FRBU01000095.1 GCF_900142695.1 Flavobacterium xanthum | reverse complement strand
GTTATTTCCGATTTTAGCCTAGAAAATAGAAATGAAAACTTAAAAAACTATCTTAAGTTTCTAAAAAAGTTGCATCGCGAATAGGTCGCAGCATAATTCAATCATCTGTTGCCGGCAAAGTATCGTTTTTACAAATTTGGACAGAAAATCAAACCATATCTGCCGGGGATAATGTTTTTTCTATAATTCCTACAATAGAAAAAGGATATATTGGAAAATTAAAGGCGCCAACATTAAATTCAGGTAAAATTAAAATAGGGCAACAAATTAATATACGATTGGCTAATTTCCCAGATAGAGAGTTTGGCATTCTTAAAGGACAAGTCAAGAATATTTCGCTTGTTCCAGACCAAGATGGTAATTTATTAATTGATGTTGTATTACTTGATGGGTTAAAAAGTTCCTATCAAAAAATGATTCCTTTTCAGCAGGAAATGAAAGGTTCTGCAGACATTATAACTGAAGATTTACGATTAATAGAACGTTTATTATATCAGTTTAGGGATGTTTTTAGGAGGTAGCTAACTTACTAGTTTTTATATTCGATCGTAAATCAGTTTTTTTGCATCAGGTTTATCCAGCAAAAAGTGTGTTTATTTTCAATTTTAACAAGGACGGTATTTTAAGGTATTTCGATTACTACTATCTAAATTTAACATAGTTTACCAAAAAAAAATATCATTTGTTAAAGATTACTGATGAAGTTTTTTTATTCTTTTTTGAGTAGCTATTTTCGAATAATTAATTTAAAATTAATTATTTATGAATAATATCATCATTCTCATAGCCATAGTTATGGCATTCTTTTTTGTTAAAGTTATTACATTAAATAGTACGCAAACTAAAAACCTTTCACTATTTCAAAAAGAATTTCCTAAGGGAAGGATAGCGTGCTGAATCTCTTATTTTTTGGCACTGCAGAAGTGATTCTAAAAATTATCTAGAAATTGTAGATAGTTAATTTTGTCCGGCTATGTATCACCCTCGGCGCAGCTGTCGAGGGTTCCTATGTTTAGTACTTTACATTTAAAATTTTAACATTTATTACAGTAAAACTACCTCATTTGTTAAGTATCCACCCGAGCAACTACATATTGTTTAGTTCAATAAGATTAATGATAGGAGCGTAATTTTACAATGGTTTAGATTCCGCTAGCTGCTTGTAATTGTGGGGATACAGGTCTTTAATATTCTTGTGGTTTATAGATTGGATATTCTCAAGGGTATATTTTAGCCACTCAAAAGGATTTACGTTATGCTTTTTGCAGTTAGAAAAAAAGGTATAGGCCATAGCCGCTCTTTGAGCAGCATCGTGCGATCCGGCAAAAAGATAATTCTTTCTACCCAGGGCCACTGGTCTGATTGCATTTTCCACCAGATTATTATCTATTTGCAAGTTACCATCTAATAGGTATGCCGATAAATTATCCCATCTTGTTTGAG
>NZ_FRBU01000094.1 GCF_900142695.1 Flavobacterium xanthum | reverse complement strand
ACCTCGGAAAAGGCATCAATTTGATTCTCCAAATGAAGTATATTTACAATTATTAAACAATAATCAGGAATTCGCATTAATTAATTGAATCCACCAATTCTAATCATGAAAAAATTTATAATTCCATTTCTTTGCATTGCATTACCATCTTTTGCTCAAGAAAAAAAAGAACAAAAATTAGACTTATCTTTTTCCTATGGGATTTCCCATATTAATTATTCTAACTATTCTGAGACATCACCACTAAAGCTTGAATTACCAAAATTTGGTTCATTTTTAGAATTTAACGCAGATTATAAATTACCTAAAAATAGATTTATTGGTGTAGGTTTTGCGAAACAGCAACATTCAAAAAATATTGATGATGGCATTGTCATTAATAGTAATAACAGCGGAATAGTATTAGATAATTACAACAATACACACACTAAAAACTTTTATGATATTCACTTTCGAACCGCTTTTAAAAACAATATTCAGTTCACTCTCGGCGTATTTTTCTTTATAGAAAACTTAAATACTAACACTATTACATTTGATGACACAAATACTTATTTTGTACTTAATAACGAAAAAAATCGAGCAGACAATTTGGGATTATTTGGATCTTTAGAATACTATTTCAAACTCAATAGTTATGCTGAACTGGGTTTAAAAAGTAAATTATACTATTCATTAAATGGTGTTGAAACTATTGCTGTTTTACCTACTTTAAGAGTTAAATTATAACGTAACAATTGTCTTCTGTTGTTTAGTAGATTTACAAGAAAAATGCAGTAATAATGCTATTTTACAACATAAAAATGGTGATGACTAAGTCATTTTTTTACATCAAACTGTTTAATTTCAAAAAAAACATTTTTAATATCTTCTCAGCTCCTGAGTTTTATAAAACCGATACAAATGGTCGTATATCAAGAGCTCATATTGCCGTTGGCGTGACGTAAACTGTCGATTAACCATCATGTGAATATGGCTGCTTAAAAAATCAAAAAGAGGAATCTCCAACTGACTTTTTATGTTGGAACTTAACAAAGCAATTTCTGATATTTTAGTTTCTATGAAGGGAGTTAATACTTCAAATGGCAAGTCTGTTTTGCCTAGTAGCTCCGCAGTAATTTCTACTTCACGCTTGCGGTATTGGGTATCTAGTCCCTTATTTGTGGCCGCATCGGCATTAAATTCTTTTTTAAAATTCATTTGTAACCGGCGCATCAATTCATGTTTTTCAGACATTGATAACTGAAAACTTTCTAAAAAATGACGAATAGTATACAGCCCAAACAGTAGTTGAGTTGCCACCTCAAAATTGGGTTTGTACATTAAATACGCTACAATCAACTCACTGTGATTATGCTGCGACCTATTCGCGATGCAACTTTTTTAGAAACTTAAGATAGTTTTTTAAGTTTTCATTTCTATTTTCTAGGCTAAAATCGGAAATAAC
>NZ_FRBU01000054.1 GCF_900142695.1 Flavobacterium xanthum | reverse complement strand
CTCTTCTTGTTCTTGACATAATTCTGCTAATTTAAGGTTTTTAATCCTATCTTAAATTCACACAAAAAGTTGTACGTTTTTTGGGGAGCAGCATATTATCATGGGGCAAGACCTTATAGTAACTTTAAAAATCATAAAGTAAAATATTATAAGGGATACAAAGGAAAACCTCAAAAATCAATTGGATCTTATCGAAATCATAATAGCAAAGCCTACAAAAGCAATGGAAATAAAAGCAATGGTAATAAAGGCAATGGAAATAAAGGTGGAAAAGGAAATAATGGTCATGGAAATGGAAAGCATTAATACGGATCGCTACTATTAGTAAAAGAGAGTTTCAATACAGAAACTCTCTTTTTTTTTGCAGGACTTAAATCCTTAATTAAATGTTAATTTTTTTGTTTTGGCACAGTTGTTGAAAAAGTCTAAAAAGATATATCAAAAACACATTTCTATAAAATTATTTCAGAATTAAATTAAGAAAAGATGAAAGCATTAAAACTAATCGCCTTAGGAATTATCCTATTTGCATCAAGTACAATACACGCACAAGTTTCAGTAAACGTAAATATTGGCAGAGCGCCTTCGTGGGGTCCAGTAGGATATGCTGAAGCAGAATACTATTACCTTCCAGATGTTGAAGCCTACTATGATGTAAAAGCTACACAATTTATTTATTTTGGTAGCGGAAGATGGATACGCTCAAGATACCTTCCTGGTCAATATAGAAATTATGATTTGTACGGTGGTTACAAAGTAGTACTTAATGATTATCATGGTTCTAGACCGTATAACAATTTTAGAAATCATAAAGTAAAATATTATAAAGGATATCATGGTAGAGAACAAAGAAATATAGGATACAACCGTAATCGAAAAGTCTATGTTAATGATCGAAGAAATGATTATCGTAGACAATCTAATGACCACAGGGATAATAGACATTACGGACACGATAGAGGAAAAGGAAATAAGGGTCATGGAAAAGGAAACGATCACGGACGCGGGCATGGAAGAGACAGAGACTAATTCCTAATCTACAGTAGTAAAAAATAAAAAGAGAGAAAACTAGAGTTGGTTTTCTCTCTTTTTTTGTTAAGCCAAATTTATATTTAAAGAATGTAAAAAACATTTCAGGAAAAAACATTTAATACCTACATTTGAAGCTATTGCAAATTAAATTAGAAAAAATGCAAAAAAAACACCTTTTAGCTCTAACAGCATTACTTTTTTGTTGTCATATAACAATAGCACAAAATCCGAAAAAACCCAGTGCTGTTGAAATTTATAATCAAATTCAAAAACTAAATTTCTTAGGTTCTGTATTGTATATAGCCGCTCACCCAGATGATGAAAACACCCGTTTAATCTCTTATTTATCAAATGAGCAAAAGGCCAGAACTGGGTACTTATCTTTGACGCGCGGTGATGGAGGACAGAATTTGATAGGTACACAATTAAGAGAATTATTAGGCGTCATTAGAACCCAAGAACTTATCGAAGCCCGAAAAATTGATGGTGGAGAACAGTTTTTTTCGCGTGCCAATGATTTTGGTTTTTCCAAAAATCCAATAGAAACATTAGAAATTTGGGATAAAGAAAAAGTACTTGCTGATGTAGTTTGGGCCATACGAAAATTTCAACCTGATGTAATTGTAAATCGATTTGATCATAGATCTCCCGGAACTACGCACGGACATCATACAGCCTCTGCAATGTTAAGTGTAGAGAGTTTTGATTTAGCCAATAATCCAACTATTTTTCCTGAACAATTAAAATTTGTGCAGCCTTGGCAAACCAAACGCCAATTTTTTAATACCTCTTGGTGGTTTTATGGAACTATTGAAAAATTTAATGCTGCTAATAAAAGCAACTTAATTGCAATGCAAACTGGCGTTTATTATTCTGATCTTGGAAAGTCCAATCAGGAAATAGGAGCTTTAAGTCGCAGTCGCCATCAATCGCAAGGTTTTGGAAGCACTGGTGCTAGAGGGGAAGAAACAGAATATCTGGAATTTATAAATGGCGATGCTTTACAAGAAAAAAAATCTCTTTTTGAAGGAATTGATACCACTTGGAACCGTGTAAAAGGAGGAAAAGCAATCGGCGTACTATTGAGTGCCATTATAGCTGAATTCGACCATAATAATCCATCGGCTAGTATTCCAAATTTGGCGAAAGCCTATTCTATGATCAAAGATTTGGACGAAAATCAGTGGACACCCATAAAATTATTAGAAGTAAAAGAAATCATAGCGGCCTGTTCCGGTTTATATCTTGAAGCTGTTGCCCAAAATCAGGAAGCTACTCCAGGAAGCACTGTAAAACTGAAGCTCGAAGTTATTAATAGAAGTGCTGCATCTATTGAATTAGTTAGTATCACTACTTTGCCAGAACAGGTAAAAACAACAAAAAATTTAGCCTTAAAAAATAATATTCTAAACAACCTATCCCTAGATTTGAAATTGCCCGAGTCAATTAACTACACACAACCTTATTGGTTAGAAGAAAAGGGAACCGATGGCATGTATGCAGTAAAGCAACAGCAAAATATAGGAATTCCAGATATTATTAGGGAAGCAAAAGTGATATTTAATATTCAAATCAACGGAATAGAAATTCCATTTGAGCGAACCGTAATTTATAAATACAATGATGATGTAAAAGGTGAAGTCTATAATTATCTGGATATTGTTCCTGAAGTAACGACTTCTATTTTAGATAAAGTATTACTTTTTAAAGACACAAAAATTAAATACGTAGGCGTACAAATCAAAGCTGGAAAAGATAATATAAAAGGAAATCTACAATTGGAACTTCCTCAAAACTGGAATGTAACCCCAAAAACTATTCCTTTTAGTATCGATAAAAAAGGAACAGAGGAAATTGTTTATTTTGAAGTAACGGCACCAAATAAGTCTGAAGAGGCTGTTGCCAAAAGTGTAGCGATAATTGGCAACAAACGATTTGACAAAGAACAAGTGATAATTAATTACGATCACATTACCAAGCAACAAGTTTTAAAAGCAGCGGAAGCTAAACTCATCAAAACGGATTTAAAGACAAATAACGAACGAATTGGTTACATTATGGGTGCAGGAGATGAAGTTCCCGGTAGCCTGACTCAAATAGGTTATACCGTTACGTTAATTAAACCCGAAGAAATAACACCTGAAAAATTAGAAAATTTTGATGTGGTAATGACAGGAGTTCGGGCTTACAATACGCTAGCGGCATTAGCGAATAAGCAAACAATACTTTTTGATTTTGTAAAAGGCGGAAAAACGATGCTTGTACAATACAATACTGCGGGCGATCTGGTAACCGAAAATATCGCACCATTTCCATTAAAACTATCTCGCGACCGCGTTACTGAAGAAGATGCAGAAGTCCGATTTTTAGCACCAAACCATCTGGTGTTGAATGTTCCAAACAAAATAACTTCTAAGGATTTTGAGGGATGGAAACAAGAGCAAGGGTTGTATTACCCAAGTGAGTATGATAAAGCCTTTACTCCTATTTTATCTTCAAATGATAAAGGTGAAAGCCCTAAAAACGGTGCTATATTAATTGCTCCTTATGGAAAAGGGTACTATATTTATACGGGACTTAGTTTTTTTAGAGAGTTGCCAGAAGGTGTTACTGGGGCGTATAAATTAATTTCAAATATCATTTCTCTGAAATCATCCGAAACTATTCCTGCCCAAAAAATCAAAAACTAAACCAGTCTGAAATGGAAACAAAAAAAATAAAAACCTGGAAGAAAAACTATACCTGGGTACTCGTGGCCAATGCCATTTATATTTTGATCTTTTGTCTTATTATGAAATTATACTCTTAGATTATGCAATTATTTGATTGGGTTATACTCATTGTTACTCTATTATTTATCGTAATTTATGGTGCATGGAAAACCAAAGGAAGTAAAAATGTAGAAGATTTTATTTTGGGTAATAATGAAACCCCTTGGCATGTTGTGGGTCTTTCTGTAATGGCTACACAAGCCAGTGCGATTACGTTTCTATCCACACCAGGACAAGCCTACCACGACGGAATGGGTTTTGTACAATTCTATTTTGGACTGCCTATTGCGATGGTCGTTATTTGCGTGACTTTTATTCCGTTGTACCATAAATACAAAGTCTATACGGCTTATGAATACTTAGAAAAAAGATTTGATTTAAAAACGCGTTCCCTTGCAGCTATTCTTTTCTTGTTCCAAAGAGGGCTAGGAACGGGATTAACTATTTATGCACCCGCGATTATTTTGTCGGCAATATTGGGTTGGAATCTCACATACATGAACATTATTATTGGTGTATTGGTCATCATTTATACCTTTTCTGGAGGTACAAAAGCAGTGAATGTAACTCAAAAACAGCAAATGTTTGTTATTATGTCAGGAATGTTCATCACCTTTTTTCTGATATTGCATTATTTACCTAATGATATGACATTTACAAGCGCATTGCATATTGCTGGTGCAAATGATAAAATGAATATCGTCAACTTTTCTTTTGATCCGGAAGAAAAATATACTTTTTGGAGCGGAATAACAGGAGGTTTCTTCTTGGCATTAGCTTATTTTGGAACCGACCAATCACAAGTTGGACGTTATTTATCAGGAAGATCCGTTCGAGAAAGTCAAATGGGACTGATCATGAATGGTCTTTTAAAAGTACCAATGCAATTCTTCATTTTATTGACCGGAGTTATGGTTTTTGTTTTTTTTCAATTCAATCCTGTCCCGTTGAATTTTAATCCAAACAACAAAGCCATGATTGAAAAATCAGCATACAAAGGCGAGTACAATGCTTTGGAGCAAAAATTAGACGATTTATCCGAAGATAAGAAAGTGATTAACCTGTTGTATATTGATCAACTGAATCAAGATTATGACAATCCAATTCTTCGGAAGGAATTAGTGGCTTTGTCCAATAAAGAAAAAGATTTACGAGATCGAGCTAAAGAAATAATACTGAAAGCCGACAGCAACAGTGAAACGAATGACAAAGATTATGTATTTTTTCACTTTATCCTTAATTATTTACCCAAAGGACTTATTGGTTTATTGTTAGCAGTAATTATTTCAGCAGCCATGTCCTCTACTGCTTCAGGGTTAAATGCATTGGCATCGACTACCGCAATTGATATTTACAAACGTAATGTAAAAGGAGAAAAATCAGAACGTCATTATCTATACGCTACTAAATTTTTTACTTTATTATGGGGAATTATTGCAATCCTTTTTGCTTGTGTAGGAACGCTGTTTGAAAATTTAATTCAATTGGTTAATATCATTGGATCCATATTTTATGGAACCGTATTGGGAATATTTTTAGTTGGTTTTTACATCCATAAAGTCCAATCCAAAGCTATATTTTACAGTGCCGTAATTAGTCAGCTTACTATTTTTATCATTTATTATTATGCTATTTATATCTTCCCGAGCGGTGAAGAAAAATTAGGATATTTATGGCTTAATTTCATTGGAGCAATGCTGACGATTGTTATTTCTTTATTATTACAATGGACCATTTTTAGAAATCAAAAAGCAGTTATAGCTTAACTAAAAGTAGTTATTTCTTTAAGAAAGTCAACTTTTCGGGTTGAAAAAATAGTCACTGATTCACAGATTATAAAATAAAATCTGTGAATCAGTGCTTTTTTTTTAAAGGAATAAATGAAACGAAAAGCAATACTCTAAAAACTAAAGAATAAAATATGTGAATCCGTGGCTATTTTTTATAAGCTAATATGAAAAGTAATGCTACAGCATAAAATCTGTGAATCAGTGGTTAAAAATTTATTTCAAATCCAATACATAAACATCTCATTATAAGATTTCGAAACCTAAATGAAATGCAAAAAAAAATCCCGTCTCGATAATTACCGAGACGGGATTTTACATTAAAATGGAATGAATTAGTTTTTACTCCACTCTGCGATACTATCTTTATTCATCTTTACATAATCTTGATTTTTAGCAATTTCAGCTGCTGCAAGTGATGCTTTAGCCGTTTCGATTGCTCCTTTTTTATCTCCTAATTTGGCTTGAATCAAAGATTTTAATCTGTTGAACCAAAAAGGTTTGTCTTTAGACATATCTAATGCTTTGTTTACATAAACCAATGCTTTTGCATTGTCGCCATTGGATTGAAACAAGAACTGAGCAGCTGAAAAATAATCTCCAGCAGCTGGTCCAGCTAATACTTTTTCGATGTTAGCAATTGCTTTTTGTTGCGTAGGTACTTCAAATTTCACCGCTGCATACGAGTTTTCCCAGTACATTTCTAAAAAGGCAAAATTATTGTCTAAACCACTAATTCCAATTGTGAATGTTTCGATACTTTTGTTTAAAGTTTCCGGTTTTACTGTGGCTCTAAGGGCTACATTTTCTTCTTTCCACTCTTCTGGATTACCCCAGTTATCCGTAGTTTTATAGAAAATTATTTCCCAACTTTCAATTTTCGGAATAGTATACAGCGAATATTTTCCTTTTTTCAATGTTTTACCGCTAATCACTACATCATCACTAAAGGATATTGTTGTATTTTCATTGGCTCCCGTTCTCCATACTTTTTCAAATGGAATCAAATTACCAAATACCGCTCTTCCTCTTGCGCTTGGTCTTGAATAAACAATTTCGACATCAGTCAAACCAACAGCTTGCATAATTGTCGCTTTTGGACTGGATTGAGGTGTTTTCACTTGTGCCTCAATGGTGAAATTTACTATTATAATAGCAAACACAATAAGTATTTTTTTCATAGTAGTCTGTTTTATATGATTTTCAAATTTACAAATTCAGTTATTCCTAATTGTTAATTATTTCTTAATTTAGCATGTATATTCTGTACCTTATTGAAGACTAGTTCATTGAAATGATTAATTACGACATCGGCTTCTGATAAATTTTGTGCTTCTGAATGAATACTGTTGTATCCTACACAAAAGATTCCTGCTGCTTTCGCCGCTTTTATTCCATTAGTGCTATCTTCAATAACGATACAGTTTTCCTTTGGAGCAATTGATAAACTGGCAGCATGCAGAAAAATTGCCGGATGTGGTTTTGATTTAGGAAAATCTTCCCCGCTAACTAAATGCGTAAAATAATCATGCAACTTAAAGCGGCTAAACACGCGTTCGATAGTAACTTTGGAAGCCGAAGACGCCAAGATCAATTGCATTCCGTTTTGATGTAAATCTTTAATAAGATTTTCTACACCTTCCAGTAATTCCAAATCGGCTTTACTGTCAAAAGCATCATTGAAAATAGTTCGTTTTCTTTGGATCAAATCTTCAACGTCTTGCTCAATTACGAAAACTTCCTTCAATTTCTGAAACGTATTTCGAGTTGAAAACCCAGTAAAAGAGGTGTACATTTCCTTGGTAACAGTAATATTTAATTCTTCAAATTGTTTGAAATAAGCATAACGGTGTACGGGTTCTGTATCAACGATTACACCATCCATATCGAAAATTACGGTTTGTATCATTTTTTTTTGAATTACATTTATAGATAGTAGCTATTTAATTAAAAAGCTTTTAGCCAATACTCACTTAAGTAACAGTCGAAGATCACACCATTTTAAATGGCATAAACTCATAACAGATAACAGATAACTGATAACCGATAACAGATAACCGATAACAGATAACCAATAACAGATAACCAATAACAGATAACTGATAACCGATAACAGATAACAGATAACAGATAACAGATAACCTAAAACCGCTAACAGAAATCTGATGCTACTTTTTCAATAAATACCGAATCACAGTTTCGGCAGCATACAAGCCAAATAATCCGGGCATGTAACTATTGGTTCCGTAAAATGATTTTTTGAAATTGGAACCATCGGTCATTTTTAAACTGGATTCATCTTGAATTTCAGATGAAAAAACGACTTTCAGTTTGTCAATTTTAAATTCTTTCAATCGGCGACGAATAGTTTTAGCAAAGAAGCAATTTACGGTATTCGTAATATCCGTCACCTTCACTTTAGAAGCTTCCATTTTCCCGCCAGCACCCATGCTGCTTATAATTTTGACTCTTTTTCTCTTGGCGGCAATAATCAAATTCAACTTTGGAGTCACACTGTCGATGCAGTCCAAAACATAATCAAATTCTTCTGAAACAATCTCAAAAGCACGCTCTGGCGAAAGAAATTCTTGTACGCGAGTCAATTTCAATTCGGGATTGATATCCATCAATCGATCCCCAACAACTGTGATTTTTGGTTGCCCCACAGTCGTATGTAAAGCGGGTAATTGTCTATTAATATTGGTAATATCAACTACGTCACCATCAACAATAGTCATCGTTCCTACTCCTGCTCTTGCTAAAAATTCAGCGGCAAACGAACCAACACCACCCAATCCTACAACCAATACATTTGCATTTTTTAAATTATCTAAACCTTCTTTTTTGAATAAAAGTTCGGCTCTTTCTGTCCACTCTGCCATTGTTCTTTTGTTTAAAGTTTAAAGTTCTTGAGCAATCTGAAATCAACAATCGTTAATCTACAATCTGAAATCAAAAACTTCATTAAAATTACTATTCACAAGTTCCTGTATTTCTTTGACTGAAACTCCTTTGTATTTTGCTGCCAATTCATAAACAGCTTCAATTCCTTCTTCAACTGTATCTGTTTCCAGAAAAAATCGATTATTGGGGACGCTAGTAAAAACAGCCTCTAATTCCTTATTGAGCAATAAATATTTTCCAAATGAGATATAAAATCCATTGTCCACTAATTGTTTGGCAATTTGTGCATTTTTGGAAAACCCATGAATCAAGATTGGAACTGAAATATTCAATTTTTTCTTTATGATTATCAATTCCTGAAAAGCAGCAACACAATGTATCACAACTGGTTTTTTATATTTTTGTGCCAAAAGCAATTGCTTTTCAAAAACCATTTCTTGTAATTCCATAGGAATTTCGATGCGTTTGTCCAATCCACATTCGCCCACAGCGAGACAACTTGCCTCTTGTAATTTACTTTCGATTATCTCCAAATCAGCTTCCATTCGTTCTTTCACAATAAACCAAGGATGAATCCCGATGGAATAATACGGAATTCTTGCATCAAATTCCTGTGGATATTGATTTACTAATTCCAATACGTTGGACTGATTAGTGAATTTGTGTGTATGCAAATTAAAGTATTCCATTAGTCGTGAAATTTTTTAACTCCTGCTTTTATTTCGATATCCAAATCGTTTTCTAAAGGAACTTTTGGACAAGAATATTTCGAATTATACGCGCAATACGGATTGTAAGACCTATTAAAATCAATCACAATGGTATCTCCTTTTGGAATTCTTAAATCGATATACTTCCCGCCAATGTAACTTTCATGACCTGAAGTCAAATCAGAAAACGGCAGAAATAAATAGTCTTTGTACTCCTTCTTTTTTGAAAGTTCAATATTTTTATAGACATTCAGTTTAAAATCCCGACCATTAATTGTGAAAAAAAGTTCACCATATTTGACATACAATGGTTTTCTGTCCGTTGATGTTTTCATTTCAAATGGCTTCTCTTTTGGCATCCTGATCAACTTTGCAACCACATAAAAAGTTTCGTTTGCAGGATAAAAATCCAGCGTTTTAAAAATTGCCAAGTCTTCTGCAGTCAGCGGACTTGTCTTTGCATCGGCATATTCTGCATTCAATTCTGTTTGGAATTTTTCCACCGCCGAAACATCAAATTTATTTTGGCCAAAGCCAAAATTTAATTGAACTAAAAACGCAAAAAGTAGCAGATTTTTCATTTGTATGATTTTATGCAAAAATAGTTTAAAAGTTATAAAGCGGCAAAGTTTATATAATGGAATAAATAAGTTTATAAGACGGATTCCTAGCCCAGATAGCAGTGAAAATCCTTTTATTTTTTTGCTGCCAAAAAAATAAAAGATTGTAACGAATAGCTGGAAAAAGCTCCTAAAAAACATTGTAAATTTGTAGCTTAGAAATGAACCTTATGCTCAAAACTGCTTTTCAACGTTACATAAATAATTTCAAGGGCTTTACCAGAGAAATTTGGATTCTGACACTCATCACTTTTATCAATCGTGCTGGTACAATGGTTTTACCGTTTTTGTCCAAGTATTTGAAAGAAGATTTGAGTTTTTCCTATGCACAAGTGGGCTGGATTATGGTTGCTTTTGGTTTTGGTTCCATGTTAGGTTCGTGGCTTGGCGGTAAATTATCAGACAAAATAGGTTTTTATAAAATTATGGTTTTCAGTTTATTCACTAGCGGAATTTTACTGTTTTTGGTACAATACATTCGAACTTTCTGGGGATTATGCATTGGAATGTTCGTTATAATGACCGTTGCTGACATGTTTCGTCCCGCAATGTTTGTGTCCTTGGCGACGTACGCTAAACCTGAGAATCGCACCAGAGCGCTGACTCTAGTTAGACTGGCAGTGAATTTAGGTTTTACCGCAGGACCTGCTTTGGGAGGATTAATTATTATGAATTTAGGGTACAGCGGATTATTTTGGGTAGATGGAAGTTCATGTATTATTTCGATATTAATTTTTACGGTATTAGTGAAAGAACGCAAAAAACCAGCCGATTTAGACTCCGCCAATAGCGAAACCGAAATTCCAGCATCTGTTTTTAAAGATAAGATATTCTGGATATTCTTGTTTGTCTGCTTTATAACTGCCATGCTTTTCTTTCAACTTTTCACTACTTTACCGCTATATCACAATGAAAAATTTGGGTTAACAGAGTTTCAAAGCGGACTTTTGCTGTCTTTAAATGGACTGTTGATTTTCTTTCTGGAAATGCCAATTGTTAGTTTTAGCCAAAGAAAAGGCATCGATACACTTAAAATTATTCTTTGGGGTTCCTTCCTGATGTCCGTCAGTTTTTATGTCTTAATGATCAATATGTGGGCAGGAATACTAATTGTGAGTATTATTTTTATCACTTTTGGCGAAATGTTCATCTTTCCGTTCTCCAACTCTTTCGCTTTAAGTCGCGCGCCGAAAGGTCATGAAGGGCGTTATATGGCTTTGTTTACAATGAGTTTCAGCTTAGCACACATTGCGAGTTCTAAAACCGGACTGGAAATTATTGCCACTTTTGGATACCAAGCCAACTGGTTTGTGATGGGAACATTGGGAATACTTTCCGTAGCGGGTTGTATCTGGCTGCAAAAATTGGTTAGAAAAGAGCAAGACTAATAGGTTTCCAAAAATTTGGGCGTGACCCTATTAAAAAAAGGGGCTCACAACATAAAGGGTAGTTGCCCCTTTTTGTACTAGCGTCGGGCTATACGCGTCCCGTCAGAGAACGGGACTTGCTTCTATCCCTCACGCATAACCCTTTTCCAAATCACACTCGTCCTTATAGAGTATTTTCAACATTCAAAAATTATCTTTTCTCTACTGTATTCAGATAAATGCATTTGTATTTTTTGGAGTTATTTTATGTTTTAACTCAGTTCCTTATCTGTTAAAACTAAAAAATTAGTTAAATAACTATAAAAATAGTTTGCAAACTAAAAATATAGTTGTACGTTTGATTTAAATAAAAAATCATGCAAAAACTGACCAACAAAGAAGAGGAAATCATGCACATTTTATGGAAGCTTAAAAAAGCATTTGTAAAAGAAGTATTGGCAGAAATCACAGAGGATCAACCGCATTACAACACACTTTCTACCATTGTGCGTAATCTGGAAGAAAAAGGATTTGTATCCCATAACGCTTTTGGAAACACACACCAATACTATCCAATCGTGAGTTTAGAAGATTACAGAAAACGTTTTATGCACACGGCAATCGATAATTACTTTAATAGTTCTTATAAAAATATGGTTTCGCATTTTGCAAAAGAAGAGAAAATTTCGGCTGCGGAATTACGAGAGATTTTAGCCATGATTGAAAATCAAGAAGCAAAATAGTTGTATGTTTATACGTGTCATTTTCTAAAAAATTATTTATGGAATCAGTAGCAATCTACCTAATTAAATCCTGTGGTTTACTTTTATTGTTTTTTGTAGCGTATCATTTTCTGCTGCGTAAAGAAACTTTTTTTACTGCAAATCGTTGGTTTCTTTTAGCAGGATTAATAACTGCTACTGTTTTGCCATTCGTTGTTTTTACCACAATAATCTGGATAGAACCTACACCTGTAAATTATGACTGGTCTTCCTTACCGATAAGAACCGTCACTGAGGAAAATCATACTGAGGAGTATATTTATTTAGGATTGGCTTTGACTTATTCTTTAATCACATTAGGTTTATTAACCAAATTTGGGTTTGATTTTTATAGCCTGCGAAAGATTTTTAAAGGAAAAACAATAGAACGTCAAGCTGATTTTAAGTTTATAGACACGACTGAAAATATTGCTCCTTTTTCCTATTTCAACACAATCGTTTACAATTCTTCCTTATACAGTACTGCCGAGCTAGAGAACATTTTAGAACACGAAAAAGTACATTGTGAGCAAAATCATACCGTAGACGTTTTGATTGGAAGAGTTTTTTGTGCTATTTTTTGGTTCAATCCTTTCATTTGGCTGTACAAAAAAGCTATTCTACAAAACTTAGAATTTATTGCTGACAGCGTAGCCACCAGAAAATTATCTGACAAAAAAGCATATCAACTCACACTTTTAAAAATAACAACACACGAAAATTGTGTTGCCATTACTAATCATTTTTATCAATCATTAATCAAAAAACGAATCGTTATGTTAAACAAAAATCAATCTAGCAAAAGGAATTCTTGGAAATATGCAATAATACTGCCTGCATTAGTTGCTTTTGTATTATTCTTCCAAATTGAAGTAATCGCTCAGCAAAAAGAAAGTCATGTTTCTTTTAAAAGTAGTATTGATAAAGCTGTTCTCGAGGTCAACTCAAATTCAACTGAAGAAGCACTGAATGTGGAGAGCAAACTTTTTAAACAAGAATTCGATCTAGATGTCAATTTTTCCAATATCAAAGTAAATAGTGAGGGCCATATCATTGCCATTAACGTTGTTTTACAAAACAATAAGGGCGCAAAAAAAGTATATTTAATTGAAGAAGAAAGCCCAATTAAACCATTTGCTATTTTTGTAGAAAAAGAGAAATCAGGTAGCGTTAACTTTGGTTTTCAAGCTAATGCAAAGGAGAATGCACACTTGAGTCAACATTTTAACCATATCAATAAAAGTCAAAATGCATCTGATACAGTGCAACCCCGACACGCAGTTATTTCAGATGTACAACAAGATAAATCATGGAGTTTGAATAGCATGTCCAAAGACGGTAGAGAATACCTAATTGTATTAAATGGCAGAAAACAAGTAAAAGGAATTCCACTTAAAATATCTTTTGACGAAGATTTTGACACTCAAAATATCTTGGATCCAGAAGAGGCAATGCTTAAATATGGTGAATTTGGTAAAGATGGTGTTTGGGAAATTACAACCAAAAAAATAAAGAATCCAAAGAAAGCACAAAGAAAGAAAAATTCAAAAAAACCACTCCTAGTTGTAAACGGTCAAGTAGCCGGCAATCAAACTACAGCCGATGACATTGATCCTAATACCATTGAAGCAGTTAACGTTTTAAAAGAAGAAGAAGCAACAGCAAAATATGGTAAGGCAGCAAAAAATGGTGCAATTGAAATAACCGAAAAGGAAAATAAGGGTTGGGGAATTAGTTTTGGAATCTCTAAGCCAGAGGAAAACATCTCTAGAATTCAAAACAATAAAAATGTAGATTACAAAAAAGCAGTCATCGTTATTAACGGGAAAATTAGTGACTATGAAACTCTAGATAAATTGAAACCTGAAGAAATTGTCTCAGTAGGTGTTCAAAAACCATCCAATGGGCCCGAAAGTACCAAGCAAATTGCGCTAAAAAAATATGGTGAAAAAGCACTAAACGGAGTTGTTGAAATTGAAACTAAAGAATTTCGTAAAAAATAATATCATGCAAAAACTGACCAACAAAGAAGAGGAAATCATGCACATTTTATGGAAGCTTAAAAAAGCATTTGTAAAAGAAGTATTGGCTGAAATCACAGAGGATCAACCGCATTACAACACACTTTCTACTATTGTACGTAATCTGGAAGAAAAAGGTTTTGTATCTCATAATGCTTTTGGAAACACGCACCAATACTATCCTATCGTGAGTTTAGAGGACTATAGAAAACGCTTTATGCACACGGCAATCGATAATTATTTCAATAGTTCCTATAAAAATATGGTGTCTCATTTTGCCAAAGAAGAGAAAATTTCAGCTGCGGAATTACGAGAGATTTTAGCCATGATTGAAAATCAAGAAGCAAAATAGTTGTATGTTTATAAGTGTCATTTTCTAAAATAATTATTTATGGAATCAGTTGCAATCTACCTAATAAAGTCCTGCGGTTTACTTTTTTTGTTTTTTATAGCGTATCATTTTCTGTTGCGCAAAGAAACTTTTTTTACTGCAAATCGTTGGTTCCTTTTAGCAGGATTACTAACCGCTACTGTTTTACCATTAGTAGTTTTCACCCAAATAATGTGGGTAGAACCTACACCTGTAAATTATGACTGGTCTTCCTTACCCATAAGAACCGCTACTGAGGAAAATCATACTGAAGAGTATATATATTTAGGATTGGCTTTGACTTACTGCACAATAGCATTAGGTTTGTTGACCAAATTTGGGTTTGATTTTTATAGCCTGCGAAAGATTTTTAAAGGAAAAACAATAGAACGTCAGGCTGATTTTAAATTTATAGATACCTCAGAAAATATTGCTCCATTTTCGTACTTCAATACCATCGTTTACAATTCTTCCTTATACAGCAGTTTTGAATTACAGAATATTTTAGAACATGAAAAGGTGCATAGCGAACAAAATCATACCATAGATGTGTTGATTTCTAGAATTTTTTGCGTTATTTTTTGGTTCAACCCATTCATTTGGTGGTACAAAAAGGCCATTTTACAAAACTTAGAATTCATTGCTGATAGCGAAGCCACCAGAAAATTATCCGACAAGAAAGCGTATCAACTCACGCTTTTAAAAATAACAACACATGAAAATTGTGTTGCCATTACCAATCATTTTTACCAATCATTAATCAAAAAACGAATCTTTATGTTAAACAAAAATCAATCAAACAAAAGGAATTCTTGGAAGTATACACTTGTACTTCCTGCCCTATTTGCCTTTATGTTTTTATTCCAAATTGAAACCATTGCACAGGAAAAAAGTTCAGAAAAAATGATAATCGAATCTTCCACAGCAATTGAAAATTCAGTGGATGTGTACAAAATAAATAAAAATACTACAGATGAAGAACTTAAAGAAAAAACTACTGCTTTAAACAAAAACTATGGAATAAAGGCCGTTTTTTCTAGGATAAAAAGAAACTCAAAAAATGAATTAATCGCTATTAAAGTTAATTTACAAAAAGGAGAGGAAAAGAATCAGGAAATGGCAATCAAAGGAACTGAAGCTATCAATACATTTGGAATCATTATTTCTAAAAATGAAAACGGAATCCTTACCATAGATTTCGCTGAAGATGATATTCAATTGAATAAAAAAAGTGTTTTAATTTCTCCTAACGCGCCTTTGTCTACAACCAAAGAAATTTTTATCAATGGGGTAAAAACAACTCAAAACGAGTTAGATAAATTAGATCCAAAAGCTATTAAAACAATGGATGTAAGTAAAAATAAGGATCAATCTATTATTAAAATTACGACAAAAGAGAAAACTGATGAAAATGCTTCTCAATTCACTTTTAAAATTCCATATAGCGACTTAGGCACTGAAAAAATTGATCCAAACAAAATATCTATTCATAAAATAACAAAAGATACTTATACTGTTACACAGGTAACCAAAGAGGTAAATGGTGTTCCGGGAGATGCTGATTATTATATTGATGGAAAAAAAGTAAGCCCTCTCGAAGCTGAAAGTATGAATCCAAATCAAATAACCTCTGTTGATGTCCAAAAGGACGCTGTGTCAAATAAAAATTCCATCCGTATCCTTACTAAAAACTATGTTGCTAGTAAAGGCAATATGCAACAACCACCAACGCCTCCTACTCCACCAACACCTCCTACTTTTAACTTTAAAACTCCCAAAGCACTTAATTTTCCAAAAGCACCTTTAGCGCCAAAAGGTTCTCCGGTAAATGGTGATAAAAAAGCGTGGGCAGCGTTTGACAAAAAAATGGAAGAATTTAATGCAAAAATGGAAGCAATGGCACCTCAAATAGCCGATTTCGAAAAGAAAATGGATGAATTTGATCAACAAATGAAGCCTTTTAATGCCAAAATGGAAATTTTCGAAAAGAAAATGAAAGTCTACGAGAAGCAAATGGAAGACTATCAAGCCAAACAAAAAGAAAATAAATAGTAAGTGTTAAAAAAGACGGTTTCAATCAAAACCGTCTTTTTTTATATCTTTGTACAAAATAAACCTTATGTACAAAATCCTAGCACAAATCAACAAAGTCATATTACCTAGTTTTACGAAACAACGTTTGGATTTGGCTAAAGCCAAAAAATGGCAAATGGCAATTATTGGTTTCAGGTATTATGTAACCACACGTGCGTTAAATTAATACGTTATTGCTGCAAAAATCTCGTTCCCTTTAATTTTTGCCCTTCCATTCAAGAAAGTCAATTCCATTAGAAAATTGCATTGCACAATTTCGCCACCCAATCGTTCCACCAATTCACAAACCGCTTTTGCTGTTCCTCCGGTGGCCAAAACATCATCGTGAATCAGAATTCGGTCCCCTTTTTGAATCGCATCAGTATGAATTTCTAAAGTATCAGTTCCATATTCTAAATCATACGTTGCAGAAATGGTATCGAAAGGCAACTTATTCGGTTTACGAACTGGAATAAAACCAACATTTAATTCTTGCGCGATTAACATTCCAAAGAAAAAACCCCGACTTTCTACTCCTATTACCTTGTCAATTTTTTTATTGGCGAGTGAAGAAACCAATATATCAAGGCATTTTTTCCTTGCTTTTGGGTCAATTAACAACGGAGTGATGTCTTTAAACAAAATTCCTTCTTTAGGAAATCCCTGAATATCACGGATATACTTTTCTAACGGCATCTTTTTTTATTTTTTTACAATTTTACAGTTGCAAATTACACATTTATCCTTATATTTGCACCCGCAATGAAGTTATTATAACGGTTTGCAAATGGCCTTGTGGCGCAACTGAATAGCGCACTTGATTACGGCTCAAGAGGTTACTGGTTTGAATCCAGTCAAGGTCACTTTTAAAATCCCTAATAGTACTTAAAATCAGTATTTTAGGGATTTTTTATTTAATAGTTAGTCCATATTTAATTCAAATCAATTCTGCCTTATTACTACTCCTATTCCTGCTCCTTCTTACTTTGAGCCATCAACATCAAAGCAGAAAATTATGTTTTAGCACTATACGTTTGTGTTTTCATTACTTGAACTCCAACCATTTTTATAAAATTAAATGAGCGTTGCTTATAGTTTCTTTCAATTTGATATCCACTTTAGCAATTGCTGCATATTCATGCCAGTTTGTAACGGTATCGCTAATTTTTTGAATTATCGCTTCAGCCTTTTTAATATTCATACTCTTTGCAACGATTAAAAGATCCGCTTTAGTAATGTCTTTTCTTTTTCCGTTTATGCTAAGGTTGTGTTGACTTACCCAATCACTTCCGGGGCGGTACGCAAAACAAATATCATAAGCTGGTGCCAATTCCCAATTCCCATCTTTTTTTAGTCTGAAAGCAAAGTTTTTGGTATGATCATCACAATTTCTAGCGATTACATTAAACACCATTCGTCTATACATTTGTTCTGCCTCTGGATAGGGTAATCGCAGCAAACGCATGGTTTGAAATAGTTGTTCGTAGCTAAAACTGGTAATTTGGCTAAAATCATAATGCTGCATGGCACACAAGGTTTGTACGTGGTGTTTTTGTTCACCACCCTCCCGGTCAAAACGCTTGGTCATGAAATGTGCTCTGCCCTTTTCTTCTAGTAGCCTGCACTCCATCATATCAATTTCACACGCTTTTGCCATTAGATAATAAGCCATTTCAATTCTGCCAAAGCCTGTGCTTTCTCCAAATTGTAAATCGCTTACCGTATCTAATTTTAGTAACCAATGCTCAAAACCTTTTGGAGCACTAGTTTGACCAGATTTGACCTGACCTGTTTTTTCGTTATAGGCAATAATAGCTTTTGGTCGAGCACCACCAGCCGAAGTTCCTATTTTAAGAATATCCAACATGGCTTGTTGTTCATCTTCACTCAGGTTGGTTTCAAAACGATCTCTCTTGGAGAGCATTTTTTGAGAAATGTGAATCAAATTATCAACTTCTATATCAAAGGCTCTTTTGGTAGTTTTAAGCTGTGAAGGTTCAAATTCTAAAGCGCCCATTCCGCGTGTTCCTATAAAACACAAGAGCTCAACGGGGTTCATACTGTTTTCTGGACGACCGTTTTGTGCTAGCCAGCTATTGATTAATTGATTTCCATAATCATCTGGTAATACATCCGCTAATAATCCCGGTAACCCTTTAAATGTTTTTATGTCCCGTAATTCTGGAAACGAAAAAATACGCTTCATGCTATTGATTATCGGCATTTTTAAAGGTGCCAAATCGGTTTTGGTATTTATAAATTTTGGATCATACTCAAAACTTGCCAAACCTGATTCTGCATTCCACGCAACAGCTCCTACCGTTTCTCCCCATATTTTTACAAAAGCAGTTGTAATCATTACCAGTCGGATTTTTTAGTGTTATCGCTAGCACTATTTCTAGCCCGTTGCCTAATTTGTTTGTCTTGTTTGGCCAGTTCTAGTGGACTCACTTCGTGTTGTATAGTAAACCCTTCTAAGAGCTGTAAAATATTTAACGCTCTCATAATTTGAATAAGTGACAGCATTGTGATAGCCTCACCTTTTTCAATTTGGCTTAATGTCGAACGATTGATACCAGCTGCTTCTGCCAATTGTGCTTGAGTTTTATTACTCTTTAATCGCTCTTGTTTTATGAATGCGCCAATCTTACTCACGATAGCGGTATCACTCATGGCAACCCAGTCTATGTTGGCATTTCCCATTATTATCTCTTTAAAATAGTAATACTGTTGGTATTTACCAACAAATATAAGTAAAATTTAATAATTAACGGATAGCTGATGCTTTATGTTGGTAAATACCATCACTATTGATCAAAAAACCTATTAATGTTAGTTTTTACCAACAAAATAAATAAAAATATATTAAACTCACATCTATTATTGTAACTAATTTGAGTGCTAAATTCATCAATAGTTGCTTTAATCTACTTAAAAAATCAATTGTAAATTATTCCAAAAATCTTTCTTTTTTTAATGGATAATTCCTGCTATTAACTTTTTATAAAAATAATTATGCCCCCTGTATCAAAAATCTGTTATTGCTAAGTATTTAAAAAATAATCAAAACTAGTACAAAATAAACTACTGATATTGAGTAACTAAAAAAGCACATTCACTTTATAAGCAGAACTTACACATCCCATCTCAAAATCACCTTCGATCTGTTTTCACTTTTCAAGTTTTTGTCTCTATAAAATCATACATTTGTTGGTATTATGCACCTCATTAACTAATGACAATGGATCAGGATAAATTTATTTTCTGCCTTGAAGCCGTACCCGATGTAGACAGTACCACTACAACAGAAGTGGTTCAAAGCTTAGAACTACTAGCTTTTGAGCAAGGAATTTCAAGTATTTACAAAACATGCGATACAATTGAAGGTTTGGACGAAAGCTTAAGTGCTTTGCTTTATGACGATCATAATTTTAAGGATTATGAAATCATCTATTTAGTGATGCAAGGAGAGGAAAATAGCATTTGTATCAATGAATATTACTACAGTTTAGAAGAAATAGCTGAACTATTTGAAGGAAAAATGAAAGGCAAAATTGTACACTTCGCAAATGAAAAGGTGGTGGACTTAAGCGCGGAAGAAGCCCAGTACTTTTTAGATATTACCGGAGCAAGAGCCATTTCGGGTTATGGAGCAAAATTCGATAATCTAAGTAGCATTCATTTGGATAAAGTATTTTTCAGTTTGTGCCAAGACGAAGATGATCTGATACAAATCGTTGAAGAATTACATGAAAAGCACTTTGCTCTTTGTAAGCTCCTTGATTTTAGATTGTATTATTAAAAAGCGAATCTCGATACCTTTTTAACCAATTAAAAGTATCCGCCCGACGAACCCCATATTTTTTAGATTAACTTAAGGTAGTAGTTTTGTTCTAAACAATTTAGACATGGACAAAAATGAATTTATGTTATCTCAAGTTGAATCTTGGAAACAAAGTGGACTTTCACAACAAGCGTATTGTGATCAAGCAGTTATTAAATTAGGAACTTTCAGCTACTGGATACGCAAAAGCAAAAATGAAGAAGCACAAAGCGGAGGTTTTATTGCACTGAAAAAACCAATTTTCGCTTTAGAAAACAAATACGAAATCGTATACCCTAATGGAGTTGTGCTGCGAGTGGATACGGATAATTTAAGTGAACTTTCGGCTTTAGTAAACCTATATTAGTGTTTAGTCTTAGTAGTTCACATACCTTTTTGCTCTACCCTAAAGTTTGCGATATGCACAAAAGCTTTAATGGTTTGTGCGGTCTTGTTGCCAATGAATTAGGACGCGTTGCACATAGTGGGGAAGTGTTCATTTTTATCAATCGAAATAATAATCAGATGAAACTTTTACACTGGGAATCCGGT
>NZ_FRBU01000030.1 GCF_900142695.1 Flavobacterium xanthum | reverse complement strand
ACCTCGGAAAAGGCATCAATTTGATTCTCCAAATGAAGTATATTTACAATTATTAAACAATAATCAGGAATTCGCATTAATTAATTGAATCCACCTAGTAAAAAAATAGTCTTAAAAATATTTATGAAATTTTACTGATGGGTTAAATTATTTTTAATTTTCATCTAATAAAACAAACTAGTAAAATCTATTTTATATATTTGATTCATGAAATACTCAAATCCCCCAATAAAAGAAGCTGTTTTTGACATTCAGGTTACTGGATTAGAAAACATTACAGAAGAGGACATTGAAAATTTACATATATTATTTGAGGCGAGTTATCCTCAAAAGAAAAAAACCTTAAATATTTTTGGAGATTTTGAAATAAAACAAAACAACGAAATAACTAATAACACAAAAACTCAATTTAGAGGAGTAATTTTTTCTAACGAAAAAAACAACAGACAAGTGCAATTTAGAGTTGATGGATTCACTCTTAATTTCTTATCTCCTTATAGTAATTGGAATGAATTTTATAATGAAGCTTTTTTACTTTGGAAAATATATTTTAATGGTCTTAAGCCAAAAAAAATAAATAGAATAGGATTACGATATATAAATAAGATTAACATCCCATTACCTTTAGTAAGCTTTCAAGAGTACATATTAAATATGCCTCCTATACCCAAAAGCTTGCCACAATTGTATAACAGTTTTTTCATGCAAATTCAAGTACCATGCGATAAAAAAGAGTACAATGCGGTAATAACAGAAACTATAGAAACTCCAACAAAGGACTTAGTTCCTTTTATTTTAGACATTGACATTTTCAAAGAAATCAACAATAATTTTGAATTTACAGATTTCAATTACATGCGTTCAATGAAAAATTCAATTTTTGAAGACTTTATTACCGATAAAACCAGAAATCTACTTAACAAATGAGTCGTCTATATAGCACCGAAATAACTAGAAATACAGGTTTAACTCAAGAAGCTTCTATTTTATCTTGTAATTATTCAAATGCTGTCAATACATTTAAAGGAAACAGTGTGCTTATTTCTGATAGAATTGAAAACCAAGAATTCAAACATTTTTTACAACTAAAAGACAAGTGGAAATCAGAAACTTTGTATTATTCTAGTTCTTCACAAATCTTCAATAATTCTGCATATAGAGAAATTATTGCTCTTGGAAGCAAAACAATTCCATGGATTATAAGAGAATTAAAAAAAACAAATGATCATTGGTTTTATGCTTTAAAAAAAATTAGCGGAGAAAACCCTATCAACCCTGATCACTATGGCATAATAACCAAAATGAAAGAAGATTGGATAGAATGGGCACAAAAGAATAATTATTAATGGTTTTAATTATTCCAGAATTTCCAAACACGACAATTGATCCATTTGTAATTACAAGCCCTCAAACTTCATCGTATAATTGTATTGCATGGGCATTTGGAGACAATACAAAATGGTATTGGCCTGACCCTGATGAAATGTATTTCTGGCCAGAAAATATTCCTCGGACAATTGAAGTAAATTCTTTTATAGAATTATATAAATTAAAAGGATACGAGGTATGCATTTCTACTTCACTAGAAATAGGTAATGAAAAGATCGCAATATTTTTAGGAAATGATGGACTACCAACTCATGCAGCTAGACAATTAGAAAATGGTCTCTGGACTAGTAAACTTGGTTGCGAATATGATATACAACACAGTATATACTCTATGAATAATAGTGTTTATGGAAATGCTAGTGTTTTCATGTCGAGAAGTCTTTAATTATTTAACAATAACCCCATCAACGAATAAAATTGGCACCTCTTCGACGTTAGTTTCATTGATTGAATTTGCTTTGAAAGTAAACTTTTTATCGTAAAGCTTTCCATCCATGAAAAAGGTAAGCATAAACTCATTGTTGAGCGTCAAAACACTTTTTTCAATCATTTCAATTTTTACGAGCGATACGGGTGGTAATTCTACAAAAGCATGGCGCAACAGCGATGTTTTTTTCATTTCGCCCTCAATTGTTCCAAAAGCTTTTGAAACCACCATAACACTTTCAATTAGAAAATCACTGTCATTTATCAAATACGCGTACCATACTTTTTCCATAAAATCGTCGCTCCATTCTTGAACGGCAGCTAGGAAAACGTTTTCTACTTCGGGGATGATGATGTCTTTTTTCATATCGTTGTGTAGAATGAAGCAATCTCTTCACTCATTAATTACTATTTAGTATTCAAAAACTTAATTTTCTTGTCAACCGAAATCCCTAGCCCAGATAGCAGTGAAAATCCTTTTTTGAGGCTTTTTGCCTCAAAAAAGATTGCAACGGATAGCTGGAAATAGCTCCTAAAAATATAATTTATAACTCTTTATATGCTTGATTTGAATTGCTCCAAGAAACGAACGTCGTTCTCATAGAACATGCGGATATCGCCAATTTGATAGAGTAACATGGCAATTCTTTCGATTCCCATTCCGAACGCAAAACCGTTGTATTCATCAGGATTGATACCGCAATTTTTCAACACATTTGGATCTACCATTCCGCAACCCATGATTTCTAACCAGCCGGTTCCTTTGGTGATTCTATAATCGGTTTCTGTTTTTAAACCCCAATAAATATCAACTTCGGCACTTGGTTCCGTAAATGGAAAATAAGAAGGTCTCAGGCGTATTTTTGATTTTCCGAACATCTCTTTGGTGAAATACAAAAGCGTTTGCTTTAAATCAGCAAAAGAAACGTCTTTATCGATATACAATCCTTCCACTTGGTGGAAAATACAGTGAGAACGGGACGATACGGCTTCATTACGGAAAACTCTTCCTGGAGAAATCGTACGAATGGGCGGTTTATTGTTCTCCATGTAACGCACTTGCACTGATGAAGTGTGCGTGCGCAACAAAATATCAGGATTCGTTTGAATGAAAAAGGTGTCTTGCATATCACGTGCCGGATGGTATTCCGGTAAGTTTAATGCGGTAAAATTATGCCAGTCGTCTTCAATTTCTGGACCCTCAGAAACATTGAAACCGATGTTTGAAAAAATATCTATAATTTGGTTTTTTACCAATGAAATAGGGTGACGAGAGCCAATAATCATTGGTTCTGCAGAACGGGTCAAATCCCCGTAAAATCCTTTACTTTCTTCTTTATTTTCTAAAGCTTCCTGAATGGTTTTCACTTTTTCCTCAGCAGAAGTTTTAAGCAGGTTAATTACCTGTCCAAATTCCTTTTTTTGGTCGTTAGGAACATTTTTAAATTCGGCAAAAAGCTCTTTCAAAAGTCCTTTGCTTCCTAAAAATTTGATTCGGAATGTTTCTAAATCAGCAGCATTTTGAGTTGAGAAAGCTTGTGCTTCACCAATATATTCTTTTATCTTGTCTATCATTTTCATTCAATAATTGAGAGTGCAAATTTAAGAAATTTGTTCCGAGTTTCAAGTTTAATGTTTCAAGTTTATTGCATTAGACTTTCATCTAACGAAGTTCCCTTTGATACGCTATTCTATCACTTCGCGTTCTAAGAAATAGTTTACAATAGCTTCTTTCATTAAAACAGATTGTTCCCCAGCTTTTAGTGGAGGCAACTCCTCTTTTACTCTGTAATGCGGCCATCCATCTTCATCAAAAAACTCAAATTCATAGAAACCGTAAGGCTCTAATAATCTGCAAATGGCAATGTGCATTAGGTTTAATTTTTCGTCTTTCTTATATTCACTGTGTACTTTCCCGAGTTCCTGAACTCCAATTAAATAAATAATGGCGTCTAGATCTAAGTCTTCTCCTTGTGAAAATTGATTGGAAAGTATATTTACAAGCTGTTCCCAGCGTTCTTTAAGTTGAGTGTCTCTTGACATTTTAATTTTTGATTGTAGATTAACGATTTTTGAATGCAGATTTGTATCGCAGATTTTCAAATAGAATAATCAAATTATTTTAGCAAAGATAGGCACTCCGTTTTTGACTTTAGAATATTCTTTTATCTTTGTTCTTTTGTCTTTATTTTTTATTTATGGGATTTTTAGATATTATTTTGGGAGTACTACTGGCTTTCGCTTTTTATAAAGGAATCAGAAATGGACTTTTTATAGAACTAGCTTCATTAGTTTCACTATTGGCGGGAATATATTTTGCCGTGAAATTTTCCTCCTTTATGCGAGATATTTTAGTAGGATATGTGAAGTGGAATCCCAATACAATTCAAGTTGTTGCTTTTATTCTCACGTTTATCGCTGTGGTTATGGTAGTCACCCTTTTAGGAAAGTTCCTGACTGGAGTCGCCGATTTTGCTTTTTTGGGCTGGTTGAATACGATTGGTGGTGGCTTCTTCAGGGTGCTAAAAACAATTTTGATTATCAGTATTGTCTTTGCAGTTTTCGAAAAAATAAATTACAACCACTTTTTAACCAAAAAAGAAACGTTAGACAATTCTCTTTTTTACAATCCAATTCAAAAAACAGCGGGATATATGTATCCTTCATTAAAGGAATGGTATGGCAGTTTGAAGGACAAATAAACAATTTGCACTGAATATTTGCAACTAAAAACTATTATTTCACTTCCTTAATCGCACTGCTTTCAATCCAACCTTCAGTTCCATCTGTAAGTTGGATTTTTTTCCATTCACCTATGCTTTCAAAAACAAAAACCTTAGTACCTTCATGGAGTACAAAAAGTGGTTTACCCCCATTTCTAGGTTCACTTTTAAAATCGGTCATTTCGGCAAAAACTATGGCAGGTTTCTCCGTGTCAAAATGGCTTTTTTCAAAAATAGCAGATGAAACACTAATCAGTATCAAAAAAACAACTACGAACATTCCAAAAAAGAAAATTCGCTTTGAAACTGTACTTTGTAAAAAATAGTACCCTATAAAAAAAAGTAAAAACCCAACAGCAAGTCCAACCGAAATCCAGGCCCAAGTATTATAATGATACACTCCCGTAAAATCCCGAATCAACTTTGCAAAACCTACTTTTGGAATTACTTTTATTTCATCAATCGTTCGTTTTTGAGCGAATTTCAAGTTGTTAATCGCATCATTATTATTGGGATTTAGAACCAATGCTTTTTCATAATTATAAATTGAAGGTGCTACTTCATTTAATTTATAATAGGCATTTCCTAAATTGAAATACACTTCAGAGGAGTGCTTATTGTCTTTCAAAACACTTTCATAAGCTGCTATAGCTTCGGTGTACTGTCCTTTTGCATAGTACGCATTCCCTCTTTCGAAGCCATTTTGGGCAAAGAAAATCTGGGTTGAAAGTAAAAGTAGGTATAGTATATTTTTCATAAAAATTTAAACACGAAGGTCACAAGGAAGTCGCAAAGATCACTATTTAAAGCGCTCCATTTATAACTCGTCTTACACCTTCTTTTAGCAATTTTACATTAAAATTAATTAGTAATCCTAATCTGCAATCCGACAATCTCAAATAGGTTAGTAATTATATAAACTTTGTGCATTTTGTGCACTTTGTGGTTAAGCAAAATATTAAGCAATCTGTTTTTCTAATTCCGAGATTATAAATACCGCTTTATCAAAATCCTGTTGTATCGTAACACTTGACGAAGGCGCATAACGTGCCACTTCACAATTTTCAGTAAGCGCAATAAAATCATTTACTGATTCTGGTTTTGCATTTCGAGATAACAATAATTCCTGAATATTATCCTTGCTCATTTCTGAAGTTTCAATGTGTAATTTTGCTTTTAGGAAATTGTGCATCGCTTTTTCCAGCGCAATGTAAAACAGTTCTTTGTTGTTGATTTGTTTCTTCGCTTCTGATAAATATTTCTTGGCCAATCTGTTATTCATTCGGATTCTGTTTCCAGAGACATCCCCATCCATAGCCTCTTTCTTCTTTTTGAATAAAATAATTATTGGAACCAATAAAAAAGGAAGCAATAACAATCCAATAAACAAATTTGATCCAAAGAAACCCTCTTTGTCTATGATAACAAGATTAGTTTTTGATTTGATGGTTTTAAATTCCTCAACAACAATTTTATTTTTGTTTCCATCTGTTGCAGTAGAATCAGCCGGTGTAGGTCCATCCAAAACATTGATCATCACCTCCGGAGATTTTATTGTTTTGTAGGTTCCAGAACTCAGGTCAAAATAAGAAAACTGCATTGGTTTAACCGGATAATTGCCTCTGTATTGTGGAATTATAGTATAACTATCCGACGATTTTCCAGCCATTCCAGAAAGTGGTGTGCTAATATCTTCGCTGTGAACAGCATCGTACATTTCCAGCGCATTTGGCACTACAGGTTTTGGCAAAGTGAACAATTTTAAATTTCCTTTTCCGGTTACACTTACAACCAAATCTAGACTTTCACCGTGTTTCAAATTAGTCTTTGATGGTGTAACTTTAAAGTCAAAGTTTCCAACTGCACCATTAAAATTTTCTGGTTTTCCTGCTTCTGGCAGAGGTTTAACATTTATAGTCTTTCCTCCTGCTGAAACTCTTTTGCTGGTTTCAGTGAGCACCATTCTACCAAACATATCCCTACGATTCGTTGGCAATTGCACATCAATTTCTAAGGATAACGGTTCTATTTTAAGTCTTCCCGACTTTTGCGGATACAGCACTACCTTCTTAAGTACTATATACCTGTAATTCTGCCCTTTGAACTGTCCTTCTTCTGCTACAAGTTGTTTTATTTCTATATTTTGACTCCAAAAATCATTGTATTTTGGTTTACTTAATTCTCTAAAATTTGAGATTCCAATATTTGCAAAATACAATTTATAGACTACTGTTGTTGGCTCGTTGACATAAGGGTTAGCTTTAGAGACATCAGCAACTAGATACAGGTTTTCATCGGCCGATATTGGTGAGTCGTTAGGATCTCGTGGTTGCTCTTGTGCGTCAGTAACATTGATTTTTACAGGCGCCGTTTTGTAAATTTGACCATTGTATTCTATAGCTGCCGACTTGATCACTAATGTACCCTTTTTATTTGGCAAAAGAATATAAGAATAGGCTTTTTCAAAGGAACTTCTTCCGTTTACCCACGATTGACTTACCTGCTGACTGGGTCCAGCAACAATTCGGAAACCATCAAAAGAAGGCTGCACAAAATTATCACCATCTACATTCATCATAAAATCAATACGCAATCTTTCATTCAAGCCCAGCGTACTTTTACTCACTCTGGCCTCAAACTGAACCTGAGCACCGAGTGTGCTGCACACCAATAAAACAATCGCCGCTATATATTTTTTCATTTTCAAACTCTCTAATTGAATTACCAATCCTTCTCGGTTTTAACTGGTTTTCCTTGTACTTTTTGGGCATTCACTTTATCCTGAACTTTCTTCTCCTCTTTATTTACGGCATTTAAAAGATTTTCTAGACGTTCTTTAGAAATTCCTCCTGGCGCTGGTTTTGGTTCTCCCTTGTCATTGGGTTTCGGATCTTTATTTTGTTTGTCCTGATCGCCTTTGTCGTCTTTTTTATCTTTTTCGTCCTTTTTATCTTTTTCGCTGTCTTTTTTATCTTCCTTCTTTTCTTGATCTTTTTTCTCGTCTTTTTTCTTGTCGTCTTTTGGAGGATTATCTTTAAGCATTTTTTTGGCCAAAGCATAATTATAACGGGTTTCTTCATCCGTCGGATCATTTCTCAATGCATTTTTATACGCTTCTACCGCTTGTGCATAATCTTTTTCATTCATGAACACATTACCTAAATTATGAAAAGCACGGTGTTTCTGAGGTCTTGTCTTTGAATTTTTCAACGCCTTGGCATACGCAAACTTCGCTTCGGAAGATTGTTTTTGCTTGTAAATACTATTTCCAAGATTAAAAGGAGCAGCGGCTTTATTAGGGAATTTTGAATCCGAAATTCGGTAATTGGCTTCGGCTTCTACAAATTTATTGTCCGCATAATCTTTATTTGCTTTAGGTAAAATTCGGTCTTTTTGTTGCGCATACAATCCAGCTGTCCCGGAGAAAGCAACGATTAAAAAGGCAATTATGATAATTTTAAATCTTTTCATTTATTGTATCTATAAATCCAAAAAGTTTTGAAGCCTTTTAGAAATAATTATTTATTCTCGTTAAATAAATCCAATTTTTTAACCCAACTTGTTTTTCTTTCTAATAGAAAAACATCCACAAATAACAGCAAAAAAGCAAACCCCAAAAACCATTGAAATTGCGATTGAAAATCGGCCATTTCGGTCGCTTCAAATTCGGTTTTTTGAATATTATCTAAAGCATTCTTGATGTATTCCATCACTTCTTTGGTATTATTCCCGCTTATATATCCCCCTTTAGTCGTTTTTGCAATCACTTCTAAACTGGCTTTATTCAACTTAGTAATTACCACTTCATTGTTATTGTCTTTTTGAAAACTCTCCACAACTCCATTCCTTTTTAAGGGAATTGTCCCTCCTTTTTCGGTTCCAATTCCTATGGTGATAATTTTCATTCCCAGTTTATTGGCTTCTTCGGCAGCACTTTCGGCTCCTTCCGAATGATCTTCACCATCCGAAATCAGAATCAATAATTTGCTGGTTTTACTTTTATCATCAAAATAGGTGGACGATAATTTTATAGCTTCATCTAGCGACGTTCCCTGAGAGGAAACCATACCCGTGTTCATGCTTTGCAAAAACATTTTGGCCACTCCATAATCTGTGGTGATAGGCAATACTGGAAAAGCGCTTCCTGCATACGCCACAATTCCTATACGATCACTTCCTAACTGATTAATGATTTGGGAAACAATCTGCTTGCTTTTATCCAATCGGTTTGGCGCTACGTCTTCTGCCAGCATACTTTTGGAGACATCAATAGCAAAAACAATGTCGATTCCTTCTCGCTTTACGGTTTCCATTTTGGTACCAATCTTCGGATTGACCAAACCAAGAATCAGTCCAAGCAAAGCCAAAATCAGTACTGATACTTTCAAAACGGGTTTAAAAACTGAACTTTCAGGACTCAGTTTTTTTACCATTTCTAAATCCCCAAACTCGCGTTGTTTTTTTCTTTTCCAATATAAATTGAACAGAAAAACCAACACCACCAAAGGCAATATAATGAGAAGATATAAATATATTTTTTCGTCTAATTCCATAATTTTTCTTAACCGCTAAGTTCACAAAGAAGGCGCAAAGTTCACAAGGCTTACTAACCTCTAAACTACTCACTTGATGACTTGTTTGTATATTATATAAAGCTTTTAAAAACTGTATTCCTTAATCCTATTTCCAGCAACAATAAAAAACCGGCAAACCAAATAAATGGTCTGAATTTTTCATCATAATCATAGAATTTTAATTCTTCAATTTCAGTCGTTTCCAGTTTATTGATGGAAGCATAAATCTCCGCTAATTTGCTGTTGCTTGTTGCTCTAAAATATTTCCCATCTGTTTTTCTGGCGATATTTTTCATCAACTGCTCGTCAATTTCCACTTTCATCATTTGGAACAAAAATTTTCCGTTTGGCGCAATAGCATAAGGAAACATGGCCATTCCATTGGTTCCAATACCAACAGTATACACTTTGATTCCGTATTGTTTGGCAATATCCGATGCTGTTTCTGGCTCAATAAATCCGGCATTATTCACTCCATCTGTCAAAAGAATAATCACCTTGCTCTTGGCCTGACTGTCTTTCAATCTATTCACAGCAGTCGCTAATCCCATTCCTATTCCGGTTCCGTCCTGCAAAACATTATCATATTTAATACTGTTGATCGCATCCAGAATAACTGCTTTATCGCTGGTTACAGGAGTTTTTGTGTACGCTTCAGAGGCATAAACCACAAGTCCAATTCTGTCATTTGGTCGTTCTTCAACAAAATCAGCGGCCACTCGTTTTAGTGCTTCCATTCTGTTCGGTTTCAAATCTTTGGCCAGCATACTTCCGGAAACGTCTATCGCCATGACGATATCAATTCCTTTTGTCGTTTTAGTTTTATTACTGATATCTACCGTTCTTGGTCTTGCCATTGCAATTATCAGAGAGCATAAAGCCAAAACCCGAAGCACATTCAACATTGGTTTTAACTTGGTCAAATACGATCCTGTTCCTTTAAATCCTTCTAACGAGCTTATCTTTAACGTGGCTGATTGATGGTTCTTTTTTCGCATGAACCAGACAATTACAACTGGAATCAGCAGAAACAACCAAAAAAATTCTGGGTTTAAAAAAGTTATTTTCTCCATTATTTACTTGCTTGTTTTAATTCGACAGCATTCAAAACGCGTTCTGAAATTTCGTTGCCATACTTTTCTCCTTCTTCATGAAAAAGTAAAATTTGTTGTAATCCGCCTTCTTGACTGAACAATATGGCTTCATAATACATTTTTGCCGTGGTCTTATTTTCACCATCAACTTGAGAAAAAGTTCCGTAGGCTTTCAATCCTTTAACTCCTTCATTGGTTTCAAAATCTTCTTGTTTTACAATCATGTTTTGAGCTCCTTGCGCTTCCAGTGATTGCAACGCGCCATCCATAGATTTTGCCAAATCAATTTGTGTTTCCGCTTTGAATTTTAACGTAGAAACCATCACATAAAAACGGTCCAAAACACTTCCATACGCAAAGGATTGCATTTCTTTAATTAAGGCCATTCCGTCTTTAGGGAGTGTCTTTGTCAAATCTACTCTCTTGAGCACTTTTGGTGTTTCTATGATAATTCCTGGATTTCCGTATTCACTTTTAACCCATTCGCCTTCCAATAATTCTTTTGTAGGATGACCAATAATATTATCTTTTACATAGTCAAACCCTTTGGTAACAATGAAAAAAGTGGTGGTCGCTGCCAATAAAAAAACAACCGAAGCCACCGCAGTCACGATGCGTTTGTTCCTTTGCTTGCGCAACTGAATTTGGATTTGTTTTTGTCTTTGCGCCTCATTCAACAACGTGTCTTCCTCTACAGGAATTTCCACAGGAATTGAATTGTCTAAGGTCAAAATTACTTTTTGAATTTTATTGCGGTCTTCGGTAATTTCAAAATCCAATGGTTTTGACTTGGCAAATTTCACTAAATCGGCTTGTTTTAAAACACGTTCCAGATTTTCGATAATTTCCTGCGAAAGCGTCATTTTCTTTTTGACAGAAGCTGCTCTAAGTCCTTGAATCAGCTCCGAAGTTGTACTTTCCATTGCCGGAATTTCTATTGCTTCTTCAATATAGTTTCTGGCGATATCAGTCAATTCGCTATAATACGCTTTGACTTCTCCTTTTTGCCAAAGTTCCTTTTTCTCCAAAGTATCCAGCAAAGTAGTCGCTTTCTCGATTGGCGTTTTATAAATTTCTTCCTGTAGTTTCTTTTCCTGGCGTTTTTTAATAAACCAATAAATAAACGCTGCAATTCCAATAATTAAAGCAATAATCAACAGGTATTTCCACCAGTTTCCAATTGGGTTGTCCGCTGGAGCAATATCCTTAATTTCGAACATTTTTTGTTTCAAAGTATCTACTTGAACATTCGCCACTTCAACCAAAAGCGAATCCGTAAGAAACGGTTTGCTGTTGATGAAAATCTTGATACTGGGAACCACGTATCTACCCGAATCAAATTGGGTTAAACCGTATTTTTTGATTAATTCGTAACGCCCATCCATTTTGACAGTATCTATAGGATAGGACTGAATTACCTCTAAAGCCCCAAAGTTTTTTAGTCTAGGGAAAATCACTTTAGCCGAAGTATCAACAGTAGTTTTAATAGACAGTTTAAATTCGGCGCCAATTTTATTTTTAGTAGTATCAATGCTAGTAACCACTTGCTTTTGTTGTGCAAAAACAGCCGTAGAAAGCAGTAATAATAGTAGGTATAATTGTTTTTTCATCTTTTATTATTGAACCTCTTTCGATTTTTGATTGAGGATTAACGATTTTTGATTTCAGATTTGACCCAGAAACTTCGATTCGTTTTTCATCAAAAATCTAAATTTATTTCAGATTTGTTTTAGCTGTTTTAATACTTGATACGAAAATAGAAATTAGCTCATTAGCCTCAGTTTTTGCAATAGTTAGATTTGTTAAATCGGACGTTAAACTTGATTTTTCAATAATTTTTAAACAAACAAAGCTTTCTCTTAACTCTTTTAAACAAATGCCCATTTTATGAATAAAATCTTTACTGCTTTCTGCACTTTGTGCCTCTCCATAATTTAAAGCGGGAGAAGTTCCAGATCTAATTATTTGCCCAGCAAGATGATTTTCAGCATAGTTTTTTTCAAATTTGCTTGCAACGATTATTATTGTTGATGCAAAATCTATCAATCTATTTTCTAATTCTTGCTTGTTCACTTATTAAGTTTATATTTTTATTTTACCAATCTAAAATCCATTTTCCACTTCTACAAAATCTGAAATCAAAAATCGTTAATCAAAAATCCAAAATCATTATCTCGATTTGAAATAACTTAATAATTTCGTCACATAACTTTCGTCAACTCTAGTGTTTACTACTCCCGAGCCTGATTTACTGAATGTTTCTTTGAAATAGTTTACTTTATCGTGGTACTGTTTTTCATAATTCATTCGCACTGCTTTCGAACCGGTATTTATCAATTCTATTGCTCCAGTTTCAGCATCAAGCATAGAAACCATTCCTAAATCCGGCATTTTTTCTTCCCGAATGTCATACACGCGAATCCCCGTTATGTCGTGTTTTTTTGCAGCAATTTTTAATGTATGCTCGTAATCTTCCGACATGAAATCAGAAATTACAAATACAATTGCTTTCTTTTTTTGGGTTCCCGATAAAAATTTTAAGGCTTGCCCAATATCTGTTTTACGGCTTTTAGGCTGAAATTCTATCAATTCCCGAATGATAAGCAACACGTGAGATCTTCCTTTTTTTGGCGGAATATACAATTCGATTTCATCCGAAAACAAAATCAAACCAATTTTATCATTGTTTTGAGTTGCTGAAAAAGCCATTGTTGCAGCAATTTCCGTAACAATATCTTTCTTAAATTGGTTTTTCGAACCAAAACTTTCTGAACCTGAAATATCAACCATTAACATCATGGTCAGTTCACGCTCTTCCTCAAAAACTTTTACGTGTGCTTCGTTGTATCGTGCAGTTACATTCCAATCAATTGCACGAATATCATCGCCATACTGGTATTGACGCACTTCACTGAACGTCATTCCACGTCCTTTGAAAGACGTGTGATACTCTCCCGAAAAGATGTGATCACTCAATCTTCGGGTTTTGATTTCTATTTTTCGTACTTTTTTTAAGAGGTCTTTTGTATCCATTTTTTTAGTAATTAGTGAACAGTGAATAGTGACTAGCAATTAACCACGGCTAATTACTAGTCACTTATTACTAATCACTTTATGGAACTTCTACTTCGTTTACGATTTTGTTGATGATGTCTACTGAAGTAATATTTTCGGCTTCGGCTTCGTAAGTAACGCCAATTCTGTGACGCAATACATCATGCACTACCGCACGAACATCTTCTGGAATTACATATCCACGACGTTTGATAAAAGCGTAGCATTTTGCGGCAGTCGCCAAATTGATACTTCCACGTGGTGACGCTCCAAAACTGATTAATGGTTTCAAATCAGCCAATTTATATTTCTCTGGGTAACGCGTGGCAAAAATGATATCAAGTATGTATTTTTCTATTTTTTCATCCATGTACACCTCACGAACTGCTTCTTGAGCACGCAAAATTTGTTCTACTGAAACAACAGCATTTACTTTTTCGTAACTTCCTTTTAGGTTTTGACGAATTACTAAACGCTCGTCTTCCATTTTTGGATAATCAATAACGGTTTTCAACATGAAACGATCGACTTGCGCTTCAGGTAATTGATACGTTCCTTCTTGCTCAATTGGATTTTGCGTAGCCAAAACTAAGAATGGTCTATCTAACTTGAAAGTAGTATCCCCAATAGTTACTTGCTTTTCCTGCATGGCTTCCAATAATGCCGATTGCACTTTGGCTGGCGCACGATTAATCTCATCCGCAAGAACGAAATTAGCGAAAATTGGTCCTTTTTTTATCGAAAATTCATTTGACTTAATGTTATAAATCATAGTTCCCACTACATCGGCTGGCAATAAATCCGGCGTAAATTGAATTCTACTGAAAGATCCCTGAATGGCCTGCGAAAGAGTATTTATCGCTAAAGTTTTTGCTAATCCGGGCACCCCTTCTAATAAAATATGTCCCTGACCCAAAAGCCCAATTAACAAACGCTCGACCATGTGCTTTTGACCCACAATAACCTTGTTCATTTCCATCGTGAGAAGGTCTATAAATGCACTCTCTCTTTCAATTTTTTCATTGATTGCTCTGATGTCTAAAGTCGCCGTATTTTCTTCCATTTTATTATTTTTAAAACCTTGAATTTAATGCCTTCGTTTTGAAGGTGCAAATTGAATTTTTTTTTAGAAGTAAGATGTTAATAAATGGTTAAAACTTCGGCAAAAGCCCTAATTTTAAGGACTAATTGTGATACAATTTTTATATTTTTAAGAACTTTGAAAAATATACTTTGAATTACAAGATTTACGCATTTCAATAAAAAATAAAAACCATGAGCAAAACAAAATTATCGCCCATTGTAGCGGGTGTAATGAATTGGGGAATTTGGGATAAAAATCTCAATACCAAAGAAATGGAAAACATGATTAATGTGTGTTTAGAAAACAAAATCAGCACCTTTGATCATGCCGATATATATGGAGATTACACCACTGAAACTGATTTTGGAAAAGCACTCGCTTCCAGCAAACTTGCAAGGGAAAAGATGCAATTAATTTCGAAGTGTGGCATCCAAATGGTTACTGAAAACCGTAAAAACAACATAAAACATTACGAATATTCCAAAGAATACATCATCTGGTCTGTCGAGAACTCGTTAAAAAATTTACAGACGGATTATCTGGATGTGCTATTACTCCATAGACCTAGCCCACTGATGCATGCTGATGAAATTGCCGAAGCGGTTTTAAAATTAAAATCAGACGGAAAAATCATCGATTTTGGGCTTTCTAATTTCACGTCTTCACAAACAGAATTAATTCGTCAAAAAACAGAAGTTTTGTACAATCAGGTGCAGTTTTCGGCAACGAATTTTGAACCAATGGTGGACGGAAGTTTTGATTACATGCAAGCCAATACCATTCGTCCGATGTCATGGAATCCGCTGGGATCCGTTTTTAGAGAAGATATTCCACAAACCAGACGATTGAAAAAATTACTGGCGACCTTAGTTTCAAAATACCATTTTGGTTCTGATACTATTTTGCTTTCTTGGATTTTAAAACATCCGGCGCAAGTTATTCCTATTGCAGGAACAGTAAACGTAGCCCGAATTCAATCCTTGATGAAAGCTGTCGAATTAGAATTAGACCAAGAAGATTGGTTTGCCATTTGGTCCGCGAGCATGGGCAGTGATGTAGCCTAAATATAAATATCCAATATAATAAATTTAGAAAAAACAGAAAAAAATCATGAGTAAAACAGCCTTAGTGACTGGAGCCACCAGCGGAATTGGAAAAGCAACAGCACAAATATTAGCTAAAAACAACTATAAAATTATTCTTTGTGGACGCCGTGACGATCGCTTACTGGAACTAAAAAATGAACTTTCAGCATTCACTGAAGTACACACCTTATCCTTTGATGTACGCGATAAAAAAGCAGTTTTTGAAAGCATCAATTCTTTACCAGAGGCCTTTTCCACAATTGATGTTTTGGTTAACAATGCCGGAAACGCACATGGTTTAGATCCCATTCAAAACGGGGATTTAGACGATTGGGATGCCATGATTGACATCAATGTAAAAGGGCTTTTGTATGTTTCGAAAGCTGTAATACCACAAATGATTGAGCGAAAATCGGGACATATTATCAACATTGGCTCAATTGCCGGAAAAGAAGTATACCCTAACGGAAATGTGTATTGCGCCTCTAAACATGCTGTTGACGCCTTAAACCAAGCGATGCGAATGGACTTGAATCCGTATGGAATTCGCGTTGGTGCTATTCATCCTGGTGCTGTTGAAACGGAGTTTAGCGAAGTGCGTTTCAAAGGAGATGTTGACAAAGCCGCCAATGTTTACAAAGGTTTTGAACCATTGCATCCAGAGGACATCGCTGATATCATTCACTTTGTTGTCTCCAGACCCTATCACGTAAACATTGCCGATTTGATGGTCTTACCTACTGCACAGGCATCTGCAACTATTTTAAAAAGAGATTAAATTATTATTTATTTCTATTAATTATTTTTAAATTTTTGAAAATCGCGAATTACAATTTGTTTTTAAAATGAATCAACAAGAAATTTTAATGAATAAAAAATTTACCGCAGATTTGCAGATTTTTAATTAATTTTAAATCTGTGAATCCGCGGTAATTTATTTTTTAAAAAGAATCGAAATAGTATTACTTCCTGAATGACAATAAAAAAGTAAATAGTAATGATCAACAAACGCATTCTTATCAAGAACTTGCTTGCTCACAATGATGAGAGCAGTTTTTATGATAAAAAGCGGCAGTTGAATTTACACACTCGCGAAGGAAAAGCCAAATTTTTAAAACACATCTGTGCCCTCTCTAATTCAAATCCTTCTAACAACTCCTATATTGTGGTGGGTGTGGAAGATCATGACAATCTTATTGTAGGCGACGATTTTTTTGACGACAGTCGGATTCAGAATTTAGTGAACGCCTATCTGGAAAATCCTCCCAAGATTCAATACGAAAATGTGCCTTTCCCAAATTTGCCAAAAGATAAAGTTATCGGACTGGTAACGGTCAAGCCAAAAAGCAAAACATCCCATTTCAAAAAAGGAATTCACACCATTCCAGCCAACAGTATTTTTATACGACGCGGCAGCAATACGATGCCGGTTGAAGGAGAAATTGAAAAAAATTATCAGAATACGGAGACTGTAATTGGCATCGAAAACAATTCCCGAAACAGCATCGAATACACACTCGATGGCGTGATTGATTTCATGAATTTCCGGCACAAGGATATGGCGCCAAAATACAAAGTATTCAAAGAGTTATTTGTAATTTGCTGGGCAGGAATTGCCAAGAAATCACGGGACAAAACCTATTTGTCGCGTGTAGATATTGAGTTAATAAACGAACAAATCAAGCTATTTTACTCGGCGCAGGATGTAGTCGAAATTACTTTTGACGAAGACACTTTTACTATAATTGAATACGTACCCTTAGGTTTGAATGACAAAACGAGCTACTATCCTTTAGAAAAGCAAACGATTCATTTTCATGATAACGGATATTACAAAATTGAAAGTGAAATGCTTTTTAAGCCACCAGAATTCAACAAGAAAATGCTTTTTCACATTTATAATTCCAATATTGCTTTGCTAAAAAAGCTCCAAAAAGAAATTTCGCTATCCGAGCGGGAAAGGAAAGACTTAGAAAACTTACCCTCTACTTTTATGATTTGTTACCTCAACGGGTTTGATGAGGCAAAACAAAGATTGATTGATGCCAAAGCATTATTAAAGCCATTCAACCAAGTATATCTATCTTTTAAAGAAGCGTTGCGAATTTTGAGGAAAATGAAATATGATGTGCAGTAAATTAAAAACTCTTTCTCAATCTATAGGTAGAATATCCAAAAAACAGTAAAAGTAGTATCTTTCCAAAAAGGAATCCAAAACCAAAGTTATTTAGTTTTTGATAATGATATATAAAAATGTTCACTAAAATAAACAATAAATAGAGTGTGATTATACCGGAGATAAAAAACAATATTTTTTTCATTTTTTTAAAATTTGGCGATGGTTAATAAAAACCATCGCCATTTTATTTAATTATTTAGTTACGGTAGTGGTTGTTGGCGTGTAAATACTAAAAGTAATTGCAGCAATAAGACCATTTACAAATGATTGTCTTGTGAAAACAGTATAATCTGTTGCTCCTGCAGCCATTTCTTTAGAGTCTGACACTCCAACTGGTGCTAATCCACCAATAACATAGTGATTCCATTTTGTAACGCTTGAATTTCCTTGAGCTCCTTTACCCACAACACTTGTGTAAGAGAAACAAGATGTCAACATTACAGAAACTGCAAAAACTACCGATAACTTTTTAATTGTTTTTTTCATTCTTTTTCTTTTTTAAAAAATTAATATATTTAATTACTCTTATGGAGTCCATTTTAAAAACATGCTGTGCAATCTTAATTAAATAATGATTTTACTTAACGAAAGATACAATGTGTTTTTTTACTGTTGCCTGCATGGAAAACTGTTATAAGTACACTGATTGAAAACCTCAAGATCTAAAACATTCTTTGTATTAGAAAGTGATTTCAATTTTTACAAATCTATTCTCTTAAGCAAAATCTACGTGCAAGCTATACTCAGTTGAGCTACTACCCAAGTAAAATATCGTTTACCAAACTACAAATCACATGAACAAGGAATACTGTAATATCAATAATTGCGGTCATACTAGCGGTGTTTATTTTTGGTAAATCTAATCTGAAAAATTAAATAAAACAATCACCTAAAACAGTGATATTTCAGTTTCAAAAAAAAATAATCATGTTGTAAAATAATTAAAAAAAACAAACTAAAAAAGTCTGCTTCATCGCTCTTTTACTTAATTTTATAAACTGAAAAATAGTGCTTATTTTCTGCTATTTTTGCATTAATAAAAAGAACAATTTGTAGATGAGAACACTTGTTATAGGCGATATCCACGGTGGTTTGCGAGCGCTGCACCAAATTATGGAAAGAGCTAAAGTTACTAAAAGCGACACCCTGGTTTTTCTAGGAGATTATGTTGACGGATGGAGTCAATCCCCTCAGGTACTTGACTTTATAATTGATTTAAAAACCAAGCAGAACTGTATTTGCATTCGCGGGAATCATGATGATCTCTTACTCGAATGGCTTGATGAAAGTAAAGATAACTTATTGTGGTACAAACATGGCGGGGAAGCGACCGTACTTGCTTATGAGTCCGTAAGTGAAAAAACCAAGCAGCAGCATATTGATTTTCTAAAATCGTTAGACAATTATTATCTGGATGCGCAACGGCGTTTGTTTGTTCACGCTGGTTTTACCAATATGAATGGGGTTGATTTTGAATATTTTCCAGGACTTTTCTATTGGGACAGAACTTTATGGGAAACGGCTTTGGCATTAGATACAACAATGAAAAGCAATCACCCGTTTTATCCAAAGCGTTTTACTTTGTATGACGAAATCTACATTGGTCACACACCCGTTACTCGAATAGGGGAAACAACGCCTGTACAAAAGGCAAATATTTGGAATGTGGATACTGGAGCCGCTTTCAAAGGCCCATTAACCATTATGGATGTTGACACCAAGGAATTTTGGCAAAGTGAACCATTAGATCAATTGTATTTTGACGAGAGAGGTAGAAATTAGAATTATTAAACTACTTTTGAAGCCATTTAAAAAATAAAAGCATGAAAAAGATTACTACATTACTCGTATTATTAACAGTCGGTTTAATCAATGCACAAGCATTCAAAGGAAAAGGCGATGTGAAATTTGACATAGGAGCGAACTTTCAAGATGGAGGATCTGGAATTCGTGTTTCTTCTGATTTTGGTCTGGGAGAAAATATGTCATTTGGATTTGCCGCTTCGTACTTGTTATCTGTCTCCAACGATGATTTGGGAAACAAACCTGATTTTGGTGATAGAGTGGACATAAAAGGACGGTTTAATGCCAACTTGGGGAATGTTTTTAAATTAGATCCAAAAATGGATTTATACCCAGGATTGGATTTAGGATTGCGTAATTTTGGTGCGCATTTAGGATTCCGATATTTCTTTACAGAAGGTTTTGGATTTTTCACTGAAGCAGGAATTCCAATTGCCAGTTACAAAACAAATCCAATAGGTTTTGATAAATTAAACAACCAATTCACGTTTAACATTGGTGCTTCGTTTAATTTGTAAAATACTTTTCACAACAATTTTTGAAGTAATTTGAAATAAAAAAAGGCAATTTGAATATTTCAAATTGCCTTTTTTAGTTTATTATATTTTGGTTCTACAAATCAAATTTGATTCCTTGTGCCAATGGCAGACTTGTAGTATAGTTGATTCTGAGAATATAAATTAAAGACTTGCTTTAACGAAAATTCGTTTTAATACACCATTTTTTTCAGTTCCTTGAACGATTAACTCAAATTGCTTACTTGTTTTATGGAATACACTACAGTGAATTAGTTTAATACGTCCAAGATATAAATTTTCTTTGAAGACTTTTACAGCTTTATTATCGTATTGATTATTCGGTTCTAATTCATATCTTAAAACATCTCCAACCGCAACCTTATCTGAAGGTATTTGACTTTCCAATAAATTAGTTATTTCCGTAACAAAGGATAAATTTTCTACAGGGTTAAAATGAGCCAAAAACTCAAAATTATCTGTCGGTAATAGTCCTTGAGTAAAAGCTAACATGTAATATTTATCTTCTTTTTTACTTAAATCAATATTCCAAAAATCATAAAAATCTTGTAAATCAGGTCTCTCACTACGCATTAATCTTTGACCAAAAATTTCAATTACATTTTCCGTATAAATTTTATCTTTAGTTGTATCCGGAAAGCCTTCAAAATGCACAAAACCTAACTTCTTAGCTTCTTCAACTCCATCCTGATTATATTGAAAGCGGATTCCTTCTGAGGCACTTTTTTTAATAGTACCAACAGAAATTCTTCTACTGCCTTTACCTGGTCTCCAGATAAGGTGTATGTTTCCTATTGCTTTCATAAATATTTGATTAATTTTTCAATGCGCAAAGTTACCAATTTAAACATCAATTGTTTTCTTGCAACCGATAATTTAAAGTTAATTAAATCCGTTGGAACATTTATATCAATTTTTTCAATTATATCTTCTATTGCATCGGAGTTATATTTCTCCATAACTCTACCTATAAACCTTTTCGTTTCAGCTGGATAGTATTCTAGCAATAATTCTATAAGTTCAAAATGCTTCCTTTTTTTAGTATTCCCTTCCCAATGAATCTCAGACTCACCCTTTCTAACATATGCTTCTATCATTTGAGAATCACCAAGCATTTTTACAACTTTTTCATCTGTATGTTCTCTTCCTAAACAACAACCACTATCATAAATGGGTGCAAATTTATGAGGGGCTAAATCTGCCTGTGCAATTAAATCTGATTTACTAAGTTTATTGTTGGTATCGTGTTTTTGGACTAACATTTCTCCCAATAATTTATTGAAGTTGTTTTTGATTTTTCCAAAAAAACCTATTTTATTACTTTTAAAATCTCTTTCAATAGTGTCAAATATTTCTTGATAGTAAGCAATTGTTCCCCAATTTTCTTGATGCCTGTCAGAATTTCCAATTATACAATCAAAAACAATAATTTCAATAATATTATCAATATGACTTCCTAAATAAAATTTATTCAACGCATTACAAATAAATTGAAATGTATAACCCTTTTTATCCTGACTTGGAATGTATTTTGAATTAAAACCAGTCAAATAAGCAACCCCTTCCGTCAATTTATTTTTCGAATTTAAAACCATTGACTTTGAAATACAACCTATTTTTTGTTTATGCTTACTGTCATAAGCAATATTATAATCTAACATTGGAAAACCTAAAAATTGACCAATTTTAGAAGAAACAATTTCAGACCAAAACTCTGTTGGATAGCGAATTTCTCCTTGAGGTGTTTCTTTTGATCCTTTAAAAAAATACTCTTCATTTGTGTCGGGGTGCAAAGCAATGTATTTACTTCGAGTACCTCCAGTACTGTAATGAACATTTTTATGCCAACCTGAAATATCTGTAAATGTTGCTGCTAAATTGGCCATTAATATTTTTTTTGTCTAATTTATAAAAAAACGCTTTATCTAAATAAGACAAAGCGTTTAAATATAAATTTATTGTTAACTAAATTACTACAAATCAAATTTGATTCCTTGTGCCAATGGCAATTGGGTTCCGTAATTGATCGTATTCGTTTGTCTTCTCATGTATGCTTTCCAAGCATCTGAACCAGATTCACGTCCGCCACCCGTTTCTTTTTCACCACCAAAAGCGCCACCAATTTCTGCTCCAGAAGTACCGATATTCACATTGGCAATTCCACAATCAGAACCCGATTGAGAAAGGAACAATTCCATTTCTCTCATACTATTGGTAAAAATAGAAGAAGAAAGTCCTTGTGGAACTCCGTTTTGCAAAGCAATGGCTTCTTCAATTGTACTGTATTTCATTACATATAAAATTGGAGCGAAAGTTTCTGTTTGCACTATGTCTAAATGATTCTCCGCTTCAATAATGCAGGGTCTTACATAACAACCACTTTCATATCCTTCGCCTTCAACCAATCCGCCTTCAACAATTATTTTTCCGCCTTCTTTTTTGGCACTTTCAATCGCATTCAAATAATCCTGAACAGCTCCTTTATCGATAAGCGGCCCAACGTGATTATTCTCATCCAATGGATTTCCTATTTGCAATTGACCATACGCATTTTTCAAAACGCTGATGGTTTTGTCATAGACACTTTCGTGAATAATCAAACGTCTAGTTGACGTACACCTTTGTCCTGCTGTTCCTACCGCTCCAAAAACAGCTCCAACTAGAACCATACTAATATCCGCATGTTCCGAAACAATAATTGCATTGTTTCCTCCTAATTCAAGGATGGTATTTCCAAAACGTTCTGCAACGGTTTTTGATACGTGACGTCCTATTCTAGTTGATCCTGTAAAAGAAACCAACGAAATTCTTTTGTCATTATTGATTAAATCTCCTGATTCGTTTCCTGTTACTAAGCAACTCACTCCTTCAGGAACATTATTTCTTTTTAAAACTGTTTTGATAATGTTCTGACAAGCAATTCCACATAAAGGTACCTTTGAACTTGGTTTCCAAATCGCAACATCACCACAAACCCATGCAATCATGGCGTTCCAACTCCAAACCGCTACTGGAAAGTTAAATGCCGAAATGATTCCAACCGTTCCTATTGGATGGTATTGCTCGTACATTCTGTGCAAAGGTCGTTCAGAATGCATGGTTAATCCGTACAATTGACGGGATAAACCCACTGCAAAATCACAGATATCAATCATTTCCTGAACTTCACCATATCCTTCTTGAAGACTTTTTCCCATTTCATACGAAACTAGTTTTCCAAGAGGCTCTTTGAATTTTCTTAATTCATCTCCCATTTGACGTACGATATCACCTCTTTTAGGAGCTGGAACCATGCGCCATTCTAAAAATGCTTCTGATGCTTTTTGCATCGCTTTTTCGTAATCCTCTTTAGAAGACGTTTTTACTTTTCCAATTAAAGTCCCATCTGCTGGTGAATAACTTTCGATGATTTTTCCGTTGGCAAAATTAGCTGCTCCAGTTGATGTTCCTTCATTTATCTCCTCAATCCCTAATTGCTTAAGGGCATCTTTGATTCCGAATTGATCTGCTATTGTTATCATTGTAACTTTTTTATTAAAAATTGTTATATTTTTTTACAAATATATTGATTTAACGTGAAAAAATAAACATCGCTACTTTTATTTTATGCTTTTTAGCCCCGATAGAAGTGGCATCCTTTTGTGTTCTCGTTTTTTTACGAGACCACAAAAGATAGAACGGATAGCGGGATTAGCTCCTAAAACCGATACAAATTCAGCATTGAATTATTTTTTGGCAACAAATCTTGGGTCCGTTTCCATTACGGTTCCACATTTTTCGCAGGTTCTCAAGTGTTCAGAACTATAGAAATGTTCGAAATGAGGTAGAAAATCTTTCTCGATATCATGCAGTTCAAAATAGACTTCATGTAATTTATTATTACAAGTATCGCAAAACCAAAGCAATCCGTCCGTAAATCCTTTTCCGGCTCTTTTTCGTTCGATGACAAGCCCAATAGAACCTTCGGAACGTACGGGTGAATGCGGGATTTTAGCGGAATGCAGGTACATGTCGCCAGCATGAAGTTCCATTTCTTTTCGCACACCCTCATCTTGAATGATTACTTTAATACTCCCTTCAAGTTGGTAAAACAACTCTTCGGTTTCATTATAATGATAGTCTTTTCGAGCGTTTGGACCCGCAACTACCATCACGATGTAATCCCCGGATTCTGTGTATAAATTCTTGTTTCCAACGGGCGGTTTAAGAAGATCACGGTTTTCGTCGATCCATTTATTGAGGTTGAAAGGTTTTGCTACTGCCATATTTTCTGAGGTTCAAAGTTTCTAAGGTACTAAGGTACTAAGATTTTAAATTATAGAACCTACTAATTTCCCCTAAAAACATTAGCACTTTAGTTCCGCTTTTCTTTAATCAAATAAATATAGACGGGAAAATGATCACTAAATCCTATTTCGGTGGTGGAATGCCGTAACGGATAGCCTTTGTATTGTCCGCTGGTTTGTATCAAAAATGACTTGTTGTAAATTCCTGCTTTCCAAAATCGAAAGCTCGAATAATCCGTTTGAAGTAAGGTTTCGGAAACCATTATTTGGTCAAAAACATCCCATGCATCCCGAAATGCAATGGTTCCAAATCCTTTTTTGGCCATTTCTTCGAATGGATTGTAAATCCCAAATGGCTGAACCTCTGCCTTTTTTGCTTTGGCACCAAGCCCAAATTTGACACTTTTATTATATGGTCCATCATTCAGATCCCCGAGCGTAATCACTTTTGCATTTGGATTGATGCTTTGCAGGGAATCAATTATTTTTCGGTTTAAAGCGCCAGCAGCTTCGCGGAACGGACTTGATTTTTTCTCACCTCCTGATCTTGACGGCCAGTGATTGACTATGATATTGATTTCTTCTCCGTCCAAAAACCCCGTTACCAAAAGTTGATCTCGTGTATAAACACGATAATTTTTTGTGCTTACTTCTAATTCATCATCTGTTTTTTCCTCGGAACTGGCTTTGGAACTTTCATTCGTAACAGTTCCTTCCTTATAAATGTACAACGGAATATTGTTATAACTCGTGGGTTGAAATTTCTTTTTCTGGTACAACAACGCTACATCGATTCCTCGTTTGTCTGGTGAATCAAAATGGATGATTCCGTAGTCTTTCTCGATTAGTTTGGGTTGCTTGACTAAATCCTCCAAAACGCCTCTGTTTTCTATTTCGCAACCGCCAATAAATGTGGGCGAATCTGTATTTTCAGCAGAACCTATTTCCGATAAAACGCGGGCTAAGTTGGTTAATTTCTTTTCATATTTATCGAATGTCCAACGCTGCAAACCCGTTGGCGTCCACTCTTCATCAAAAGTATCTGGATCGTTTATCGTATCAAAAAGATTTTCAAAATTATAAAATGCAACGGTATGAATCACATATTTTTTCTGTTGGGCAGTAGCTTTTGGTATTGGAAAAAATAAAAAAAGAATAGGAATCCAGTGCGTAATTCTCATAAATACTATTTATTTCCAGTCGGTGATTAGATTCCTCTTTGAATCTGGCTATTGTAAAAATAGTCATTTGAACCTGAACTTAGAATTATTTTCTAATTGTCTATCTTTGTTTTTATCATTTAAACACATTCCCACTAGAATTTTTTCAGAAAAGCATTCAAGCATGATCAAAAACAGATTTACTTTTACACCTCGCCGTCCTATATTATATCAATTTCTATTGCTTATTTTTGTTTTACAATCTTTCAACAGTCAAGCCCAATACAACATGATTACACCGCCCAATTTACAAAAAGGAGATACCGTAGCAATTTTGGCAACAGCCAGAAAAAATACAGATGACAACTTGAAACCCGCTATTGCTTTATTGAAAAGTTGGGGTTTAGAAGTAGTCATTGGCAGCACAATAGGTTTAGACAACAATCAATTAGCTGGAACCGACGAACAACGTGCTGCCGACTTTCAGCAGCAATTGGACAATCCAAATATCAAAGCCATCTGGTGTGTAAAAGGTGGATACGGAACTGTACGGATGATTGATTTATTGGATTTTACTGCGTTCAAAAAAAATCCGAAATGGATTGTTGGTTTCAGTGATGTAACCGTTTTACACAATCATTTGAATACCATGGGTTACAAATCCATTCACGGAATCATGCCCATCACCGCTCCAAGAGCAACTCCCCAAGCCATAGAAACACTCCGAATTGCTTTATTTGGCGAAAAACTTTCCTACGAAATAGATCCTTTCCTGATGAACAGACCCGGAAAAGCTACCGGAGAATTAGTGGGTGGAAATTTATCTATTCTGTATAGTTTGTTTGGTTCGCCATCAGCAATTGATTGCTCTGATAAAATCTTGTTTATAGAAGATTTAGATGAATATTTGTATCATATTGACCGCATGATGATGAATTTAAAACGAAATGGTTGTTTGGAAAGTATCAAAGGAATTGTTGTGGGTTCCATGACAAAAATGAAGGATAATGATATTCCGTGGGGGAAAAACGCCATTGAAATTATCGAGGATGTTACCAAAAAATACAATATTCCTATCTTGTACAATTTCCCTGCAGGACATATTCAAGATAATAGAGCTTTGATTTTAGGAAATAATGTGACTATAAATGTCAATGAAAAATGTAGTACGCTGGTTTTTGAATAAAGGCAATTCAATTTTTGATTGCAAAAGTTTTAAACCTTAAACTTTAAACAAAATTTTTGAATGGCGGAACACAACGAACTCGGAAAACTTGGAGAAGAAATGGCAGTTGAATTTCTACGGAAAGACGGCTACACTATTTTGCAAACCAACTGGACGTTCCAAAAAGCCGAAATAGACATCATCGCCCAAAAAGAAAACACACTTGCTATAGTTGAAGTCAAAACCCGTTCTTCATTGGAGTTTGGCTTACCTCAGGATTTTGTAAAACCAAAAAAAATCAAGCTTCTTGTAAAGGCCGTTGATGCGTTTGTCAACGAAAGAGATTTAGATATTGAAGTTCGTTTCGATATCATTGCCATCCATAAAGAAGGTAAATCTTTTGTAATTGAGCATCTTATCGATGCTTTTTATCACTTTTAATTGTTTTTTATTGATGTTATATTTGTAACAAATTGTTTTTTATTTATATTTGCGTCCTATTTACACACTAATTACGCGTACAATAACAACCAATAAAAAATTACATCATGAAAACTGTTTCTTCCATTGTTGAAAATTACATCAAAACAAAGCCTTTTCTGCTGAATGCATTATCATTAGGCATCATTAATTTGACCTCATTATCCCGAAACATAATGACCGAATTAGAAAGTGAATTTGGTAAGGAAGTAAAACAAGGTGCGGTTGTTATGGCTTTAAAAAGACTAACAGAAGAACTGGATTTCAGGCTGAATCATAAGATTAACAAAGTCATCAAAAACATCGGGGAAATCACTGTTCGTTCGGCTTTGACGGATTATACTTTTGCTGCATCCGACACCGTTTTGAATAAACAAGCGGATTTAATTACAGATATCAATACCTTACCAGATATTTTTTACACTTCATCCAGAGGGGTAAATGAAACTAATATTGTAGTTAGCAACAGTATCAATCACTTAGTGGACAAGCATTTTGCCACTGAAAAATTGATTCAAAAACTAGATAATCTTGCTTCGATTACGGTAAAATTACCCAAAGAAAATATTGTCGTTCCTGGGATTTACTATTTCATTTTTCAACGTCTTGCTTGGGAAGGAATAATTATCAATGAAGTAATTTCGACTTCAAACGAGTTTACTATTTTAGTGAGCGAAGAACAAGTGGATGTGGCGTTTAAAGTGATTAAGGATTTGAAGAATTAGATTAGTTTTCTAATATTTCGGTTTTTGTTTAGTTCCTCTAAAATTAATTATTTCAATACTAGATTTTTTATAATTTACTTGATAGACCAAGTAGTTATTTTTATCTACTATAGCTTTATGAAGATTTTTAAAGGTTTCAGATTTTGGATATAAGTCAGGAAAAAGACTAATCTGATTAGTAACTTGGTTGATGTTTTCTTCCAATTGCAAAATTTCTCTAAAAGTCCATTCTGCTTCTAAATATTCTATAACATTTGCCAAACCGTTATCGGCTTGTGGAGTCCATTTGATCTTTAATGCCATTTGGCAAATTTATTCATTACAGTTTCGTGACTTATAAATTCGTCGTTTTCTGCCTGTTTTAAACCGATTTCAATTTGCTGTTTTTCTTCTAAATTCAAATCAGTGAACCAATCTTTTTTACTGGTTTTTAAAATAATTTCAAGTTTTTCCAATAAACTTTCGTCGATATCGGTCAACTCTTGAATAAAATTATATTTTCTGGCGGCTAAATTCATAACTTAAAATTTTAGTGTAACAAAGTTATCTTTTTAGATTGTGTTAAAAAAACAAATCTCGAAATTTAACTAACTATTTCATTTTCAAATATTAAAAGGAAGTTAATGTATTATCTAATTGATTGAGAAAGTGAGAACTTTATGTTTGTTTCTTTGATTTAGAAAATTTTAAATATTTCCACTCAATTCCTCAAACCCTTGATGAAATTGAAGATTTAATTATTGAGTAAATTAGAAAGCTTCCAGCCTTTTGAAGGATGGAAGCTTTAGTTATGTCTTATTCCCCACCCAACAACTCCATAAACTCTAGCGCTGTTCTGGTATTTTTTACATTATCAAAAGTCAACAAAAGACGCAAACCAGCCGGCGTTTGTTTTTCTTTCATTTTACAAATTGAACTGTTTTTTTGTACAAATTGCAACACTTGATTAAAACGTTTGGATTGGTAATAATCTGATTGTTGATCCGAAATGAAATACCCAATCATTTTGCCTTGTTTCATCACTAATTTTTCGATTCCAATTCGGGTTGCAATCCATTTGATTCGGATACTATTCATTAACGCTTTGGCACGAGGTGGCATTGGACCAAAACGGTCAATTAATTTGTTCTGGAATACGATTAATTCTTCCTCGTTTTTTACAGCACCTAATTCATTATACAAACTCAATCGCTCCGATACATTATTGATATATTCATCCGAAAACAACAGCTCAAAATCGGTGTCAATTTGCAAATCTTTGACGTATTCTTTGGTTTCCAAATTGCTTTCTTCAGGATATAAATCTTTGAATTCATTTTCTTTCAATTCATCGATGGCTTCATTCATGATTTTTTGATAGGTATCAAAACCTATTTCGTTGATGAAACCACTTTGCTCGCCTCCCAATAAATCTCCGGCACCACGAATCTCTAAATCCTTCATCGCAATATTAAATCCGCTTCCCAATTCGCTGAATTGTTCCAAAGCTTGAATTCGTTTTCTAGCGTCATCAGTCATCGCAGAATAGGGCGGACAAATAAAATAACAAAATGCTTTCTTGTTGCTACGTCCTACTCGACCCCGCATTTGATGCAAATCAGACAATCCAAAATTATTGGCATTATTGATAAAAATCGTATTCGCATTGGGAACGTCTAATCCACTTTCGATAATGGTGGTTGCTACCAGAACATCAAATTCTCCGTTCATGAAAGCCAACATTAATTCTTCCAGTTTTTTTCCTTCCATTTGGCCGTGACCAATTCCAACTCTAGCGTTAGGAACCAATCGTTGAATCATTCCGGCCACTTCTTTGATGTTTTCGATTCGATTATTGATGAAAAAAACTTGTCCGTTGCGCTGAATTTCATACGAAATCGCATCTCGTATCAATTCTTCGCTAAAGCCAACGACATTCGTTTCTATCGGATAACGGTTGGGCGGAGGCGTTGTAATTACTGATAAATCGCGTGCTGCCATCAACGAAAACTGCAATGTTCTTGGGATTGGGGTTGCTGTCAATGTCAAGGTGTCCACATTAGCCGCAATAGTTTTGAGTTTGTCTTTTACGTTGACGCCAAATTTTTGTTCTTCATCTACAATCAACAATCCAAGGTCTTTGAAAACGACATTTTTATTAACTAATTGATGGGTTCCAATTAAGATATCGAGTTTTCCCTCGGCTAATAATTTTAAAGTTTCTGCTTTTTGTTTGGCCGTTCTAAAACGATTTAAGTAGCCAATAGAAACCGGCATATCCTTTAATCTTTCGGTGAAAGTTCGGTAATGTTGATACGCTAAAATGGTCGTCGGAACCAAAATTGCCACTTGTTTACTATTGTCCACTGCTTTAAAAGCGGCACGAATAGCGACTTCGGTTTTACCAAAACCTACATCACCACATACCAAGCGATCCATTGGGCGATCACTTTCCATATCGGCTTTGACTTCTGCCGTTGATTTGGTTTGATCAGGCGTATCTTCATAGATAAAGGAACTTTCTAACTCGTTTTGCAAGTAACTGTCCGGCGCAAACTGGAATCCTTTTTCTAATCGTCTTTTCGCATACAATTGAATCAAATTGAAGGCAATATGTTTAACACGCGCCTTGGTTTTTTGTTTTAAAATCTTCCAAGCATTCGACCCTAACTTGTAAATTTTGGGCGGCGTTCCATCTTTTCCGTTGTATTTCGAAATTTTATGCAGCGAATGGATGCTTACATACACAATGTCATTATCGGCATAAACGAGCTTGATTGCTTCTTGTGTTTTGCCTTCGACTTGTATTTTTTGCAGTCCTCCAAAACGTCCAATTCCGTGGTCAATGTGCGTCACATAATCGCCAACAGCTAAAGTTGTTAGTTCTTTTAACGTGATATTCTGCTTTTTAGAATAGCCGTTTTTAATGTTGAATTTATGATAGCGTTCAAAAATCTGGTGGTCCGTATAGCAGGTAATTTGGTTTTCCTCGTCGATAAATCCTTGGTACAAAGGCAAAACAACAGTGTGGTACTGCTTACGAATATTCTCCGAATTGGCTTCGTCCAACGTTTCAAAAATATCGTGAAAGCGTTTGGCTTGCGCATCATTAGAACAAAACAAATGATTTTTGTATCCATTGAAATGATTCTCGCTCAAATTATTCAATAATAAATCAAATTGTTTGTTGAACGACGGTTGTGGCTGAATGTAGTATTCGAATTTTTTAGTAGTTCTAAAAATTGCTTTCGAACTCAACTCGACAATCGAGAAATTCAAGGCTCTTTTTATAAATTCCGCTTGGTTTAAAAACAATTGTTCAGGCGTTGAACGTTTAATTTCTTGAGATAATTTTGCGAAAGCTTCTTCGGCTTTGCCAAATTGTTTGTCCAGTTGTAATAGAAAATCTTCCGTATTTTGAATTACAATTACGGTTTTCTCCGAAATATAATCTAAGAAGCTTTCTCGATTTTCCTGAAAAACTTTGTTTTCCACATTTGGGATGATCGTGATTTTCTTCTGTTGTAAAATTGACAATTGAGTCGCAACATCAAAACTTCGAATACTTTCCACTTCATCGCCAAAAAATTCGATTCGGTACGGATTGTCATTCGAAAACGAAAACACATCGACAATTCCTCCACGAACCGAAAATTCTCCCGGTTCTGTAATAAAATCGACTCTTTTGAATTCGTATTCAAACAAAACTTCGTTAATAAAATCAATCGAAATCTTATCGCCAACGGTGACTTTAAGTGTATTTTTATCCAATTCTTTTCGGGTGACTACTTTTTCGAATAAGGCTTCGGGATACGTAACAATAACGGCCGGCTTTTTGCGGGAATTGATTCTGTTTAGCACCTCAGCACGAAGCAACACATTGGCATTATCGGTTTCTTCTATTTGGTACGGACGGCGAAAGGAACCCGGGTAAAAAAGTACATCTTGCTCACCAATCATTTGTTCTAGATCATTCAAATAATAGGCTGCTTCTTCTTTATTATTTACAACGATTAAAAAAGGGAGCTCTGATTTTTTAAAAAGTGACCGCATTACAAATGAAACTGCAGAACCTAGTAGTCCTGAAAGGTGCATCTTAACGTGGTTATTCTCTAATAGACAGGCAACAATTTGCTTGGTTTTTGGCGAATTATCGTAGGTAGTGTATAAGGCTGTTTTACTCAACGCGTGGAATATTTGGATCTATGATTGGTGTATTAGGAATGGCTCTTGTGGTATCCATCATTTTCAATAAGTCAGATTCTCCTTCTTCGACTGGAATGTTACTTTTGTCAACAATTTTGTCCATTTGTCTTTGTAAGGAAACGAGTTCCAAATTAATTTCAGCAACTAACTGCGTCACTTTTTTATCTGGAATATTATCTAGATTAAGGAATAAATCCAGCATTTGAACTTTAGTAATTAAGGTCGAAATCCTGCTTTTTATCTGTGGTTTACTAAATTCAAAAGGAATGTTATCATTTAAAGCCATTGCTTTTTTGGTAAGCGACTTTGATTTTTGCTGAAAAGCACCAATCGTTTTTTTGGGTTTTTGCGCTAATTCTGCTAAAAAAATTCGCCATTCACTCCAAGTTGCTATACTGTTTTCAGAAGCTTCTGTTACCGGAGTATCATAGAAAACCCATCCTTTCTGTATATTGGTAAATATGATTTCTCTTCTTTGTATCTCTTTTTTGTTTTCCGCAATGCGTTTTTCATCCTCATTTTTACAAGAGAACAATAGAAAAACCAGAGAAAAGAAAACGGCGAATTTGTATTTCATTTTTAATTTCATTAAAGCACAAAGTTACGAAGTAAATCTACAATAACGAATTCCAGAAATGGGAATGCTTTATGCTTTTTTACCTCCTAAAAAAGTATTTTATTTTAGGATAAACAATCTATAAATAAAGGTGTCAAAAAAGGTATTGTCTCTGAAAATAAAATTGAAATCACTCTAGAGCACTTTTAGAATTTTTAGTACGCTATTTTGATAAAATTAATCGTTGAGTGCAAATCACATTTTTGACTACTAAATTTACAGCCCAGCAGCATTTTTTATATTTAAAAAAAAGGACAATTAATAAATCATCTAAAGTATTACTATCATTTTAAGATATTTATCATCATTTATATCAAAATTATGATATTTGCGAAAACGTTATCTTTGTTTTTCAAAACAGATAAAAATGAGTACTAAAATATTGATTATAGGCGCTTGTGGCCAAATAGGAACGGAGCTTACGCAAAAGTTACGCTCCATTTACGGAACCGAAAATGTAATTGCTTCCGATATCAGAAAATTGAATATCGATGTCGTTAATTCCGGACCATTTGAAGTGGTGAATGCGTTGGATTTTAATCAAATTGAACATTTAGTAGAGCTGCATCAAATCACCGATGTATATTTGATGGCTGCTTTATTATCAGCGACAGCAGAGAAAAACCCAGCCTTTGCTTGGGATTTAAATATGAATTCGTTGTTTCACGTTTTGAATTTGGCGAAAGCCGGAAAAATAAAAAAGATATTTTGGCCTTCGAGTATTGCCGTTTTTGGACCCACAACTCCAAAAGAAAATACGCCTCAATACACGATTATGGAGCCTTCAACGGTGTACGGAATCAGCAAACAAGCGGGCGAAAGATGGTGTGAATACTACCATAATATTTTTGGTGTTGATGTAAGAAGCATCCGTTATCCGGGTTTAATCAGCTGGTCATCGCCTCCTGGTGGTGGAACTACGGATTATGCAGTTGATATTTTTCACAAAGCACTTGCTGATAAAACTTACGAATGTTTTTTATCCTCCGAAACTAAAATGCCAATGATGTATATGGATGATGCGATTGCTGCGACCATTCAAATTATGCAAGCTCCCGTTGAAGAAATCAAAATTCGATCTTCGTACAATCTAGCCGCGATGAGTTTTACACCAACAGAAATTGCTGCCGAAATCCAGAAACATATTCCTGAATTTACAGTTACTTATAATCCTGACTTTCGTCAAAAAATAGCCGATAGTTGGCCAGCAAGTATCAATGATGCTGAAGCCAGAGAAGATTGGGGATGGAAACATGAATTTGATTTGGAAATGATGACGGTGGATATGCTGGAGCATTTGAAGTAAACCTATTCAAAATATGAAATGCCGCAAAAGATGATTTTGCGGCATTTTTATAGTGTTTAATCTTTACATAAGGTAATTCTGTAAGGTTATTTTATTAATCTAAATACAATACTAAGATTTGAACATATTAAACATGTATGTAACTATTTTAGAAACGATTAGTATTTTGAGCCAAATACTATTGTTTTGTTAAAAGTATTTGATCCATTGGTAAAACTTGCGGAGAACGACCATTAGGACATATTTCTTCATGTAGGAGTACTTGGTCTTGTTCTAAAAATAGTTTCATTTGAGTATTACCAGTGTTTTTTACCATTGTAATAAATACATTGCCTGATTGACCGCATTGTGTATCTCTGCCTGAATAAGTTAAGGCATAATACGCATTTTTAATAAAGTTCCCTTCAATTGAACAATTATCATTAGTTTCAGAACGCGTATCCTCTATAATTGTTCCGTTAGTCGTTGTAATAATATATCGTATCAGAAGTTCATCTTGTGATAAACCTTCGTAAATACTAGTATATTTTGTAATACTAAATTCAAAGTTTCTATTATTATAAGTGCCTTTCCACGTACCTACATATTTATCAAGCAAATGGTTAATATCCTTAAAGTAAGTTATAGTTTTTGGAATACCATTTTCTTTATATATATAATTTGTCATAGTTTCTATTGGCATTATTGATTGTGCTTTGCAGGATAAATGGAAAATCATTATAAATCCTAAAATAAGTAGTTTTTTCATTTTTTATTTTATTAAAATTAGGAACAAGGTGTTGTTACTATATTATTATTTGCATCAAGTGATTTTTTTTCTGCGGTTCCATCTGTGTTTACTTTATAAAGTGAAACGCCTTTTATTCCAGTGTCTTGTAGGAATTGTAAAAAACCATTTTCTAGACCGTTCTTCTTTATTGCTTTTTGGTAATTCCTATCAAGTACTTTATCAAAAGGAATACTTTGGTTGATGTCACTTATTACGCCTTCAAATTTTAATGTATAAGTGTTGGAACTAGATATGACTTTTCCATAAATGGAACCTAAACTTATATTTTGTCTATTGGCATTATTAAGCAATATTATAAATGTCATTACATCCTTTGGAGAAAATATTTTTATTGGTTGATTTATTATGGCATTCCCATCCTCATCATAATCGCCTGATTCATAATCATCAATGTGGGTGTGATTAAAACCAATTGTATTTGCATCTTTAGGAATATCCAAGCCGTCATTGGTGGTGTTTATTAGATCCTTAAAAGTGCCATCTTTATTTTCAATAAATCCTGTTTCATTTTTTAGACCTGTATTTTTTTTAAGAGATTGTATTTTAGATAAATAATCGGTATTGCTATTTTGTGTTTTTAATTGATCGCAAGGATCTTCAACCACAGGTTCAGCACTTCCACCGCTACCACCGCCGCCGCCGCCAAAACCCCAATAAAGATCAGAGTAACTGCTGGATTCGATCTCCCAAGAATACACGTACAGGTAAGCCACGGTTAGGCTTTGAACGGGTTTTCTTGCAGGAATTATTACTTCGTGCAATTTTATTGGCTCTGTAGCGTATGCTAATGTGGATTTGCTTTCTATTTTATTCGTTTTATTAAGAGATGTCTCTTTTATGAATTTCGAGATAATGTATCCATTTTTCATTCTAAATCCCTTAAAAAAGTCACCGCTCATGCTAGTGATTAGTACTCGACCTGAAAACTCTTTTGTGCTTTGGTCAACATCAGGATACATTGTAAAAACCGCACTTTTTAATGTGTCGTTTACTGTAAGCAATAATACTCTACTGTTTTGTTGTTTGTCATTATCAGGCAAAGGAATTACAGTTAACAATTGATCGCTATTTGTTATTTTTTCTAGCGTTATCGCATCATAATTAGACAAAGTAGTCGTTTTGGATGTTTTGTTACCGCTACCTTTTAGCGGATTTTGTTGTAAAAACTGAATCGCCTCTTCTCTTGATACGGTTTGAATATTTGAATCATTCTGCAACAATATTTCGTCGGTACTGCAAGAATGCATAAAAGAAAGAGTAAAACTCATAAAAAGCAATATAATTTTGCATCTTAAGTCACTCGTTTGTTTGTTTGTTTGTTTGTTTGTTTGTTTTCATATTTTTTTAGTTAATTAATATTTCATAAAAATAAGCAAAGTTTTACAACGAACAATACCCACTTTTAGTGATATTTTAAAAGAATGATTAAAAAAATAGTCGATAGTTGGCCAGCAAGTATCAATGATGCTGAAGCCAGAGAAGATTGGGGATGGAAATATAAATTTGATTTAGCAAGTATGACTATAGAAATGTTGAAAAATCTGAGTGCCAAAAAAGCATAGTGATCTGATTTTTTAAAACCCTTTTTTATGATGTCCTATTTCAGTTTTTTTTTGAATTATAACAAGGGTGAAAATTTAATTTCACTTTATAAAGCAATATTTTTTTTATAAAATAATTCTTATATTTGGATTATAAAATTTCAGTGACAGGAACTTTAGTACTTACTTTACTCTTTGTAGCCGAATTCATCTATTTCTGCTATCTCAACAAAATCGAGTAAGATGTTATACAGTATCCGCCCGACGAACCACATATTTTTTAGATTAACCTAAGGTAGTAGTTTTGTTCTAAACAATTTAGACATGGACAAAAATGAATTTATGTTATCCCGAGTTGAATCTTGGAAACAAAGTGGACTTTCACAACAAGCGTATTGCGATCAAGCAGGTATTAAATTAGGAACCTTCAGCTATTGGATACGAAAAAGCAAAAATGAAGAAGCACAAAGCGGAGGTTTTATTGCACTGAAAAAACCAGTTTTCGCTTTAGAAAACAAATACGAAATCGTATACCCTAATGGAGTTGTGCTGCGAGTGGATACGGATAATTTAAGTGAACTTTCAGCTTTAGTAAACCTGTATTAATGTTTAGTCTAAGTAGTTCACATATCTTTTTACTCTATCCCCAAGTTTGTGATATGCGTAAAAGCTTTAATGGTTTGAGTGGTCTTGTCACTAATGAATTAGGTCGTGTCGCACATAGTGGGGAGGTATTCATTTTTATCAATCGAAAAAATAATCAGATGAAGCTTTTACATTGGGAATCCGGTGGTTTTGTTCTTTATCACAAGCGCTTAGAGCAAGGAACCTTTGCTGGTTCAACCAGTAATAAAGTAGCTATTAATTGGAGTGATTTGGTGTTGATCATCGAAGGAATTCAAATCATAAAAAGCAATAAAAAAAGGAGGTTTTCTTTAGAGTAAAACGCCTTTAAACCTTGGTCATACCAAGGTTTTTGCGTATATTTACTTCATGGAAATAAACATGGAAAACGTATCAAATAAAGAACTTTTGTCACTTTTAACTAAAGCTCAAAAGACTATTTCCAAGCAAGATAAAGAACTCTCTAAAGAAAGAGGGAAGATAGCAGAACTTGAAGAAAAAACAGTAGAATTACAACGTCAAGTAGAATTGCTACGCCGCATGCAGTTTGGTCAAAAGCGGGAGCGTTTTGAAGATCCTAATCAAATGACGCTTCCCTTAGATATTTCTGCAGAAGTTGCTCTGGAACAAGAAGAAATCATCAAAGAAGAGATTACTTATTCTCGAGCGAAGAAAAAACATCCTGGAAGAGCTAAATTACCAGATCACTTACCAGTTGAAGAAATTGAGATTTATCCTGAAGGAGATTTGTCTGATCAGGTTTGTATCGGTAAAGAAACTACAGATGTTTTAGACTATGTACCGGGATACTTTAAGATTAAAAGATACATCCGCTACAAATATGCTACTAAGGATAAAGACAACACCAAGATATCCATCGGGGATTTACCCGAAAGAATCATAGACAAAGGAATACCCTCAGAAGGACTACTAGCCACTATCTTAGTAGATAAATATGTGGATCACCTTCCGCTATATCGTCAAAAGCAACGGTTCTCTAGAGAAGATATCGATATTGCTTCTTCTACAATAGAGGGTTGGGCTGCTCAGAGCATGGATGCTTTAAAACCCTTGTATGAGAAGCTGGTAATGGATATTAAAAATGAAGGTTATCTTCAAGTGGATGAAACCACCATCAAGGTTTTAGACGACAAGAAAAAAGACAAAACGCATCTGGGTTATTATTGGGTGTATCATGCCCCAATATCCAAGCTTGTTATGTTCAATTACAGCCCTACTCGTGCAAGTAGCGCTGCACTACCTATTTTGCAAAACTTTAAAGGTTACTTGCAAACAGACGGATATGCAGGATACAAAGCTTATGGAAAAAAATCAGATATCACTCCTCTGGGCTGTTGG
>NZ_FRBU01000093.1 GCF_900142695.1 Flavobacterium xanthum | reverse complement strand
CTCTTCTTGTTCTTGACATAATTCTGCTAATTTAAGGTTTTTAATCCTATCTTAAATTCACACAAAAAGTTGTACGTTTTTTGGGGAGCAGCATATACCGAAATGTCCTTCTTCATGGTAACATTTTAATGAATGGAGAAGTAAAACGAACCAGTGAAGAGATAGACGACCACATGATGTATATAAGTGCTAAATTATATACATTATTGAGCAAGTTAATTTTAAAAATGTGCGGTTATGAAGGTTACGTTATTAATTATTCAAAATTCTATGAAAGAAATTCTATAAAAACTACCGAAGAGTACTTTAATGAAATATGACTTTTTAAACAAAAAATCATTATTTCATTGATTTTGGGGTATCACACTATCAATTACATAAACGTTCTGTAGGTCTCACTCCAGTCATTCTCTTTGCTTCGTTTGGCTACTATAGCCGGATGCTTTTAACAGTAAGGTGTAAACGAAATTTGTTTTTCGGCATCCCTACCCTGCGCATGCACTTCACAGCCAATAAAAAAATAGCCCCTTAAAAATAAGAAGCTGTTTTTTTACACTGTTCCGTTCCTCAGCTCCACACGTTCATTCCTTGCATTTGGTCAGGCTTTAATCAACTGGATAAAGCTTCATTTCGTTACGCTCCATTCCTACGCTCCACTCTATTCCAGCCCTATCCAGTTGATAGCCTTCCTTTTTATAATATGAGCTGATACTCAAATAATTTGTCTATTATCCTTTTACGTGAAGTACAACATTCACTCACGGTTACATTTTGCTAAAAACAAACAGAACTCTTTCAATGACTCTACCTCTTTTTCTTTTTAACTGGAAATACGAATGACGTTTCTCCATTTTCATTCATAACGATGAAGGCGTCAAATTTCTTTCCAGATTTACTAATCATTCCTTTTAAGAGGCTTGTTTTGCCTTTAGTAATCAATGCTTCCAAATCCACAAGGCTTAGCTGTACGCCACATATATTGCGAAACTGAACCCAATTACAATTTACATCCTTGCATTTTACCAACTTATCCCGAATCGCTAACTTCTGAACTTTACATCTTGGACAAGTTAGTTCTGGTTGCTTTTCGACTTCAATAGATAAAGCAAGTAGTTCTTGTGTTATAGTTGTTGTAAAGTATCCACCCGAGCAACTACATATTGTTTAGTTCAATAAGATTAATGATAGGAGCGTAATTTTACAATGGTTTAGATTCCGCTAGCTGCTTGTAATTGTGGGGATACAGGTCTTTAATATTCTTGTGGTTTATAGATTGGATATTCTCAAGGGTATATTTTAGCCACTCAAAAGGATTTACGTTATGCTTTTTGCAGTTAGAAAAAAAGGTATAGGCCATAGCCGCTCTTTGAGCAGCATCGTGCGATCCGGCAAAAAGATAATTCTTTCTACCCAGGGCCACTGGTCTGATTGCATTTTCCACCAGATTATTATCTATTTGCAAGTTACCATCTAATAGGTATGCCGATAAATTATCCCATCTTGTTTGAG
>NZ_FRBU01000088.1 GCF_900142695.1 Flavobacterium xanthum | reverse complement strand
TCAAATACTGGTGTTACACTTTCTGGTACTGATGTAGTAGTAGCTCCGGGTACGCCTGCTGGTTCTTATACTTTGGTTTACCAAATCTGTGAAATACTAAATCCAACCAATTGTGATACTGCAACAGTTACTGTTACTGTTTCGGCTCCTGCTATTGTCGCTAATGATGATGCTGGAACTACTATAAACGGTGCCAACGGTGGAACGGCTTTCACTAATGTTTTGGTTAACGATACTTTAAATGGAGTGCCTGTTTTACCTTCACAAGTGGTCTTGACTACAGTTTCATCTTCAAATACTGGTGTTACACTTTCTGGTACTGATGTAGTAGTTACTCCGGGTACACCTGCTGGTGCTTATACTTTGGTTTACCAAATCTGTGAAATCCTAAATCCAACTAATTGCGATACTGCAACAGTTACTGTTACTGTTTCTGCTCCTGCTATTGTCGCTAATGATGATGCTGGAACTACTATAAACGGTGCCAACGGTGGAACGGCTTTCACTAATGTTTTGGTTAACGATACTTTAAATGGAGTGCCTGTTTTACCTTCACAAGTGGTCTTGACTACAGTTTCATCTTCAAATACTGGTGTTACACTTTCTGGTACTGATGTAGTAGTTACTCCAGGTACGCCTGCTGGTTCTTATACTTTGGTTTACCAAATCTGTGAAATCCTAAATCCAACCAATTGCGATACTGCAACGGTTACTGTTACTGTTTTTGCTCCTACTATTGTCGCTAATGATGATGCTGGAACTACTGTAAACGGTGCCAACGGTGGAACGGCTTTCACTAATGTTTTGGTTAACGATACTTTAAATGGAGTGCCTGTTTTGGCTTCACAAGTGGTCTTGACTACAGTTTCATCTTCAAATACTGGTGTTACACTTTCTGGTACTGATGTAGTAGTTACTCCAGGTACGCCTGCTGGTTCTTATACTTTGGTTTACCAAATCTGTGAAATCCTAAATCCAACCAATTGTGATACTGCAACGGTTACTGTTACTGTTTCGGCTCCTGCTATTGTCGCTAATGATGATGCTGGAACAACTGTAAATGGTGCCAACGGTGGAACAGCTTTCACTAATGTTTTGGTTAACGATACTTTAAACGGAGTGCCTGTTTTGGCTTCACAAGTCAATACGACTTTTGTTTCATCTTCAAATACTGGTGTTACACTTTCTGGTACTGATGTAGTAGTAGCTCCGGGTACACCTGCTGGTGCTTATACTTTGGTTTACCAAATCTGTGAAATACTAAATCCAACTAATTGCGATACTGCAACAGTTACTGTTACTGTTTCTGCTCCTGCTATTGTAGCTAATGATGATGCTGGAACTACTATAAACGGTGCCAACGGTGGAACGGCTTTCACTAATGTTTTGGTTAACGATACTTTAAATGGAGTGCCTGTTTTGGCTTCACAAGTCAATACGACTTTTGTTTCATCTTCAAATACTGGTGTTACACTTTCTGGTACTGATGTAGTAGTAGCTCCAGGTACGCCTGCTGGTTCTTATACTTTGGTTTACCAAATCTGTGAAATCCTAAATCCAACCAATTGTGATACTGCAACGGTTACTGTTACTGTTTCGGCTCCTGCTATTGTCGCTAATGATGATGCTGGAACAACTGTAAACGGTGCCAACGGTGGAACAGCTTTCACTAATGTTTTGGTTAACGATACTTTAAACGGAGTGCCTGTTTTGGCTTCACAAGTCAATACGACTTTTGTTTCATCTTCAAATACTGGTGTTACACTTTCTGGTACTGATGTAGTAGTTGCTCCAGGTACGCCTGCTGGTTCTTATACTTTGGTTTACCAAATCTGTGAAATCCTAAATCCAACCAATTGCGATACTGCAACGGTTACTGTTACTGTTTCGGCTCC
>NZ_FRBU01000087.1 GCF_900142695.1 Flavobacterium xanthum | reverse complement strand
ACCTCGGAAAAGGCATCAATTTGATTCTCCAAATGAAGTATATTTACAATTATTAAACAATAATCAGGAATTCGCATTAATTAATTGAATCCACCAATTAAAAAAATGGTACAAGTGGGAGATGTTGATGGCGTTGCCAGATTGAGGGAAGATCATTATGATTATCAATATACTCAAGTTAATTATTCGACATTTGAATGGAGAAACAAATACAAGAAAAAATTAAATCTCACAAAAGACGAAACAAGCGTTTTAGATAAAATATGGTATTCGAGTAATAATTTTGTAAATATTGAATATTGCTGTATTGAAGTAATTAGACTTTATCTGGCAACAATGAATAATTTAAAACAGATATATGTTAATAATGGTTCATCAATTGAAATAGAATTTGAAGAAATTGCAGATGTTGTAGTTAGAAAACATTTTAGATATAGGAAAGGCAGTAATAATTACAAGCACGCCATACAGTCTTGCGAGAATGAGTTTCATACTAATATTTTTAAATTTTGCGAAAATACGGTAAGAGAACACTTTGGTCATAAAAGAAAAATAACTATTGATCCCTATGCATCATCTTTAGATGCAAAAGAAGAATTTGAAACAAAGCTAATTAGTAAAATTGCCCAGATTCATTTAGTATTAATTTCAAAAATAAATTTACCTGATAAAGAAACAGAAATAAAACTCAACCTTCAGAACACAACACGCTGGAAAACTAAATTTAAAGAAATTAGTTCCAGTTTCAATAAAAACTCAAAAGAGTTTCTGGATCAAATTATTGAATTAGGAAAATTAAACAAAGAAAATCCTTCAGTTGAAAATATCTTTTTTGAAGGTTCTAAATTTATTGCAAAATATAATCAAGAAGATGCTTTGTCACTATATATACATTATCTTGATCATGATTTAAAGTCAATAACTTTTGATAACAAACAATTAACAAAAACTATACAAAAAAGCCTTTTTAAAGAAAATATTCAGCTTGAGAATTTTGAAAGGATAGTTAGTGAATTTATACATGATAAGGATTTGGGAAAGGCACTTAATTCAGTTCCAAAGGTATATGCAGTTAAACGCAAAAAAATTCAACTTGATAAATCTCTTATTAAGGAAGTCCAGCAGCAGCATTCTAGTACAGTAGAGCTATTGAATGAATTTTTAAGAGATGAAAATTTGGAAGATATAGAGAATAAAGCAGAATTAGAGGAGCAAATTGAAATTAGTATAGATCAAGGTAAAATGGAAGAGACAGTATCAATATATTCAAAAGATTTTGTTTTTAAACCAATTCATACTTCAACATTAGAGCTTTTTTTTAAAAATAATTTTTCAATACTTCAAAGTGAATTTGAAAATTTTGCAAAATCTAAAGGAGCCTTTAAGAACCAGTTAATAGAAAATATTAATGAAATATGTTTTGAGAATCTTGATGATCTTTTAATTGAAGAAGATGAAGAATATTACACTATAAATTATGATTATTACCAAAAACTTTTAGCAAAATGATAGATAACATTAAACCCAAAGAAGCGACTTCAATTATAAATTCATTGATAGGAGGTGTTGTTCCTAAGATTGGAGTTCAGCATATTACTGTAGGACGTTCTGAAGAAATTGCTTCCTTTGTAACAGCTTTAGAAGATGTTAAGAATGGACATAGTATGGCGAAATTCTGGATAGGAGACTTTGGTTCAGGAAAATCCTTTATGCTTCATGTTCTTAATACGGTTGCTTTAAAACAAAAATTTGTTGTTTCTAATGCTGATTTTACACCAGACAATCGGCTATATTCAAATGATGGTAAAGGTGTAATGCTTTATTCGACAATAATGGACAATATAGCAATTCAAACAAAACCTGAAGGGGGAGCTTTGCCAACTTTACTGGAAAAATGGATTGATCAGGTAATTACTAAAACTTCTGAAGAAAGTAATATTTCGTTAACATCGATTCGAGATGAACAATATTTAGGTTTAATTCAAAAAAACCTGATGAAAACTATAAGTGAAATAACTGAAGTTGGAAGTTTTGATTTCGGAACGGTAATAATGAAATATTATGAAGTATGCTGCTCCCCAAAAAACGTACAACTTTTTGTGTGAATTTAAGATAGGATTAAAAACCTTAAATTAGCAGAATTATGTCAAGAACAAGAAGAG
>NZ_FRBU01000090.1 GCF_900142695.1 Flavobacterium xanthum | reverse complement strand
AGGGCACTGAAAAAGTCATTTTATAATTATTATCATAAAAACGAGGCAGAAAAACTTTATTTTCTGCCTCGTTTTTTGTATTTTTAAATGTAATTATAAAGCTTTTATTGATGTTAATACAGCAGCAAACAATTCAATTTAGCGAACATTATTCGTTATATAATCTAATTGTTCCCAAGGACAATCTTTTAAGAAAAATTAATGAATTAATCGATTTTTCATTTATCTACGATGAACTTGTAAATAAATACTGTTCAAATAATGGTCGTATGGCAGAAAGTCCTGTGCGTATGTTTAAGTATTTATTGCTAAAAACAATTTACAGTGTTTCCGATGTTGATGTAGTGGAACGATCTAGGTACGATATGTCCTTTAAATATTTTTTGGATATGAATCCAGAAGACGAAGTTATCAATGCTAGTTCGTTGACAAAATTTAGAAAACTACGTTTGAAAGACACCGACTTATTAAACCTATTGATAAACAAAACAGTGACCATAGCTGTTGAAAAAGGCATAATTCGTTCCAAGTCAATTATCGTTGATGCCACACATACCTTATCAAGATCAAATCCTTTTTTAGCCATTGATGTGTTAAGAGAACGCTCCAAGCTACTTCGCAAAACAGTTTACACTTTTGATGATCAATTCAAAGAACGTATGCCAGAAAAGAACCTTGAAAATGATTTAGAAAAAGAATTGAAGTATTGCAAAGAGTTAGAAAAACGTATAGAAAATGAACCCTCTATAAGCGCTATTCCAGCTGTAAAAGAAAAACTAAACTTACTCAAAGAAACCGTAGAAGATACTCAAGAGAACTTAACTTTATCCAAGGATACCGATGCTAAAATAGGTCATAAGTCTACCGAGAGTTCCTTCTTTGGCTACAAAACACATTTGGCTATGACCGAAGAACGCATTATTACAGCTGCCGTAATCACATCGGGAGAAAAAGGCGATGGTCCAGAATTACCTAAACTTTTACAAATGAGTCAGCAAAATGGGATTGAGGTAGATACCATCATTGGAGACGCCGCTTATTCTGGAAAAGAAAACCTTAAAATTGCAAACGGCCAGAAAATCAAAGTAGTAGCGCGTCTAAATCCATCGATAACACAAGGATTTAGAAAAGATGAAGATAAATTTGATTACAACAAAGATGCCGATAGGTTTGTTTGTCCAGCAGGACATTTGGCAATACGAAAAGCACGAGGTGGAACCAAAGATGTCGGGGCAAATCAAGTTGATACTTATTATTTTGATGTTGAAAAATGCAAAACTTGTCCTTTAAAAAATGGATGTTACAAAGATGGTGCTAAAACAAAAACCTATTCGGTATCCATAAAATCAGAAGTGCACCAAGACCAAATGGCTTTTCAGGAAACAGAATATTACAAAGAAAAAGCAAAACATCGATATAAAATTGAAGCCAAAAATAGTGAGCTGAAAAACGTACACGGTTATGATAGAGCAATATCATACGGCATTAACAATATGCAAATGCAAGGAGCAATGGCTATTTTTACAGTAAACTTAAAAAGAATACTCAAATTAATGTAAAGAATACAATCTAAGTACATAATGGTCAAAATGAAATTGTATCAGTCAAAAATAGACTTATATAGCCTCTAATACAAAACAGTTTTAAAAACTAAAACGCTTATAACGAATCTTAAAAATTCGATTATAAGCGTTTTTTTTGGTCTATAAAAATGACACAAATCAAAACAGACGATGTTTTTCAGTGCCCTC
>NZ_FRBU01000086.1 GCF_900142695.1 Flavobacterium xanthum | reverse complement strand
GAGTACTACCATCACTTTGAAACGCCTAAAACAACGTGGTTATCACTCATTAACAGATGTTTACATCGAACTTAACCCATCTCTTTGCGAACCGCCGAATACGTGACCCGTACGTTCGGTGGTGTGAGAGGCGCACTCCGTCAGTTACTGGCGGAGCCGTCTACTCGATTGTAGGAAGCCCCTTTACGTAAATATTTGTTTTGAATTTATCAACTATTCCGCTACAATTAAAATTTCGGAAGATTTTTTATTACTTAATACATATTTCATTTCATTACTTTCGTGAATAGTTATTTTTTTACCATTAAGTATTAAAATATCCTTTATCCTTTCAATTGAAGGAATTCCATCGGAACGATATGATATAACAATTATACTTTCTTTGAATTGTTCGATTAAAGACTCAAATGCAAATTCAATTTTATCTTTCTTATTCCAATCAGATTTTTTTAATTGTAATCTTTTATGTTTTGATTTTGGGTCTATCATTTCTTCCCAATCGTCATAATTCATTATTCCTTCTAGAAAATGATAAAAATCTAAATAGTCTAAGCCAATACCATTTTCTGAAATATATGGACTGTCAATGTAAACAAGGTCGAAATTATTTTTTATTGATGAAATATCTTTATTAATGGAAATGTTCTCTTTAAAATTTGAAAAAACAGCATTATTAGCTTCTTGTATGAAGTTTTTGAAATGTGCATCAAAAGGCGTATCCCACGTTACTTTATTCCCAAAGCTTCTTTTGACTTCTTGAAAACGTATGTATAGATTTTTTCTATGGAATAAGTTATAAGGTCTTTTTATGATACAAGATTGGAATAATGCAAAAAAAGCTATAGCTTTTTTATATTCATTTGGAAGCAGTCTTATATTAGTTATAACCATATCTAACCATTTGTTTTCATCGTCGGTGTAATAAACATCATTAAATGTTATTTCGATGAAATTTGGATAATCTATATCTTCGTGTTTTGTTAAAATAAAATCCAAATCTTCATTATCGATTTTTTCATTATCGTTTTCAATCAGTGCTTTACCTATGATATGATTAAAAAATAAAATATCATTATAAGTAACAATTTTTTCATTTTTTTTCATTTTATATGCTACTACGGAAGTACCGCCAAAAGCATCCAATACTGTATCGAATTTTAAATCTTTAATGCAATTCCATATCCAGTCAACATATTTCAATTTACTTCCTTGGTATCTAGTTGTAGGAAATTTTGAAACTGTTGGCACAGAAAATAGTTCTGTTTGTAATATATTTATACTATTATTCAATGTCTTCATCCTCTTCTTCTACATTAGGTTCTTCCTCATTGAGCTCATTTATTTCATCTTGATGTTCTTTAAGAACATCAATTCCTCTTTGTTTATATTCTAAATAAGTTTTTAAGTTAATATAAGGTCTTTCAATTTCTAATGCTTTAGCCATATCTTTAGTTAGATAATACATCCAGAAATCATTGTAAATTTCCTCTCCAAGTTCTGAAAATATTCCTTTTCCATTTATTAAATAGTCTAAATTTATTGTTGCACCAATATTTTTTGTGTTACCACTTCCCGGACTTGCAGATGCTATTTTATATTTTGGTTGAACAAAAAATTGAAAATCTTTTATAACAGATTCAATGTTTTCAATTTCATCTAATTTATAAATAATTTTTTCATTTTGACTTACTTTGTTTTGTTTGTAAACAACACCTAAAACTAGATGTGCTTCATAAGAACTATAAGGATAAGAAATGTTTTTTGTACTAGTTCTGTTTCTAAAATAACCAGTGAAAGCACCAAGTGTCATACTTTTGATTTTATTCGCAGAATCAATAAAAGTGCTTTTTATATCCACGGCGAATTTAGCTCCAGTTTCTTTACAAATAAATGTTAAATCTGGATAAAAGTTTTGTTGTGCAGGAAGTTCTAATTCTAAGTTATGCTTGACTGCAAAGTTTTCGAAGGCTGGTATTAATAATAGTTCAATGACTTTTGAAACGACTTTGGTATCTATTGAAATGGTATAGATGTTTTTGTAAATATCAATAAATCCTTTGACAATCCAATCTCCTTTATCTGTTGCAATTATTTCATTGAATCCTTTGACTTCTTCTTGAAGTTCTTGTAAAATTTGTTCTTTGTTCATACACAAAAGTAATAATTCAGTTGGTTTTTAGATGTAGATTTTAAAAAACTTTAAGTTCAGCTTTGTAGTTGTTGTTTACCGTAATGTTGATGTGGGGTTTCCTACAACGTCCCCGCGCTTTGCGCTGTTGCGAGCTTCGGAACTGCTTATTTTCTGCTAAGATAAGATTTCTAGCGAAAGATAAACGTCCGGCTTGCACAAAATTCGCAATAGCGCAAAACGTGTGTTGAACTAAACCTACGGTAGTGTTTTGCCTGAAAATGTTAGTCCTTTGTAAATATATATAAAACAAATTAAGATGACAAAAAAAAGAAGATGA
>NZ_FRBU01000085.1 GCF_900142695.1 Flavobacterium xanthum | reverse complement strand
AACAGAGTAGTTAAGCCCGCCTGCGCAGATGGTACTGCAGTTATGTGGGAGAGTATGTCGTCGCCTTTCTTTAAAAACCCTTCATCAATAGATGAAGGGTTTTTTGTTATAAATATGTCCCGTCCTGATATTGGCGATATAAATGGGGATCATTATATATTTTTTGATCAAGAACAAAACTTGGGGATTAGGCAAAAATATTAAACAATCTGAACAGAAAGAAATCTATCTTTCTTACTCCTCTAAACTTATTCCTGAATGCTTTAATTTTAGCATTGAAAGATTCTGTTTAAGAATTGGTGCTTCTATAGCAATGTGTTTTAAAATAATTTGATAATTGTTTATAATTGATTTTAGTATTGTGTTCTATGATTTGAGCCCAATATGATTTACTTTTTCATTCCCCCTGAATGATATAGTTATTTATAAATCATATTGGTTGTTTTCTCAAAGATATTCTAAATTTTTTGTGGCAAATTATGAGCTTTTTCAATATCAGGATGTATTTCAAATTATTATTTAACGTTTTCTTTTGGGTTTAGTAGTTATTTTATACTGCTCTTTTGCTAGTGGTGATATTACTTCGATAAGTTATGACCTTTTTTTTCTGGTTTAGTATAGGAATTACCAACTTGTGGCGAGCATTTGTTTAATGGTGTTGCCGATTAATTTCTAAATCAATGGCCTGATTACTACTTTTAATTATATTTTTCGACAAAGTTTCTAATTCTAATTTCTAAATATGAAATTGCTCTGTTATAAAGCTGTGATTTAAAAAAGATTTTTGTGGCTTAGAGTTCTATATTTGATGTTATATATAAAGTTAATTCGACAACTGAATTTTATTATTTAAGAGCTATTTCTTGAAATAAAACGAGTACAAGATTTTCTCTAGTTCAATCAGGAATACGTATTGTAGTAAGTTTGGTAGCATTTTCTCGTGTAGTAGACACTTTTGTAAAAAGTTCTTTATTGGAGCGATATGTGTTATCTGTTAATAAATTTTTGTTTATTGTTTGAGGATACAGAAGCTTGTGTTTGGTATGAGATTTCTGGTTGCAAGTTTTATAACCGATTAAAAAGTCTATGTATTGGTTTTATAAATTTTCACCAGTAACTCCATATATAGATTTGCTAGCATTGCAATTAGTAGTCTTTGTATCTATTGATCTCTTTTGGTAAAATGAACAAGGTCTGGTGTTACTCGAGTTCTTTAAGCTAATAAATTCCGATCTTAAAAAACAATTTTCACTTTGTATTTGTTAGTCTTCCTTTTCTGAGCAATATGGTGGTAAGCTATATTCCTACTAGTGGTAATAATCATAAACTGTAGTTTCTTAAAGTAATCAGTTAGTTCTTAGTTTACAATCTCGAAGCCTTATGGGAGTAAAATTAATGTCTTGTAAATATAAATGTAAAATATCTTCTGTTCTCTTAGTTGAAATTAATTCAAAGTAGTCGACAATAATTTGAGATAAAAGTAAGTTAGTGACTCTTTAAAGTAGTAAAGCATTTGTAGATAAGTTAGAAATTATATAAATCCTTTTTTCTTATTTCATCAAAGCCTGTAGTCTTGATCCATTTTGCTTTATAAACCTTGGCATATAGTATATCTTACCGCAATTGAAAGGCTTGTAATTATTTTTATATTTTGTATGTTTTTCTGCAGGGCAATCTTACGGATAGTTTCTTTCTATAAAAGCCTAGAATGTAAATCTTGTTTTAGTAAGTCCTTTTTATTAGTGCAAGATGCTACTGTGGAATTTGTTTTGGCAGCAATAATTCTTCTACAAAGCATGGTGCTTTCGTTTTCTGTAGATATAAAGTAGTAGGACGCTTTTTCCGAAACCTATACTACTTTTGCATTAGCTCTTGTAATTTTAAATTCTCTTTTAGTTGACTTCTTAAGATTGCCAGTACAGGTTGACAGAAGATTATAATTACTGTAATCAAAATAAACGTAAGTATAGTACTTCGGCCACTTTCTTTAATAGAAGTCAAAGACCGAGCTATATCAATGTAATGTTAAAATAATGATATAGCTTGGTTGATTTTTACTGTCTGTGACAAGGCTAAAGTAAATTGTTGCTTTTTTTTACAGTAAAAAGTTAAGGCATGGTTGTTTCAAGTTCTCTGCACTTAGTAAGTTGTATGTTGAAAGTATTACAAAGAAAGTTTATGGATACCCGTCAAATCTTTAGTACAAGAGGAATTGTAAGGTATGAAATGCAGTTGTATTTTAAGATTCGCCCATAAACGCTGGGTTTTGTCACTTTTTAGGAAGAATATTGCAAAAGATTAGAAAATTTTTTTTTTCCAAGAAGCGTATTTTCAGTAAGTTAAAGCTAAAGTTAAGAAAAGGATAAAAAAAGTGTTTAAAAAAGCTTGAATACTGGTATAAAGGAGTTAGTTTTGCACCCGCAACAACGGCAAACGTTCTTTTAAATACTGGCAAGCACACTGAATTAAATTAGAAATTTTTTTTCTAA
>NZ_FRBU01000084.1 GCF_900142695.1 Flavobacterium xanthum | reverse complement strand
ACCGGATTCCCAGTGTAAAAGTTTCATCTGATTATTATTTCGATTGATAAAAATGAATACTTCTCCACTGTGTGCTACGCGTCCTAATTCATTGGTAACAAGACCACACAAACCATTAAAACTTTTGCGCATATCGCAAACTTTGGGGTAGAGCAAAAAGGTATGTGAACTACTAAGGCTAAACACTAATATAGGTTTACTAAAGCCGAAAGTTCACTTAAATTATCCGTATCCACTCGCAGCACAACTCCATTAGGGTATACGATTTCGTATTTGTTTTCTAAAGCGAAAACTGGTTTTTTCAGTGCAATAAAACCTCCGCTTTGTGCTTCTTCATTTTTGCTTTTTCGTATCCAATAGCTGAAGGTTCCTAATTTAATACCTGCTTGATCGCAATACGCTTGTTGTGAAAGTCCACTTTGTTTCCAAGATTCAACTCGGGATAACATAAATTCATTTTTATTCATGTCTAAATTGTTTAGAACAAAACTACTACCTTAGGTTAATCTAAAAAATATGGGGTTCGTCGGGCGGATACATTGTTACAAGTCAAGGTTCATTATTTACTTTCGAGGGAATGATGAACTTTAATAAAATTCAAAAAGAAAGAGAACTAACTTTAGATGATATTCTCTTAAATAAATTACCCTTTCATTTTTTGATACAAAATAAAGGTGATACTACTGAACATTTTGAGACTATTGGAAGTGATTCCTATAAGTTTAAAGAAAAACTCGATCATGATTGGAATTTAATCAGTCAGGATACTATTATTAGTGGTTATGCTTGTAAAAAAGCAGCAGTACATTATGCTGGAAGAGAATGGAGTGCATGGTATAACCCAGAAATACCAATTACAGTTGGGCCATATAAATTTCATGGACTACCAGGGTTGATAATGTTGCTCAGGGATAGTGAAAATGTTTTTAGTTTTGTTGTAAAAGAAGTAAAAAAAGGAGATTTTCCTTTTGATTCAAAAACAGAAAATTATTTTGTAAAGGATGGAGGAAAACCATTTGAGAGTATCGATATGGATGAATTTTATAAAATCAGAAAAAAGTTTAGCGAAATGACTCTCAATGAACAATTTAAATATTCGAATCGTGATGAAATCGCTGTGCCGACACTAATTGTTGAAGGAGTAAATGGTGAAAAAGTGAGATTAAGTAATAATAAATCCAAAAATAAAAATTTCATTGAACGTTTCGAATGATTGTTAAAAACCATAATAATTTTTGCATCTTTATTTTTTTGGCATTCCTAATTGGAATGCCTTTTTTTGTTTATTCACAAGCGATTGAAATTCAAGGAAGTGCACTCGATGTCGATAAAAAACCAATATCCAGTTGTACTATTTTTGCTAGTGATTCTGAAAATGAAATCAATATTTTAGCATTCAAAAATTCGGATGTAAATGGAAATTATAAATTAATTTTAAGTAAAGAAATTAAATTAGATAGTGTGTGGTTAATAATAAGACATATTTCATACGAAACCATTCGCTTAAAAATACCACTCAAAAGTGCTAAGCAAGATTTTCAACTGAGTTTAAAGATGCAAAAACTTGATGAGGTTCTTATCAAGAGCGAAAGGATTTTAACAATAAAGGGCGATACAATTACATATAATGTTAAGGGCTTAAAAGCTGAAAAAGATTATACTATCGAAGAGGTTATTAACAGGATACCTGGGGTAACCATAAACGAAAGCGGGCAAATAAAATATCTGGACAAACCTATAAGTCATTTATACATTAATGGTGTAGATTTGCTAGAAGGAGGCTACGCTATTGCAACACAAGGAATTCCTGCTGATGCGGTAATGGAAATTGATGTGATGAAAAAACATCATCATGAGCGCATTGATATTGGTAGAACCGAAACGGATAACGTGTCATTTAACTTAAAAATCAAAGAAGATGTTGGTTTGTTTTTTGGCAGCTTAAAAGGTGATGTGGGAGTGCCGTTTTTAACAAGAAAATTAGATGCTACACCAATTTATTTTAAAGATAAATTTCAAAATATTAGTAGTGGTAAATTAAATAATACGGGTAAAACGCTTCGTGGCATTGGTAGTGATTTAACTTCTGGCAACATAAGCGTTGGTGGTTTAATGTTAGAAGAAACGCATGTTATCAAAGTGCCGAATATTAATGGAGTTGCTATTTCGGAAAAATATTGGCTCAATAATGACTCTTATGCAATAACTAATGATGCTTTGCATAAAGTTAATGATTCAACTATTGTAAAATGGAATTTTAATTATGTTAACGAATTAAGTAAAATAGAAAATAATTTGTCAAGTATATTTTTGACCAATAATGAATCGAGCAGTGTTATAAATAGAAGCCGCAATCAATTAAGTACTGAGCGTTTCAATGCTGGAGTTAATCAAGAAATTAACAAACGCAATTTCTATTTGAAGAACAACACCAGTTTTAGATTTGCAAATGATGTAGGCATAGAAAGAGTTTTTATTAATACTAACTATCTTGAATCAAATTACTTACAGAACAATTTTCAACTTAGCAATAGTGCTAGTTTCAAAACTTTAATTGGTAAAAAAAACATATTACAAAGTGGACTACTTGCGCAATATGAACAAAATATTGAAGAACTTAGAGTGACACCACCAGTTTTTGAAACCTCAATAGGAAATAGTATGCTGCGACCTATTCGCGATGCAACTTTTTTAGAAACTTAAGATAGTTTTTTAAGTTTTCATTTCTATTTTCTAGGCTAAAATCGGAAATAAC
>NZ_FRBU01000005.1 GCF_900142695.1 Flavobacterium xanthum | reverse complement strand
CAGGGAAAAGAATTAATTTTCTTTTCTTTGTTCTGAAAAAATATTTCATCTTTCTTTGAGATTCCTAACTTTCGCATTTATTAATTGAATTCAAGTTTCTATTGATGATAATGAAGAAGCAAATTTAAAGATAGCTTTAGAAGAAATTTTCGGAAACCGAAATTACATTGGTAGATTTATATGGAAGAAAAAAAAACAGCCTTCTTTTCTAGCTAAACATATAGCAAACACCACAGAATTTGTACTTGTTTTTGCAAAAAACAGTCACTTAGTCTCAAAACTAAGTATTAACACTGTTTCAGATGAGACTAGGCGTGTAGATAATGCAGCCAATGATATCGGATTACGAATAATTAAAAAAGGAATAGTCGCAAAAACAGAAGTTGATAAAATTGAAAAAGGAATTTATCAAAATAAAACTATGCAACTAGAATTTTTAGAAGATGTACATATTAAGAATTATAGAACTTTAAATGAATTTTCAGTAAAAGGTAATTTCAGAAACAAACAACAAGATTTTGATAAATTTTGCCAAGAAGATTTACTATTTATTACTAAAAATTTTGGTTTTAGAAGACTTCCAACATTTGACGAACAAGACAAAAAAAAGACTGTTGTAGATTTACTTTTAGACTGGGGAGACAATCAAGATAGCGATAAAGAATTACAAAGTATTTTCATTACCAAACCTTTTGACTACCCTAAGCCTTCACTGCTAATTTCTAATTTAATTAAATCAGTTACATACAACAATTCAAACTCCATAATTCTAGACAGCTTTGCAGGCTCAGGAACAACTGCTCATGCCGTTTTAAACTTAAACAAACAAGACGGCGGCAACCGGAAATTCATTTTGATAGAGATGGAGGATTACGCCGAAACCATCACTGCTGAGCGTGTCAAAAGAGTCATTAACGGTTATGGAATCCCCCCAACCCCCGAAGGGGGAGCAAAAAGCTCAAAACTAGTTGAAGGCACAGGTGGAAATTTCGATTATTACACATTAGGCGAGCCGTTGTTTGATGACAACAATAACCTCAACGAAACTATCGCAATCGAGAAAATCCGAGAATACGTTTGGTTTACAGAAACCCGCAGCTCTTATTCACCTCCTTCGGAGGGGTGTCCGCCAACGGCGGACGAGCTGGTTTTTCTTGGCAATCACAATGACACCGGATATTATTTCATTTACGACAAAGACAACTTAACAACCTTAGACTATGATTCTCTAGCCGAATACGTACAACAAAAAGCAGAACGCTACATCATTTATGCGGATAACTGTCTATTACCAGAAACGTTTTTGAGAGAAAAAAATATTGAATTCAAAAAAATACCTAGAGACATAACAAGGTTTTAGGACGCAACCCTTTCAGCCCCGAACAGTCGGGATAAAACGCTGAAAGAGTTCAAGCAAAAAAAAATAAGAGTAAAAAGCTTAGAGCCTTTGCGGCTTTGTGGCAAAAAAGCAAACCAATGGAATTAAAAACCTACCAAAAACAAGTCATAGACGACTTAGAAAATTATTTTGAGTATTTACAAAATCATAAAAAAGCAGACACGGCTTTCAATACATTTTGGCAGGATAAAGTAGGTTACTATAATCCCTTAACAGGCGAGGGAATGCGCCCGTATCAAAACACCGTTCCTGGCGCAGTGCATTTGAGTATAAAAGTACCCACAGCAGGTGGAAAAACCTTTATTGCATGCAATGCACTCAAAACCATTTTTGACGCCATGCCCGACACCAAGACACGTGCCATAGTTTGGCTTGTACCCTGGAGTAATCTATTAGATCAAACAGTTCGTAATCTATCGAATCCCGAACATCCGTACTGCCAAAAATTGAATTCATTATTCAACCATAGAGTTCAAGTATTTGAAAAACGGGACTTATTACAAGGAGCAAGTTTTAATCCGTCTTCAGTACAAGAACAGCTGAGTATTATGGTCATGAATTTTGCATCGATAAGAGCCAGAAACAAAGAAGACCGCAAGATAAACGAGCAAAATTCTAACCTAGCTAATTTTCAAATCAATGAAAATGATATTCTGGAAGGAACAGAAAAAGAAGCTTTAATCAATGTCATTAGAAGTTTAAACCCAATTCTAGTAGTCGATGAAAGTCATAATGCCGAAAGTGATTTGAGTGTCGAAATGCTCAACAACCTTAACCCTAGTTTCATCCTAGATTTGACAGCGACTCCCAAACAAAATGCCAATATAGTCAGTTTGGTTTCTGCCATAGAACTCAAGAAAGAACACATGGTCAAATTGCCTGTGATTGTTTACAACCATCAAAATATTGAAAGCGTTATTGAAAGTGCGCTTCATTTGCAACACAAACTAGAAAACGAGGCAATCGCTTTAGAAAAAAATGGTGGTAAATACATTCGCCCTATTGTTTTGTTCCAAGCGCAATCTAAAGGAAAAGAAGACAACACCACGTATGACAAACTAAAGGCACAACTAATATCTGTAGGCATTCCTGATGACCATATAAAAATAAAAACCGCTCACAAAGATGAATTAAAAGGGATTGATTTAATGAGTCCGGATTGTCCCGTACGTTACATAATTACCATCAATGCTTTGAAAGAAGGTTGGGATTGCCCTTTCGCTTATATACTAGCATCACTAGCCGATAAATCGTCGGAAGTTGATGTAACCCAGATATTAGGTCGTGTTTTACGTCAGCCGTATGTAATGAAACATGATAGCACGATGTTAAATTTATCGTATGTGATTACCGCTTCGGCAAAATTCCAGAATACGTTGCAAAACATTATCAAAGGCTTGCAACAATCTGGTTTTAGTGAGAAAGACTATCGAGACAAAGATGTTATGCCAGAACTAGCAAAAGAAGAAGCACAACAAAAAAACTTAGATGAGTTTCTATTTCCTGAACAAAACAAAGAAACTGCCAACATAGAAAACGCATTTGATGCTACGAAAATAGCATTCAACACTACACAAACTACTACAACAAACACGACAGTATTTGAAATTGAAGAAATGGCAATTGAGCAAAACGCGAAATTTCAACAACAAATTAAAAATCAAGACAACACGAACCTCGCATTAACAACGTTTACAGAAGTGGGAATAAAAGTGAAACACTATAAAATGCGAGAAAATGTCGCGCAACAAGCACAAGAAATTCTATTGCCAAAGTTTGTTATTGAAACACCCAAAAATGACTTTCTATTGATGGAAGATGGGGCAACGGCTCTTTTGGATCGTGTCAATTTATTAAAGTCTTTTAAACTTTCTGATAAAGATATTCAGATTGCATTTAAAAGTATTTCTTCTGAATTATACAAGATTGACACTGAAGAAATAGGCAACGGCGAATATAAAATGTTTCCTTTTAAGATTGAAAATAATTCGATGCAGGAACAGATTACCAACTATATTCTGGCAAAACCCAAAGAAGGACAAATTAAAGATCTAGTTCATTTTGTGGTCAAACAAATCGACAAAATGCCACCGATTGCGCATACCGAAATCAAGAAATATGTAACGCGCATATTAGAGAATATGTCGCCTCAAGAATTAATCGATTTTAACCAGTACAAATTATCCTATTCCGATTTGATTAAGAAAAAAATCAATGATTTAGCCGATACTTGTGCTGAACAAGTATTTAATGATTGGCTTGAAATCGATAAAATTAAAACAGAAGCAATTTGGAAATTTGAACCTGCTATCATTCCTTCTCGTATTGCAAATGATATTGGGAACTCGCTTTACGTACACGAAGGCGATATGAATGGACTGGAGCAACAGTTTATTTTGGAGATTTCTAGTTTTTCAAATATCGCTTTTTGGCACCGTAATTTGGGAAGAGGAAAAGGTTTTGCATTAAACGGTTACAAATCCAATCATTATCCAGACTTCATACTCGTTACCAAAAACAACAAAGTGATTGTAGTAGAAACTAAAGGTTCAGACAGGGATAATTCTGATAGTGCCGCCAAGTTACGATTAGGGAAAGCATGGTCTACAGCTTCGGGGAGCAATTATACCTATATGATGGTTTTTGACAAGAATGCCATTGAGGGTGCTTATAACTTGGAAAAAGCCATTTCCTTACTTGAGCAAATGTAAAAAATATCGATATACCTACAAGGTAAAAAAAGACCTTGCAGGAAATCGTCTAAGGACTACTTTACTCCTCTTGACCACGCATTTGCATTAGGGATGGGAGCAACTGTTTGCCCTCTTATTGTGTAGCGCAGCGGAATAATAAAGCGAGTGCGGATAGCCCGGGCCGCAAGCAATGCCCATATGTAGAATCTCAAAATACTAAAATAAAAAAAACTTTTCGAAATAGTGTAACTTTTACGCAACTTCATACGTATAACTATTTGTACACTTAAAAAATTGAGGAGACAAAAACATGAGACAACTTAAAATCACCAAGCAGGTAACGAATCGTGAAACTGCATCATTAGACAAATATTTACAAGAAATTGGTAAAGTTGACCTTATTACCGCTGACGAAGAGGTAGAATTAGCACAAAAGATAAAAGCTGGGGATCAAAAAGCCTTAGAGAAATTGACAAAAGCTAATTTACGTTTCGTTGTTTCGGTAGCAAAACAATACCAAAATCAAGGACTTACACTTCCTGATTTAATCAACGAAGGAAATTTAGGACTGATCAAAGCCGCACAACGTTTTGATGAAACACGTGGTTTCAAATTCATTTCGTATGCCGTTTGGTGGATTCGTCAATCGATTCTTCAAGCATTGGCTGAGCAATCTCGTATCGTTCGTTTGCCTTTAAATAAAATTGGTTCTATCAATAAAATCAACAAAATGTATGCTTTATTAGAGCAATCTAACGAGCGTCCACCATCTGCTGAGGAAATTGCAAAAGAATTGGACATGACCGTAAATGATGTAAAAGAGTCTATGAAAAACTCTGGTCGTCACTTATCCATGGATGCGCCTCTTGTAGAAGGTGAGGATTCTAACCTTTATGACGTTTTACGTTCCGGTGAATCTCCAAATCCAGACAGAGAATTAATTCACGAATCATTGCGTACTGAAATCGAGCGTTCCTTAGAGACATTGACTCCAAGAGAAGCTGATGTAGTTCGTTTGTACTTTGGTCTTGGCGATCAACACCCGATGACTTTAGAAGAAATTGGAGAAACTTTCGACCTAACTCGGGAGCGCGTGCGTCAAATCAAGGAAAAAGCAATCCGAAGATTGAAACACACTTCTAGAAGTAAAATACTAAAAACCTATTTAGGATAAAAATAGTCTAAAGTCATAAAGTCTAAAGTTTTAAAGTCAGCGTACTTTATGACTTTAGACTTTTAAACTTTAGGACTAATAAAAGTAACGACGGTCTGATTAACTGTTCGTTTTTTGATTGATGATTGAAACCTCGGCTGATTACCGAGGTTTTATTTTTATCAATAAAACCTCAGTCTGTTCTCCGCCACGGCGGATCGGGTATCCGAGGTTTTATTTTTATAAAAAACTGATCAGTCGAAACTTTTCTCTAGTGTTTAGCTTCGCTCTATTCCGCTTTCAATATCAAGTTTGAAGTACTATTTTTTCTATCTCAATTCTTCTCACTTTTCACTTTTCACTTTTCACTTTTCACTTTTCACCAATATGGCGTAACCCTCCGTAAAAACTTCGGGTCGGGCTTTTCGTTACAATCTTTTTATTTAAAAAAATAAAAAGGATTTCCACTTCAATCCCTTACGCAAATTACAGAATAAAATACGAATTTCATCCCAAAAAAACTTTCGCCAATTGCTGCAAAAAAAACTACTTTTGCACAAACAACAACTTAAGAATCTGAAATAAATACAGATTAAACAACTACACAATGAAAAACACACTTATCGCACCATCCGTATTAGCCGCCGATTTTGGAAACCTGCAACGCGACATCGAAATGATCAACAACAGCCAAGCCGATTGGTTTCATATTGACATTATGGATGGCGTTTTTGTTCCTAACATTTCTTATGGTATGCCCGTGCTGGAAGCGATTAACAAACATGCAAAAAAAACGATTGATGTACATTTAATGATTGTAGATCCAGATCGTTATATCAAAACTTTTGCTGATTTAGGCGCTAACATACTAAGCGTACACTATGAAGCATGCACACATCTTCATAGAACGCTACAAGCGATCAAAGCCGAAGGAATGAAAGCTGGAGTAGCCATAAACCCTCATACTAATATTGATCTGTTGGAAGACGTAATCAACGATATTGACCTAGTTTGTATTATGAGCGTAAATCCAGGTTTTGGAGGACAATCCTTTATTGAAAACACCTATGCTAAAGTTGAAAAGCTAAAAGCTTTAATCACCAGAAAAGGAGCATCGACATTAATTGAAGTGGATGGTGGTGTTACTAACAAAAATGCAAAGCAACTGGTAGAAGCTGGAGCAGATGTTTTGGTTGCAGGTAGCTTTGTCTTTAAGGCCGAGAATCCAGCACAAACCATACAAGATTTAAAGAAACTTACTAGTTTCTAAAAAGACAAGTTTACAATAAAAAAGTTCCGCTCTGATTTGAATTAGAGCGGGACTTATGCTATTTTGACTTAATCAAATAATAGATTGCTCTCTGTCATATTAAAAAATCTTTTCTCTATAGATAAAGCTGTAAATGGCATTGAAAAGACTATTTTTTAACAAGTAGTCACGCAAAAACTGTCTCATTAAGGCTTACCAATTCTTTATTGCCACACTTAATTTGTCGATTTTGAGCACTTTACTTTGAATTTTAATTGACTGTAGTTGACCTTTTTCCTCTTGTATTATAGTTCCGCTTTTATAATTACAAATTAAAATACACCTTAGTAATCCGCACTTGTTTTTCAGACTAAGTCATTAAATCCATAACTGCTCAACGTACAAAGAAAAAGAGGCGATTATTTAAAATAGCACTTCGATTATCCGTTTTTATCCGACCATCCCTCAAAAAAATATTACTAGGTGCAAAGTACACCAACTGCTATTTTTAGTTAATAAGTGATCCGTTTAAATTTATAAAATTTGACGTCTACACCAACACAGCTATTTAAAATAATAAACAACCGTACAATTCCTCAAACTGCTCCGAGAAATAATACGGTCCAGACACAACTAAAATTTTTTAATCATAGTGTCAAGTACCATTGTCTTTTTTATTGTCCTTATTAATTCTGCAAACCAAACGACAACTACCTAATTGTTAAAATCAGTGTGTCTTAGGATGAACTTTTGTTGAAATTTAAGTTTGTTTAATAGATTTTTGATGACAACAGTAGCTCCTTTATTTTCAAGTTATTTTATGGCTGAGTTATTACAAATACTATTATTTCAAACAGAAATCCCCTAGCCCAGATTGAAGCGAAAATCCTTTTTTATTTTTGACATAAAAATAAAAAGATTGTAGTGTAAAGCTGGAAATAGCTCCTAAAAGAAAGACTATCTGTTTAAAAAAGAGCAAAAAAAAACTCCCCAATTTCTTGAGGAGTTTTTTAAATTATTCTAAAATAGCATTTCCTTTTTTATCGTAGAAATGATACTCTAAATACGTGTAAGCGTCACGAGGTATGATTTTCACCCATTTCTTATGTTCAAGAAACCATTTTGAACGTAATGATGGAAAACCTTTACTGAGGTATGCAGCCACAAATGGATGTACATTAAGCACAACATGCTTATGGATTTTTAAAATTCGTTCTAGATCAAAAGCGATTTTATCAATGATTTGAATTGGCGCTTCAATTTCGCCACTTTCATTGTTTGGATCCTCTTCTCTAGTTTTAATATTAACTTCGGGCCTTACTCTTTGACGTGTAATTTGGACTAATCCAAATTTACTCGGAGGTAAGATCTTATGTTTTGCTTTATCATCGCTCATTTCTTCTTTCAAGAAGTCGAACAAGACTTTACGATTTTCAGGATTTGACATATCGATAAAATCGACTACAATGATACCGCCCATATCTCGAAGACGCAATTGTCTAGCGATTTCGGCAGCAGCAATCATATTGACTTCCATGGCAGTATCTTCCTGGTTGGTGGCTTTATTAGAACGGTTTCCACTATTGACGTCGATAACGTGCAAAGCTTCAGTATGTTCAATAATAAGATAAGCTCCCTTACTCATGGACACTGTTTTTCCAAAAGAAGTTTTGATTTGTCTCTCTATGTTGTATTTCTCAAAAATGGGTGTGTCCTTTGATTGATAAAACTTAACAATTGATTGTTTGGATGGTGCAATTTCTTGCAAATAATCCTTGGTTTGGTTGTACAACTCTTCATCATCAATCTGAATACCACTAAAGGTATCATTAAATACATCTCTCAATATCGAAGAGGCTCTGTTGAGTTCTCCTAATACTTTAGACGGATGATGAGCAGTTGGTAATTTTTTACACATTGCAGTCCATCTGCTGAGCAGGTTCTGCAAATCTTTTTCTAATTCGGCTGTATTTTTGCCTTCGGCTACTGTGCGAACAATAACACCAAATCCTTTTGGTTTGATGGATTGTACTAATCGTTTCAAGCGTTCTTTTTCTTTTTTGTCTTCTATTTTTTGTGAAATAGAAACACGGTCAGAAAACGGAACCAAAACTATAAATCTTCCGGCAAGAGAGAGCTCAGCGCTAATTCTTGGTCCCTTTGTAGATATAGGTTCTTTGACGACTTGTACTAAAACAGATTGATTGGAACTCAAAACATCAGTTATGGTGCCATCTTTGTCTATTTCTTTTTCAAACTGAAAGGTTTTTAGGGAGAAATCTTTTAATTTACCTGCGCTTACAAGTTTTATGAATTTCAGTTGGGAAGCTAAGTTAGGTCCTAAATCATGATAATGTAAAAAGGCATCTTTTTCGAAGCCAACATTCACAAAAGCAGCATTAAGTCCTGCAACAGGTTTCCTGATTTTGGCAATAAAAATATCACCAACTTGGAAGTTGCTTTTCTCCTCTTCTTTGTGTAATTCAATTAGTTTTCCATCTTTTAATAAGGCAAAATCTACGGCTTCAGAACTAGATCGGATGATTAATTCTTTATTCACGCTGTACATTTTTATCCGAACTTTTTAGTTTTCAATTTTCGGTTTTCAGCTTTAGCTTTACAACTAACAACTCATAACTTAGAACTCATAACTGAATTGTTAGGATGGATTAAACAATATTTTAACAGGTATTGTACCCGGGGAAACTTAAAGATTTTTGATTCTTGATTCTTGATTTCAGATATTTTAAAAAAAATCTGCCATCTGCAATCTTAAATCCTAAATCATTCTGTTTCAATTTCAATGAACTTTTAAACTTAAAAAAGAAAAAAGTAGTTTAAAACTACTTTTTCTTTTTGTGACGGTTAGCTCTCGCTCTTTTTTTACGTTTGTGCGTTGCTACCTTATGTCTCTTTCTTTTCTTACCACTTGGCATATCTTGTCGATTTTATGATTAATTAATATTATTATTTTGCTTCGTTATTTGTTTTCACTCCTTCTACAAAAACTTTTGCAGGTTTGAATGCAGGAATGTTGTGTGCAGGAATTTTTATTGTAGTATTCTTGGAAATATTTCTTCCTGTTTTTTCCGCTCTAGTTTTCACTATAAAACTTCCAAAACCTCTTAAATAAACATTGTCTCCAGTTTCTAATGAATTTTTTACTTCATTCATAAAAGTCTCTACAGTTGCCTGTACATCTCCTTTTTCAAGACCTAATTTTTCTGAAATTTTTGCTACGATATCTGCTTTCGTCATTTTCTTTCCTATTTATAATTTTGTACTGTTTTTTTGAGTTTGCAAATATAGGAATTTAAAAAACAATTATTCAAGCTAATTGATTAAATTTTAATCACATAAACTTTTACTTTTGCAGTCTAATATTTTAAGATGAATTTTTCTAACCTATTGATAAAATGGTATTTACAAAATAAACGCGAATTACCATGGAGAAATACCACCAATCCATACCCTATTTGGCTCTCTGAAATTATGCTACAACAGACTAGAGTTGCTCAAGGCACCCCTTACTTTTTGTCTTTTACTACCGCCTTCCCCACTGTTTTTGACCTAGCTGCGGCGAGTGAAGAACAAGTTCTAAAACTATGGCAAGGTCTGGGTTATTATTCTCGTGCCCGAAACTTGCATAAAACGGCGCAATACATCGCCTATGAATTAGCAGGAGTTTTTCCGGGATCTTATAAGGAGTTGTTGCAATTAAAAGGAGTGGGCGAATACACAGCAGCTGCAATTGCCTCTTTCTCCTACGATGAAGTTGTACCTGTTGTAGATGGAAATGTATTTCGGGTTTTATCTCGTTATTTTGATATTGAGACTGATATTGCCTTGGCTTCCGCCAAAAAAGAATTCGCTGCTCTTGCTTTCGAATTAATGCCAAAAGCCAATCCGGCAACGTTCAATCAAGCCATTATGGAGTTTGGCGCTTTGCAATGTGTACCAAAAAGCCCTAATTGTGGCATTTGTATTTTCAACGAAAGTTGTGCCGCTTTGCAAAAAAAGAAAGTAGATCAGCTGCCAGTCAAATCTAAAAAATTAAAAGTGCGTAATAGATACTTTAACTACCTAGTTGCTGCCGATGAAAAGGAAAATACGATAATTCAAAAACGAACCGCAAAAGGAATTTGGCATAATTTATATGAGTTTCCCTTGATAGAAACAGAAAAGGAAGAAGACTTTAATTTTATCAAGGAACAGATTCAAATAGATTTTTTTTCAAATAACGCCGTTACTAGTCTACTCGAGTGTAATGAAAAGAGTATCATTCACAAACTATCACACCAACATTTACACATTAAGTTTTGGAAAGTAACGCTTAAGGGCGTACTTAAAAACGGGATCGATAGTGAAACTTTGAAAACATTTCCTTTCCCAATTGTGATACATAATTTTATTGAATTGAATTAAGTATTTCCAAAAAACTGTATCTTTGATAAAATACCACATTCTAAAATGAACGGAACCTTAAATAAAGTAATGCTAATTGGTTTTCTTGGAGATGATATCAAAATGCATTATTTTGATGGAGGCAATTGCATTGGTAGATTTCAGTTGGCAACAAACGAGGTCTACATTAACAAAACCACCAACGAAAAAATCACCTCTACAGAATGGCATAATTTAGTTGTTCGAAATAAAGCGGCTGAACTTTGTGAAAAATACTTATCTAAAGGAGATAAAATATATGTAGAAGGACGTATTAAGTCCCGCCAGTGGCAGTCAGAGGATGGAAGTACCAAACACACCACTGAAATTCAGGTAACCGAATTTACTTTTCTTACTACCAAAAAAGAGGGGGAAACTAACAAGCAATTCAATGCACCTGATGTTTCAAAAAACACTAATTTTGACCCAGAGAAAAATGTCTTGCCTATTAATGACTTGCCATTTTAATTGTCTAACTAATCCTTATTAATGTGGACCCAGAGCCCAGTTTGTTTTTTACTTATATTATTGATCCTACTTTAGCTTTTGGCCTTGCAATTGTAGTCGCTTTACTCTTTTGTTCTGCATTAATTTCTGGCGCAGGAGTCGCCTTATTCTCTTTGTCACAGAAAGACATTGACGAAATGATACTGGAAAACAAATCTAAAGCTAATCTAATTTCCAAACTTTTAGAAAAACCAAAAAAACTATTAGCAACACTCATGGTGGCTAATAATTTCATTAACATATCAATAATACTATTGTTTTCGTACGTCGGCAAAAGCATGTTTATAGCCATAACTGCACCGCTTTTAAAATTCATTATTGAAGTATTGATCATCACCTTCTTGATTTTATTATTTGGTGAAGTACTTCCCAAAGTGTATGCCAGTAGAAACAATAAAAAGTTTGCCAAGCTGGTTGCCTACCCTATCGCTTTTTTGGATAAATTACTATCGCCAATAAGCCTGCCCATGCGAGCCGTTACAATTTACCTTCATAACAAATTAGGAAAACAAAAAACAAATTTCTCAGTAGATCAACTGTCGCAAGCACTAGAACTTACTGCTTCGGATGAAACTTCTTCTGAAGAACAAAAAATATTAGAAGGCATTGTAAGCTTTGGAAACACGGACACTAGACAAGTAATGAGCCCTAGAATTGATATTTTTGCCTTAGAAATTGAAGAGTCTTTTTCAGTTATTTGCCCCAAAATCATAGAAAAAGGATATTCAAGAATTCCAGTATATCGAGACAATATTGACCAAATAGAAGGCGTTTTATTTGTCAAAGATTTGCTTCCGCATATCAACACGAACGAATTTGACTGGAAATCTTTGTTACGAGAACCCTTTTTTGTTCCTGAAAATAAAAAGTTAGACAACTTGCTAAAAGATTTTCAAAGTATGAAAAGCCATTTGGCTATCGTTGTTGATGAGTATGGAGGAACTTCGGGATTAGTATCTCTTGAAGACGTAATTGAAGAAATTGTTGGTGATATCAGTGATGAATTTGATGATGAACACATTAATTTTTCGCAAATTGACGACAAAAACTACCTTTTTGAAGGAAAAATAAACCTTAAGGATTTCTACCGAATTTTGGAGGTTGATGAAGAATCATTCGAGATCAAAAAAGGAGAAGCAGAGACACTCGCTGGATTTATTCTTGAAATTTTAGGAAATTTTCCAAAAAAAAATCAAAAAATTTCATTTGAAAACTACCTATTTACAATAGAAACAGTTGATGAGAAAAGAGTAAAACAAATTAAAGTAACGATTGAATAAGTACTAATGATAAAAAAAATAATCACTTTTTCGCTAATTATTACCATATCATTCTTAAGTTTTAGCTGTAAAGACGATGTCTTGCCTAAACCCTCAAGTTACTTACGATTGGATTATCCCGAAGCAAAATATGTGAGTTTTGAAAACGAATGTCCTTTTGCTTTCGAAATGAATGCAGATGCAGTTATCAAAAAAGAGACTGATTGCGGTTTCACCATTACATATCCAAAAATGAAGGCAACAATTTATCTTACTTATAAACCAGTGGCAAAAAACATCAATGAACTACTGCGTGATGCGCAAAAATTAACTTACGAACACGTGATTAAAGCAGATGATATTCTGGAGCAACCGTATTTAAATGCCAACAAAAAAGTGTACGGAATGTTTTATCAAGTAGAAGGAAATGCAGCAACAAATGCACAGTTTTACGCAACAGATAGTACCAAACACTTTGTAACGGGTTCCGTTTATTTTTACGCTAAACCGAATTATGATTCTATTATGCCTGCGGCTAGTTACATAAAAAACGATATGCAGCGACTAATGGAAACCCTGAAATGGAAATAATACTTCAAACCCGTTGGGTGTAATTATACAGAAAAGACATTAATAGCTAAACATAAAAATTTAACCACCTAGAAGCATATAAAAAGAGAGTTGAATAGCTCATTACTTGGATTCACATAGCTATGTTTTCTCTGAATAAAGTGAAACGACTTTCAAAATGCACAGAAACTATGTTTACATGTGGTTAAAAAAAACATAAATATTGAATTACACCCAATGGGATATTTGAATAAAAAAAGCATTCGCTAGTAACGAATGCTTTTTTTTTGTAGAATTTGAAAGTCTGGTTTACGACTTCATATTCGAAACTTTGTATGTTTTACCGTCAGCAGCAGCTTCTACAACTGTTGTTAGTTTTTCTGGTGTTTGAACTGTTTTGTCAAAAGTTACCGTAGCCATTTTTGTGTCAAAATCTACTTTTGCTTTTTGAACTCCTTCGAGCCCTGTTAAATCTTCTTGAATAGTTTTGGCGCATCCTACAGCACATGTCATTCCTTCAACAGAGAAACTCGCTGTTTGAAGATTAGCAGCTGCGATTTCCTTTTTAACTTTTGGAGCAGCTGTTTCAGCAGTTTCTTTTGATACAGTTTCGGATTCTTTTTCTTTGCATCCTACAAATAAAACACTTGCAAGGACTAGTGTTACGATTGATTTTTTGAAATTCATTATGATGTAAATTTTAAAGATTAAAAGCATATTCGTGTTGTGCAAAATTAATTAAAAAAAGAAGCGCTAATTCATAAAATAATTACAATTTTGAGGCAAAATTATTTTTATGGAATCGAAGCAGTTAAAATGGGTGTACTTAGTCGTTCTTGCCTTAGTTTGGGGAAGTTCATTTATCTTAATAAAAAAAGGATTAATAGGGTTAACAGCTTTGCAATTGGGATCGTTGCGAATTATTTTTGCAGCTATTTTTTTAGTGCTTATTGGATTTAAAAGTTTGTCTAAAATTCCAGCATTTAAATGGAAGTACATTGCTCTAACTTCTTTATTTGGGACCTTTATACCCGCTTATTTATTTGCTATCGCGCAAACTGAAATTGATAGTTCTGTGAGTTCAATTTTGAATTCTTTGACTCCTTTGAATACACTAATTTTAGGAGCTCTTTTTTTTGGATTGCAATTCAAAAGAAATCAAATTTTTGGAATTCTAATTGGTTTAATAGGAAGCGCCTTGTTGATTTTGAACGGCGCAATTCATCATCCGGAACAAAATTATTACTATGCTATTTTGGTTTTAATAGCTTCGATATGCTATGCTGTCAATGTGAATTTAATCAAAAAATATTTGCATGACTTAAGTCCATTGAGTATTACTACCGGGAATTTTATGGTGTTGTTATTTCCAGCATTTATCATCTTGTTTTTCTCTGGTTTTTTTGAAGTGGTCAATGATGTAAAAGTACAGGAATCAGTTTTGTTTATTATGATTCTTGGGGTTATAGGAACTGGAATTGCTAATATTCTATTTTTTAAATTAATCCAAATGTCTTCTACTGTTTTTGCTACTTCAGTAACGTATTTGATTCCTGTAGTTGCTTTTTGCTGGGGGTTATTAGACAATGAAATGCTGACGCCAGTTCAGTTTTTTGGTGCTTTTATTGTTTTAATTGGTGTGTACTTATCAGCCAAGAAATAGTTTTAGTAGTCTGTTTGTTGTGATTGGTCATCGTTTTATGAATGTAGTGATGAGAATTTATATTCGCAAATGGACGGTTTTATTTTTAATAATGTGTGTAAAATAACAAAGGCTGCCTAAAATAGACAGCCTTTGTTTGTTAATTAAAGATTTGATTATTGAAAATCAGCATCTGTAACACCTTCGTTGATTTTTACGTCAGACATTTTTATGTCTAATTCAAAACCTACATTTTGGATGATATTAAAAGGAACTTTCACTCCTTTAACTTCTTTGTAATCTCCATAACTTGTCGTTTGAGTGATGCTTTGACCACCTTGTTCTACCACTTTAGATTCAGCTAATTTTAAACCAGAAGTTACATCGTAAAACAATGTCGTTTTACCGTTTTTAACGGCATAAGCGTCTTTTCCATTAATGGACTCAATTGTTTCTAGCGTTAAACCTTGTTTTTTAGAAAGAGCTAATTCTTCAAAAGGTGTTGCAGCAGCTTTCAAATCAGCAAGCATAGTTCCTTCGATATTTTTGCGTTGTCCTTGTTGCATTACGTAAGCCCCTTTTTCATTTACCACTTGCTTCATTATACTCATTGTTCCCATCGCTAATTCAACCATTAGTTTTCCTTTAGCATCAATTTTAGATGTGAAATTCAATGGTGATGGTGCTTGTGGAATAGTTGTAGTTCCGTTCATTACGATTGTTTTTACAGCTAAAGCTGCTTTTTCTCCACCAATAGCTTTGATGTAATTATCAATAACGCTTTTGGCAGTAACTCCTGCTGGAACTGGTTTTTTTAATTCTGGTTTCGCGGTTGCATTTCCGTATTTATCGAAGTACGATACTGGAAACTTTAATTTTTCTAATCCAGAAGCTACATCCGCTGCTTTTCCTACAATAACAATTCTGCTATTGTCAGCCAAGAAGTATTTATTAGCCACTCTCATTATATCGTCAGCAGTTACAGCACTGATATTTTTAATATAATTTTCATAAAAATCAGCTGGCAAACTTTGCGTTTGGATTCTTAAAGCGTAACCTGCTACCGTTTGTGGTTTTTCAATTTGCATTACAAATCGTCCAATATATCCTGCTTTTACGCTAGCTAACATTTCATCAGTCACTTTCTCCGTTCTGATTTTTTTGAATTCTTTGAAAATCTCAACAACAGTACTGTCCGTTACTGCGTTACGAACTTGTGTAGAAGCGTTGAACGTAGAAACGCGTTTGTCTCCGTAGATACTTGTTCTAGCGCCATACGTCCATCCGTGAGCTTCTCTTAAGTTCATATTGATATAACTGTTAAAGTCTCCTCCAAGGATTTGATTAGCAACTAAAACTGCAAAATAATCTGGATCAGTCATTTTAAGATTTGACATATTTACCACAGCAACTTCTGATTGAACCGCATTTGGCATGTCAATAAAGTTGATTTGTGTAGCAGAAACATCTTTTGGATCGCTATAAGAAATCGAAGGAACAGATGCTTTTTTCCATGATCCAAAGAATTTCTCTACCATTTTTTTTGTTTCGTTGAATTTTACATCCCCCACAATAATTAGGTAAGCATTACTTGGAACAAAATACGTACTGTAATTTGCTTTTACATCCGCAAGAGTTACGTTTTTCAAAGTAGCTTCGCTTACATACTCACCTGCAGGATGGTTTTTTCCATAAGTCAAAACATCAACAACTCTTGCTGCTACTGCTGAAACGCTTTTTTCATTCGCTTTTAATCCTTCGATAAGCTTCGTTTTCTCTTTGTCAAATTCTTCTTGTGTGAAGTTTGGGTTTAAAGCACCGTCAGCCATCAACTCTAAAACTCTGCCAGAATATTTAGATAATGCGCTTGCTGAAGCACCATTCGAACTAAAATTGATGTTGGCTCCTAAGAAATCAACTTCTTCATTGAAAGCTGTTTTCGAAATTTTTGTAGTTCCGCTTCCAATTAAAGTACTGGTCATGTCAGCTACTCCTTTTTTTTCACCTTCAGCATACGGATCATTGTCTAAAGTCAGGCTGAATGCTACTCTTGGTAATTTATGGTTTTCAACGACCATAACTTTTAAACCATTTTTTAATTCAAAGGTTACCGGTTTTCCAATTTTTATAGTTGGAGCGACTCCGGGTTTTGGCTGAGGGATGATTTGTCCTTGCATGATTACTGTTAAGAACAAGCTTGATAAAATTAATATTGATTTTTTCATAATGATATATCTTAGTTTTGAGCTTTGTCTTTAGATGGAACGTAATCCAAAACTAATCTTTGGTTTGGATTTAAATATTTCTTGGCAATATCTCTGATTTCTTCACGAGTGATAGACTGGTAGATTTCGATTTCGGTATTGATTAGGTTTACGTCACCGTATAACAAATGATAAGAAGCCAAGTTGTCAGCAATACCGTCAATGGTAGAGTTGCTGTTTACATATTGGTTTTCAAATTTATTTTGTAATTTTTGTAAGTCTTTTTCAGAAATCAATTCTGTTTGTAGTTTTACGATCTCCAAGTCAATTTCAGCAAGAATATTCTCGGCAGTGTTTGGAGCCTGTGGCAAACCGTAAATGATATAACTTCCATAATCTTCTTGGTTGTTGCTAAAAGCACCAATCTGCAAAGCCATTTTCTTATCGTCAACTATTTTCTTGTATAATCTTGAACTTTTTCCATCACTTAAAATAGAAGAAATCATGTCCAAAACTCTTGCATCTCTGGTTTTCATAGACGGCGTTCTGTACGCTGCTACGATGGCAGGGATTTGGATATTAGCATCTTCAAATTTAGCTTTTATGGTTTGAGTAATTGGTTCTTCAACAAATGTCTCTCTTTGAATAGCCGCTCCTTTTTTAATAGGGCCAAAATATTTTTGAATCCATTCCTTCGCTTGTTCTTTTTTGAAATCACCCGCAACAATTAAAACAGCATTATTGGGGATGTAAAACTTCTTATTGAAAGCTTGGAACTCTTCTAATGTTGCAGCGTCTAAATGGCTCATAGATCCAATTGTAGCCCAACGGTATGGGTGCTTGGTAAAAATATTCTTTTTTACTTCTGCCAAAAAATTTCCGTAAGGTTGATTATCAACACGAAGTCTTTTTTCTTCCTTCACCACTTCATTTTGAGTGTCAACACCAATTTGATTGATTACAGGGTGTAACATTCTTTCTGCTTCCATCCATAAACCTAATTCCAAGTTGTTAGAAGGGAAAACCTCATAATAATACGTTCTATCATCTGTAGTGTTGGCGTTATTTACACCACCGTTTCCAGTTACAATTTTAAACCACTCACCGCGTTTGATATTCTCGGTTCCTTCAAACAATAAATGTTCAAAAAAGTGAGCAAAACCTGTTCGCTCAGGATTTTCATCTTTAGCACCCACATGGTACATTACCGAGGTAATAACAGTAGGAGCAGACGGGTCATTGTGCAAAATCACATGCAAGCCATTGTCTAATTTGTATTCCTCAAAAGCTACTTTTTGCGCAGAAGCGACTCCTCCTAGCATAAACAAAGCACCTAAAGCCATTAATGAATTTTTCATAAGGTTAATAATTTTGTTAATATAGTTATAAGTAGTAATTATGCGAACAATGTTACATGAAAAGTAAACCCAAATGAAAATTTAACAACTGTTTAATTACGTTTATTTTCGTTTAAAGTCCAACCATAGCAACGGGTTAGAGATTGAGAATAATTTTTACAGTACTAATTGCAGGTTAAATATTTAATTGTATATTTGCAACCTTAAAAATTACTAAAACAATTCAGTATGTATGCAATCGTAGAGATAGCAGGGCAACAATTCAAAGTAAGCAAAGACTTAAAGGTTTATGTTAACCGTTTGACTAATGAAGAAGGTTCAAAAGTTTCTTTTGACAAGGTTCTTTTATTAGATGATAACGGAACAATCACTTTAGGCGCCCCAGCTATAAAAGGTGCTTCAGTAGAAGCTAAAGTGTTACAACACTTAAAAGGAGATAAAGTTATCGTTTTCAAAAAGAAAAGAAGAAAAGGATACAAAAAGAGAAATGGTCACAGACAATATCTTACTCAAATTGTAATCGAAGGAATTACTGGTGTTGGTGCTAAGAAAGCAGCTCCTAAAAGAGCGGCAGTAGAAGCTAATACAGAAGAAGTAGAAGCTCCTACGAAAAAAGTAGCTAAAGCTAAAAAAGAAGATACTCAAGAATAATAACAAAATAAACTAATACGTCATGGCTCACAAGAAAGGTGTCGGTAGTTCTAAGAATGGTAGAGAATCAGAATCAAAACGTCTAGGCGTGAAGATTTTTGGTGGTCAAGCTGCTATTGCTGGGAACATCATCGTAAGACAAAGAGGTTCAAAACATAATCCAGGTGCAAACGTTTACATCAGTAAAGACCACACGCTACACGCAAGAGTAGATGGAGTTGTAAAGTTCCAAAAGAAAAGAGATAACAAATCATACGTTTCCATACTTCCATTCGAAGTTGAAGCATAATTGAATTGCCTTCCAATTAATAAAAACCTTTAGAGAAATCTAGAGGTTTTTTTTTGCAGAATAATTTCAGACTACTTTGATAATAGATTTTTATTTCAAAATTAAAAATGAATTAAAACCAAAACCATCAGAAAGTCTAATAAAAAGCGCTGCAGAAACTTCTAGTTTCGTAAAACTTTATAATTTTCAGAAATACCAAATTTTTAAAGTGTTCTCAAAAAGAAACAAAAAGGTGATAGGAATTCAATTGTATTCGCATGTCCAAACGCTTGTAAAGCAAAACGCAACCGCTACCGTTTACGTCTTGAATTTAACAACTCCTTTATATTCTCCTTTTTAGGTATGAAATTTGATAAATGAGTCATTACTAATAAATAGCATTATTCTATCTTTTATTAGCGACTCAATATTGGTTGGGACATTTATTAAAGATATATCACGAAAGTATCGCTAACACATCAAAGACAACCACTATTTAATGATACTAGTTATAAAAAAACTAAATGCATCATTTGTTGCTACACGGCTTAAAAAAAGAATTAGAAATCATGATGGCATCCTTATGAATCACATTAAGAAATAAAACCATTAACTAACGCAAAGAAACAATTATAAATAAGTACAAATGAAAAAATTAATATCCATCACTTTCCTTTTGATTACCACCATTTCATTTGCACAAAATAAAAACTTTATAGTTGAGGACGAATTGATAATGTGGAGATATATTTACGAAGATTCAACAAGCATCTCCAAACTCAAAAGCAATCCACGATTAGAGTTTAAAACCGATTCCACCGGAATTATAAAAAAAACAAATTTCAGTGACAAAATGCTCCATCCGATTGTCGCTGAATTCAAAATTGAAGTGAAGAAAAATAAATATCGTGTCTCTGTTTTTAACACACGCTTTATTGAAGAACCACGTATTATTAACAAAGATGGCTTGCTAATTCAAGCTACTAATGAGTATACGATCGAGCAAGCCTTATTAAAAAGGAATAAAACCATAAAAAAACCATCTCTATTCAATAATAGTACTGAAACTTTAAATCCGCATTTGATACAGTTGTTTACAATCAAAAAGCCTGCAAAGAGCGATTGGTAAAAAGACACAAAAAAAAACCGTAAAACACTTCAAAATTGCACTTTACGGTTTTTTTTTATGTGACCACGGCAGGGTTCGAACCTGCAACCCTCAGAGTCGAAATCTGATATTCTATCCAGTTGAACTACGCAGTCAAGTTGATTCGAGAATAATCATTAACGATCTTATATTTAAAATAAAAATCAATTAACAAGAATTCTTGATTATTACGTCAATAACTTTTTAACAATCGTAGAAATGGTTTTTCCCTCAGCAGTTCCACCTAATTGCGCTGCTGCTAACCCCATCACCTTGCCCATTGAAGCTATTCCTGAAGCACCTGTTTCGCTAATAATTTTTGCAATTAATGCTTCTACTTCCGATTCGCTTAATTGAGCTGGTAAAAACTTTTCTATTACCGCAATTTGAGCTAATTCTGGTTCTGCCAAATCCATACGATTTTGTTCTGTAAAGATCTTAGCACTGTCTTTTCGAGTTTTTACTAACTTTTGCAATAATTTTATTTCGTCATCGGCAGTAATTTCTTCTTTTGATCCTGTTGCTGTCTGCGCCAATAAAATTTCAGATTTAATAGCTCTTAGAGCTTCTAAAGCTACCGTATCTTTGGCTCTCATGGCGGTGTTGATTTCGTCCATGATTTGTATTGATAAACTCATATTCTTTATTATTAATTTGATTAATCGATCATTAGTTAATCGATTGTTGAAATAGTATTTTTGATAACAATTTTTTAAACCAGCGATACTAAAAAGTCTTTCAGTAAAAAAGTTTCTTTTAGATATAAAACAGAAACGAATACCGGATTAAGAAAGTGCAAATTTAAAGAAATTTACTGGAATTCACAACAGATTACTATGTTCACGTTGCATAAAAAAAAATAACCCGAAAAATAAATTTTCGGGTCATCTTCTTTTGACTTGATTTCCTTAATCTACATTGTCATGCAAATAGGAATTGTTTGAACGTAACTGCAAATCGTTGTTGCTATCTGTTCCTACAGAAATCCTTGAATTTGTATTATTCGCCTGATTGTTTGAAATATCTATTCCTAATCTTTTGTATGCTGGCTCTTTTTCGTATTCATCAATTTTAGAAACATTGTTGTGAAACTTGTAATTGAATTCCTTTAGCTTTTTTCTTCTTTCATCAGCTCTCATTCTCAACGACTCTTCGATAGTCATTTCCATAGGAGAGATTGTATCAAAATCTTCTGGCGCCTGTACCGATCTTTCAACTTGTTTCATGGTAATATTTAACTCAGCCGGAATAACAACTTCTGGTATTTTTGCGACTGGTTTAGCCATGAAATCAGGCTCTTGATCCATATATTCTTCTAGAGAGTACTTGATGATTCCGTTATCACTTAATTCTGTCACAGGAACAAATTGAACAGCCTCATTTACTTTGATATCACGAGTTTCATTCGTTAACTCATACAATACTTTATTTTCCCGTACTTGATCTGCTGGTTCTGTTTTAAAAAGCGGTAAATCAAAAGAGAAAGTAGTTTGTTCTTGTCTCTCGATAACCTTTGGCTGCACTTCTTTTACTTCAGCTACAGGAGATGTGATTGTAAAATCAATATCAGTAATAGGAGAAACTATTTCGAAGGTTACATCTAAATTTTTAATAAATTCAGACATAACCATCAACTCTTCCTTATTAATTGTAGTTGGTGCAATCGCTGGTTGAGGAACGATTGCAGGCTCAGCAGCAACAATATCTTCCACTAGATCGAAAACAATTCTTTCGCTAGAGTTTGACACTGGTGATTCTGTATTCAAATCGAATGCTGTCACTGTTTTACTACTTAGATTATGCACACTTCTTTGTTCATCCTCTAAGGTGTGAATAATTTTTTTCGGCTCTGTATTTACGATTTCATTTTGTTGTTCAATGTCAAATCCTGTAGCAATAATAGTTACTGCGATGGCATCTCCAAGAGATTCATCTTCACCAACTCCCATAATAATATTAGCATTATGACCTGCTTCAACTTGAATATGATCATTAATTTCTCCAATTTCGTCAATTGTAATTTCATTAGTTCCAGAAACGATAAGCAACAATACGTTTTTGGCACCAGTAATTTTATTATCATTTAACAAAGGAGAATCCAAAGCTGCAATAATTGCTTCCTTAGCTCTATTTTCGCCTGAAGAAACAGAAGACCCCATAATAGCTGTTCCACTATTGAACAATACCGTTTTAGCATCTCTTAAATCGATATTCTGCGTATAGTGATGCGTAATTACTTCAGCGATCCCTCTTGAGGCTGTGGCCAAAACTTCATCAGCCTTTGAGAATCCTGCTTTAAAACCAAGATTTCCATATACTTCTCTTAATTTATTATTATTGATAACAATTAAAGAATCGACTTGCTTACGCAATTTCTCTATACCAATTAACGCTTGTTCCTGACGCACTTTACCTTCAAATAAGAAAGGCAATGTCACAATCCCAACCGTAAGAATATCTCTTTCTTTTGCCAGTTGTGCTATGACAGGTGCTGCACCAGTTCCAGTTCCACCGCCCATTCCGGCTGTAATGAACACCATCTTAGTATTGCGATCTAGCATTTTCTCAATCTCAGAAATACTTTCAATTGCGGACTGCTGTCCAACATCAGGGTTTGCCCCAGCACCAAGTCCCTCCGTTAGATGAACTCCTAACTGAATTTTATTTGGCACAGAACTACTCTGCAACGCTTGAGAATCCGTATTACATACGATAAAATCAACGCCTTTGATCCCTTGTTTAAACATGTGATTTATAGCGTTACTTCCGCCACCACCGACCCCTATAACTTTTATTACATTTGATTGGTTTTTAGGTAAATCAAATGAAATACTTCCAAATTCTGTGTTGCTTGGCATAATTTTGGGTTTTTGATATTTATTATTAATTCTTATATTTTTCAGGCCGTGCCTTTATTCTGCATTATCTAAAAAGTCCTTGATCTTATCTACATATCGATCAAAGAAATTTTTCTGAATTCTGTTAACGGTAGAATTTTGTTTTTCATGCGCATTATGATCTATTTCCTCTTCAACATTCTCATAAACCTCTTGTACTGGAGTTTGAACAACTGTAGGCCTGTACGTGGGCGCTTTGGGTTGCTCTACTGCATCCAAACGTATCGCGCTTTGCGTTTTATTTTCAATGCTTTTCATTACTAAACCCACTGCCGTTGCATACAACGGACTTGAGATTTCCTCATCTGAATTTCCAGCTAAATGTTCGTTAGGATACCCTATTCTTGTATCCATTCCAGTAATATATTCTACTAGTTGCTTAATATGTTTCAATTGAGCACCACCACCTGTTAATACAATACCTGCGATCAGTTTCTTTCGAGGATCTTCATGACCGTAAGCTTTAACTTCTGTAAACACCTGATCCACAATCTCCACAACTCGAGCATGAATTATTTTGGATAGATTCTTTAGCGATATTTCTTTTGGCTCTCTACCTCTTAGACCTGGAATAGAAACAATTTCATTATCTCTATTTTCTCCTGGCCAAGCAGAACCAAATTTAACTTTTAATAATTCAGCTTGCTTTTCAATTATAGAACATCCTTCTTTTATATCGTCTGTAATTACATTTCCTCCAAACGGAATTACTGCTGTATGCCGAATAATACCATCTTTAAAAATAGCTAAATCGGTAGTACCACCACCTATGTCAATTAATGCAACTCCAGCTTCTTTTTCTTCCTGACTTAAAACTGCATCGGCAGAAGCTAATGGCTCTAATGTCAAACCTGAAAGTTCAATTCCTGAACTTTGAATACACCTACCCACATTGCGAATAGACGATGCCTGACCCACTACTACATGAAAACTAGATTCTAATCTTCCACCGTACATTCCTATAGGTTCTTTGATTTCAGATTGTCCATCAATTTTGAATTCTTGTGGCAAAACATGTATTATTTCTTCACCAGGCAACATGGCCAATTTGTTGACTTGATCAATTAAAAGCTGAATATCATTCCCCCCAATCACTTCTTCAGGATTGTTTCTGCTAATATAATCTGTGTGTTGTATACTACGTATGTGTTGTCCTGCGATACCAACAACCACATCTTTTATTTTATAACCTGAGTTATTCTCCGCTTCTTGAATAGCTTGCTGTATGGATTGTATGGTTTGCGTAATGTTATTTACAACACCTCGTGCCACACCCAAACTTTTAGATTTTCCAACACCTAAAATTTCTAGTTTACCATATTCATTCTTTTTGCCTATCATGGCAACTATTTTAGTTGTCCCAATATCTAGACCTACTGCAATATTCTCTTTTTCCATTATCTATTATTTAGTGCAAACTACTTGTTCCGTAAACCGGAGGTCAATTTTTTTATATTTATACAACGAACTATCTAAAACTGCTTTTTGAAAAAAAGCTTTGTAATTTTTAAATTTACGCTCCACATTAATCAATTTACCAAAATCAATTTGATAATCAAAATTTCTGTTGTGCATTTTTAAGCTACCATTTGGCATAATTTCAATTCCGATAATGTTTTTTTTCAAAAATTCATCATCATAAATTGTGCGAAATAAGTGGGCTAAATCTTCGTTATTATTTTTATTTATTCCTCCTGAAACAAGTGGAACTCGGGCTGTAAAATTAGCTGACAATGGCATTCTATTCCCTTCGTAATCAATATAAAAAGAACCTCCATTATCAAAAACTCTAGCAATAGGAGTTTTTTGTTTCACCACTGCTTTTAACACACCATCAATACTCACATAGACATCTGATTTTTCAATCATTTCTTGTGCATTGAGATTTGTCTCCAGCGTATTCAAATCTAAATTAACTTTTTGAATGCTGGATGCCTCTCTATTATTTTCTATTAACAATTTATTAACCGTTTCTTGTTTAACAAAGGGGTCATTATCTCCAACAAAAATAACTTCAGATTTGGTCAATTTCCTATTTTCATTTCGTTTTGACGTAAAAGAAAACAGAAAAACTACTAATGCAAACATCAGTATCAATCGAATATTGGTCCAATTAAAGAGTTTCATTGATTGCTTTTTTAATTAATGGTACTAATTCTCCAATATCTCCTGCTCCAATAGTGACAACTACCGTTGCATCACTTGCCAATATCGCGGTAATCAAATCATTTTTGGCAACTAATTTCTTATTATTAAGCAGCATCTTATCCATGATCCATTGCGAAGTTACACCTTGTATAGGCAGTTCCCGAGCCGGATAAATATCTAACAAAAGAACTTCATCAAAGTGGGACAAACTTTTGGCAAATTCATCAGCAAAATCTCTTGTTCTGCTGTACAAATGAGGCTGAAAAATCGCTAGCACTTTCTGATTGGGATACAATTCCCGTACAGCTTGATGCACCGCATTTATTTCTGTTGGATGATGTGCATAATCATCAATATAAACTTTAGCTACTGTTTTAATTTGGTACGAAAACCTTCTTTTTATCCCCTTAAATGATGCAATGGCATTTGCAATGGCATCGGTTGGGGTGCCGAATAAATTTGCCATTGCAATAGCCATTACCGCATTCATTAAGTTATGACGTCCTGGCAATCCAAAATGTAAATCTTTAATTATTTCAGTAGGTGTTTGTACATCGAAAACATAGCTTCCGTCTCCTATTCTTATGTTAAACGCTTTATAAATAGCATCTTCATTTACCGCACACGTTAACCCTTCTAATGGTAATTCTTTTGTGATGAAAAGATTATTTTTATCCTCTATTTTAGCTGCAAATTCCATAAAAGACGCCTCAATAGCTTCACTTGTCCCGTAAATATCAAGATGATCAGCATCCATGGATGTAATGCAAGCAATATTGGGATGCAAATGCAGAAAGGAACGATCAAATTCATCTGCTTCAACTACCGTTACTGTTGTACCACTTCCTATTAAATTTGAATTATAATTCTCAACTATTCCACCTATAAAAGCAGTGACGTCAGCGCCACTTTGGTATAATATATGTCCTAAAATCCCCGATGTCGTTGTTTTTCCATGGGTACCTGCAACTGCAAAACAAAACGTATCCTTAGTAATTAATCCTAAAACTTCGGCTCTCTTTTTTATTTCATACTCTCTTTCCACGAAGTAATTCCATTCCGAGTGCGTAACTGGTACTGCCGGTGTAATAATTACTAGCGTATTCTCGATAAAAAAATCTTTAGGGATCAAATCAATACTATCTTCAAAGTGAATTGCAATTCCACTTTCCATCAATTCATTTGTTAGAACAGAAGGCGTTTTATCATATCCGCAAACCTGTTTTCCCAAATTTTTGAAATAACGAGCTAAATTGCTCATCCCGATTCCACCAATTCCAATAAAATAGACGTTATGTATTTGATTCAAGTTCATTTTCGTTTCTTTCTTTATCTCTATTATTTTCTATCTATCAGCTTAACAATTTCATCAACAATTCGTATTGTTGCTTCTGGCATTGCCAATTGTTTTATGTTATCACTTAGCATTTTTTGTTTTGCCTCATCTTTAATCAAAGACTCAAATACAGTACCGAATTGAGAATCTAGCTCTACTTCTTTAAGTAAAATAGCTCCATTTTTATCAACTATCGCTTGCGCATTTTTAGTTTGGTGATCTTCAGCTACATTAGGAGAAGGAATAAAAATTACGGGTTTACCAACAATGCATAATTCCGATACGGAAGAAGCTCCTGCGCGAGAAACCACGATATCTGCCGCTGCATAAACCAGATCCATTTTATCAATAAAAGAATGAATCTGAATATTATCATTCTCTTCCAAACGTTTATAATCATCAAAATACAACTTACCACATTGCCAAATTACTTGCACATTATGAGCTGCAAACAACAAAATTTCTTTCGCAATTAACTCATTTATTCTTCTGGCTCCTAAACTACCTCCTAAAACTAAAAGTGTTTTTTTCTTAGGGTCTAAATCAAAATGCTGTAACGCTATTTCTCTTTTGGAATCAATATCAATTAAATCCTGACGCACCGGATTTCCAGTTAAAATCATTTTTTCTTTTGGAAAAAAGCGTTCTAAGTTTTCATAGGCAACACAAATCTTTTTTGCCTTTTTGCTCAATAACTTATTGGTAATTCCAGGATAGGAATTTTGTTCCTGAATCACCGTTGGAATACCTGCAATTACCGCTATTTGTAAAAGTGGACCACTGGCAAAACCTCCAGTACCAATAACTACATCTGGCTCAAACTGCTTGATTATAGTGCGTGACTTTAGCAAGCTGCTAATTAGTTTTACCGGAAAAAGAGTATTGTCAAATGTTAGTCTTCGTTGTAATCCTGCAATCCATAGTCCGATGATCTTGTAACCTGCCTGAGGCACTTTTTGCATCTCCATTTTATCTTTTGCACCAACAAATAGAAATTCGGCATTAGGAAAACGAGACTTCAATTCATTTGCAATAGCAATTGCCGGATAGATATGTCCTCCAGTTCCGCCACCACTTAATATGAATTTGTATTGTTTCATTTTTTTAAAGTTACTGAGTTGCTATTATTTTAAAAATTTAAAGGTATAAAATGGCCTACTTGTTTAAAACTGCCTGCATTGGATTTTTTGCCTTGTCTTCGATTGAATACGCTTCATCTAAAACGAAGTCTTCTTCTAACTCTCTATCGATTAATTTTTGTAGCGCTTCCTCCCTTTTTGCAGTATCTTTTAATTCTTGAGCAATTTCTTCTTCTTTCTTAGTTACACCAATAATGATTCCTAAAGCAATACAGGTCATCCAAATAGAAGTTCCTCCACTACTAATCAACGGCAGTGTTTGTCCCGTAACAGGTAATAATTCTACAGCTACGGCCATATTAATCATGGCCTGAAAAATCATTGGAAAACCAAGACCTATAACCACCAGTTTTCCAAATAGTGTTGTGGCTTTATGCGAAGCTACTACAAATCGGAAAAGCAATAACAAATAGAGCGACAAAACGCCTAATCCACCTATTAATCCGTATTCTTCAACAATAATGGCATAAATAAAATCCGATGAAGATTGAGGTAAGAAATTTTTCTGAACACTTTTACCAGGTCCTAGTCCATAAATCTTGCCTGATGCAATAGCAATTTTTGCCTTTTCTATTTGATAATCATCTTCATCTGGTTTATCGGTGCTAAAATTTTCAATACGACTTTCCCAAGTTCTTACTCTGCTAAAAAATTTAGCATCGGGAAAAGCTTTAGAAATCAAAACAAAGAAGGTTAGAAATACAATGCCTGATCCTACTATTACTGCGATATATTTCATAGGATACTTTCCTATGAATGCCAACATTAATATCATCGAAAAAATTAATGCCGTAGTCGAAAAATTCGAAGGAAGAATAAAAATCAAGGTAATAAAAACGGGGAGCCACAGCTCTTTCAATGATTCTACAAAATCAATTGGTTTCTCTCTTGTTTTAGACAAATAACGCGCAACAAATACAAACAAAACTAAGGCCGCAAAAGCCGAAGGTTGAAATGAAATACCTACAAATGGTATCTGAAGCCATCTACTTGCATTGGCTCCACCTATCACTGTACCTTTTATCATTGTTATGGCTAAAACAACCCAAACAACGGGCAACAGCCATTTAGAAATAGATCTAAAATATTGATACGGAATTTTGTGAACCCAAAAAATGATTAAAAAACCAAAAAAAATATGACCCGAGTGTTTTACTAAATACCCTAAAGTATTTCCTGTTCCATGCCCTAAATAGGCCAAGTTACTACTTGCACTAAAAACAGGCATAAACGAAAACAAGGCCAATAAGGCCACAAATGACCAAATCCCTTTATCTCCCTTTAGATTGCCTATTAATTGTTTCATATCATTTTCTTTTTAAAGTTTACTTTCGTTCATACGATAAAACTTTTCTATAAATTTTTAACTGCTTGTTTAAATTGATTCCCTCTGTCTTCATAATTTTCAAACAAATCAAAACTAGCGCAGGCCGGAGACAATAATACAGAGTCCCCTTTTTCAGTTAATCGTTGTGCCATTCGAACTGCATCATTCATGTTATCCACCTCAATCATCATGTCAACCACATTCCCAAAAACATCAATAATCTTTTTATTATCTACACCAAGGCAAATAATTGCTTTTACTTTCTCACGAACTAAGGACATTAATTCGTTATAATCATTCCCTTTATCGACACCACCCACAATCCAAACCGTTGGTGTATTCATACTGTCTAAAGCAAAAAAGGTTGCGTTAACATTGGTTGCTTTAGAATCATTAATATATTGAACATTTTGAATTTTTAAAACCTTTTCCAGACGGTGTTCTACTCCTTGAAAATTAGAAAGACTTTCTCTAATTGTAGCCTTTCTTATTTGCATTAATTTAGCCACAGAGGTTGCTGCCATTGCATTTTTCATATTATGTTTTCCTTCTAAAGCAATGTGTTCTGTGTCCATTGTAAACTCTTCCTGACTGATCTTAATTTCCATTTTATTGTTTTTTATATAGGCTCCTTCGCTGAAAATTTTAGTCAATGAAAAAGGGATTAATTTTGCTTTTGTTGTGTGCGTTTTGAACCAATTGCATATGGCTTCATCATCTGCATCATAGATGAGATAATCATCTTCTGTTTGATTCATTGTTATTCTGAATTTTGAATCAATGTAATTTTCATATTTGTATTCGTACCGATCTAAATGATCTGGGCTTATATTCGTAATAATAGCAATATGGGGTTTGAAATCAATAATTCCATCCAGTTGAAAACTACTCAACTCCAGCACATAGGAATCGTATTTATTATCAGCAATCTGCCAAGCAAAACTTTTTCCTATATTGCCGCCCAATCCTACATTCAATCCAGCTGATTTCAACAAATGATGTGTCAGCATTGTTGTAGTCGTTTTTCCGTTGCTTCCGGTTATACCTATAATTGTTGCCTTCGTAAAAGGAGCTGCAAACTCAATCTCTGAAATCACTGGAATTCCTCGTTCCTTCAGCTTTTTTACTATTGGAGATTTATCCGGAATTCCTGGACTTTTCATCACCACAGCAGCATTCAAGATCAACTCCTCCGTATGCTTTTCTTCTTCCCAAGAAATTCCATTTATCAATAAAATCTCTTTGTAATTTCCTTTTATTTTTCCAAAATCAGATACGAAAACTTCGTACCCTTTTTTCTTACCTAGAATAGCAGTACCAACACCACTTTCTCCACCACCTAAGATTACTAGCCGCATACTATCTTAATTTTAAAGTGACAATTGACAATATGGCCAGCATGATAGCAACAATCCAAAAACGGGTTACAATTTTACTTTCGTGATACCCTTTTTTCTGGTAATGATGATGTAAAGGAGACATTAAAAATATTCTTCGGCCTTCGCCAAAGCGTTTCTTCGTGTACTTGAAATAACTTACTTGAAGAACAACAGATAAATTTTCGACAAGAAAAATTCCACACAATAAAGGGATGAGCATTTCTTTTCGAACTGCAATTGCAAGAACTGCTATAATTCCGCCAATTGTCAAACTACCGGTATCACCCATAAAAACGGATGCTGGATAGGAATTATACCAAAGAAATCCGATCAATGACCCTACAAATGCGGCTATGAAAACCGTCATTTCACCAGAATTAGGGATATACATAATGTTCAGATAATTAGAGAAAATAATATTACCTGAGACGAATGTGAATATTCCCAATGCGAGTACCGAAATAGCCGAAGTTCCCGCAGCAAGACCATCAATTCCATCTGTTAGATTAGCGCCGTTTGAAACTGCCGTTATAATAAAAATTACTACCGGAATAAAAATTAACCAAGCCCATTTTTCATATCCGTCCCCTGTCCAAGCCAGCAATTCGGCATAATCAAACTCATTGTTTTTAAAGAAGGGAATTGTCGTTGCCGTAGATTTTTCTTCGATGGGCGCAGGCATAATAACGGTTTGCGTCGACGTTTTAAAAACGTCTACTTTACCCGTATCCGTTCTTACAGTTACACCAGCATGAAAATATAGAACGATTCCTACTATCAAACCCAAACCAACTTGTCCAAAAACTTTAAATATCCCTTTTAAACCTGCTTTATCTTTCTTGAAAATTTTAATATAATCATCAATAAATCCAATCGTTCCCATCCATAACGTGGTCACTATCAACAATACGATGTAAATATTATGCAATTTCGCAAACAGTAAAACTGGCACTAAAGTGGCAAAAATTATGATTAACCCTCCCATCGTGGGTGTTCCCGCTTTTTCATTTTGGCCTGCCAACCCTAACTCTCGAACAGTCTCCCCTACTTGTTGTGCTTGCAAAAATCGAATGATTCTTTTTCCATAAATAGTGGACAGTAATAACGATAGCATAAATGCTAATGCCGATCTAAACGTGATGTACTGAAAAACCCCTGTTCCTGGAACATCCAATGTTTTATCTAAATATTCAAATAAATAGTATAGCATATATCGTTGTTTATTTGGTTAATCGTTGCTGTGTTGTTCGTTACTTTCCAATCTGATGGCTATTCGCAAAACAAATAATAGCAACCGATTAAACTATCATTTCCCTAATTGTTCTAAAACTTCTTTTACTGTTTCCATATCATCAAAATGTTGCCGAATCCCTTTGATCTCCTGATAGGTTTCATGTCCTTTTCCGGCTATCAAAATAATATCATTCGGCTGCGCCAATTGGCAAGCTGTCTTTATAGCTTGCTTTCTATCGCTTATGGTCAATGTTTTTTTATAATTTTGAGGCGCTACACCTTGTTCCATTTCAGCAATAATAGCATCTGGCTCTTCATTTCTAGGATTGTCCGAAGTGAAAATTGCTTTATCACTGAGCTCCGATGCAATTCCAGCCATAATAGGTCGCTTGGTCTTATCCCTATTTCCTCCACAACCTACAACTGTAATCAATTGTTCGTTTTTTGTACGAATAGCATTGATAGTTTTTAGCACATTATCTAAAGCATCTGGAGTATGGGCATAATCCACAATTGCCGTGATGTTAGTTGAAGAAACGATAAACTGGAAACGACCTGAAACACTTTCTAAATCAGATAACAATCGCAGTACTTCTAAACTTTCCATTCCAAGCTCAACGGCAGTACCGTATATAGCCAGCAGGTTATAAGCATTAAAGGTTCCTATCAACTTAACCCATACTTCGTTTCCATTTATTTTAAGCAGCAACCCCGATAATTGGTTTTCCAGTATTTGTGCTTTATAATCAGCGTAAGTTTTTAAAGCATAAGTGCACTTTTTAGCGGCAGTATTTTGCAACATTACCTGCCCATTTTTATCGTCTATGTTAGACAATATAAAAGCAGTTTTAGGCAAATGATCGAAAAATGATTTTTTCACATCTCTATATTCTGCAAACGTAGGATGATAATCTAAATGATCGTGTGATAAATTAGTGAATATCCCACCCACAAAATGGAGTGCTTCTGTTCTTTTTTGATGAATCCCATGAGAGCTTACTTCCATAAAACAATAGTCAACATCATTCTCAACCATTGCTGCCAGATAATAATTTATCGTAATAGAATCTGGGGTGGTATGAGTTGCTTTATACTCAACATCATCTACCATTATTTTTACAGTTGACAGTAAACCAACTTTATAACCCGCTTTTTTAAACAATTGATACAACAAAGAGGCAATCGTAGTTTTACCATTTGTTCCTGTTATTCCCACCAATTTTAAATTTTGCGACGGGTCACCAAAATAATTTGCAGCCATAAAAGCTAATGCAGAATTCGTGTCTTTAACCTGCACATAGGTAATTCCATTTTCAATCGTATCCGGAAAGGTATCGCATATCACTGCGACAGCACCTTGCAAAATTGCTTTTCCAATAAAATCATGTCCATCAGAAATAGAACCGCGAATAGCTACAAAAATGTCATCATTTTCTATTTTTCTAGAATCAAAATCCATTTTGTTTATGGCGGTATCTGTCGAACCTTTCACGGCTTCGATAGCTACTTTGTACAATATGTCTTTTAGTATACTCATGATAATTCCAATAATATCGTTGTGTTTATTACTAAATTCTGTCCCGCTTCGAGCGATTGTTTTTTAACTTTACCAACCCCTATAACCTTCACTTTCATGCCCAAATTTCCTAATAAAGCAACTGCATCCATTCCTGACATTCCCTTTAAATTTGGAATTATTTGTTGCTTCTTTTGATATTTAGAATAGTAAGCATCATAATTATTTTCTTGTTTTGGAATTTTTCTGTCCAAGTTTTTAATCTCATTTGTGGAAGGCGCATCGGTAAAAATCTTTTGTGCAATTCTTTTAAAAACGGGACCTGCCACATCCGCACCGTAGTAATTATTGAGTGCTGTACTTGGTTTATGCACGACAACTATACACGAATATTTAGGTTCATCAGCAGGAAAGTAACCCACAAAAGAAGATGCATAATATTTTCCAACTCCACCAGCCTTTCCGTAATTCACAGCTGCTGTCCCAGTTTTTCCTGCCATAGAAAAATCCTTAGAATATAATTTCGAAGCCGTTCCTTTTTTTACCACATTTGCTAAAACTGCTTTTAGCTTTGCAATAGTTGCTGGAGAACAAATTCTTGGATTTAAAACTTCCTTCTCATATTTTTTGATGGTTCTGTTCCATTCTTTGATTTCAGAAACAAATTGAGGTTTGACCATTTCACCATTATTAGCAACCGCATTGTAAAAAGCTAAGGTTTGCATTGGCGTGATCGATACTCCGTAACCAAAAGCCATCCATGGAAGGGAAATATTAGACCAATTTTTATCGCTGGGTTGCGGAACGTAAGGCTTTCCTTCTCCTTTAATTGAAAGTCCCAATGGTCTATTTAATCCAAAATTATTAAGATGATTTACAAATTTAGAAGGCTCATTCTTGTAATTATCATAGACCGCTTGCACCATAACCGTATTGGACGAAAGTTCAAAACCCCTTGCTAACGAAATCTTACCGTAACCCCCTTCATGTGAATCGCGCACTTTTTTTCCTGAATAAACTATTACGCCACCTTTGCTATCATAAACAGTACTAGTATCTGCTTTTTTATCTTCTAAAAGCGCCATTAAATCCGCTAGTTTGTAGGTAGAACCAGGTTCGTGAGATTCGGCCACAGCATAATTTGTAGTTTCAAAGTAAGTTCCATCTGTAGCTCTTCCTAAATTAGAAATTGCCTTAACATGACCTGTCTTTGTTTCCATGACCACAACACATCCGTGATCTGCTTGATATAACTCCAACTGTTTTAATAAGGCATGATGAGCAATATCTTGAATATATACGTCAATTGTTGAAATGACATCGTATCCATCCTGAGGGTCCACCTCATTTATATCTCGAATGGGTTTCCACTGTCCTTTGGCGATTTTTTGTTTTAAAATCTTACCGTCTTTACCATTCAAATATTTTCTAAACGCCCACTCAATTCCTTTTCCATCATAAGACTCCCCATTAGAAGTTCGCTCATATCCTACGGTGCGCTCAGCAATTTTCCCTATAGGATGCTCTCGTACTGTTTCTTGTTTAATTATAATTCCTCCTTTATAAGCGCCCAAATTAAACAATGGAAAACCTTTTATTTTAAAATATTGGGTATAACTTAAATTACGAGCAATTAAGTAATACCTGTTTTTATTAGCTCTTGCTTTGCGGAGTTCATTTTCAAAAAAACTAGACGACTTGCCTAATACTGTCGCTAATGAATCTGACAGTGATTTAACATTTTTTTCAAATGATTCCGCTTTGGGAGTAACAGCATCAAAACGTATTTCATAATTAGGAATTGATGTAGCCAATAGACTTCCGTCAGCTGAATAAATATTTCCTTTATTAGCTGGAATCACAAAGTTTCTAACCGTTCTTTCCTTGGCTAACTTTCTATAATAATCTCCTTCGACCCACTGAATATTTGTTAATTTCACAGCAATAGCAATAGCCATGACAAAAATGCCAAAAGCTACCAGATAAATTCTGTACGATATGTGTTTATCTTCTACTGCCATAATTTTTCTAAAAACCCTTTCGCTTTTTCTGCTTTAACTTTTATTTTTACTGGAGGAACTGTTGATGGGAAAATTTCTTTTTCTATCATTTTCTCTGAAACAGTCGATTCCATTTTTAATTTCATTAATTCTGAGCGCCTATCGACAAATTCTGATCGCAACTCCTTGGCTTTATTTGTCAATTCTGCGATCTTAAATACCTTTTGTTCAAATCGTTGGGTGTTTGCTATCATTAAAATAGCCAACAGAATTATAAAAACGATAAAACGCCAGTTTTTAACCGCATCCTCATTGACAAGGAACCTTGCTTTTAGTAAACTGTATACTCCGTTTTTCATTTTTTATCAACCCCAACCTATCTCTAAAGTAGAGAAGATCTGCAATTGGGTATATTTTATTGTTTATATTTTACGTTACACCTACGAAGCTTAGAATTACCTCTTTTCAGCTATTCGTAATTTTGCACTTCTCGCTCTATTATTTTCTTTAATCTCGGCGTTATCTGGAACGATTAATTTTCCCACTGTTTTGAACGGAACCGAAAAATTACCAAAAAAGTCGCGCTCTGGTTCTCCTTCGAACATTCCGTTTTTCATAAATCGCTTCACCAATCTGTCTTCTAACGAATGATAGGAGATCACACTTAATCTTCCATTTGGATTTAATATTTCCAGTGACTGTTCTAAAAACTCTTTCAAAACATCCATCTCCTGATTTACTTCTATTCGAATGGCCTGATATATCTGAGCTAATATTTTATTTCGGACTCTCTCTGGTAAAAAACGTGCTAAAACCTCCTTCAATGCATCTGTTGTCTTGATTGGATCTTGTTCTCTAGCCTCTATAATTGTTCTGGCCAAAACGGGCGCGTTTTTCAATTCACCATAATCCAAGAACACTCTTTTTAAATTAGCCTCGTCATATTCATTGACCACTCTGTACGCATTCAAATCATTTTTCTGACTCATCCTCATATCTAAGTCTGCATCAAAGCGAGTAGAAAAACCGCGTTCTGCAACATCAAATTGATGGGAAGAAACCCCTAAATCTGCCAAAATTCCATCCACGCTTTTTACTCCATAAAAGCGTAAAAATCGTTTTATAAATCTAAAATTTTCATTGATCAACGTAAATCTTTCATCAGCGAGAGCATTGGCTAAAGCATCTTCATCCTGATCAAAAGCAAATAATTTTCCATCTGGACCGAGTCTTTTCAAAATCTCTTTTGAATGTCCACCTCCACCAAAAGTCACATCAACATAAATGCCGTCAGGCTTGATATTTAAGCCATCTACTGATGCTTGAAGCAAAACCGGATTATGATATTCCATTGTCGTCGTCATTTATATTTCCCATTACATCTTCGGCTAAATCTGCAAAATCTACATCTTCGCCGCTTATTGATTTTTCATACAAATCTTTATCCCAAATTTCTACAATATTTACAGCAGAGGAGAAAACTACCTCTTTAGTAATATTGGAGTAAGCCACCAAATCTTTAGGAACTAACAATCGCCCTAAAGCATCAATCTCAACTACTTTGACACCAGCGGTAAACCTGCGAATAAAGTCATTGTTTTTCTTTACAAATCGATTGAGTTTGTTGATTTTTTGCATCATTAAATCCCATTCTTTCATAGGATACAACTCTAAACAAGGCTGAAAAACAGAACGCTTCAAAACGAATCCGTTTTGAAGTGAAGTAGCCAACTGCTTTTTTAAGGGCGCTGGCATGAGCAGCCTCCCTTTAGCATCGACTTTACATTCATATGTTCCGACAATTGTATCCAAGCAAAAAGTATTAAATGATATAGAGCAAAAATATAAAAAATATTACCACTATTTACCACTATATACCACTTTGTTAATAAGTTTAACCACTTTAGGACAAAAACCCTTAATTTATGGACTGTCAAAAGATTAGCCTTCCTTTGTCGTATTTGTAAGAAACATAATGTTATAAAAAATAGACCTTAAAAACACAAAGAATTATCGTTTTTAAATACTATGAGGACCGCTTAAAAAGAGTAAAATAGGGACTGAAAATTGAAAAAAAAGTATCAATTAGTAGAGCCATCTCGATAATTTTACAATTAAAAATTGTTGTAAAAATTCATTTTTATTTATTAAATCCTATATTTGTCAAAATTGAAAATCCGGTTTCACAAAAAATGGAAAAACACTATAAAAAAGAAGGTAGATACAGCTATTATGAAGCTGGCGAAGGAACTCCAATTGTGATCTTGCATGGACTTATGGGCGGACTCAGTAATTTTGACGCTGTGGCCAATTATTTTTCTGCACGAGGATACAAAATCATCATCCCAGATTTACCCATATACACGCAAAATATTTTGAAAACAAATGTCAAAAGTTTTGCGAAATACGTTAAGGATTTCATCACATTCAAAGGTTTAGAACGCGTGATCCTTTTAGGAAACTCCTTGGGTGGCCACATTGCATTATACCACACTAAAATGTATCCTGAAAAAGTAGCTGGGCTTGTAATAACTGGTAGTTCTGGACTTTACGAAAGCGCTATGGGTGACAGTTATCCAAAAAGAGGAGACTACGAGTACATTAAGAAAAAAGCTGAGGATGTGTTCTACGATCCCAAAGTAGCAACTAAAGAGCTTATTGATGAAGTATATGAATCTGTAAATGATCGTATTAAACTGATTAAAACGTTGACGATTGCCAAAAGCGCTATTCGTCATAATATGGCTAAAGATTTACCAAAAATGCATGTTCAAACTTGCATTATCTGGGGAAAAAACGACAAAGTTACCCCGCCAGATGTTGCAGAAGAATTTCATAAATTATTACCTAATTCGGCTTTGTATTGGATTGACAAATGCGGTCATGCCGCCATGATGGAACATCCCGACGAATTTAATCGCTTGTTAGAAGATTGGTTAACCCATACTCATTTAGCCGTACACTAAACATAGAAGGAGAATTTTATACCCTGAAAAAATGAAAATTAATACCGCCGAATTTGTTATCAGCAACTCCGATGTAAGCAAATGTCCTAAAGACTTTTTGCCGGAATATGCTTTTATAGGCCGATCAAATGTTGGGAAATCCTCTTTGATCAACATGATAACAAATCAGAAAAAATTAGCAAAAACTTCTGGAAGACCTGGGAAAACTCAACTGATTAATCATTTTTTGATTAATAATAATTGGTTTCTAGTGGATTTACCAGGTTATGGTTATGCTAAAGTTTCTAAAAAAACAAAATCCATTTTTCAAGAATTTATCACGGATTATTTTGAAACAAGAGAGCAATTAGTTTGTGCTTTTGTGTTAATAGACATCCGTCATGAAGCACAAACGATAGACATCGAATTTATGTCGTACATGGGGGAAAGTGAAATTCCTTTTTGTATTGTTTTTACCAAAGCAGATAAAATCAGTAAGGTGAAAATTGATTCTCATGTTGCCGCTTACAAAAAGAAAATGTTTGCTAACAACTGGGCCGAAATGCCACATTATTTTGTAACCTCAGCTACAGAATCTACCGGAAAAGAAGAATTATTGAGTTATATAGACGAAGTAAATCAAGAAGTATTCAAAAACAATGCTCAGTTTTAAAAACACGCTAGTTTTTATAAAATAAAAAAATCCCAAAACCTAATTTAGTTTTGGGATTTTGCTTTAGTAGAACTTCAACTCCATTACTAAAATTCGATTCCGTATTTTGCCATCTTTTCCGACTATTTTTTGACCGTAGCGAAAAATTTAGAGGCATACAAAACCAGCTAATTCCTGACCGAGGTCGAATTTTTCTTCTAAATAATATCACCGAAGCGTACTACCTTACTACTTTTTTAGGTCCAATTTCTCAGCAAAATAATCACAGAAATCTTTCATTGTATCTGCCATCTTTTCATCATCTGTGGCTCGTTTAAATGTTTCAGACATCGCTACTAAAGTCTGATGAAAGAAAATTTTCATTTCATCGACTGGCATGTCTTTGGTCCATAAATCAATCCGCATACTTTCTTTTGCTTTGCTATCCCAAACGGACAACATAATTGCTTTTGCCTCCTCTAACTCGACTCCTCCATCTTTTGCAGACCACATTAATTTTTCTGGAACACGGTTTTCGTCTAATTCGACTAGAAACTTAATTTCTGATGTATTTTTATTTGACATTATTTCTTGGGTTTGTATTTTGATTTAATAAAAATTTCTTTCGCATTTGTTTTCAACAAATCCGCAATAGGCAGTTCATTATTTTTTGCATAAGATCGCACAATCTGCCAACCTAACCATGCTCCAACTTGTCCTGGTGAATCATTATCAATTTCTAAATAAAATTTAGAAAATGGCGCCGGATTTATAAATCTAGGGACTAATTTTTGATCACTGCTGTAAAGCATTTCTTTTTCAATAAAATAACGCCACATGTAACTTTCATTTTCCTGACACCAAACTATTTGTTCAGGAGTATATCCCATTTTTTCGGCATCTGAATAAGTAGGCAATAATAAATCCTTTAAATACAATTGCTTTCCATGATAAATCATTTGACTTAATAAATCCTTCTCTAGTATTGGCGCAATTTTACGGCCAGCAAAACTTGAAACTACATCTGGCGCAATCTGCCTTTGCTCAAAATTTTGTTTTAAATAATTTGGAAACTGATAAAACTTGTGATCCTTCCCTAAATACAATTCAAGGGATACAATGACCAGACTGTCCGCATAGATAGCTTTATTTTTATAATCCATTTCAGAGATTATTGTAATTACTTTGGGCGTTTTGGTTTGTGGAAAATAGTATTTAATATGCTTAAAAAGCGTTTCTAATTCTTCTTTCACGGGTTCAAAATCAGCATATTTTTTTTGAACTTCGGTATACAATTCTCTCCAAATAGGATCTTGCATTTTATTTAACCAAACACTGTTGTCATTTCCTAAAGGAAAGAAAAAAGGAAATTCTTTTTTTACTTTTTCTAAATTCTGTGGCGGTGTTTCAAAAAATATTTTATCAAAACGTACTACCTTCACTTCCATAGGAATGGCTGTTACAGCACTTTCAACTTTACTTTTCTTGTCACAAGACAAAACGAAGAGGCAAAAGACTACAAGAAACAGATATTTTTTCATATATATTAATTAAATTTGTTCCCAAAGCATCCTGGGAAACGAAAGCACAAGACAACTATTTTGCAAATATACATTCCTGCTTTTTAAAACGTAAACTATTATGACTAAAAAAAGTACAATTCAAGTTGAAAAAGTGAATATCCAAATTGTAAACTGGCTGAAAAGTTATGCTGAGAATGCAAAGGTAAATGGATTTGTTATAGGCATATCAGGTGGAGTAGATTCAGCCGTTACCTCAACCTTGTGCGCTCAAACAGGATTGCAGGTTTTATGCGTAGAAATGCCAATCCATCAAGCAGTAAGTCATGTCACTAGAGGACGAGAACATATTGAACAGTTAAAGCAACGATTCCCTAATGTTACTAGTATTGAAGCGGACCTAACCCGTGTTTTTGACACCTTCCAATCAGCAGTTCCTGGCGATTCAAATGAAGCCAAAGTATCCTTAGCACTAGCCAATACTCGCGCACGATTACGAATGACCACTTTATATTACTTTGCTGGAATTCATGGCTTGTTGGTTGCCGGAACCGGTAATAAAGTAGAAGATTTTGGAGTTGGTTTCTATACAAAATATGGAGATGGCGGAGTGGATTTGAGTCCAATTGCCGATTTAATGAAATCCGAGGTCTATTTATTAGGCCGTTTTTTAAAAATACCAGAATCCATATTAGAAGCCTCCCCAACAGATGGCCTATTTGGTGATGACAGGACAGATGAAGATCAATTAGGAGCTAGTTATGATGAGCTAGAATGGGCAATGACGCAGGATGAAGCTAGAAAAAATAAGGATGACTTTTCAGGAAGAGAAAAAATTGTTTTCGAAATTTACAAACGATTAAACACCATTAATCAACATAAAATGACACCAATTCCGGTTTGTTTTGTGATAAAAGAGTAAAGAAATCATATTTTATATTGATTTACAATTAATTACAGAATTTATTTATTAATTTTACAGCTCCAATTACAATTAAAAACAATTCTAAAAATTAAAAATTATGATTAAAGTATGTATAGCCGATAATTTCCCTGTTGTGCATTTTGGAGTAAAATCTTACTTTAAAGATAATGCAGACATCTCAATAGTTGCCAACGTGGGCAATTTCCTGATGGTGAGGGATATCCTTCAAACAAAAGACATTGATGTATTAGTATTAGATTTGGAGCTGGAAGGTCTTTCCAGTATTTTTGAGGTTAAAGCGGTCTTGAAAAATTTTCCAAAAACAAAAATTATTATCTTCAGTGGTCTTTCTGAACAAATTTATGCGCCAAATGCCATAAAAGCTGGAGTATCTGGCTTTGTACATAAATCAGAAAAGTTAGAGACTTTAGGTATTTCTATCATTAAAGTCTATCAAGGTAAGATCATAATGAACGAAACCGTGAAGAAAAACTTAGCGTTGATTGCTAAACAAAGCAAGAGTGAGCGTTTGTATCGTAAGCTGTCCAATCGAGAAGTGGAAGTATTGCGTTATTTAAGTGGAGGAAAAAAGAATCATGAAATTGCTGAAATTTTAGGACTCAACGAAAAAACGATCAGTACGTACAAATTGCGATTGCTTACAAAACTAAACGTTACCAATTTAGTAGACTTAGTAGAAAAAGCAAAAAAACTAGAGATTGTTTAGCACTAGCTAAAGGATACTCTTCCTGTTTTTTTTTAACTAAAAAAAGATTACGAATTACGAAAAGCGCTGTAACATCCGAATTTGATTCTGATGTCACAGCGCTTTTTTATTCTTGCCACTTGATGAAAACTTGAAATTTTGTGTTTTTCAATGGTAGCGCACTACGACTCTTCCTAATTTCCTTGAAAATTTTCCTCTAAGTTCGATATAATTCATTACCATGGTTAAGGATTCCATATTATCAGAATCTGGTTCATTTGACACCGCATTTTTTAAATCTTCGATAATCTCACTGAGTAAGAACCATCTGAGAGTAAACAACGTGTCCGAAATACTCTGATTTAGTGTTTCTTCTTTGGTTTTTGGAAATATATTCTGGCCAATCCAGTCGTGCAATACGTATTTTTCATCTTCCATCATAATACTTGTTACCTCTTGAGGAACACCCGCCTGCAAATGACTTATATATTTTTCCACACCAGAATCTTCGTTTTGAAGGTAATAATTAATTAAATCACCATAAATTTCCTTGAATATTGGACTTGTAAACTCTACTTCATCTTCTTGTAAACTTAAATATATTTTTTGAAAAATCTTTAATTCTTTCATCTCAGAAACTTCTATGATTTCTCCTTCTTCATTGGCCTTCATCAATACTTCTTCAAAATTCTCTGTCTTGTTTCCGTATAACAAAAGAACTTTGATAATCTCCCGTTCAAATAGATAAAGAGAATCCACTTTATCCGCTGGATTTGTACTTTCATTTTTCACAAAGTCAAACGCCTTTTGAACTTGTTTTTGCTTTTTGTCCACTTCATTAACCTCTTTTTGGACTAATTGCGCTAAAGTACTTTGCAAAACTTGTTCTGAAATATCCATTATCCTAGAACACTCTTGAATGTAAATTTCTCTCTGGATTCTATCTGGAATTTTCGAAATACTCACCACCATATCCCGAATCAAATCAGCTTTTTTGATAGGGTCATTTTTAGCTTCATTCATCAAAAGGGATGCTTTGAACTGGATAAAATCTTTAGCGTTATTCTCTAAATAAAAAATTAAGTCCTCATAGGATGTTTTCTTGGCAAAACTATCTGGATCCTCTCCGTCTGGAAAAGTACACACTTTCACATTCATGCCCTCTTCTAAAATCAAATCTATTCCACGGATAGAAGCACGTAATCCTGCTGCATCGCCATCAAAAAGCACGGTGATATTTTTTGTTAATCGGTTTACTAATCGGATTTGGTCGGGTGTTAATGCTGTACCAGAAGAAGCAACGACATTCTCAATTCCCGCTTGATTGAACTGAATTACATCTGTATATCCTTCTACTAAATAACAATTATTCAGTTTAGCGATAGATTGTTTGGCTTGATAAATCCCATAAAGCACTTTACTTTTGTGGTAAATATCACTTTCAGGCGAATTTAAATATTTTGCTGCTTTTTTATCATTGGTAAGAATCCGTCCTCCAAAACCCAGCACTCTTCCTGACATACTTTGGATAGGAAACATCACGCGTCCTTTGAAACGATCAAACGGTCTGTCTTCTCTAGGGATTGTCAACCCTGTGCTTTCCAGAAAGTCTAATTGATAGCCTTTACCAAGCGCTTCTTTTGTAAATGCATCCCAGGCTTCGGGTGAATAACCTAGACTAAATTTCTTTATTGTTTCATTGGTAAACCCTCGTTCTTTAAAGTAGGAATACCCAATCGCCTTTCCTTCTTCGGAGTTTAAAAGCGTATTATGAAAGTAGGTTTTTGCAAATTCCGAGACCAAATACATGCTTTCTCGGACATCAGTATTGGCTTTCTCTTCATCCGTTTGCTCCGTTTCTTCAATTTCAATATTGTACTTTTTGGCTAAATAGCGAATCGCTTCCGGATAAGTAAACTTTTCGTGTTCCATCAAAAAAGCCACAGAGTTACCTCCTTTTCCTGAGCTGAAATCCTTCCAAATTCCTTTGGCGGGTGAAACCATAAACGATGGAGAGCGCTCTTCAGAGAAAGGACTCAACCCCTTGAAGTTAGATCCGGCTCGTTTTAAATTTACGAAATCACCAATAACCTCCTCAACTCGAGCAGTTTCGAAAACAGTATCTATAGTAGCTTTTGAAATCAATATTTTTATTTTGGAAATCCAAAGTTACAAAGTTTAGCGCGACAAAATTATACGTACAATGAATAAAATCAAACATCCTTGCACTTTCCTACTTTCGCAATAGTTTCAAGAAACTAAAATGCACTAAACCTGAATTCTAAATATTATTTAAGGCTAAAAAACTTACTTTTAAGATTGATTTCCACAAGAATCTAAATTTCCTTTTTAATCACGGTTCATTTATAATTAAATATGCGTTCATTTGCAAATGATTTCCAAACCAGTAGTTTAATTTAATACCTCATAAGTAATCCTTTTTATGGTAATAAAACCTTTATCAAAGACTAAAAAGGCAAATTCTAATTTGCTGTTAAATACTAGCTTCCAAAAAAAATTAGAAGAAAATTTATTATTTCTCTCCGAAATAGGTATAATTTCAGCTGCTTTTATCACATTCCGTGAGCATGAAAATCATTCTATTCAAGCTAAGGTTGGCTTGGAGACTTTAAGTAATCCAAACGATATTATTTGTTTTGAAGAATTAGTAAAAAACAATGAAGTCTTACTTATTTCTGACATCAAAAAAGATTGCAGATATCAATCACTTGACCATACTGAGTCGGTTCCCTTTTTTGAGTTTTTCGCAGGTTTTCCTATAACCATATCTGAACTTTTTACAGGAACACTTTGCATATTAGATAAAACGTCCAGAGAATTGTCCTGCAATGATTTAAAAATCATAAAACAATCCGTTAGCAGCATAGAATCTATAGCACAGCTAAATATAAAGAACCAAGAGTTGCAAGCGCTCAAGAATCACAATAGAATAAAATTTCAAATGTTTGAAGAAAATTCAAAGGAGATTTTATATCAGATTAATTTAGAAGGAGTGCTCACTTACGTATCAAAAAATTGGACAACTTCTGTGGGACACGAATTGATTGAAGTTATTGGAACAAACTTTTCCCAATTTATCCATCCAGATGACATTGAAAAGTGTACTGTCTACTTCAATTCTATAACTCTTAATAAAAAAAATAGCAAACAAATTTCCTATAGATTACTACACAAGAAAGGGCACTATGTTTGGCATTCCTCTTGTGTACAATTATTTGAAAAGGATGAAGGACCTTTTTATATTGGCAACTGCACGGACATCACAGAATTTATAGAAACTGAACAGAAACTGAATCAACAAAAAGATTTCTACGAAACTATATTGAATAGTTTACCAACCGATGTTGTGGTTTTTGATATCCACCATAAATACCAATATTTAAATCCTGTTGCTATTAAAAACAAAGAACTTCGTGAATTTATCATTGGGAAAGATGATTTTGAATACGCAGCACACCTGAATAGAGATTCCTCCATTGCCAAGAGTCGTCGAGAAAGGTTTCTCGCCACACTTCAAAACAGAGAGACCTCTTTCTGGGAGGAAACTTTACATGCAGTAAATGACGGTAAAACCTATCATAACCGCAAATTTACTCCCGTTTTTAATGATGATGGAAGTTTTAAAATGATGATTGGTTTTAGTGTTAACATCACAGAAAGTAAAAACATAGAAGCGGAAATAATCCAAAGTAGAGAATTAATCAAAAATATTTTAAATAATACCGCCGTAGGAATTTTGGTTCAAGGACCCAACTCGGAAATTTTAGAAAATAATTTAGCTGCCTGCGAGATGCTTGGACTTACGCAAGACCAACTTTTAGGAAAGACCTCTTTTAATGACTACTGGCAGGTAATTCACGAAAATGGCACCAACTTTAAACCGGAAGAACATCCTGTACCGCAGTGCATACAGTCCTTAAAACCAGTCAACAATATAGTAATGGGGGTTCATCGACCAACCAAAAAAGATTTGGTTTGGTTATTGGTTGATGCTATACCCATTTTTAACAATAATCAGGAATTGCTTTATGTAATTTGTTCTTTCAACAATATTACCCACCAAAAAAACACCGAAGAAGCGTTGAAAATTAGCAATGAGCGTTTTACTTATGCCACTAAAGCAACATCTGATGTAATTTGGGATTGGGAAATAAGATCTGAAAATCTTATAATTGGAGAAAACTACACGAAGCTTTTTGGTCATAAAATAAATAACAAAAATAACTTTTTAAAAGTAACCGAATTTAATAACCTGATTCATCCTGATGACTTAGAAAGAGTTCTTAAAAACGTCAACAAAACACTTGAAAGTAAAGCAACAACTTGGTACGATGAATTTCGCTATTTAAAATCTGATGGTTCTTATGCTTATTTAATAGATACGGCCTATATTATCCGAAACAAATCAAACAAAGCGATTCGTATGATAGGAGCTCAAACGGATATCACCACTAAGAAAAAAGTTAGTGAAGAATTACGCATAAGTGAGGAAAAATTTAAAGGGGCATTTGAACATTCTGCTGTAGGAATGGCGATTATAGATCTCGATGGTTTTTGGATCGAAACAAATGCAAGATCATGGGAAATATTAGGCTATTCTAAGGAAGAGTTTAAAAAATTAACTTGCCTAATGATGACCCATCCAGATGATATAGAAGCAGATGTAATCAATAAAAAAAGATTGACTTTAGGTTTAGCGCCAAATTTCAATGTGGAAAAAAGATACATCCATAAAAACAAATCTATAGTATGGGTTCATTTGTCTGTATCAGTAGTAAGGGATAATGAAGGAGCAATTATGCATTATATTCCACAGATTATAGATATTACCGAAAGAAAAAAAATAGAAGCAGAAAACAAATTACTAACAGAGGAAAATTTCAGAAATAAAGCAATCCAACTTAATGAAGCTAAAAACAGGTACCGACTTTTGGCAGATAACACACTTGATTTAGTTTGTTTGCATAATTTAGATACTACTTTTCAATATGTCTCTCCCTCCGTTTACAAACTTTTAGGCTACAGTCCTGAATACTTAATAGGAAAATCACCTTTAGCATTTACACATCCCGATGATGTAGAAAACCTACAAGAGAACATTTCAATTTTATTAACTAAAAAGGAAGATGTGACCGTACAAACTAGATATAGAGACACAAATGGACAGTACGTATGGTTTGAAACCAAAGCTAATTTAGTTAAAGTAAATGGAATCCCGGTTAGTTTTCATTCAGGAACAAGAGAAATTACTGTACAAAAAGAAGCAGAGGAATCTATTAAGAAAACACTGGCTCAGGAACAAAAACTAAACGAGTTACGCACCAACTTAGTTTCGACCATATCACATGAGTTTAGAACCCCGATGACAACTATTAGAACAAGTGCAGAATTAATAGAAATGTATACTGAAGGGCAAACATTTAAAAACTCTGACCGACTGCAAAAGCATTTATACACCATTACCAATGAAATAGATCGCATTGTCGAACTAATGAATACAGTATTGACTATTTCTAGGGAAGATTCAGGAAAGACTAATTTTAGTCCAATTCCTTTCGACTTAAAGCAAGTTTGTTTGGATGTAATTGAAACCAGTTACTCCAATCAAAAAGATGGCCGAACCGTAAAAACAGCCATTCAGGGAAATTTATTTCCTGTTCTTGCAGATAGGAATCTAATGGAATACGCGCTGTTCAATGTTTTAAATAACGCTTTTAAATATTCTGAAGGATTTGGCGACATCGTCCTTTCTCTTTTTACTAGAGACACTACCGTTAGTGTTGAAATTATTGACTTTGGTATCGGGATTCCAAAAATAGATCAGCATAAACTTTTCAACACCTTTTTTAGAGCTAGGAATACTGATGGGATTCAAGGTACTGGTTTAGGGCTTTATATAGTAAAAACATTTACTGAAAAAAATTCGGGAATTGTGAAACTCGAAAGTAAATTAGGAAAAGGCACAAAAATAACCTTAGAATTTCCACTGCATCATACCAACGAATGCTAATCAATACTATTTTAGTCCAAATACAATTTTGATTTCGAGCTAGAAAGCACACCTTCCTCTTTAGCACAAATTAATTTGTTATTGACAAACTGGTCAAGCAATGAATAAGCGTGAAAATATGCTTTTTAGATAGTGTTATTGCTAAAAACTCAGAACCTTTTGTTGAGTACTAACTTATAGGAATACCAGCGAAGAGTTAGAGAAAATCGAATACAGAAAAGGACAAGTACCGCGAAAAGACTTTGCAACGGGAAATTTATTTTATAAGAAACTTGTATTGCATACCAGCATAAATAAAGAATAACTAGCACTAAAGCATTTATTGACAGAACTCTACTTTTTGTAATTCTAATGTTGGTTATTTGATTCAAGTCTAAACCTATTTTAGGTCCGTTAGTACAAACTAATAGTTTCTGTTCTACAATACCAAAAAAACAATCATTAGGCGTATTATTATTATGTTTGTTTTCTAAACTTAAAATCATATTGCTGCATCATTTAACTTATAATATTCCTACCAAAACAGCTTACATTAATCAACCAAATCTTAATTATAAAAACTTATTACTCCTAACAAATTTTAAGTAAGCTGTCCGGTAAGAACCCCAAATCTTGAGCCAAATGTATATTAAGGCGTGACTTAAACATAGATTTTAAGGGATAGGTTAAAAAGAAGTAGTGATAATTTTAAATAGCAACAAAATACTATTAAATAAAGACGGCATTTCGCTTATTAAATTTTCGATTTACTTTTTATCACCAATTAATAAAACCAGTAATTTGTTGGTAAAAAATATAGATTAGGAGTTGATTTTACCATATTTATCTAAATAATTCCTTTGGTAATATTGGTAAAACTGAACTTAAAATGAAGTCGATCAAGTACAAAAACCAGAGATGCTACTTAAATAGTGCGACAATAAAAAAAGCAAAAACTACGATAAACACCCCAAGAAGGAGGACTGCGCTGACACAGAGATTAATTTTTTTATTTAAATTCTCGTCTTTATTTTTTAGCAAAATATCTAATTTAGCCCAATCACTATCTGAAGGAGGAGTGTTCATAATTTACTTTTTCATGGAATTATAGCTTAAATATAAAATCCTAAAAAGAGTTTAATTCCGTTTTGACTAATAAATTAAAAAATAAAAGAAATAATTTAAAATGGTACTGATTTTGAGATATTTATTAGCCTTGCGGAAGATTGTTCACTTGAATAGACTTAATATAATCAGATGGAGTCATCCCTTGATACGCTTTGAAACTTGTAGTGAAATAAGAGAAGGAATTAAAGCCAGTTTCATCGACTAAAAACTGAATATTTCTTTCTCCTAAATCGATGAGCTTAATTGCAAAATCAAGCTTATACTCCCTTATATATTGGGTTATATTTTTGTTACTATGCTTTCTGATTTTTTTATCCAAAGTCGACTTGCTGATAAAAAGTTTTTTCGACAACTCATCAATATCAACTTTAGACTTTAATTTTTTACATAGAATTGTATTCACTGAAGTGATAAAATCTTTTTCAGACAACTTTATAGTAACTTTCGAGAATGGGTCAGGACTTAGTTTCTTTTCAATATTTTTTTTAAAATCAATTACATTATTAATTTTATAAATCAACTCCTTTACTTTAAATGGCTTCATTATATAATCATTTACACCATTTTTAAGTTGACGGTATTTAACCCCTTGCTCCATATTTGCGGTAATTATTATAAAAGGGACAGCATTGTATTTACTGTCTTTTCGAATTCTTAAAAATAATTCTTCTCCATTCATATTTGGCATCATAAAATCACTAATAATGATATCAGGCACTTTTTTTTGAAGGTGTTTTAGTGCTTCTTGACCATCTTTGAACCAATCAACGATAAAATCATTCAACAATAATAATTCCAGAATCAAACTTCCTAAAACTAAATCATCTTCAATTAAAACTATTTTTATTTTTTGATTTTTCATTTCGTGAAATTAACTAATCCAATTTTAAATTATAGCTATTTTTTTTTAAATTATTTACACTTATTGGAACTAAAATTAAAATTGAAATACCTTTATACATTGGTTTATTAGCGCTTTATCCAAAATCTATTTTATCGACTGAAGCTATAAATTTACATACTAAAAAGGGGTTTCTAGCAACCTATTCCTATCCTTATTCCTATGAACAAAAACAAAATACTTTTGGTTGACGATGAACTAAACATCAGAGAAACCACAACTGAATTTCTTATCTACAAAAACTACGAGGTGAAATCTGCCAACAATGGACAAGAAGCTTTAGATATTATAGAGTATTGGATTCCAGATTTAATAATATGTGATATAATGATGCCCATCATGGACGGTACAAAATTCCATGAAATAATAAAAGAGAATAAGTCTTTAGTAGCCATTCCTTTTATTTTTATGACCGCAAAAAAGGAAAATAATCTAATGAGAAAATGCATGCTCAATGGAGCAGATGATTTTATATCAAAACCCTTTAAAACAAAAGAATTATTAAATATAATAGCAACAAAAATTGATCGATTCCAGAAAATAAAAAATGTTCACAATAATCTTTATGTGGGCGAAAAAAAATATTTTTTACACGAAGTCAATACGCCTCTTAACGGCATATTAGGCTCCATAGACCTCTTACTTGACAACGTAAATAATTTGGAAAAAGAAGATCGGAAAACTTTTTATAATGCTATAAAAATATCTGGAGAACGCTTGAATAGAACCATGCAGAACCTAATTCTTTATGAAAGTTTAAAAAATAATGAACTGAATTTTTCAGATAATGAACAGTGTGAAATCCTAAATGTATTTTGGAAAACAAAAAAGAAAATTCTCACTACCTATAAAAATCAAGAAAATAGAATCACTTTTGAAATTGACAAAGCAAATTTAAAAATTAGTAAAAAAAACCTAAATTTCATACTCTTTGAATTGATTGACAATGCTTTAAAATTTTCGCCCACCAATACAATTATAATTATTTCTGGAGAAAAATATAACGACACCTATTATGAATTGATCATCCGCGATTTTGGAATTGGGTTCAGTCCCAAAGAATTAAATACCATAAATGCGGCGCAACAATTCAATCGTGATGAAAGAGAGCAACAAGGATTGGGGTTGGGCCTCTATTTAAGTAAGACTATAATAAAAAAGATAAAAGGTGTTTTCAGTATTATTTCAAATGAAAATAAGGGAACAAAAATTTCACTTTTCCTTCCCTTATCTCCTGAATAACAGCATTAACTTATGAAGTTATTGCTCCCTTAACATCAACATATTTAACTTTTATAATTCCTTTTTAAAATTTAATTAAAGTCAAAACGCAACCCTAGAGAAACATTATTTTGCTTCACAGCATTATCTTTAAACAAAGGATTCAAGTCATATTTCAAGTACAAACTAGTAGCTTTATATCCTACATAAGTACTTAATCCATATACAAAACTATCAACATTAAAATTACCTTTAGTTATTTCTCTTGACTTATATTCATCACTATCATACTTTACATATTGCTTCGATTTTAGATTTGTACCAACGTATCCTCCTAAACCAACACGAAAACTATCGTGTGTTTTAAAATAGGTCTTCCCATCTCTTTCTTTGGATTTTGTGAAGTCAAATTCTAGGTGCACTGGAAATACTAAATTTACATTCTTGAAACGAGAATCATCCTGACGAATTGGATTTGCCTCCAGATTTGTTTGGTTTCCATCCGCTACAAAATACCTATTATTTGAAGCTCGCAAATTATTGTACATTACAGAAAATCCATATTTTGCGTGTAATAGATTATTATTTTTTAAAATTCTGGTATTATAAGTCAATCCCCATTCATAAAAATGTGAGCCTAAATACCTAAAATCTGATTTTTGTACTGAGCCATCGGTCACTACATTATTCAATCCAGTAGCGAGTACAAATTGCGTAGTAGTTCGCTTTGATTGGCGCTCTTCCTTATCTTCCTGACCATTATAAACCTTCATGGAAGTGATATTAATTTCGGTTTGAGAACCAATTGAATTTGGGTTATTCCCTAGAATAATCGTTCGACCTCCGCTTCTATCATCCTTTTCATCTACTACTTTTCCATCAACTTTATCTTGCACCAATTGATTTAACTTTGCTTGTTCATCACCCACTTTTGCCTCAATGGCCGCAGCATGAATTTTTGCCTTCTCCATTTTAAGGTCACTTGCTTGCTCCTTAGTAATTACACCCTTCTCTAAGTCCCTATCAATTAAATCCACAGCCACTTTTAGGGCGTTTTTTTCATTATCTGTAATGGCTTTAATTTCGTTACTAATAGCTTTGGCTTTGGTCTCAAAGGAAATTGCTTTATGGTCTCTTCCTTTATTTTGTCCGGTTTCTTCAAGGGAGTCCTCAACTATTTCTATTGCTAGATCCTTAAACCAAATTTGTCCTGTTTCATTTAATAAAACACCATACGAAATAGCTGTTGCCTCAGTTGGAACATATAAAACCACTTCATACTTAGTCCAATCCTTAGTCCCTTTGATGGGTCTTCTTTGCATATTATCAAAAGCTAAAACTGCTGCAGTGTAATAATCTACTCGCATCCACAACCCTGCCCATGACTTTACATTTTCACTTTTTACATACGCAGTCATTTTGACTGTTTTTCCTAAAAATGTATCCGGTTTTATGGTTTTCATTATAGTACCAAAACCATTCGTTTTACTTTGAATCGATTTAATTTTGTAAACCGTTTGATTGTTTTTTTCAGCCCCTGAAACTGGCCCCATTTCATAACTTTCTGATTTTGAACCCCTGTAATGCCAGTCTGAACTGTTTTTGATAGCATCTACTCCTTGAGCGTTTACCTTACTTAGTAAAGAAAACAACACAATTACTGTGATTAAAATAATTTTTTGCATGATTTTCGTTTTTTGATTGATGATTGATTTTTATTTATTGTTCGTAATTTCTATTGACTAAAACTGTTTTTATAGCATTAAAATTCTTGTTGAATTTATCCAATGCCGATTCTCTAAATGATTGATTTAATTCTGTTTCAGCACTAGATAACAAACTATTTGGATCTATTGAAATAGTTTTTCTGATTTTTTCAATTGATCTATTACTTGTGTTAGGTTCAAACGTAGTGTTACTAACTTCAGCTAATAATTTTTCTGCTGAAACGTATCTATTGCTGCTGCTTGATTCATAATTCTTATTTTCAGAGACTAAAAATTCGTTTGCTCGTGATGGATTGCTGTTTGACACTTTCTCTTCTTTTTTAGTAAGTTGCTTTGACTGCTTATTCACGGTATTATTTTCAGCAACAACTTTATACTCCTTCGTTATTCCTTTTTGAATCTGGCGCTGCACAACCTCTTTATTTACTATCTCTGGTTTTTCCAAATTATTCTCGTCTGATTTCTCTTCTAAAACTATTGGAGCTGTCGAATCTATTTTTACAGTTTCAACTCCATTAAAAAAAACAGTAGATACAAGAAGAAAACCTATAAAACTTGCAGCAATATAAATCCAATTAGTATTGCGTTTGCTTTTTGTTTTTTCAGCAGAATCTAACATAGCATCTAATCGATCCCAAGCTTGTGCAGAGGGCTGAATAGTTCTAAATTCCAACTTCTGTTTTATTTCAAGATCTAATTTATTCGGTTCCATACTCGTAATTTTTTAAGGTATTAATCTGTGCTTGCAGCATTTTTCTAGCATGTGACAATTGCGATTTTGATGTTCCTTCCTTAATCCCTAACATACTGGCAATTTCATGATGCTTGAATCCTTCGATAGCATACAAATTGAACACCATTTTGTAGCCGACCGGCAAACTGTCTATCAAAAATTGAATGTCAGCAATTGCAAATTGGCTTTCAGTATTGTTGAAACTTTCTTCAAAATAAGTTTCATCTTCAACATATTTCAACTTTTTCTCCACTCGAATAAAAGAAATACATTCGTTGACCATAATTCTTCTAATCCAGCCTTCAAAACTTCCTTTGTGCTGAAAATTCTGCAGATTTGTAAACACTTTCATAAAAGCGGTAATCATAACATCTTCGGCCTGATGAATGTCTTTTATATATTGGCGGCAAACGCTTAACATTTTTGGAGAAAATTGAGTATAAATCTGCTGTTGTGCTTGTCGATTGTTTTCGACAGCCAACAGGATCAATTCATTTTCCTCTTGATGTAAGTTGATTACTTTCATAAATAAATGCAATGGCAAAATTCAATTTCAATATTTTCACTGCTTATGCAATTCATTTTTTGATAGTGAAACTGACTTCTATTAGCATAGACGATTTACAATGCAAAAAGGTTGCATAGCAATAAAATTAAATTAAAAAAAATGGTTTACTGAGATTCTTCCTTCATCAGAATAACAAAATGATGCTATTTTTTTCTTTCAATAACATAATTGACCATTAAGATCAGCGCGTCTTTAAACTCGGAATCAGGATAATTATCCAGCAATAAAAGTGCTTCTTGCTGAAATTCAACCATCTTTTGTTCCGCATAAACTAAACCGTTATTGTTTTTCACAAAAGCAATAACTTCTTTTACGCGTTTCTTATCTTTATTATGGTTTTTGATGGAATTAATTAACCAACTCTTTTCTTTAGATGTAGTAGTATTCAAAACATGAATAAGTGGCAAGGTCATTTTTTGTTCTTTGATATCGATTCCGGTCGGTTTCCCTATGGCTTCATCGGTATAATCGAATAAATCATCTTTTATTTGAAAAGCCATTCCAATAAGCTCCCCAAATTTTCGCATATTCTCTACCTGAACCTCATCTTCAATAACTGATTTTGCTCCAAGGGCACAACAGGCAGCAATAAGGGTTGCTGTTTTTTTGCGAATAATTTCGTAGTATACAGCCTCTGTGATGTCTAATCTTCGGGCTTTTTCTATTTGGAGTAACTCGCCTTCACTCATTTCGCGCACAGCGACAGAAATAATTCGGAGCAAATCGAAATCACCATTATCAATAGAAAGCAACAATCCTTTGGACAACAAATAATCCCCAACCAAAACTGCAATTTTATTTTTCCAAAGTGCGTTGATGGAGAAAAAACCTCTTCTGCGATTACTGTCATCTACTACATCATCATGAACTAATGTTGCGGTGTGAATCAATTCGATAACGCAGGCGCCTCGATAGGTTCGTTCATTTATTATCCCTCCTGAAACCATTTTGGCGGTTAGAAAAACGAACATAGGCCGCATTTGCTTCCCTTTTCTATTTACAATATAATAGGTAATCCTATTTAACAACGCCACATTGGAGGTCATCGATTCGTAGAACTTTTTTTCAAAAAGTTCCATTTCATCGAAAATAGGTTGTTTAATTTGAGAGGTCACATTCATTAGAGTTCAAAGATACTATTTTTAATAAAAGAACGTTATCTATTTTACACTTAGAATTGAATTCTTTACTACCGATGAATAAAATTACAAAAACAAAAATTTAGCAAGCTAAGAATCTAAATTTGTATTATTACTTTGATTACTAATAGATTAACTTAATGGTTTTATCATGAAAACAACTATAATAATACTCATCACCTTTTTATCTCTACATTTTTTCAGTAGTTGTGACAGTAGCGATAAAATTGAAAATACTGCTGCATTATCGGTTAAAGATATTACTGTAGATTCTAAAATTGATGCTTCCTTAGATGACATCATAAATATAGTTGAAGATCAGTATGCGGTGCAACAAAGTACTGCTAACAAAACTAAAACCACTATCAAAAGTATTTTACCTACTTGTGCAACAATTACAACTTTATTAGCCAATGGTTCTTGGACGAGAACAATCGACTTTGGTACTGGAGACTGCACGCTGCCGAACGGCAACAGTATAAAAGGAAAAATTATTATCCGATTTTCCAATGATTTTAATGCCGCAGAAAGGACTTTATCCTATAGCTTTGATAATTTTTATCACAATGGCAAACTGTTGCAGGGCAATAAATCCATCCGTTATTCCCTAAAAACTACTAAACTACTTGCAGTAGTCCATCCTGTCTCAATATTTACCGTTGATATGAAAATAACTTTTGAAGACGGAAAAATTTATACTAGGACAGGTACTAAAACAAAAGAAATAATTGAAGGTAACAATACGCCTCTTAGCTGGGAAGACACTATTTTTCTGGTAACAGGGAATAGCACTACTCTGTTTCCAAATGGAACTTCCATTAGCCGTGTGATCACAACACCACTGCGTTACGTGTTGCGCTGTAAATCCATATTTCCCGTAGAAGGCATTCTTACAATCACAAAAAATAAATCTGAAGGAACCTTGGACTTTGGCAAAGGAACATGCGATAATTTAGCCCTACTAACGATTGATGGAGTCGCTACAGAAATTATATTAGAAAAATAAAAACTAAAACAGGATTGCATATTAAAAATAGTGATCCTGCTTTATTCAGCTTCTTTGTTTGCCAATTGGCCGCAAGCTGCATCTATATCTTTTCCGCGACTGCGCCTTACTTTCACAACAATTCCACTTGATTCCAGCGCTTGGATGTAGGCATTTATGGATTCTTCTGAAGCTTGTTGAAATTCTCCATCATCAATAGGATTGTATTCAATCAAATTGACTTTACAAGGAACGTATTTGCAAAACTTTACTAATGCATCAATGGATTCTTTATTATCATTGATGTCTTTCCAAACCACGTACTCGTATGAGATTTTGCTTTTGGTTTTTCGGTACCAATATTCTAATGATTCGCGTAAATCAGCTAACGCAAAATTAGTGCTAAACGGCATAATTCTAGAACGAATTTCGTCAATAGCGGAGTGCAAAGAAACAGCGAGTTTGAATTTAACGTCATCATCAGCCAGTTTTTTAATCATTTTAGGCACTCCCGAAGTCGATACCATAATTCGTTTTGGTGACATTCCCAAACCTTCTGGCGAGATAATCATTTCGATTGCCTTCAGCACATTGTTGTAATTCATGAGCGGTTCTCCCATTCCCATAAAAACAATATTCGACAAGGGATGATTATAATACAACCGACTTTCTTTATCTATGGCAATTACCTGATCGTAAATCTCAGCAGGTTCTAAGTTGCGCATTCTTTTTAATCGCGCTGTTGCGCAAAAATTACAATCTAAACTACAGCCTACTTGACTGGAAACACAAGCCGTCGTTCTGGTATTTGTAGGGATTAAAACTGATTCAACCACCAATCCATCGTGCAACCGAACGGCATTTTTAACTGTTCCATCTTCACTGCGTTGCATCGTGTCGACTTTGATGTGATTGATAACAAAATTAGCTTCTAGCATCGTTCGTGTTCCCTTAGAAACATTAGTCATATCCTCAAAACTATGTGCTCCTTTACTCCACAACCATTCATAGACTTGATTGCCACGAAAAGCTTTATCGCCATTAGCAACAAAAAAATCTCGTAATTGTTCTTTTGATAAGGCTCGTACGTCTTTTTTCTCCATTTCCATGGTGCAAATTTAATGACAATTTGTTGATTTGTTGTTTTGATAATTTGATAACTTTGTACTCCATTGAAAAAAAATTGAATAATGCATTTCATTTCCCAAGAATTAGAAGATTATATCGAGCAACATTCCGAAAAAGAACCGCTTTTACTAGCTGCCTTAAACAAAGAAACCTACCAAAAAATCTTGCTGCCAAGAATGCTAAGCGGTCATTTTCAAGGTCGCGTTTTGAGCATGTTGGCTAAACTCATTCGGCCGATGCATATTCTTGAAATTGGAACTTATACAGGGTATTCCGCCTTGTGTTTATGCGAAGGCATGCAGGAAAATGGAACACTTCACACCATCGACATCAAAGAAGAATTAGTGGATTTTCAACGAAAACATTTTGACAAATCACCTTGGGGAGCACAAATATTTCAGTATTTGGGAGAGGCAGTTGACATCATTCCGACCCTTGATCAAAAATTCGATTTAGTTTTTATTGATGCAGACAAAGAGAATTACCTGAACTACTTTGAATTGATTGTTCCAAGAATGAATAAGGGAGGAATTATATTATCGGATAATGTTTTGTGGAGCGGTAAAGTTCTAGAACCTTTAAATCCCAAAGATTTTAGTACAAAAGTGTTAGTAGAATACAATCAGTTATTAGCAAATGATCCAAGAGTAGAAACCGTCTTGTTGCCTATTCGAGATGGATTGACAGTAAGCAGAGTACTCTAGTTGTAACAATTATCGAAGAAAAAGTCTGCCTTGAGGTTGATTCCCCCAATTTTTGAGGGAAAACATAAGCCTCCAAAGTTCTGGAGGCATAAAATCACAACTAATCTCTTACGGGTAACGGAAAATACCGTTTTTGTGCTGTTTTGTATATCTTATACATCAAAAAACCAAAAGTAAATCCAAATAAATAACCGGATAAAATGTCTAGAGGATAATGCAATCCGAGATAAATTCTACTGTAAGCAAAGACTAAAGGCCATAAAAACAGGAGACTAAAATATTTGAAATGCGATCTTAAAGTAAAATATATCAGTGTAGCGACCGCCATTGAATTTGAGGCATGACCGGAGAAGAAACTAAAGGATCCTCTGACTTGAACCACACGAATAAAGGAATTAATTTCAGGATTGTTACAAGGTCGTAGTCTTTCAAAACCATTTTTGAATACATTGGTCATTTGATCGGTAAAAGTTACTAGTATAGCTACAAAAATGAGTAAATATAACGTCTGTTTTGCCCCCAGTTTTTTGAAAATAACGTACAATAAGAGTAAAAAAAGTGGAATCCAATTGCTCTGTTTGGTTATGAATATCCATAGGCCGTCATAACCTTTCGAACCTAAACCATTTAAAAAAACAAACAATTCTATATCTAAAGAGAGTAATTTTTCTAGCATTATCCTTGACGTTTTATAGGTCCCGTACTCTCTTCAATTACTTCTTTAGTTGCTTCTAATGGCGCAGTTGATTCGCCCAGTAAACCGTCTTTGGCTTTATTTATTTCTGTGGTGATGTTCGCCGATATATCGTTAAATTGTGAAGTATCACCTAGTAGATTATCCTTCGCTTTATTAATTTCAGAGCTTATGTTTCCTCGTATATCACTCAATGATTTTGCATCAAAACCATTGGCCTCTGCTCCTTTTTGAATTTCGCTTTTTATATCATTAGTAGCATTTTTCAATTGCGCCATTGCTTTACCCATAGTACGAGCTATTTCAGGAACTTTATCAGATCCAAAAAGCATCAGTACTATAAACATAATGAAAATTAATTCACCTCCACCTATACCAAACATATATTTTGTTTTTTATTGTTACAAAGATATTACTTTTTGAATCTTTGACTTTTAATTATTTCATAAAAAAAAAGACTCTTTTCAGAGTCTCTTTTATAATTTGGTCTTTAATTAATCAAATTTAGTCTTTATTTCTTCTTTAGGCCAAGTGTTATTTGTCACATCAATATCAGCTGTTTCTAATTTTGGATCTACTTGAATTTTTTTGATAGCCTTTTCAGTAGCGTATACTTTCTTAGCGGTATCATTATTTTTTCGCCAAATTTGAGCTGGATATTTGAACATTTCCTTTGTATCGTCTTCATAAGTTAATTCAACGATAATAGGCATTAACATACCACCTGGTTTGTTGAATTCAACTTCATAGAAATACTTTGGTGATTTTAATTTTGATTTTTCATCAGCTGTAAAATTTTTGCTTACATATTCCGAAAGTAAATTTACATCTGCAAGGGCTAATGCTTTTTTATCTTTAGCAGATAACTCTTCGCTTGCACTAGGAACTAAATAGACGAAAGGTCCTTTTTCTTGACCAAATCTTCCTCTTCTAACTACAGCGTCCTTCAATTCTTTGGTAGCAGTTTCAGAAACATAATATTGTTTTACCTCTTTCACTCCGATATCTACAAAATCAGTAGAGTAAAACCAGCCTCTAAAAAACCAATCTAAATCTACCGCAGAAGCATCTTCCATGGTTCTAAAAAAGTCTTCTGGTGTAGGATGCTTAAATTTCCATCTGTTCGCATATACTTTGAAAGCATGGTCAAACAATTCTCTTCCCATAATAGTCTCTCTAAGAATATTCAATCCTGTTGCTGGTTTACCATACGCATTAGCTCCAAACTGAACAATCGTTTCCGAGTTGGACATTATAGGTTCCAAGAATTTTTGATCTCCACTCATGTAAGGAACAATTTTACTTGCTGGTCCACGACTAGAAGGGAAATTGGTTCCCATTTCTTGTTCCGCCATATATTGCATAAACGTATTCAATCCTTCATCCATCCAAGACCATTGACGCTCATCTGAATTTACGATCATTGGAAAGAAGTTGTGTCCTACTTCATGAACAACTACTCCAATCATTCCGTTTTTAGTTCGCTCAGGTGTCACTCCTTTTTCGTCAGGACGACCATAATTCCAACAAATCATAGGATATTCCATCCCCTGATCTTCTGCTGATACGGAAACTGCTTTTGGATAAGGATAATCAAATGTATGGGCTGAATAGCTTTTCAAAGTATGCGCTACTGTTCTTGTAGAAGTTTCTCCCCAAAGCGGATTTGCTTCTTTAGGATATACTGAAACGGCCAGAACCGTTTTATCGTTTAACTTCACTGCCATGGCATCATAAATAAATTTTCTTGATGTAGCAATTCCAAAATCCCTTACGTTTTTTGCACTGAATTTCCATGTTTTCTTCTTATCTGAAAATCCTTTTTCGGTAGCTTCCGCTTCCGCTTGAGTTACGATAACGACAGGATTATCATAAGATTTCAATGCTAATTCGTATCTTTTTACTTGCTCTGGGGTAAACACTTCGCTTCTATTCATCAGCTCTCCCGTTGCCTCCATAACATGATCCGCAGGAACAGTAATATTGACATCAAAATTTCCAAAAGGCAACGTAAATTCTCCTGTTCCCCAAAACTGCATATTCTGCCATCCTTCGACGTCATTGTACACTGCCATTCTAGGATAGAATTGTGCAATTACATATAATTTATTACCGTCTTTCTCAAATAATTCATATCCAGAACGACCTCCCTCTGCTCTATAATTATTAATGTTATATGACCATTTGATTGCAAAAGAAATTTTCTCTCCCGGCTTCATTGCTGTATCTAAATTGATACGCATCATAGTTTGATTGATCGTATAAGACAAAGGATTTCCTTTAGCATCTTTTACGAACTCTATGTTGAACCCGCGCTCCAACTCTTGTTTCAAAAATTTATTAGCAAAGTTTCCTGCTGGAAAAACCTGCTCCATTCTTTGACTTTCTGCCAAAGGCGTTTGGGAGGTTTTTGCCGCTTGATTTTGATCCAATTGTACCCATAAATACTCTAAAGTATCTGGTGAATTATTGTAATAGGTAACGGTTTCGGAACCGCTTAATTTAGAGTTTTTATCATCAAGCTCTATGTTGATCTTGTAATCGGCTTGTTGTTGATAATACGCTGGACCGGGCGCTCCTGAAGCGGTACGAAACATGTTAGGTGTAGCTAGCAAATCGTACATCTGGCTAAACTTATTGCTGTCGTACTTTCCGGTTTGTTTTGGTGTGGTGGGTGCTGTTTTTTCTTGCGCAAACAATAATGCAGGAAGAAATAAAAATAAAGATAATTTTTTCATAGGTAAGAATCTGGTTTTTCAATGGGTGAAAATAATAATTTTAAGTAGATCTATCTAAATTTATTAATATTTTAACACTCCCTTGGAAGTTGACTCCGTAAAGAGCAACGTGTTTTTAACACCCATAACATTAAAATGCATAATGTTTTGCTGCTCTGAGTTCCCTTCCGTGATTACTGCATTATAGATTTCAATAGAATTTATTTTTTGAATTTCCTTAATACTGAAGTAACAAATAAGAACATCGCCCTCCATCTCTTTGCTTAAGAAATGAATTGGCTTGACCTGACCATTAACTTTAATATTGAATTTTTCGTTAAAGTATTTTTTAAAAAAAATTAAATCTTCCTCTGTTTCCTTTTCTGATCCTAGATTAATTTTCTTTTGGTACTTCTTCCCAATAGCTGTATTTAAATCATCTACAAATATGCGAGTCGTTATTTGGAGCATTTTCTTTTCCGGCGCATAATTAACCTGATACAGTGCAACATAAAATTTATGTGCCGCAAATGAAGTTAATGTTAGAAATAATAGGCCAAAAAAAGTAATTAATATTGTTTTTTTCATTTTTCAAAAGTAGTAATTCTTTTAAACTCTTCATTCTTGGTGATTAAAAAATCAATCAGCATGAATTCATCTTGCTGCTTAAGTAGGGTTCTTGATTTTGGATCATTCTCGCAATAATCAAGAAATAGTGCAATTTCTTCGCTTTTTAACTTCAAGGTATTGGTAAAAAAATAATGGTCTAATCCTTTCGAAACAACATCCGAAAAATCCACTAGCGCATTTGGTCCTTCTTTTACCGCCACATCTTTTTTAAATACTTTAGAAACCATTTTGAATATTCTAACAAAATCCATTCCGTTTTCAATAGTTCCATTTAACGGCATTGTTCTATTAATTGGCGACGATTTTGCATCGTCAATAAATTCTATGTCTACAATGCCTTGAGAATTTCCTATGGCGGGTTTTATATCTGTTTTTCCTTTCACAATTACTTCTTTTAGCAACGTTGTTTGTGCTTCTAGTAAGACTACGAACAAAGGTTTTGTAAAATCTTTGTCCTCAAGCACAATTTTCTTAGACTTGAAAGCAGGGCTTGAGACTAGCAGCGTGTCTTTGGCTTTCGCCAAAATATCAAAAAAACCTTGGTTGCTAATGAAAGTTCGGGTTTTAGAGTTCAAATTAAAAACATATCCGTTGTCTACCAATGCGGATTCATTTGTAAATTGACCGTGTAAAGATTTCCTGTTTCCATTTTGACCAAAAGTGAATTGGCTAAAGAAAATCAAACAAAGTAGTACTATTTTAGTTTTCATCTTGGTATTGTTAATTATGTTAGTTTTTACTTTGCAATAAAGTTTTATAATCTTCTGCCAAAGCTATCAAAAAAAATGAAGTTTTTTGTTCATTTTTAGAATGTAAAACTTTGACAAACTTATCATTTTCCACGGCAAAATACTTGAATCCATTTACATATTCCGCAGCTATCCCTAATTGGAGCGTGAAATATTCCTGCTGATACAATTCTGAAATCAATTGTATATTCATTTCCTTTTTCTCTACGACAACTAATTTCTTCAGTCGTTTTGTTCTACCATTAATCTTATTGATAAGTGGGTCTAATGGCATTCCACCACCCAAAATACGCAATAACATGATTGGTTTGAAATCTCCTGCGGTCTGCAAATGCCTTTCTGCAGGACTATATCTTACAGGTTCTTTAGCTACAATACGTAATGAAAACACCGAAATCTGCTTGTTCTTAACAATCACTTCCTTCAATTCATTCGTTTTAACCTGCATCTGCAATACCAATCGATTGCGTATTAGATCAGTGCTGCTAATCTTTTTTTCATAGGTTTTAAGACTTACCTCTTTAAAAACAAGTATGTCATTGGCCTTTGCCAAAATAGAAAAAGTACCGTCACTATTTGTTAAAGAAGTTTTACCGCTTGTTAAATTTAAGATATTAATCCCATTGGCACCTATAGAATCAACTGTAATTTTCCCATGAAGTAGCTTTTCATCGGCAGCTTGTCCAAAAGATATTTGGCAAACCAAAGATAAAAAGAACGCAAAAACTTTACTTATTTTCACTAATAATGATCTCGTTATAATTTTCAGCTAATTTTACAATTAAATACATCGTTAAAGTCTTGTTTTTTGCTCTTAATGCACTTGCAAAATCAGAATCTTCAATACAAAAATATTGAAATCCCTTGATGTAATCGGCGGGTATTTTTAAAGTTGCGGTATAATAGTTATCCTCAAAAAGCACATCAATTCTAGCCAAAAGCTGCTCTTTTTTTTCAACAATGATTTCTTTTTTCAGCATGGCTTTTCGCCCAGATATAGTATTTAGTAATCCATCGATTCCTCCACCAGAAGTTGCTGTATATAATTTCCGCTCTGCAGCTGTATATTTTTTTTGGCCATAAGGAATAATTCCTAAACTCTCCGCCGAAATAGCCGACTCGTTAATGACAACCTCTTTCAAAATAATACTTTTGGAAACCATTTGCAAAGTAAAAACTTCTTGTTCCAGATCCTGCTGGTTTATTTTTCTGCGAACTGATTCTAAATTAACGGCAGTAAACACCAAAATATCTCCTGCTTTAACGGGGATTTTAAAAAACCCATTTGCATCTGAAATTGTTGTTTTTTCTGCTGTTAAATTCACAATATTAATGCGATCCACGGATGCAGAATCAGCACTAATTTTTCCCTGAATCTCCTTTACTGCTTCTGTTTGTCCAAAAGAAACTTGCACCAACAAAAAGAGGAACAACTGTAGTGTATGTTTAATTTTCACTGGCAATTATTTGTTTATACTTAAACGCTAATTCTCCTAATAAAAAACCAGCCATTGTTACATTTTTGGACTTCAGAACCGCTACAAATTGTTCGTTTTCTACACTGTAATACTCAAATCCTTTGACATATTCAGCCGGTATTTTTAATGTAGTCACAAAATAATCCGTAGTAAACAAATTCTCTAATTGTCTTAAATAGGATTCTTTCTTCTCGACTTCTAGTCCTTTTTTCAGCATTTTCGTTCTTCCCGAAATCCAATTTAATAATGGATCAGCCGAAACAGACCCTCCCATCATAGTACCAGCAGTTGCAGAAGCATTAAGATCACTAGCAGTGTATAACTTTCGTTCTGCTGCTGAGTATGACTTTTGCCCCTTTGGAATTATTCCCATTGCTGTTGCATTAATGTCGTTTTTTACGACAACTTCGCGCAATTCATTTATTGTGGGTATCATTTTTACCAGAAGTATTCCTTGCTCAAAATCTTTTGGAGTCAATCTCATTTTCGTTTCGTTAAATTGTGCTACTCTAAACAATAAAGTGTCACCAACGGCTGCTTGTATATTGAAATCACCATTTTGACTTGTAATTGTAACCTTATCTGTTTTTTTATTAAGGACATAAACACCTTCTAAAACGGCAGCATCAGCAGTAACTTTTCCATTCAATTGCTTTAGAGACTGTTGTTGTGCCAGCACATTTGTCGCTGCAAAAACCAGAAATAAATAAACAATTTTTAGCATCTTTCTTAAGGCGGTTATTGACCCTTTGTAAAAGTATCTTAATGCGATCTAAATTAACTACTAATGAGTTGGTAAAAAAATGTTAATTAAAAACTAGAAATAAAAAAGACTGATTTAATACCTTTAGCACAAATTATCCACAAAAATGAAAAACATACTAATCGCAAGTACCTCAACACTCGCAAACGAGGATTATCTGGAGTATTTATTGCCTGAATTACAATTGCATTTTAAAAACTGTTCGACCATTCTTTTTATTCCTTATGCAAGACCAGGTGGAATTTCGCATAAAGAATATACCAATAGTGTTGCATTGGCTTTCGCCAAAATAAATAAAAAAGTGATAGGAATTCATGAGTTTGAAGATGCTGCATTAGCTGTAAAAAGCGCAGAAGGAATTTTCACGGGAGGCGGAAATACCTTTGTACTGGTATCTCAATTGCACAAAAACAATGTTATGGCAATCCTTTCACAAGTAATAAAAAACGGCACACCGTATCTTGGAACTAGTGCAGGAAGCAATATTTGTGGGCTTACAATGCAAACTACTAATGATATGCCTATTGTATATCCTCCAAGTTTTCAAACTTTAGGAGCAGTTCCGTTTAATTTGAATCCTCATTATTTAGATCCAGATACAAATTCAAAACACATGGGTGAAACTCGTGAAACCCGAATAAAAGAGTTTCATGCTTATAACTCGGTTCCCGTTTTAGGGTTGAGAGAAGGAAGCTGGCTGGATGTAAAAGGAGATGCAATTACCTTGAAAGGAAATTTGACTGCCCGACTGTTTAGACAAAATCAAACTCCTGTGGAATTAGAAAGTGAAACTGATTTGAGTTTTATAAAATAATGCAATAAAAAAGCCGAAACTATTAAGTTTCGGCTTTGAAGAGCGAAAGACGAGGCTTCCCGTATCTCTTCGTTCACGGGATAAACTTCGCACACATCCTTAAAATAAAAAACCTCAAACAAATGTTTGAGGTTTTTGGAGCGAAAGACGAGGCTCGAACTCGCGACAACCAGCTTGGAAGGCTGGAGCTCTACCAACTGAGCTACTTTCGCATTATAACAGTAAAAGAAACTTCAAAAAAAAATTTGAAGTTTAGAGCGAAAGACGAGGCTCGAACTCGCGACAACCAGCTTGGAAGGCTGGAGCTCTACCAACTGAGCTACTTTCGCATTAACAACGGTGCAAATATACTTAATAAGTTTGCTTGAATGCAAATTTATTTCCCAAAAAGTCTCAATCTGACTCCTAGCCTCTTTTTTAAAAAAGGGAAATCAAATCATAAAGAATTTAATATGAAAATATTATACCTTTACAGTACACAAAAAAAATATTTAAAAATTAATTCAAAACAGCAAAAAACAGTCACTTTGGATGCATTTTAAGTACATCAACTTTGCCTTACGGTTCAAAATCCGATAGAAATTTCGTGATTTAATAGTGATACTTTAGAGACAACCCTTCATGTTGGATTGTATTTTGCACTTAACCTTATTGGCTTCGCTTGCTATAATTGGAGCTAAAACGATTTGTTTGCCATGGGAAAACAACAACAAATGTGAGGAAATACAGGGTCGAAAAAAAGAAAAGGGCCGAAAGAATTAATGATATCTATGCCCAAAAAATAATACAATCAAGATATACCCTGTTTCATGAAGTCACAAACCCTAAGAAAAGCAGTTAGAATTACAAAAAACAAGTTGCCTCACAAAAAGTCTATTTTTATTGAAGGGAAAGAAATTGGAAACCCTTTTACCAAGCTAAAAAAACTAAGTAATGAAAAATTTATTTATAATTTTACTGCTGATTTCCTTCTTTAATTGTAAAAAAGAATCACTAAAAATTGCCGTAGTTTTAAAGAAAGAAATCCCCATGTTGGTTATTCAACCTGAAGGAAAACCAACCAATATCGACTCTACTTTGTTACTTTCATTCAATAACAAAGTCCTCACCAATTTTTATAAAGCAACAAATTACAGAACCGTTTGGCAATCCGAAGAAAAGAGAAAAATAATACTCGAGGAACTTAGCAAATCAGAGGAGGAAGGATTACAACCAGAAGATTACAACCTCAAATCGTTATTTGATTTTGAAAAAAAAGCGCCCTCTCTCGACTCTTTAGGTTTGGCGAAATATGATATTTTACTAACCTCCAGTTTGCAAAAATACATTGCACACCTTACAAACGGAACCGTAAATCCAAGAAAACTATATAAAAATTGGGATTTAAAAGAAAACTACATTGACCTTAACACTACAATGGTCCAATTGCTTAACAGCGATTCATTGACTTATGAAATAGAGCAATTAAAACCGAATCATATCGTTTATAAAAGATTAAAAAAAGCACTTCAGCTCTTAAACAATTTCCCAAAAGAAAACTTCAAATCGATAAAATTTACAAAAATAATAACACCAAACGACACCACTGCCTCCATCATTGACATCAAAAAAAGATTGATTTACTGGAAAGACATGCAACCTAATGACAGCCTTACCCCTATTTATGACCAAGAAATGGTTACGGCCTTAAAAAGATTTCAAAGTCGCCACGGTTTAGCTGCTGACGCAAAAATTGGACTGGGAACAATCGCTTCACTTAATTTTTCCAAAAAACAACGCTTGGAACAAGTCATTGCCAATCTAGAACGCTGGAAATGGTTTCCCAAACAAATGGGACAAGAATACCTCATCATCAACATTCCTGATTACAAGTTGCTACTCGTTAAAAACAAAGATACGCTGAGAGCCCACAGAGTAATCGTGGGAAGAACTAAAAGAAAAACTCCCATATTGTCGTCTACCTTAACTCAGGTAGTTTTTAACCCAACTTGGACAGTTCCACCAACTATTCTAAGAGAGGATGTTATTCCGGCCATTTTGAGGAGCCGAGCTTATTTGACACAATCGAACATTAAGGTTTATGATGCTACAGGAAGATTTGTAAGTCCTTACGAATGGCAGTTATCTCAAGCGAATACATATCGTTATGTACAAAGTCCAGGTACATTTAATTCGCTAGGCATGGTAAAACTTATTTTTCCCAATCGCTTTTCAGTATACTTACACGACACAAATCATAGGGATTATTTTGAAAAGATAAACCGTTCTTTAAGCTCTGGATGTGTTAGAGTAGAAAATCCTTTAGAATTAACTGAATATTTACTCCATGATGCAGTATCTTGGAACTTAGAAAAAATCACAGAAACGCTTCAAAACGAAAGAACTAAATTGGTCAAAATCAAAAAAGAGGTTTCCATCCATCTGTTATATTGGACCGCTTGGAGCGAGAACAATAAATTGATTTTTAGAGATGACATTTACAGCCTTGACGCTAATTTATATGACAAATTACGAAATTGATTTTGTTCCAAATTTAGACACTCTTGAAGGATGATAAATGAAGAAACAGGATTTATCTTTTATGGTACTGATAATTTCCTTAGATAATTCGGCAGGAACAGCTGGGCAACCTTGGCTTCTACCTAATCTGTGGTTGTTTTTGATAAATGAATTAGAAACATAATCTGCTGCATGCATTACCACGCCTCTTGCTCTTGCGTTATCATTTACTCCTTTTTCTAAACCATCTAGTCTAAGTGACATTCCATGTTTACCACTATAAATTTCACCTGTTGAATAAAACCCTAGGCTACTTTTAAAAGATTCTGAAGCATTTGAAAAATTAGAAGCAAATTCTTCTCCAGTATTTCTTCCATGCGCAACAAGAGAATGAAATAATATATCGCCAGTGGCTAAATCAATAACCCAAAGTCTTTTAGTATTAGCAGATAAGCTAAAATCGATTAACGTTAGAATTTCTTTCTTTATCAATCCTTTTTCTTTCAAGGTATAATATCCTTTCAAAGCCTCCGTGAAACTTTCTAATTTTGGTAATGCATATTTACTAGAATGCAAATTATGGTACGCCATTTCGATTTTAGCATCAACAGTTGACTCTAGCTTTTCGGCATAAGCAATTGAGGCACTAATCTTTGGTTCAGGAGAAATTGCAGTACTTGGAGCGAAAGAGGCAAGTACTAATAAAATAGTAGGAAGTATCGTATAAATCATTGATTGTCTTTAAGTTACAGATTAATTCGGGTTGCAAACGTACAGTAAAATTCATCAAACTTAGTGCCTTTAACAAAAGTTTAGTCTTGTAATAACGAGAATTGAGATTAATTATTGAGTGATTAATCATAAAAAAGGCAATTTCTATGTTAATTTTTCTATTTTTGTTTATACACAACCCCAAATTATGTCAAAATTATATTTTTTTACTGTTATTCTTTTACTATTCTTCAGTTTTGAAATTTACAGCCAAAAAAAAACGTTGCAGGCAAAATCCACCTCAGAAAACATAACAATCGACGGTAAAATGAATGAGAGAATTTGGGAATCAGCCGCAATTGCCTCGGATTTCATCATGTTCGAACCTGATAACGGCAAACCGATAAGTACTGATAAAAAAACAGAAGTAAAAGTATTGTATGACAACGACGCCATTTACATATCGGCCTTACTGTACGATAATGAACCCGATAAAATCCAGAGAGAGGTAACAAATAGAGATGTTTTTGGTGTTTCCGACCATTTCTCCGTTTACATTAATGGATTTAATGATGGTCAGCAAGATTTTCGTTTTTTTGTCAGTGCTGCAGGCGTTCAAATGGATTGTTTAGCCACCGAAGATTATGAGGATTTTACTTGGGATGCCATCTGGGACAGCGAAGTAACGATTACTGAATTTGGCTGGGCCATTGAAATGAAGATTCCTTATGCCGCTTTACGATTTTCCAAAGCCGATAAACAAATTTGGGGATTGAACTTCATGCGGGAAATCAAGCGGGATGTGCAAAAATACACTTGGAATCGCATAGATACTAAAATTGGAGCCATAATACCCCAAGCTGGAATCCTGGAAGGAATTGAAAGCATACAAACACCCACCCGCCTTTTTCTTATTCCGTATACATCAGCGTACTATCAAGAAAGCGATATTGGTTCAGACAGAACTTTCAAAGCGGGATTAGATCTAAAATACGGCATCAACGATTCCTTTACATTAGATGCAATTTTAGTCCCTGATTTTGGACAGACAAAATTTGACAATGCTATTTTAAACCTACTGCCTTTTGAACAAAGATTTGAAGAAAATAGACCTTTTTTTACCGAGGGAACTGATTTATTTAGCAAAGGTAGTTTGTTCTATTCTCGAAGAATTGGTGGCGCTCCCAGCACAGAGCCAACTATTACCGAGCAGGAAGAAATTACGAATTATCCCAGCACAGTCAATTTAATCAATGCCATAAAAATATCAGGACGAACTGAAAAAGGGTTAGGAATTGGATTTTTAAATGCCGTTACTGAAAAAACTAAGGCTACAATTATGAATACAACTAATGGCCAAGTACGAAAGGAAGTGATTGAACCATTAACAAATTATAATATGTTTGTTCTAGACCAACGATTCAATCAAAACTCATCTATTACCTTCGTCAATGCAAACACTACTCGAAACGGCGAATTTAGAGATGCAAATGTTTCAGCATTATTATTTGATTTAAACACTAAAGCGAACACCTATAATCTATATGGCGACTTTAAATACAATACTATCAATACTATACAAGATTACGATGGTTTCAAAACAGAAATTGGATTTGAAAAAACAAGCGGAAAATATCGGTTTGGATTTTCCGGAAAATATGTTTCTGAAAACTATGATGTGAATGATTTAGGAATCAATTTTTATTCCAATTATCACAATGGGTATGCACATGGAAGCTACAGAATAGTGAACCCAACTAAAGTTTTCAATACTTTCAGGATAAATGAATACATAAATTTTGAAGTGGACAACACGTCTAAAAAATTACAAACGGGGGCTTTTGGAACCGAAATAAAAGCGAGAACGTTAGACAATGACACTGTGGAATTATTACTCGAATTTTCACCTTTCGAAACATTCGATTTCTACGAACCACGTGAATATGGAAAATATGTTTTTGTTCCCGAAAAAATTATTACCATATTCAATTTTACCTCAAACGACAATAATCCTTTTACAATAATTGTACAACCTGCATTTACAAGATACAACGAGAAAGGCCGAAATAGTTATGGTTTTTATCTCGGCCCAAAATACCGTTTCAACGACAAATTTTCGTTAGCGTACGCAGCTGAATACACAAAAATGAACAATGATCGCGGTTGGGTTGACTTTGATAATTCTGGAGTTGTATTTGCAGAACGCAATCGTGAAATCCTTCAAAATGATCTTATTGGAAAATATTCGTTGAACAATAAAATGACTATTAATTTAACGGCCAGATACTATTGGTCGTATTCTAAAAATCACGACTTTTTCACGCTTCAAAACAGTGGTTATTTAACTCCAAATACCAGTTACACCTTAAATAAAGACCGAAATTTTAATTCATGGAATTTCGATTTGTCCTATTCTTGGTGGTTTGCTCCTGGAAGCGAAATCTCCATTTTATATCGTAGTTATGGATTAGAAAGAGCTAGTGTAGTCGAAAAAGATTTATCAAAAAATATCAAAAACATCTTTAATAGCGACCTTACTAATGTGTTTTCTATTAGCATTCGCTATTTTATTGACTACAATTCCGTTAAGAACAAATTTTAAATTTTTTAAATTAAACTGTAACATTCCATTAAAAATGAAGTCTATTAGGCAACCTTTGGAGTGAAATGGCGTTTGCTGCCTTGAAGCTATTTTGGTTTTTATATTATAGCATCAATCATCAATCAATCAATCGCTTCATGAAGAACCAATTTCTATTTTGTTTTCTCTTACTATCCTTTGTTGGCTATAGCCAAAAAAAAGTACTCCAAACTAAATTCATTTCGGAAAAAATTGAAATTGATGGAAAACTAGAGGAGCCAATATGGCAATCAGCTGCGATAGCTTCTGATTTTATCATGTTTGAGCCTGATAATGGCAAACCAATTCCCGAAAATAAGAAAACTGAAATTAGAGTATTATATGACAATGATGCTATTTATATTGGTGCGATACTAAACGATGAAAATCCTGAAAAAATCCTGAAAGAAATCACCCAACGGGATAATTTTGGGACATCTGATCTTTTTGGTGTTTTTATTAATGGTTTTAATGACGGACAGCAAGATTTTCAATTTTTTGTAAATGCCGCCGATGGTCAGGCTGATTGTATTACGACCGATACCAATGGGGAGGATTATTCCTGGGATGCTGTCTGGAAAAGTAAAGCTGTGATTACTGATAAAGGTTGGGTTGTAGAAATGCGTATTCCTTATGCTGCATTGCGTTTTTCAGCAGAAAATAAACAAACTTGGGGCCTTAATTTTTTTAGAGAAATAAGACGTGACCGTTTTAAATACACTTGGAATTTCATTGATTCAAAACTGGGAACCTTTACCCAACAAACTGGTGTTCTAGAAGGAATTGAAAATATAAAACCTCCTACCAGACTCTTTCTTTTGCCGTATTCTTCTTTTTACGTCAATGCAAATGCCGCACAAAAAACGTACGGAACACTTAAAGGCGGATTGGATTTAAAATATGGAATAAACGACGCTTTTACGCTAGATATGATTCTTATACCTGATTTTGGCCAAACGAAATACGATGATCAAATCCTGAACTTAGGACCATTTGAGCAACAATTTAACGAAAATAGACCCTTTTTCACCGAGGGAACAGACTTGTTTAGCAAAGGAAATTTAGTTTACTCGAGACGAATTGGTGGAAACCCAATCAATTATCCAAGCCCTGAAGCGAATGAAGAAATTATTGACAATCCTGCAAGTGTTAATCTTATCAATGCTTTAAAAGTATCAGGAAGGACTAAAAACGGATTAGGAGTTGGAATTTTAAATGCGGTCACTGAAAAAACTTACGCAACCATTTTCAATAAGAGCACACAACAAACTAGGAAAGAAGTAGTAGAACCACTCGCAAATTACAACGTATTGGTTTTAGACCAACGCTTTCGCAAAAATTCCTCTATCGCGTTTGTAAATACTAATGTGACACGAAATGGAAGTTTTCGAGATGGAAATGTGACCGCATTAGTTTGGGATTTGAATACCAAGAAAAACACGTACAATCTTGCTGGTGATTTCAAGTACAGTTATGTCAATAGTATTGATGCTAAAAAAGGGATTAATTCCCAATTGAACTTCTCAGAAACGAGCGGAAAATTCCGCTATGGAGTTGGTGCAGACATTACCACTAAGGATTTTGACAATAACGATTTGGGTATTAATTTCGAAACTAATTATTACAGTATTTATGGCAATTCAAGTTATAGAATTTTGAATCCAACCAAGTATTTCAACTCTTTTAATGCTAGAATAAATGCTTACTCTCAGTTTCAAAAAGAAACGGGTAAAATTCAATCCAATAATATTAATATTCAGATTAACTCAAATGACAAAAAAAATCATTATTTCGGATTAGGAATGGACGCTAATCCCATAGAAACCTATGATTATTACGAACCAAGGGCAACGAATCGATTTGTTATCAGACCCACGAAAATTGGCGGATTTATTTATATTTCTACTAATTACAACAATCCTTTTGCCATTGATTTTAATCCTTCCTATGCCGTTTTTGATGAGCCTGGTCGAAATTCTTACGGTTTTTCCGTTGGTCCACGGTATCGATTTAGCGATAAATTATCCCTAAACTACAACTTCAATTTTTTCAGACAAAACAATAATAAAGGATACATTGACAGCATCAATGACGATATGAATGCAGCTACGCCAAACACAATCGTCTTTGCGAATAGAAATGTAATAACGTATTCCAATACCCTTTCTGGGAAGTACGCACTAAACAGCCAAATGACCTTTAACATTGCACTGCGTCATTACTGGTCGTATGCCGAAAACAAAAATGCTTTATCCTTAGAACAAAACGGAAGATTAGAAGATTTTACCGGATACACCGCAAATAAAAACTCAAGTTTTTATTCTTGGAATGCAGACTTGTCCTATACTTGGTGGTTTGCGCCGGGGAGCCAAGTATCGGTTTTATACCGAAATAATGCGGGTGCCTTTGAAAGGAATATCAATAAAGAATTCACGAGTAATGTTACGAGCCTTCTCACGAATGAAGCATTAAACCATATTTTCTCTATAAGCGTGCGGTATTTCATCGATTACAATGAGGTGAAAAATAAATTCTAAATGCATTAATTTTAAAAAACAGAACCATCCACAACCAAATATTCACTATTTGTTATTGTTCACCGCCAAATCTATAATAGTGATTTCCATTCCTTTGAACATTTTTAGAAATGCTTTATCTTTGCTTAAAATAAATTTGCAATGAATAAAAAAGTAATTCTTATGATTTTGGACGGTTGGGGTAAATCTCCTGACCCAAAGGTTTCTGCTATCGATAATGCTAATGTACCTTTTATTAACAGTTTATATAGAAATTATCCCAGTGCTCAACTTCGAACGGACGGCTTAAATGTTGGACTACCTGAGGGACAGATGGGGAATAGTGAAGTGGGCCACATGAATCTTGGTGCGGGGCGAATCGTATATCAGGATTTAGCCAAAATTAATCTTGCTGTTGCACACGATACTTTGTCAAAAGAGCAAGTTTTAGTTGATGCTTTCACATATGCAAAAATAAACAACAAAAAAGTTCACTTTTTAGGTCTAGTATCCGATGGTGGAGTGCACTCTCACACGTCTCATTTAAGAGGTTTGATTGACGTTACACAACGACACGGTTTACAAAAAGTATTCATCCACGCCTTCACTGACGGTCGTGACGTAGATCCAAAATCTGGCAAACATTACATTCAAGATTTACAAGATTATATAGCTACTACTACCGTAAAACTGGCTTCTGTAATAGGACGCTATTATGCAATGGATCGAGACAGACGTTGGGAAAGGGTAAAACTTGCCTACGATTTATTAGTAAACGGAACTGGAACCCATTCAACCAATGCAGTTGTTACTATCGAAGAAAGTTATGAAGTCAATGTAACTGATGAATTTATACATCCAACGGTTATCGTGGATGAAAATGACAAACCAATAGCCACAATTGAAGAAGATGATGTGGTTATTTTCTTTAATTTTAGAACCGATAGAGGAAGAGAATTAACAGAAGTATTGACGCAAATCGATTGTCATGAGCAAAACATGCACAAACTCAATTTATATTTCGTCACGTTGACCAATTATGACGACACGTACCAAAACGTAAAAGTCGTCTACAATAAAGACAACCTAACGGAAACTCTTGGTGAAGTTTTAGAAAAAGCGTATAAAAAACAAATTCGCATTGCCGAAACGGAAAAATATCCACACGTGACTTTCTTCTTTTCTGGTGGAAGAGAGCAGCCCTTTATTGGCGAAAGCCGCATTCTAAAAAACTCTCCAAAGGTTGCCACTTATGATTTACAACCGGAAATGAGTGCCTTTGAATTGACTGATGCACTTATTCCCGAACTCTACAAAGGGGAAGCTGATTTTGTTTGTCTTAATTTTGCTAATGGGGACATGGTAGGACATACTGGAATCATGAGTGCTGCCATACAAGCCTGTGAAGCAGTTGATAAATGCGTCGAAAAAGTGATTACAGCTGCGCTAGAAAACAACTATACGACTATCGTAATTGCTGATCATGGAAATTGTGAAACAATGATCAATCCTGATGGAAGTCCAAATACGGCACATACGACAAATCCAGTTCCTATCATTTTGGTAGACAAAGAAATCAGAACCATTTACGATGGCGTTCTGGGTGATATTGCCCCAACCATCTTGGAGTTAATGGGAGTTGAAAAACCGGAAGTAATGACCTGTCATTCGCTACTTTAAACAAAATTTAAATATTGTTGAGATACAAAGCCATTCCAAATCGAGTGGCTTTTTTTTATAAATAAAAGTTAAAATTTCATAATCGATAGTAATGCTATTATTTTTAATTATTTTTGTTTCAAATTCAAATGTTTAACTCTAATAATTAAAAATCATGAAAAAAGTAATTTTATTTTTAGTGTGCTTTTGTATAGGAACAACCTCCTATTCACAAGAAAAGAAAAGTGTAAAAAACAGAGGAAAAAAAGTTGCAGTCGATTCCATGCAATGGAGCAGAGAACATTATCTAGTGGATAGAGATTCCGCTTATGCTGATCCAAAAATAGCTTTAAAAAAATTAATTGGCGGCAATAAACGTTTTGTAGAAGGAAAAAGCTTAAAGCCTAGGCAGGATATGGTAACGATAAAAAAACTTGAAAGTGGACAAGCACCCTTTGCAACAATAGTTGGTTGTTCAGACTCAAGAGTTCCTAACGAAATGATTTTTGATCAAGGTTTAGGAGATTTATTTATCATTAGGACTGCAGGTCAAGTTTCGGCAGCTGCTTCCTACGGCAGTATGGAGTTTGCTACGCTCAAATTAAAAACCAAGTTAATTGTTGTTCTAGGACATACGGAATGCGGCGCAGTAGCAACTGCAGTAGAGCGACCGGAAGATGTTCCTGGCCACATTGTAACATTGATTAATGAAATAAAACCAGCAGTAGCTAAATGTGCACATTTACCCGGTGATCCCGTAAATAATGCCGTAAGACAAAACGTTATTGATCAAGTTTATAACTTGCGAGACTTAGAACCTATTTTGCATAAAAAATACGTGAATGGTGAAATATTAATTGTTGGCGCAGTCTACGATATACAAACCGGAAAAGTAGAGTTTTTGCAAGAAACACTTCTTAAATTACCGCTAAAAAAGTAGCTAAAGAGTACTAAAACCATGCTGAATTTATATTTTAGCATAGTTACAACTAATTTAAACCATGAGAAAACTACTGTCCCTCTTCATAATCATACTGTTTTTAAACAATGCTTATTCACAGAACACGAGATTACAAGACCACAATCAAATAGCTTGGTACAATTATTTTGGGACTTTTAAAATCGCTGAAAAATACAGCATACACTCCGAATATCAATGGCGCCGAGACCATTATATTACGGACAAACAACAAGGGCTCTTGCGAGTTGGATTAAACTATCAAGCTAATCCAAAGTTACAATTGCGGCTGGGTTACGCATGGATAGAAACATATCCTTATGGTGACTATGCCATTAATGGTCAAGGGAAGGATTTTACGGAACATAGAATTTTTCAAATGGCTACTTTAACTGATAAAATTTCAAAATTTGAAGTATCACATCGTTTTATGCTAGAACAACGATTTGTGGGAAGGTATACAAATCCAGCCCTAACTGTGGAGGATGACTACTTATTATTAAATCGTTTTAGGTATCTTTTTAGAGTACAAATGCCATTAAAAGGAACTGAAATTACAAATAAAACACCTTATTTGGCAGCTTATAACGAAATTCTAATTGGATTTGGCAAAAATGTAAACGAAAATATATTTGATCAAAATCGAATTGGGCTGCTGCTCGGCTATAGGTTTAACAATACTTTCAGGATGGAAGGTGGTTATTTGAACCAGAGAGTACAACTTGGAAGAGAAATTGAACAAAAGAACGTTTTTCAAAATAACAATGGATTGATCGTAAATACACTAGTAAATTTAGATTTTACTAAGAAGAAAAATACGAACTAATGGCACATAAACATGATTTTTCTGTTTGGCACCAAGAAAAATTCCTTAAAATTTAAAAAAACAAAAGGGGGAACGAAGGGAAAGCACTCCGCTCATTATTGATGAATAATAGATCATTATAATAAGCGTAAACACTTAGATCTATTTTTAAAAGTAACGTTGGGATTGTAAACTCAATAGAAAAAAGAGCAGAAAATCAAAAGCAGAAACATATTATCTAAAATAAAACTTCATTGTTAATAGTAATACTATTATATTTGCGACTAATTTAAAAAAAATATAGAAAATGAAAAAGAACTTAATTTTGGCATTTTTACTTGTTGGTACAAATGCACTGTTTGGTCAAATTAAGTTTGATCGCAATAAAGAATACAATAATATTGAAGAAGCCTTAAAAAACCCTGAAATGATTTTTAAACTCAACTTGAGTAATCAAACCCTAAAACTAAATGATATTGATTGGTCAAAGTTTATTAATCTTGAATATCTTAATCTTAAAAACGATCATTTAAAAGAGATCCCAACAGGAATAGCAAGACTAAAATCGCTAAAAATAATCGATTTGAGCGGAAATGATTTTAGCAAATTACCAAGCGAGTTTTCAAATTTGACTAAATTAGAAGAGATTTTTTTAAATGATGAGAAAAACATGAACCTACCTAAGACACTAAATATCTTAGCTAAATTACCCAATTTAAAATCATTGCACTTAGAAAACGACCACTTAAAATCACTTCCAAGTGAAATTTTAGCTTTTAAAAACCTAGAATATTTATACTTGAACAATAATGACTTTAAAACGATACCTGTACTAAAACCATTAGACCACTTAAAGTATCTAGATTTAAAGGATAACAAAATAAAACCAGAACTTCAAGATATGAAAAATTTAAACTTTGGTTTGAAAATTAATTTGTAAGAGAGCAATATAAATGAGTATTTTAATTTTTAATTGCACTTGACTTTATCGTCAGTAACAAAAAATTATAGCGAATTTCCAACCTGCAGCATCTTACTAAAATTAGTACATATGAATTCTATTTTAACAAACATTATAATCACGGTCAACGACACCCTTTATGTGAAGAATCCTGAAACTTCTCCTTTAGGCAAGAAAATTATTGAGCATAGTATCTTAATGATTGACCAAATTGGTTTTGAAAGCTTTACTTTCAAAAAATTAGGTGAAAGTATCGGTTCGAACGAAAGTTCGATTTATAGGTATTTTGAAAGTAAACACAAATTAATGTTATATTTATCTTCTTGGTATTGGGGTTGGATAGAATATAGATTAGTTTTCGCAACAAATAATCTACCTGATCCTCTAGAAAAATTAAAAAAAGCACTTACCATTGTAACAGAGAAAATAGAGGATGATTCGTCTACAGCACACATAAACGAGGCTATTTTAAACAAAATTATAATTTCAGAATTTACTAAAACAATCTTAACTAAGGAGGTAGATGAGGAAAATAAAGAGGGCGTTTTCCTAGTTTATAAAAGAGTTATAAATAGAATTGTCGAAATGATAGTAGCAGTAAATCCTGACTATAAATTTGCTAAAAGTTTAGCTTCATCCATCGTGGAAGGTGCCTTGCATCAACATTTTTTAAAAAATCATTTAAAAACGATAACCAATTGTAATGAAACTATTTCTCCCACTGATTTCTACATTGATTTAGTTCAAAGAATTACAAAATAATATACAATGAAAAACACGCCATTACAAAGATTTTACAACTTACTCGCTTTAGACCGAAAGGATGTTTATCAAATATTTTTCTATGCCATTTTCGCAGGATTAGTCAGCTTATCTTTGCCTTTAGGAATTCAGGCAATCACAAACTTGATTCAATCAGGAAGAGTCAGCGCTTCGTGGATCGTTTTAATTGTTTTAGTGGTTTTTGGCGTAGCATTAGTTGGAGTCTTATCACTGATGCAATTGCGAATCACAGAAAACTTGCAACAAAAAATATTTGTTCGCTCTTCATTTGAATTCGCAGCTCGTTTGCCAAAAATAAAAATGGAGGAGTTGTACAATAGCTATCCTCCAGAATTAGCCAATCGTTTTTTTGATACGATGACCATTCAAAAAGGAACTTCAAAGTTACTAATAGATTTTTCTGCAGCTTTGTTGCAAATCGTTTTCGGTTTGCTCTTATTATCCTTATACCATCCCTACTTTATATTATTTGGTATTTTATTGTTTTTTCTTCTGTATTTTATTTTTAAATTCTCTTTCAAATCTGGACTAGAAACGAGCCTGAAAGAATCTAAATTTAAATACAAAGTAGCTGGATGGTTGCAAGAAATGGCACGAAACAATTTTAGTTTCAAAAATGATTTCCACTATAATTATGGATTGCAAAAAAATAACAATCTAGTTGCAGATTATTTAGCTAATAGAGAAAAACATTTTAATGTAATCAAAAGACAATTCACGCAATTGATTATTTTTAAAATGGTCATCACTGCGAGTTTACTCGCTATGGGTGGTTTTTTAGTTTTGTCACAACAAATGAATATTGGACAATTTGTGGCCGCTGAAATCATTATTTTAATGGTTATCAATTCGGTCGAAAAAATAATAGTTGGACTAGAAACATTCTATGATGTACTGACTTCCATTGAAAAAATAGGCCAAGTAACGGATCTAGAATTAGAAGAGGAAGCCTCTTTTAAAAGTGATACCTGTTATGCAAATATCTCATTAGAAACAGAAAACCTTAGCTTCAAATTCCCTGATTCTACCGGACAAATATTAAATGCGCTAACCTTAAAAATCCAACAGGGAGAAAGAATTACAATCGAAGGAGAAAATGGCTCTGGAAAAACAACACTCATTCGAATATTATCTGGTTTGTTACAACCCACATCTGGATCTTTTTTCATTAACGATGATACCTTTAAAAAAATAAACCTGAAGCAATACCGTTCCCAAATTGGAGGTATTATCTACGGTGAAACGCTATTTGAAGGAACGCTATTAGACAACATTACTTTCAATGACACTGCTTTAAATACTGAAAATTTAAAAGCAGTTCTTGACGGAGTCCAACTTTCATCCTTCATTAAATCATTGCCAAAAGGTCTCGAGACCCATATTTTTCCAGAAGGAAAACAATTATCCTCTTCTAATGCTCAAAAAGTATTGTTAGCACGCAGTATTCTCCACAATCCCAAAATACTGTTCTACGAAGATCCAACTGATAAGATGGACGACAAAGTGGCGAATCAAATTATTGACTTCATCACTTCGGATAAACACAAATGGACGATCATCGTTTCTTCGAAGAATCCGTATTGGAAAACCAAATGTACTCGCAGCATCACCATGCAAAATGGGGCAATTCAACTTGATTTAAAAAATAATTAGCCATGCTAAACATATCTAATAATAAAACAAAACTGCAGCCTCTTGACCGCTACGACACTGTTAAAAACCTCACGAACAGACCTCATTATAAAATTTTAAATAAAATAATTGCAGGTGTATCTATTGTGGCTGTAGTAGCACTATTTCTGCCTTGGACACAAAATATTTCCGGAACTGGAAGCGTCACCACATTACAACCAGACCAAAGACCACAATCGATTCAAAGTGTAATCTCTGGTAGACTTGAAAAATGGTATGTACAAGAAGGTGATTTTGTCAAAAAAGGGGACACCATTGTATTTATCTCGGAAATAAAAGAGGATTATATGGATCCAAACTTAGTACAAAACACCAAAAGACAAATAGATGCCAAGAAACAATCGTTGCAATCTTATGGATCGAAGGTAAGTACTTTAACGGGACAGATTCAAGCCATCGAAAGGGAAAAAGTCCTAAAACTGGAACAAGCACGAAACAAAATCAAACAATCATTTTTAAAAATAAAGAGTGATAGTATGGATTTAGTTGCTGTAAAAACACAGCTAAAAATAGCGAACACGCAATACAACCGTTCCGTTACTCTGAATAAAGAAGGGTTAAAACCACTGACAGATATTGAAGAAAAAAGACTGAAATTACAGGAAGTAGAAGCCAAAATTATTACTCAGGAAAACAAATTTCTAACCAGTAAAAACGAATTAATTAATGCTAAAGTTGAAATAAACAGGATAAGCGCTGAGTATGCAGAGAAAGTTTCAAAAGCCAATAGTGATAAATTTACCGCGTTAAGCAGTCAATTCGATACGGATGCCCAAGTGAATAAACTCCAAAATCAATATGCAAATTATAGCATTAGAAATGGAATGTATTACATTAAAGCATCACAAAACGGTTATGTCAATAGAGCCATTCAATCCGGTATTGGAGAGACCATTAAGGAAGGAACACCTATAGCAACCATCATGCCCTCCGATTATGATATTGCTGTTGAAACTTTTGTGAATCCAATTGATTTGCCTTTGTTAATTAAAGGCGAAAAAGTCAGAGTTTGGTTTGATGGGTGGCCGACGATCGTATTTTCAGGCTGGCCAAATATGTCTTATGGAACTTTTGGTGGCGAAATTGTTGCCATTGAAAATTTCATAAGCGATAACGGTAAATACCGCGTATTAATAGCACCGGACAAAAATGAAGATCAGTGGCCTAAACAACTAAGCATAGGAGCAGGTGCACAAACTATTGCTTTACTAAACAACGTTCCTGTGTGGTTTGAATTATGGAGAACCTTAAACGGATTTCCACCTAATTATTACAAACCCGCTCCTAAAACCACAAAAGAAAAGAAGTAATGAAAGATGTATTTTTAGCGTTTTTATTCTTTGGGTTTGCTGTCACAGCGCAAAATAGTCCCTCAAAAGAATTCACCTACACTGAGTTTCTCGGTTATGTCAAGAAATATCATCCTCTGGTAAAAACTGCCAATTTAGAAATCAATAAAGCACAAGCTAACTTGATGATGGCCAGAGGTGGATTTGATCCAAAAATCGAGGTCGACTTTAGCCAAAAACAATTTAAAGACAAGGAATATTATTCAATTTTGAACAGCAGTTTCAAAATTCCTACTTGGTATGGAATCGAAATTAAGGCAGGCTTTGACAACAACGAGGGTATTTATCTAAATCCTGAAAACACAGTACCTAATCAAGGATTAACCTCGCTTGGCATCACAGTACCGCTAGGTCAAGGGCTATTTATTAATCAAAGAATGGCTGATGTTCGAAAAGCAAAAATGCAAATGCAACTCAGTCAGGCAGAACGAAAATTGAAAGCTATTGCGGTATTGTATGATGCCTCTTTGGCGTATTTTAATTGGAAGAGAAATTTCAACGAAGTGCAATTGTATGAGGAGTACAATAGTAATGCGCAAATAAGGTTCAAAGGAATACAAGCACTAATCCAGCAAGGAGACAAACCGTCAATAGACAGTGTTGAAGCTGGGATTATTGTAAAAAACCGAATATTAAACTTAGAAGATTCTGAGCTTAAATTGGCTAAAGCCAAATTAGAACTGTCTAATTTCCTTTGGTTAGAAAACAACATTCCACTTGAATTATCTGACGAACTGATTCCCGAAATACAACTGGAATTCACAATACAAGAAAGTTTAAAAACGAATGATTTGCTAAACGCTGATTTCTCTATTACCAACCATCCAAAAATCAACGCCCTGCAAAGTAAAATTGATATGCTGAACGTGGAAAAAAAGTTAAAAGCCAACATGCTTTTACCAAAAATTGACGTAGGATATTCTTATCTATCAGAACCGAGCTATATTGATAATTACCAATTTCAGGATTATAAAATTGGATTGGATTTTTACTTCCCGTTATTTCTGCGAAAAGAGCGTGGAAGTTTGAAATTAGCGAAGTTTAAGGTACAGGAAACCGAATTTGCTTTGGATCTTGAAAAAGTACAATTGAGCAATAAAATCAATGCTCAAAAAATGGAAATTGAATCACTTTTGAGGCAAAAAGAACTAATCAAAGGGCTGGTTCAAGACAATCTGACGATGTTAAATTCAGAGGAACGCTTGTTTTCTTTTGGCGAAAGCTCTTTATTTTTAATCAATACTCGAGAGAATAATTTAGTGATTGCACGTCTTTCAAAAATAGCCTTGGAGAATCGATTTTACATTTCCAATTCAGAACTTTTTAAAATAATGGCTAATCCGGATTAACTAATTTATAAAATTGTATTTTTGCACTCTGAAAATTCGAAATTATGATTATTGTAAAATCCCGTGAAGAAATAGAATTAATGCGTGAAAGTGCGTTGATAGTATCAAAAACATTAGGAATGATTGCTTCTGAAATAAAAGAAGGAGTTACCACTTTATATCTGGATAAATTAGCGGAAGAATTCATTCGTGACCATGGCGCAGAACCTAGTTTTCTTGGTTTATATGGATTCCCAAACTCCCTTTGTATGAGTCCAAACTCACAAGTAGTCCATGGTATTCCAAATAACAAACCATTAGAAAGTGGCGATGTCATCTCTGTGGATTGTGGCGCTTACAAAAATGGATACCATGGCGATCACGCATACTCGTTTGAAATAGGTGAAGTAACCCCAGAAACTAAAAAATTATTGCAGATTACTAAGGAATCATTATATATAGGAATCCGCGAACTCCGATTAGGAAATCGTGTTGAGGACGTAGGAAATGCAATCCAAAAATATACTGAAGCACACGGTTACGGCGTCGTTCGGGAACTTGTAGGTCACGGCGTGGGTCAAAAAATGCACGAAGACCCTGAAATGCCTAATTATGGCAAAAAAGGAAGAGGAAAACTTTTTGTAGAAGGAATGGTGGTCGCTATTGAACCAATGATCAACCAAGGAACTAGAAACATCAAACAACACAAAGACGGCTGGACTATCACAACCGCTGATGGAAAACCATCTGCCCATTTCGAGCATGATGTTGCTATTATTGATGGAAAACCAGAGATTCTGTCGACTTTTGCCTACGTGTACAAAGCATTAGGAATTGTGAGTAATGAAGAGGATGAGTTTAGAAAAGTACCGTTGGTAATCTAAGTTATTACACAAATATTCGCAAAGGATACCCAGAGATTCGCAAAGTTTTTTAGTATTTTTAGCATCGAAGAAAATGGAAAATAAAGATAATGACTTAAGCGATGATTTAAATGCACTTTCTTATCAAGTAATTGGATTAGCCATTGAAGTACATCGACAATTGGGTCCGGGTCTTTTAGAATCTGCTTAGCAAACATGTCTTTTTTATGAACTTCAAAATGCAGGCTTTAAAGTTGAAAAAGAAATAACACTTCCAATAAAATATAAGGAAATCAGACTTGACCAAGGATATAGAATAGACTTACTTGTTGAGGACAAATTAGTAATCGAATTAAAAACAGTAGAAAATTATACTGCCGTACATTTCGCTCAAATACTAACGTATTTAAAACTTGGCAATTATCCTCTAGGATTATTAATAAATTACAATAGTACAATTTTAAAAAACAACATAAAAAGATTTATAAATACGCCTTCAGATTCCAAAAGATAAACTTAGCGAATCTTTGAGCCATCTTTGTGAATCTCTGTGAAACAAATATGAAAAAAATTTTTAAATTAATACTCAATACTATTCCTCGTCCTTTATTAATCAGGCTGAGTTATGTAGCCCGTCCTATTATTGCCTTTACTTTAAAAGGAACAAAATTCGCTGATCCTATTGACGGAAAAAGTTTCAAATCGATGTTGCCTTATGGATACGAAACACAACGCAATAACGTGCTTTCGCCAAGTACACTTTCACTGGAAAGACACCGATTGCTTTGGTTGTATTTAAATGAAGAAACCGATTTTTTTACGGCTCCGAAAAAAGTCTTGCACTTTGCACCGGAACAAGCTTTTTATAAATTGTTTCGAAACCAGAAAAACCTAGACTACACCACAACCGATTTATTTTCGCCCTTGGCGGATGTAAAAGCAGACATTTGTAATTTGCCTTTTCAGGACAATCAATATGACGTTATTTTGTGTAATCACGTCTTAGAACATATTCCAGACGATACAAAAGCCATGCAAGAATTGTATCGCGTATTGAAACCTGGTGGAATGGCAATTTTGCAAATTCCACAGGATTTAAAAAGAGCCGTAACATTTGCAGATGATTCTATTACAGACCAAAAAGAACGCGCTAAAATCTTTGGGCAATACGATCACGTTCGTATTTACGGCTTTGATTATTTTGACAAATTACGCAGCATAGGGTTTAAAGTAATTGAAGAAGATTACACCAACAAAATCGCCCCTGAATTAGTAGAAAAATATTGTTTGGCAAAAGGGGAAATTATTCCTGTTTGTTTTAAATAATTCAACCCAGAAATTTACAACATAAAAAAACCTGCTAAAGTCCATTTTAGCAGGTTTTTAGTTTCATAATGTGTCGGTTTATTTTTTTTCCGGCATCAACATTCCAATTACCTTATCTTTAGTAAGATATTTTTTTGCAATATTCTGAAGATCCTTAGCAGTAACTGCATTGACCATTTCTTCAAATTTCAATACATCTTCTGGACTGTTGCCATTCGTGTATGACCTTGTGAAATTAGACAACCAATACCTGTTTTCTTTACTGTCTTTTCTGAAATCAGCCAATTCACCTTCCTTGAATTTAGCTACATCTTTTTCATCTGGACCATTATCAATAATGTTCTGCAATTCTTTTAAAGCCGAAGCTGTCAATTTCTCCGCATTATCCGGTCCACAAGGGAAACCAATAGTGAAACTGTACATTGCATTTGGAATTTTACTCAAACTCCCTCTTGCAGAAACCCCATAAACACCACTTTCATTTTCGCGCAATTGCTCAATTAGTTTAATAGTCAAAACTTCTCCTAATGCTTGCATGCTCATCGCATCTTTAGCGGAATATGTTGCATCACCATAATACATAATAGTGACAGTACTCTTAGGATCTGTTCCTTTATTAACTACTTTTTTTAGGTCCCCTTTTAGCATTCTATATCCTAAATCTGCTGCTTTTTCTTTTTTGTCAGTAGCAGGTAAAGAGGCTAAATACTTAACTGCATACCCTTCCATCGCTTTATCATCAATATTACCTACAAAGTAAAACTCAAAATCAGCCGCATTGGCAAAACGCTCTTTGTATTTCTTATAGGCTAATGCATAATCCGTTTCTCCCCATGTTTTTTCATTAGGAATCAACCCGTTAAATCTTGGATTTTCTTTATTTAAATACGAATAAAACTCTTGCTGAAAATAAAATGAAGGAGTCGAAGCCATATTATTAAAGAAAGAAGCCTGTTTTTGTTTGTAACCATCAAAAGCAGTCACATCCATATTCAAATCAGTGAAATAAGCATGCGTCATTTGGAAAAGATATTCTAAATCCTTTGGAGTAGCATTTCCACGTAAACCTTCTGTTGTATTTCCAATATATGGATTTACACGCGCTATTTTACCCGTCATAAATTTATTAATATCATTCAATTTTAGTCCTGAAAATCCGGCCTCTGATAAAGCGCCATTGGCAAATTGAACTTTTTTCATATCCTCATTAGAGTATAAATTAGTTCCTCCAAGACTCACTGCTTCAAAAAGAACTTCATCATTTTTGAAATCTGTATTCTTATACGTCACTTTCACACCATTAGATAAGACTAGTGTCTTTGTACCAATTTTAGCATTGTTCTCACGGCTAACAATAGTACCGGGTTTTACTTCGTTTCGTATCAAACTTGTTGCAACGGCAGCATCTTCATAAGGCTTAAGATCCTCGGCATTTACTTTCAAAGCATCAAGAACTTGTTGTTCTGTCACTTTTTTCAGACCTTCTTTTTCAGGACCAGTAAGAATAATGACACGGTTGTCTTCTTTCACATAATCTTTAATTAAACTATTTACGTCCTTTAAAGTAATCAAAGGCATAACCTGTTTCATCGTTTGGTACGTCCATTCAATTCCAGGAACTGGTTCTTTTTCTAAAAAATTAGCTTGATACTCCCCTACAAAATTCACTGAATTTGTTTTTTCTCTATCATTGTATGCTTTTTCTATAGAGGCAAGAAACTCTAATTTCGCACGCTCTAACTCGCCTTGCGTAAATCCAAATTTCTTGGCTCTTTCATTCTCTGTTACTAAAACTTTCAAGGCGCTTAGTTGTTTGTCCTCTTGAGACATTGCCACAGATTGATATCCTTTTTTATTTCTGGCAAAAGTGCCTCCGTAGTATGAATATCCATAAGTAAAGGGAGGTGTAGCTGAGTTTGTAAGTTCATCTAATCGCGTGTTCAATAATGTCGAGAATAATCCCTCAACCAAAGAGTTTTTAAAATCCCCTACTGTTACCACTTGCTTTGGAGCTCCGTAATCTTTATAAAGCAATTGTACTTGCGCGCTTGAAGCTTCTTTATCACTTTCGACAGCTACAAAAGTTTCTTTGTGATTGGGCACATCGTAAATCTTTCTTGGTTTTTCCTTAGCTGGATTTTTATAAGTGGAGAAGTGCGAAATAATTTTTTGCTCCATTTCGGCCACATCAATATCACCTACCACAATTACACTCATCAAATTAGGTCGGTACCAATCTTTGTAAAAATCAATTAGCGATTGGTACTTGAATTTTTCTAGAACTTCTTTTTGACCTATTGGCAAACGCTCCGCATAATGAGAATCATGCATCATTTTTGAAATATAGCGTCCTTGCATTCTTTTTCCTGCTCCTAATCCCAATCTATATTCTTCTAAGACTACGCCTCTTTCTTTGTCAATTTCTTCTGGAGTCAAAACCGTATTGAACGCCCAGTCTTCTATAATTTGGAATCCTTTCTCTAATTTTTCAGGAACGTCTGATGGAATTGGTAAAAAATAAACTGTCTCATCAAAACTAGTGTACGCATTCAAATGTTGTCCAAACTTCACTCCTATACTTTGTAAATAATCAACCAACTGATTTTTTGGAAAACGCTTGGTTCCATTAAAACACATGTGCTCCATAAAGTGCGCTAATCCTTGTTGGTCATCGGCTTCAAGAATAGAACCAGCATTCACCACCAAACGAAGATCTACTTTATTTTCTGGTTTGGCATTTTTCTTGATGTAATACGTTAAGCCGTTTTCAAGCTTGCCTGTTTTGACACTAGAATCAAAAGGAATTGCCTTCGAATAATCCATTTGCTGTGCGAAAACAGCTAAAGGAAACAGCATTATTCCAAATACTAAATTGTTAATTTTTTTCATAAGGTTTGTTTGTTTGAAGTAAAAATAATACGATTACTCTTAATATCTAACAATATTGTATTTTAATTAACAGAAATTACACACGAAAAATAACTTTTTTGAAAATAAATAAATAAATTAAAAACAGGAGTATTCCTTATATTTACCGAATCTTAAGCACTGCAAAATGACACAATTCTTTTTCAAAAAAGTACTCCTTTTTTCTGTTGTATTTCTGACCCGTACCGCTTTTGCGCAAGCAGAAAAAGAAGTGGCACCTCCCTTTAATATTAAAACCATCTCATTTGTACAAAATGATAAAAATATAATACCAATTGTAAAATTAGGAGAAGGATTTCAATTGCAATTTGATGATCTTTTTGGCAATGAAGCTAATTATTACTACGAAATTATTCATTACAATTACAACTGGAATCCTACCGAAATACCTAAAAATGAATATTTAGAAGGGTTTGACAACCAAAGAATTCAAGATTACACCAACTCCTTTAATACCTTACAAATCTATTCCCATTACAAATTAGCAATTCCCAATCAGTTTACCCAACAGTTAAAAATCAGCGGAAATTACATGCTTAAAATTTTAGATGAAAATAGAGAAGTTGTGTTCTCTAGAAAATTCATTCTTTATGAAGATCTAGTTACCGTTCCCATCCAAGTAAAACGAGCACGAACAGTTAGTAATATTGAATCCAAACAAAATTTAGATTTTACCATTAGATCCAACACCATTACTTTTCAAAATCCGTTACGAAATGTAAAAGTCCTTTTACTTCAAAACGGCCAACTGAATAGTCCTATAAAAAATATAATTCCACAATATACCATTGGAAATGATTTGATTTACAAATACGATTCTGAAACTCAGTTTTGGGCTGGAAACGAATTTTTATTTTTCGAAAATAAAGAAATCAGAGCTGCCAGTAATAATGTCGCTCGCATCGATTCTAATACTGCAATCTATGGATCCCATTTATACACTAGCGCGGCCAGAACTAATTTTCCGTATGTATTTACCCAAGATGTCAATGGCGACTTTGTCGTCAAAAATATAAATGCGGCTAACAGTGAAATAGAAGCGGATTATGCTTGGGTTTATTTCAGTCTTTCGGCTCCTACTTTCAGATTAAATAAAAACATTTATGTCACTGGAATGTTCAATAATTACAATAATACTCCCGCCTACAAAATGGATTATAATCCGCAAAAAGGAATTTATGAAAAGGCAATTTTAATCAAACAGGGGTTCACAAACTTCCAGTATGTAGTTGCTGATGACAAAGGAGTTATTGATTCTGAAAATGCAATTGATGGCAATTTTTATCAGACTGAAAACGACTACACTATTCTAGTTTATTACAGAGAAAGCATTGATCGTTACGACCGAATTGTAGGCAGAGGAATGGCAAATTCTTTAAATATAATTAACTAAAAAAACTTATTTAATTTTTGTAAAACGAAATCAATTTTTTGTAAATTTGACCTTATTAAACACCCCTTCATCCACATAATATGGTTTCTCAAATAACAAGAGGCATAAAAATATCGGTATTGACTAGTTTTGAAGGCACCTACTTCAAGAACTACAAGATTCACTTTGCCTTTAGTTACGTCATCACAATTGAAAATCACAGTAAGGATTCTGTTCAATTAATTTCACGTCATTGGGAAATTTTCGATTCTTTAAATGAAATAGAAATGGTCGATGGCGAGGGAGTAATTGGCAAAAAACCAGTATTAAAACCAGGAGAATTGCATACATACAGTTCTGGTTGTTTACTATCATCCCCTTATGGCGCTATGAAAGGCCATTTTAATATGATTAATTTTACCACAACAAGAAACTTCAAAGTGATTGTACCTACTTTCAGGTTGTGCGCACCATTCGCGTTAAACTAGCTTTTTAATAGTTTCCTTTTGAGCCTATCCTGCTATCCATTTCAAGTTTTTGTACTCTCCTTTATTTTTTTCTAAGTAAAATAAGGAGCTTCTAAAGTCGCTCTTATTTCACAAGAAAAAATATAATGAGACCACAAAAAGCTTTCCATTGTTATCAGGGCTACCACACGACTATTCCTTTTTATCGCCTTTAGTTTAGCTCGAAAATATCATTTCTTTAAAGAAACCTTCGTACTTTTGTGCTTTAGTTACAAAGACACAACACCCATTTTCTAATTTTATAATTTTAAAAATATGTTAAAAGGATTTTTTCACGTACCAAAAGCAGTAAACGAGCCTGTAAAGAGCTACGCACTGAACTCTCCCGAAAGAGCAGCAGTTGATGCGGCCTACGCAGCAATGTGGAATTCTAAAATTGACGTTCCTCTTTATATCGGAAACCAAGAAGTTAGAACAGGAGATACTAAAACAATGTCAGCACCACACGATCATAAACACATCGTTGGAACCTACCACCAAGCTCAAAAATCACATATTGAAGACGCGATTGCAACGGCACTTCAAGCTAAAACCGCTTGGGCAAATATGGCATGGGAACAACGTGCTGGAATTTTCCTAAAAGCAGCTGAATTATTAGCAGGACCCTACAGAGCAAAAATTAATGTTGCAACCATGATTGCGCAATCCAAAACGGTATATCAAGCAGAGATTGATGCTTCTTGTGAGTTAATTGACTTTTTACGTTTCAACGTACAATACATGACGCAAATCTACAGCGAGCAACCTAAGTCTACTTCAGACATGTGGAACCGCGTAGAATACAGACCTCTTGAAGGATTTGTTTATGCGATTACGCCCTTCAACTTTACTGCCATCGCAGGAAACTTACCTACCAGCGCTGCCTTAATGGGGAATGTAGTAGTCTGGAAACCAGCAGCAACACAAGTATACTCTGCAAATTTATTGATGCAAATTTTTAAAGAAGCAGGATTACCTAATGGAGTAATTAATATGGTTATGGGCGACTCTGGAATGATCACTGAAACCTTATTAGCTAGCCCAGATTTTGCAGGAGTACACTTCACAGGATCTACTGGCGTTTTTAATGACATTTGGGCAAAAATTGGAACCAACATCAGCAAGTACAAAACGTACCCAAGAATTGTAGGAGAAACAGGTGGAAAAGATTTTATCATTGCACACCCATCTGCTAATTCAAAACAAGTAAGTACAGGAATTGCTCGTGGTGCTTTTGAGTACCAAGGTCAAAAATGTAGCGCTGCTTCTCGTGTTTATGTTCCACAAAGTTTGTGGCCTGCAGTAAAAGCAGAATTAGAAGCCGATTTAAAATCAATGAAAATGGGATCGCCAGAAGACATGAGTAACTTTATTACTGCTGTTATTTCTGAAACTTCCTTCGATAAATTAGCTCGTTTTATTGATCAAGCTAAAAAAGATACTGATGCCGAAGTTATCATTGGTGGAAACTATGATAAATCAAAAGGATATTTCATAGAACCAACAGTTATCTTAACTACAAACCCAAAATACACTACAATGGAAACCGAATTATTCGGACCTGTAGTTACTATTTATGTATACGAAGATGCAAAATGGCATGAGACTCTAAAGTTAGTTGATACTACTTCTGAGTACGCTTTAACAGGTGCGGTATTTAGCCAAGATCGTTATGCAATTGAAGAGGCTACTATTGCGTTGCAAAACGCAGCTGGTAACTTCTATATCAATGACAAACCTACAGGAGCGGTTGTAGGAATGCAACCCTTTGGTGGAGCAAGAGGATCAGGAACCAATGACAAAGCAGGATCTATGCAAAACTTATTGCGTTGGACATCAGCAAGAACAATCAAAGAAACTTTTGTAACTCCAGTTGATTACAGATACCCGTTTTTAGGAGAGTAAATCCCCCTAACCCCCGAAGGGGGAACTAAAATAAAAACCCACAAGATTCAAATTCGTTTGAAATCTTGTGGGTTTTGTTTTTGAATATCATTGTACTGAATGAAACAATCGGATAACGAGAGCAACAAATGTGATTGCTTCGTTCGGTGTAATGACTTATGACTACAATTGAAACTTCAACGGCACATGCACTACTTTCTTCGTTTCAAAAAATTCATCTTCGAAAAAATCAGCTAAGTTATATTCCGTAGCTTTTGGAAAATCCTTCAACTCTTCGGTTAAGTCTCCTCCTTTTAGATAGAGAATTCCGTTTTTTAATTCGTGTTTGTTGTTCTTTTTGATTTTGGTTTTCACCCAAGAAACAAAATCCGGCATATTGGTTACGGCACGACTCACGATAAAATCGAAATCCCCTTTCACATTTTCGGCGCGTAATTGTTCTGCTTTTACATTTTTCAATTCTAAACCTTCGGCAACCGCCTGAACCACTTTTATTTTTTTGGCAATAATATCAATCAAATGAAAACGGGTTTCTGGAAAAAGAATCGCCAACGGAATTCCTGGAAAACCACCACCGGTTCCTACATCTAAAACATACGTTCCAGGTTCAAAATTTATAATTTTGGCAATTCCCAACGAATGCAGAATATGTTTGGTGTACAAAGCATCAATATCTTTTCTCGAAATAACATTGATTTTTTCGTTCCAATCATGGTATAAAAAATCCAGCTTTTCGAACTGTTCTTTCTGAATATCAGTTAAATTAGGAAAATACTTAAGAATCTCGTCCATCTATTATTTTTTTTAACAAAAGTAATACTTTAGAGTTAAAATATTTATCTCAATTTTGTATATCGAAAAATTTATAATAATTACCTTTGAACTTTATTGAAAATATATGAATAATAATGCGCCAACATTTGCGAAGCAAGACAGCTTAAAGTTTTTTAGAACACTTAACTCACGGGTTAACAATTACTTCAAAGAAAACAACATACAAAAAACGGGAAATTGGAAACTATATCTGAAAACTATAATTCTCTTCTCCGTTTTTCTTGCGCCCTATTTTTTAATTCTAACACTTGGTATGCCATTTTGGGCACATTTGTTATTGACCATCGTTATGGGAATTGGAATGGCCGGAGTAGGAATGAATGTGATGCACGATGGGAACCACGGATCGTATTCTAATAAAACTTGGGTGAACAAATTCATGGGTGGAACCATTTATGTTTTGGCAGGAAATGTGCACAACTGGCAAGTACAACACAATGTTTTGCATCATACCTATACAAACATTCCTGGTCACGATGAGGACTTAGACGCAGGACGTGTTATTCGCTTTACAAAAGATGCAAAATGGTACAATTTTCACCGTTTTCAACAATATTATTCTGTTTTTCTTTATGGATTGCTAACCTTCAACTGGGCAATCACAACTGATTTTAAACAGATGCGTAACTATATAAAAAGAAAATTATCGTACGGAGAATTAAAAAGTCCGAAAGTACTTTGGACGACTTTAATCATTACAAAAGTAATCTACGTTTCTATCTGGATTGTTTTACCAATCGTTATTGGAATCACATGGTGGAAAGTATTAATAGGCTTTTTCGTAATGCATTACACTGCAGGACTAATTCTGAGTGTTGTATTCCAATTGGCACACGTTGTAGAAGAAACAACCAATCCATCTCCAAATGAATTAGGCGAAATGGACAATACTTGGGCGATACACCAATTGTTTACCACTACGAATTTTGCACCTAAAAACGCTATCATAAACTGGTACACTGGCGGATTGAATCACCAGATCGAGCACCATATTTTCCCAAATATCAGTCACGTACATTATGGTAAAATTGCCAGTATCGTTAAAGAAACGGCTCAAGAATGCAACTTACCTTATTACGAATACAAAACAATGCGAAGTGCCGTTATTGCTCATTTCAAACATTTGAAAGAGTTGGGAATGAAACCGGAACTTACCTAATCATAATAACCTAAAGATGTGCTGCAGTACCTCTTTAACTAATAAATAAACTAACTACAACCTATTACAATGAATCCATTATCCGATAGAATAAACAATTTATCTACGTCTCAAACCTTAGCGATGGCAGCTTTGGCCAGAGAATTAAAATCACAAGGAAAAGACATCATCAGTTTAAGTTTAGGCGAACCTGATTTCAATACGCCAGACTTCATCAAAGAAGCGGCTAAAAAAGCGATTGACGAAAATTACAGTACGTATTCTCCAGTAGAAGGCTATTTAGAATTAAAAGAAGCCATCTGTAGAAAATTCAAAAGAGACAATGATTTAGAGTACAAACCATCTCAAATTGTAGTTTCAACAGGAGCAAAACAATCCTTATACAACATTGCACAAGTAATGTTAAACGATGGTGATGAAGTAATTTTACCAGCACCATATTGGGTTTCGTATTTCGAAATTGTAAAATTATCCGGTGGCGTTCCTGTAGAAGTTCCTACTTCTGTAGATACTGACTTCAAAATCACACCAGAACAATTAGAAGCAGCCATCACACCAAAAACAAAAATGATGTGGTTCAGTTCTCCTTGTAATCCAAGTGGATCTGTTTATAATAGAGAAGAATTAACGGCTCTTGCTAAAGTGTTGGAGAAATATCCAAACGTTTATGTAGTTGCTGATGAAATCTACGAACACATCAATTTCTCAGGGACTTTTTGCAGTATTGCATCTATCCCGGGAATGTTAGAAAGAACAATCACCGTAAATGGAGTTGCCAAAGCTTTCGCCATGACCGGATGGAGAATCGGTTATATTGGCGGACCAGAATTCATTGCAAAAGCGTGTACCAAAATTCAAGGTCAAGTAACTTCAGGAGCAAATTCTATCGCACAACGTGCTACTATTACCGCTTTGGATGCTGATCCAAGTGTTCTAAAACACATGGTCGACGCTTTCCATAGCCGTAGAGATTTAGTCGTAGGATTATTAAAAGAAATTCCAGGAGTAAAAATCAACGTTCCAGAAGGCGCTTTTTATGTGTTCCCAGACGTGTCCTCTTTCTTCGGAAAAACATTGAAAGGAACGTTTATCAAAGATGCCAATGATTTCTCTATGTACCTTTTGGGCGAAGCCAATGTAGCAACCGTAACCGGTGACGCTTTTGGAAATCCAGATTGTATCCGTTTTTCTTACGCAACCAGCGAAGAATTACTAATTGAAGCCTTACGCCGAATCAAAGAAGCGGTAGCGCTATAGTCAAAAGTCATAAAGTTGAACGTTGGAAAGTCAAAATTCTAACTCATACTATACAAACAAAGCCTCAAGATCTTCTTGGGGTTTTGTTGTTTTTGGGCGTGACCACAAGGGTCGGGCTTTTCGTTGCAATCTTTATATTTTTAAAGAAAAAATATAAAGGATTTCCACTGCAATCCCTCACGCGGAACCTACGCAAACCGAATCTATCCCAACACCTTAAGCATAACTCAATATTTACTAAAATATCACTAAAAAATAAAACATTAGAAATCACCAACTTTGTAATATTATTTCTATATATTAACTTAAGGAATGAATCGTCATAAATAATATTTTGGAAAATGTTTACAAACCAAGAAGCTAAGTATTTATTAGATCTAGAAAAAAATTTAGTTAATCCTTATCAAACTATAGATCTAAAAAACAAAAAAAATAGAATTGAATTAATTTCTAATCAAGATTCTGATTACGCCTTTTGGATTGAGATAACTACAAATCAAAAAATAATCCTTAAAACTTCAATTCATCATTTAGAAAGTAATTCTCATATTGGACTTCTTAGAATTGATTTTAAAGGAGGTCATCATAATCCTGAAAACAGTAAAGATACATTACCAGAATTTCTAAAACCATATGCTGATAAATGGTTTCAACCGACCGAGCCACATATGCATATTTATGTTGAAGGATACAAACCTCTAGCTTGGGCTATTCCGTTAACAGAAATTGATTTTCAACCTAAAGAAATTAATCAATCATCTGATTTGTCGGATTTAATATTTAACTTTGCTAGAAGGATAAATTTAAAATCCATAATCAATATACAACAAGCACTGCTTTGAATTGGGTAAACACATCTGTCGACAATTATTATAATTGGTTAAGAGAAAAAACTTTTATCCAAAAAGACCTTAATACGGATTGGTTTTTAATCAACACACCTTTTATTGGTGCTTTTAACGATACAATTGAAATTTACGCTAAAAAAAATGGTTCTTTATTAAAATTGAGTGATAATGGAGAAACAATATCTAATTTAGAAATTCAAGGATTACAAATTCAAGGATCTAAAAGAAGAAAATCCTTATTAGACTCAATATTAATTAATTACGGCGTGAAAATTGACAATGACGAATTGGTGATTGAAACTAATATTGATAAATTTTCACAATCAAAACATAATATTCTTTCAGCAATAATTGAGATAAATGACCTATATGTTTTATCAAACCATAATGTTGCATCAATATTTAAGGAAGATGTTCGAAATCATTTAGATTCCCAGAATATTATATTTACGCCTGATTTTATTTCAAAAGGTTCGACTGGATTAGAATTTAATTTTGATTTTCAAATTGCCCTAAGAGATAAGGAAATAGTAATTAAATCTTTCAATACTATTAACAAATCGAACTTGCCTACATTTTTATTTTCATGGGACGACATTAAACCTGTTCGAGAAAAAATTACAAAAAAAAATGTAACAGCTATTGCTATAATCAATGATATTGACAAAGAGGTAAAAACTGAATTTCTAGAAGCACTAAAATCTAAAAATGCTAATTTCATTCTTTGGTCTGACAAAGATTCCGTTGAAAATAAAAAATTACTTGTTGCTTAAAACGTTTTAGATTTTTAAGTTCTAGCAACAAATTATCGCTCTACCTTCCTGCGAACAAAGTTTATAAGAGAAGCAATTGAGCTTGATTAATAGAAGTAATCAAAACCCAAACCATCATGTTTACCGCCATAAACCCAAAGTTACCCATGAGTAACAAAGCCATTACAAAGGATTTCTACATAAACCAATTAGGTTTTCAGGAATGGGGCAATGGAGATTATGACGCGTATTTGATGGTGCAAAAAGACAATATTGAAATTCATTTTTTTGAGTTTGCTGCCCTTGATGCTGTTGAAAATTACTCGGGAGTTTACATTCGCACGCAAGATATCGAAACTGTTTATAGCAACTTCTTAAACAACGGTGTTATCATTCATCCCAATGGTCCTTTAGAAATCAAACCTTGGGGACAAAAAGAATTTTCAATTTTAGATCCAGATCATAATCTATTGACTTTCGGGCAAAGTTTGTAGCGAATTTGCAGTCATAAAAAAGCAATTTAGTATTTTTACATATTAATTAAGACTTCAAAAAATGAAAATACTACTTCTAGGCTCAGGCGAATTAGGAAAAGAATTTACAATCGCTGCACAACGCATCGGGCAAACCGTAATTGCCGTTGACAGTTACGAAAATGCGCCTGCTATGCAAGTGGCTCATGGTTTTGAAGTCATCAACATGTTAGACGGAGAAGCGTTAGACAAAATCGTTGCCAAACACCAACCTGATTTCATTGTTCCTGAAATAGAAGCCATCCGCACCGAGCGTTTTTATGACTATGAAAAACAAGGAATCACCGTAGTTCCCTCTGCGAAAGCGGCAAACTTTACCATGAACAGGAAAGCAATTCGGGATTTAGCTGCTAAAGAATTAGGATTAAAAACCGCAAATTACCGCTATGCAACAACCGCCAAGGAATTGCAAAAAGGTGTTGAAGCCGTGGGAATGCCTTGCGTCGTAAAACCCTTAATGTCTTCGTCCGGAAAAGGACAATCCACCATAAAAACCGAAGCGGATGTCGAAAAAGCATGGAATTATGCCGTGGAAGGTTCCCGTGGTGATGTGGTCGAAGTAATTGTAGAGGCGTTTGTCAAATTCAATTCGGAGATTACTTTATTGACCGTGGTTCAAAATAATAATCCTACTTTATTTTGCCCGCCAATTGGTCATAGGCAAGAACGTGGCGATTATCAGGAAAGCTGGCAACCGGCCAGAATTTCTGACAAGGATTTATACGAAGCACAAGACATGGCTGAAAAAGTAACCGAAGCTTTGGGTGGCGCAGGACTTTTTGGAGTCGAATTTTTCTTGGCTGATGATGGTGTTTATTTCTCGGAATTATCGCCTCGTCCACACGACACCGGAATGGTAACTTTGGCCGGAACGCAAAACTTTAATGAATTTGAGTTGCATTTACGAGCGATTATGAGTTTACCTATTTTCGAAATTACATTAGAAAAAAACGGTGCGAGTGCTGTAATTTTAGCCTCGGAAAACTCCACAAACCCTAGTTATACTGGAATAACGGAAATAGCAAGTTTACCAAGAACTGATTTCAGAATCTTTGGTAAACCCACTTCAAGACCGTACCGAAGAATGGGCGTAGCTTTAGTCAATGATACTTTAGAAACTCCAATTGAAGAAGTGGTAGAAAAAGCAAAAAAAGCAGCTAGTTTGGTTACCGTGCATTCATAATTGAATAGTGATAGTATTGTCAAGTCGAGCGCAGTCGAGACTAACTGTTGAATCTCGACTGCGCTCCACTCGGCAACCTTATGAATTAAACGGCATTGATCCCCATTAATTTTTAAAAATGCGAAAGTTCGAAGGAGTGATTCCAGTGTTTTTTTTAAACAAACGTGTAAAATAAGAATAATCATCAAAGCCTAATCGCGTTGCAATTTCATTGACAGTAAACTTTTTATCCATCAACATGCGTTTTGCTTCGAGAATGATTCTGTCTGTAATTACTTCGGTAGTGGTTTTTTGTAGCATTTCATTGCAAATCCTGTTCAAGTGTTTCAAAGTTATGGCCAATTGCGATGCATAGAAAGAAGGTGCTTTTTCTATTCTAAAATTATTCTCTAAAACCGTTTCAAACATTTTAATTTTCACATTGTAGGAATGTGCTTCGTGCAGATGGGTTTCACTATATTTTCTGGCAATTTCAATATGGATAATGTCTAATAAGTTCATAATTTTATCTTGATTCAAAAGCTGATCCGATTGCGTTTCTGCAATCAGACTTTCAAAATAAGGGAGAATTGCTTTTGATTCGGTTGCATCAAAAATCATTTCCGGCTTATTATCCACGGAAGAATAAAACGGATAATCCCCAATGGTTTTTTGTCCAAAATATAGATTATACATTTCCTGTGAATAGAAAATTACAAATCCTTCCACATCATCAGACAAATGCCAATGATGCATTTGTCCGGGTTGCAGGAAAAACATACTACCCTGCTGAATCGCAAACACATCAAAATCAATTTCATGTGTTCCCGAACCTTTGGTAAAAAAGACTAGAACATAGGAATTATGTCGGTGCGGTTCCTCTACAAAACTATGATCAATTAAATGATTCTTGAAGGTATTAATGTACAAATCACTATTCACTGAATTACAGTTAAATCGCTGAATGTTATAAATAGGATATTTTTTCATTTTGCTCAAAATGTCTTTATTGTGCTATTATAAGCGAATATAGAAAACATTCATGACATGAATAAAGAATACCTTTGATAAAAATTATAACGATGTCAAATTCTATCGTACACATACTGAATAATGATTGCCCTCACTGTCTTCAAGGGAAAGTTTTCAAAGAAAAAAATATTTTCTTACACATTGGGTTTCCCAAAATGAATGAATATTGCCCGCATTGCAACAATAAGTTCGAGAAAGAACCTGGCTATTTTTATGGCGCCATGTATGTGAATTATGGTCTGACAGTGGCGCAAAGTATTGCTACGTTTACTATTGCTCAATTTTTCTTTACTGAAAATTTTGATTTACGAATCATACCAATTATTGCCGTGGTGATTTTTGCCATGGCTTCTATTAATATTCGTCTTTCCCGATTATTATGGATTTACATGTTTAAAAATTATTCGATGTAAAAAAACCAGTATCTTAGCTAAAGTAAAAATTGAAACATTTATGAAAAAGTTACTATACTTAGCTATTTTATTTTCTGCAACACTTGCAAGTGCTCAGGTTAAAGATAAAAAAGAAGAACCAAAACCTCAAATTGTTGAAGCATCTTGTGGACAATGCCAATTTGGAATGGAAGGACACGGTTGTGAATTAGCGGTTCGCATGGACGGAAAATCCTATTTTGTTGACGGAAGTTCTATCGATTCCCACGGAGATGCACATGCCAGTGATGGTTTTTGCACCGCTATTAGAAAAGCGGAAGTTGTTGGTAAAGTCGTTGATAATAAATTCAAAGTCACCTCATTTAAAGTATTACCTAAAAAATAAAAAAAGGGCTTAAAGAAAATTCTTTAAGCCCTTTTGAACTACTTCGATTTCATACTTGATTTGAGATTGATGTTCTCAAAACTGGAAACATCTATTACTTCTTCTAAATCCACATCAAAGGAAATTTGTATACTATCGCCCACCATTGTTACTGGCAATTGATTTGATATTTGTGAGGAACCTACAAAAATATTCGGATAATCTTTCACCTTGAAATAATAAAAGCTATTCCCATTTTTGACATCATTCTGAATTCGGGTCACCACTGATTTAAGTATTTTTTTATTGGAAACACTATTCGGATTTATTTTATTATCCGACATATTATAAACGTTTTTAAACGAAGTCAACGTTTCTCGCATTGTATTGCCCACGCCCACAATCGTATAATCTGAAATGGCGACCATCGCAAACATTTTAACCAATCCACCATCATCTTTCAGTGTCATCACATACGTGGGAATGTTATTGATATTATAAGGAATAGGCAAAGAAGCCTTGTATCCTTTTTCTTGAACTTTCCCTTGCGCGGAACTTTGAGCAGCAAATTCAGTTGCACCACCTTGTTTGTAAAAGGTAGTTTCTTTAGTTCTGGTATCTACTAGTACAAAACCCACTGCCGACTCATCTTTCCCCACCGAAGTCAATCCAGTATACCAATACGATTTATCGTTCTTTCCGTAAACCAATGTCAAACCTTCTGTAATTTGAAGTTTGTCCGCGTTAGAAAAATTCCAATACCCGTGCACATATTCACCCCAATCGTTCAATTGATCTTCAATAAATTCCAAGGGCTGGATTCGATCCACCCATTTTGGAGTTGCAGCAATAGCATACTCATTCATAGTACCAGATTGTGCATCAACGACAATAGTTCCAATAGCTTCTTTTCCAGCAAAACCAATTTTTTTCGCATATTTGGTAACAATCCAAAATGGTTTTCCTGCATCATCAATTTCAAAACTAAAATCAGCCAAACCAACAGTAGCATTGCCGTTAAAATAAACGTGTCTGTGAATATCACTTTGAAAATAAGCTCCTGGTTGGTATTTAATTTTGATTGCTACCTCACCCACTTGTTGAACTAATTTCACATCCCGTTCATTGGTTGCAGAAACCATAACATAGCCGGCTGTTCCTTCTTGGTTTTTAAACCATTTAAAAAAACCCGAATGCAATAATGGCGCAACCCAATACAAATTGTTGTTTACTTTTTGAATACAAAAATCACCTAATTCTACTTGACTTCCTAGAGCAGGTTGCGAACCTAAAACTTTTTCTCCCAAAAGATGGGCTAATTCCTCATCAACCACACGGATTTTATCAATAGAAATTGGAGCAATATGATTGGTGATTTTTTGGCCGTTTTTAACCTCGCCTATTAGTTCTTGATAGGAACTACTTCTAAACATTTTTAAACTAGTTACAAAAGGAAGTACAATACAATACACTAAAAGCATTCCTGCCAGAATAGACAAAAACTTATTTGGCTTGGAAACGATCTTAACTTGTTTGGTTTGCTGTGAAACGGAAAGCCCTATTGAAAACAAAATTCCAAGAATCACCAACAGTAAAAAAATAACAGCAAAACCAGTAAAACCATAATGAAGTACAGGCAGGTTGATGTAAAAAAGTAAAAATCCAAAAAGGAGTAAGAACGCAATGGAGAAAATCTTTTTCATAATATTCAATCTTTATAGTTTCTAATTAGTCTTTAATACTGCTAAATGTTACACTTAAGAAAGCGTCAATTTTAAAGAATAGAGTAACCTGATTTGCAATACCACAAAAAATAGTATTTTTGCATCCCGATTGAAACTAACTTTTCAATCTACAAATTTTTTCAATCTTTAAAGTAAACACATGAAAGCATACGTATTTCCAGGTCAAGGCGCGCAATTTACAGGAATGGGTAAAGATTTATATGAAAACTCTCCACTTGCAAAAGAATTGTTCGAAAGAGCAAATGAAATTTTAGGTTTCCGCATCACAGACATCATGTTTGAAGGAACAGCCGAGGAATTGAAAGAAACCAAAGTGACGCAGCCAGCCGTTTTCTTGCATTCAGTGATTTTAGCAAAAACATTAGGTGAGGAATTCAAACCAGAAATGGTAGCGGGACATTCTTTAGGTGAATTCTCCGCTTTAGTAGCTAATGGTGCTTTGTCTTTTGAAGACGGTTTAAAATTAGTTTCACAAAGAGCTTTAGCCATGCAAAAAGCCTGCGAAATTAAGCCATCTACAATGGCTGCCGTTTTAGGATTGGCTGACACTATTGTGGAGGAAGTTTGCGCTTCGATTGACGGAATTGTAGTAGCTGCAAATTATAACTGCCCGGGACAATTAGTAATTTCAGGAGAAACATCAGCAGTAGAAAAAGCATGTGAAGCAATGAAAGCTGCTGGCGCAAAACGGGCGTTGTTGTTACCTGTTGGCGGTGCTTTTCACTCTCCAATGATGGAGCCAGCAAGAGAAGAGCTAGCGGCAGCCATTGAAGCGACTACGTTCTCTACTCCTATTTGTCCGGTATACCAAAACGTAACAGCAAGTGCAGTCTCAGATCCAAACGAAATCAAAAAGAACTTAATTATTCAATTGACTGCTCCAGTAAAATGGACACAATCTGTACAACAAATGATTGCTGACGGTGCTACTTTATTTACGGAAGTAGGTCCAGGAAAAGTATTAGCTGGACTAATTGGAAAAATTGATAAAGAAGCGGTTACTGCGAATGCTTAATCCCTTAACTTCCGAAGGGAGAACAAATACAATCCTCATAAATACATTTTTATGAGGATTTTTAATTTAAAAATCAGAATTCTTTAGCCTCATCGCAATGATTATTTAAAATTCCAGTAATCAAGAATACGAACTCCTGTCTTTCAAAGAATATGTACCAAGTGGTTCGATTATTCGCTTTGTAGAAAATGTAATGTGATCCTAAATAGCGGAGCTTTTGTGTCGTTGGTTTGTGAGTACTTAATCGTAAGTTTTCAGGAACAGAATCATAAATTTTAGAAACATATTCTTCTGCCGTTTCTATAAACCCAAAATATTCTTTTTTATACAAAAGACGAACTAGGTCATCCAAAAAATCAATCACGTGCGGCGTGAAAACAACTTTTATTTTCCCCACCATCCTCTAATTCTTCTAATAGATTCCGCTTTTGCTTCCTCGGGAGTGTACCCTTTTTTCACTTCTTCGTCAAAATCAAAAGTAGCTCTATCAATCCCTTTGAACTTAATTTTTGAAGTTTCGTAATCTATTGAAGGCTCTTCGGCTTTCGTATTTTCAGATTTCTTTTTTTCAGCATCCATGATTCATTTCTTTGTGTAACGAATTTACAACAAATAACTTAAACGAAAAAATCCCAAATTATCGTTGTGATAATTCAGGATTTTAAATATGTTTTCTAGAGAGACTATGTAGTTTATCGCTACGAACGAATTTTCTGTTCCCATTTCCAAGCACTCGCCATCGCTTCTTCAAGCGTAGATTGCGCTTTCCATCCTAAAACATCGTTCGCTTTATCGGTATTGGCGTAAGCCGAAGTTATATCACCTTCTCTGCGTCCTACAATTTTATAAGGCAATTTTTTACCACTCACTTTTTCAAAAGTATGGATCACTTCTAAAACGGAGCTTCCGGTTCCGGTTCCTAGATTAAAGGTTTCTACTTTAGTGGTATTTTTTTTGTTCAGTAAGCGTTGTAAAGCGACTACATGGGCTTTCGCCAAATCGACTACGTGAATATAATCGCGTATTGCTGTACCATCTGGAGTAGGGTAATCATCTCCATAAACAGCTAATTCTTTACGCAATCCATAACCGGTTTGTGTTATAAACGGCACTAAATTCTGAGGAACTCCAATAGGCAATTCCCCTATTTCAGCGGATGGATGTGAACCGATAGGATTAAAATAACGTAATAAAATAGCATTGATATTAGTTACCTTGGCAGTATCAGTGATAATCTCCTCTCCTATTTGTTTTGTGTTTCCATACGGAGACATTGCCGTTTGAATAGAAGCATTTTCAGTAATCGGCATGGTTTCGGCCTGACCATAAACCGTACATGACGAGCTGAAAATGAAATTTGCTTCCGGTTTTTGCTGCAATTCCTGCAAAACATAAACCAAGGCATTGATATTATTTTCATAGTACAACAACGGATTTTCAACACTTTCTCCCACTGCTTTCGAAGCTGCAAAATGAATGACACCTGAAATATCATGATGTCTTTTGAAAAAATCCTGCACTTTTTCTTTTTCACGCAAATCTAATTTTTCGAAAGCCGGAACTTTTCCCGTAATATTCTGAATTCCATCTAAAACACTCAAGGAAGTATTTGATAAATTGTCTACAACTATCACTTCATACCCTTCGTTTTGCAATTCAACTACGGTATGAGATCCTATAAAACCCAAACCTCCTGTAACTAGTATTTTCATGATTTCTATTTTTATACAAACGCGATGTATTGCGTTCTTTCATTTATAAAAAAGATGCGATACATCTCGTCTCTACTAAAATTATCCTAAATATTCTAAAACGGAATCCGTAATAAACTTAATTTGCTCGTCATCTAATTCAGTGTGCATTGGCAATGAAAGTACTTCCGTCACTAATTGATTGGTTACCGGAAAATCTTCTTCTTTATAACGGGAATCCGCGTATGCTTTTTGCGAATGCAACGGAATTGGGTAATAAATAGCGCAAGGAATTCCTTTGTCCAGTAAATGCTGCATCAAACCATTCCTATCAGCATCTATGATTCGCAACGTATATTGATGAAAAACGTGGCAGTCACAAATATCACAAATACTTGGCGCAACAATATTTTTATGTCCTTCAAAAGCAGCCGAATATTTCCTAGCTGCATCTTGTCTGGCTCTTCCATATTCATCTAACAAAGGCAATTTAGCGTTCAAAACTGCAGCTTGAATACTGTCTAAACGAGAATTTACACCTACAACATCATGGTGGTATCGCTCATACATTCCGTGATTTACAATGCCGCGAAGTTTGTGTGCCAAAGCATCATCATTCGTGAAAATCGCTCCACCATCGCCGTAGCATCCTAGATTTTTGGAAGGAAAAAATGAAGTCGCTCCTACATGTCCAATCGTTCCCGCTTTCTTTTTAGTCCCATCCGAAAATTTACAGTTGGCACCAATCGCTTGCGCATTATCTTCGATAACGTATAAGTTAAATTCTTTGGCGATAGCCATAATTGCTTCCATATTGGCGGCACGACCAAACAAATGTACCGGAACAATCGCTTTTGTTTTTGATGTAATCGCTTTTTTAATACCTTCAATGGAAATATTCATATTGTACAAATCCACATCCACTAAAACGGGTGTCAGTTGCAATAAAGCAATAACTTCCACTGTCGCAGCAAAAGTAAAATCGGCAGTAATAACCTCATCACCTGGCTTTAAATCCAATCCCATCATAGCAATTTGCAACGCATCGGTTCCATTTGCACAAGGAATTACGTGTTTTACGTCAAGATATTCTTCTAATGATTTTTGAAATTCATGAACCTGAGGTCCATTAATATAAGTATTAGTGTCTAAAACTTCCTGAATAGAAATGTTAACGACGTCTTTTATTTTTTCATATTGACTTTTTAAGTCAACCATTTGGATTTTTTTCATTGTAATTTATGTTTAATGTTCGAAAGATTCCCGTTTCTAAAAACCGCAGATACTTTCATAAAACGAAGAACAAAAATAGTTATTTATGAGTTGAAACCAATGCAACCCACAGTAAAAAAAGATAATATTACAATGAAATAAAAAGGGAGTTCCTAACACCCAAAATTTAAATATTGCTGCGGAAGAAATTAAAATAAAGAAAACGTATTTTAGCCCAAAAATTTAAATGATGCTTTCATTATATAACTTAATCGTTCATTTTGCTGGTTTTTTACTAAAAATCATGGCGCTTTTCAGTCCAAAAATGAAACTTTTTGTGGATGGACGGAAAGTAGTTTTTCCGGTTTTGGAACAAAAAATAAAAGCTAATGACAAAACAATCTGGTTTCATGCCGCTTCTTTGGGAGAATATGAGCAAGGTTTACCTGTGATTGAAAAAATTAAAGAGCAATTTCCTTCACATAAAATAGTAATTACTTTTTTCTCTCCTTCAGGCTATGAAGTTCGTAAAAACAATACTGTTGCTGATGTTACCGTGTATTTGCCCTTGGACACCCAGAAAAATGCACAACAATTTCTGAAACTCGTTCATCCGGATTTGGTGTTTTTTATTAAATACGAATACTGGCCCAATTATTTAGCCGAGCTCAAAAAATCAAATACTAAAACCTACCTGATTTCCGGAATTCTTAGAAAAAATCAACTGTTTTTCAAATGGTACGGTGGCTTTTACAGAGAGGCATTAAATACATTTACCTACTTTTTTGTGCAAAATGAAACTTCCAAAAAACTACTGCAGCAGTTGGGGAAAACCAATGTTGCCGTTTCCGGAGATACCCGATTTGACCGAGTAGCCACAATTTTAGAAAAAGACAATTCACTGGATTTTATTTCTGATTTTAAAGACAATACAATAACAATTGTCGTAGGAAGTTCGTGGCCAAAAGATGAAGATTTATTAGTGAATTTTATTAATTCAAATACTTTCAATGTCAAATTTATACTTGCGCCACATAATATTAAAGAACAACAAATTCAACAATTAAAAAACAGCATCACTAAAAAAACTGTTTTGTTCTCTGAAAAAGAAGGAAAGAAGTTGGCTGATTTCGAAGTTTTTATCATTGATACGATCGGCATTTTGACCAAAATCTACAGTTATGCGGATATTGCATATGTGGGCGGCGGTTTTGGGAATCCGGGAGTTCACAATGTATTGGAACCGGCCACTTTTGGCGTTCCAATCGTTATTGGACCCAACTATTCGCATTTTGCAGAAGCAATCGCGCTGGTCAATATGGAAGCCTGTGTTTCGGTTACCAATCAAAAAGAATTAAATGAAGCGCTTGAAAACCTAATACGCAATGACGACATTCGAAGGGAGAAAGGTCACATATCTAGCACTTTTGTAAAAATGAATGAAGGCGCCACTGCCATCATTTTAAAAAATATTTTGAATGATTACATTTAAAACCCTAACACTTTCTGATATAGAAACCGTCGTCTCCATGATGCAGGAATTCTATGCGATTGATAATTATCCAATGGACATTGACGTATCTAAAGCTTTATTTCAAGAATTTATTTCCAATGAAAATCTGGGAAAAGCTTGGCTCATTTTTTCTGACAATGAAATTGTAGGATATATTATTTTGACTTTTATATTCAGTTTCGAATACCAAGGCAAAATTGCTTTTTTAGATGAATTGTATTTGAACGAAAATGCTCGAGGCAAAGGAATTGGAAGTCAAGCCATACAATTTATAGTAGAGGAAAGTAAAAAATTAGCACTACAATTAATATATCTAGAGATAGAAAATCACAATCAAAACGCACAAAAATTGTATATTGCCAGCGGTTTTGAATTACATAATCGAAAATTAATGGCATACAAAACCAGATAAAATTGCAAACTAAATACATAAACATGAAATTTTTAAAACTATTCCTATTATTATTCGTCTTGCAGACACAAGCCCAACAAGGTGGTATGTGGATTCCTTCGCTACTGAAAGGAATGAACGAGACCGAAATGAAAAATCTGGGCATGAAAATGTCTGTACAAGACATTTATGACGTGAATCAGTCAAGCATGAAAGATGCGGTTCCACATTTTAACGGAGGTTGTACATCAGAAGTTATTTCTCCAAAAGGATTGATTTTAACCAATCACCACTGCGGATATTCACAAATCCAATCCCACTCTACTGTCGAAAAAGATTACTTGACAGATGGATTTTGGGCCTACAAAATGGAAGACGAATTGCCTAACGAAGGTTTGACAGTAACTTTCATTGTCAAAATAGAAGATGTAACCGTTTCCGTTCTAGAAGGAACTACAACCCTGACAAATGAATCTGAAAAACAAAAGAAAATTCAAGAAAATATTTCGGCATTAAGTAATTCGTTGCCAAAGGAAAATTGGCAGGAAAATAAAATCCGTACCTTTTTCGAAGGCAATCAATACATGCTTTTTGTAACAGAAACCTTTACGGATGTTCGTCTAGTTGGCGCTCCACCTACATCAATAGGGAAATTTGGTTCCGATACAGACAACTGGGTTTGGCCGCGTCATACCGGAGATTTTTCATTGTTCAGAATTTATGCTGACAAAAACAATCACCCGGCTGCCTATTCAAAAGAGAATGTTCCTTACACTCCAAAACACTTCTTACCTATTTCATTGGATGGCGTAGCCGAAGATGATTTTACTTTGGTATTTGGTTACCCAGGAAAAACAAACGAATATTTACCTTCGGTTGCCATTGAGCAAATTGTAAACGAACTGAATCCTGCCAAAATCGAAATCAGAGATAAAGCCTTAAAAGTTGCCGATGGTTTTATGCGAAAAGACAACGCTATCAAAATTCAATACGCTTCAAAATATGCAAGTATTGCCAATTATTGGAAAAAATGGATTGGCGAAACGCAAGGCTTACAAAAATCAAATGCAGTTGCTGTAAAAAAAGAGTCTGAAAAAGCCTTTCAGCAAAAAATAGCAAAAGCAGGCAAAGAAAAAGAATACGGAACGCTCTTAGCTGATTTCGAAAAAAACTATACGGAAATTGCGCCTTATGCTGTAGCAAGAGACTATTTTACAGAAGTAGTACTGCGCAATACTGAATTGTTGAGTACTGGATATAGATTATATCAATTGGAGCAAGTATACAATGCTAGAGGAGAGCAAGCTTTCAATGACAGAAAAAACAATTTGATTACTGGACTGGCTGATTTTTACAAAAATTTCAATGCAACTGTTGATGAAAAAGTTTTTGAACAATTAATTGAATTGTATGCTACCAAATCCCCAAAACAATTTTTACCAAAAGGGTTGGTGAATGTCAACGCTAAAAATCTAGCTTCGGAAGTTTATACCAAATCTCAACTGAAAAATTACGCCGGTTTGAAACAATTGCTATCCGGCAATGCCCGTACTGTTTTAGCAAATTTAAATAATGATCCGGGTTTCTTGCTTGTAAAAGAATTAGCCGACAAATATTCTAAAGAAGTTGCGCCAAAATACGACGAACTGAACTTAACGATTACGGCATTGCAACGCACGTACATGAAAGCGCAATTAGAATTGAATAAGGAAAGCCGTATTTTTCCTGATGCTAACAGCACCTTACGTGTAACCTACGGAAAAGTAAAAGGATACGAGCCTAAAGATGCTACAGTGTATACTCCAGTAACGTATTTAGACGGCGTAATGGAAAAATATATTCCAGGAGACTATGAATTTGATGTTCCTACTAAATTGATTGATTTATACAAAACAAAGGATTACGGTCCTTATGGCGAAAATGGAAAAATGCCTGTATGTTTTATTGGTACAAATCACACCACAGGAGGCAATTCAGGAAGTCCGGCAATTGACGCTAATGGAAACTTAATAGGACTCAATTTTGACAGAGTTTGGGAAGGAACAATGAGTGATATTTATTACGATCCAAGTATTTGCAGAAATATCATGGTCGATATCCGTTACGTACTGTTCATTATGGACAAATATGCAGGTGCAAAAAACTTAATCAGCGAATTAAAACTAGTCCACCCAAAGAAAATTAAACCCTTGAAAAAGAAAAACTTACAAAAAAAATAGCCGCAAAATAAGGCCTCGCGAACGCTATCAAACAGTAATGACCCATTTATACTCACTGGCATAATAATTGGTGTCTGTTTGTATGTTGACAAAAAATATTATTTTTTAAAAAAAAAATAAAAAAATATTTTACATATTAAAAAATTTATATCTTTGCCACGAATTAATAATTAACCTTTTATATTAAATTAAGATGAAAAAAGTATTTTTAAGTTTAGCTGCTGTTGCTGTATTGACTGTTGTATCATGTAAAAAAGCTGACGCTCCTGCTGAAGATTCTGCAACTGCTGTTGATTCTGCTGCTATGGTAGTTGATTCTGCTGCTATGGTAGTTGATTCTGCTGCACAAGTTGTTGATTCTGCTGCTGCTGCTGCTACTGATGCTGCTGAAGTTGCTACTGATGCTGCTACAGAAGTAAAAAAATAATTAGAACTCAAATTCTAAAAATTTTAAAGCCATCCGCTCTGCGAGATGGCTTTTTTAATTTGTAACAGTTTCCTCAACAAGAAACAGCTTTACAGAACAAAAAAAAGAGAGTCTTGGCTATATACCAAGACTCTCTTTTTTTTATCAATTCAATTAAAAACCTCAATCAATAAAAATAAAATCATTTACTGAGAAATCTAATATTTCAGATACAGAACCATATTTTATGATTTCGTCAATTCCCTTTTGTAAACGTAAAGAAGTAGTATACTTTCTGCTTGTTGCAAAATGAGTATCTCCAAGCATCAATTTGAAATAAAACTTCCCACTAGAAGATTTAAATTTCAAAAAATTAGCTGATTGCATATTCGTTTTAAATCTTTCGATATCTTCTTCACACTCAAACTTGAGTTCATAACTCAAACTTGTAAAAACAACTTTTCCCTTTCTAGAAGTAAATACGAATTTATATTCATCGTTGTATCGTTTACTGATAACAAAAGCCCCCATAACATTTCGTGTTAGTAAAAATTAAGCAACAGTACTCCCAATAGCATTTTTAATAAGATTTCTTTTCTTGGCTGAATAAAAGCCATAAAAAAAGCTCCTTCTTTCGAAGGAGCTTTGTACTCAGAGCGGGACTTGAACCCGCACGAACATTGCTGTTCACTGGATTTTAAGTCCAGCGTGTCTACCAATTTCACCATCCGAGCATTATGTGGTGTGGAGCGAAAAACGGGGCTCGAACCCGCGACCTCGACCTTGGCAAGGTCGCGCTCTACCAACTGAGCTATTTTCGCATTTTCAATTCTTAGAAAGAACCGCGATACTTGTTCTGTATTGCGGATGCAAATTTAGGACATTTATTGAATTACACAAGCCTTTTTTGCAAAAAATTTAAAGATAAAAGTTAACCTTCTGATAACGTAAACTTTAAAACGAAAAATTTATTTTCGGGTCAACATTCTTTTAATTTCATTGAGTTTCATCAGTGCTTCCATCGGAGTAATGGTATTGATGTCCAAATTTAAGATCTCTTCTTTGATCTCTTCCAACAAAGGATCATCCAGATTAAAAAAGCTCATTTGCATGTCGTCTTGCGCTGCTTTAATCCCGTTTAACGCATCACTAGAATGATTCTTTTCCAATTTTTTCAATAGCTTTTGTGCTTTCAAAATTACAATCTGAGGCATTCCGGCCATTTTTGCTACGTGTATTCCAAAACTATGAGCACTTCCTCCTTTGACCAATTTTCGAATAAAAAGTACCGTATCTTTCAATTCCTTTACAGCCACATTATAATTCTGAATTCTAGGCAATGATTCACTCATTTCATTCAATTCATGATAATGCGTTGCAAACAAAGTTTTAGGCTTAGAAGGATGTTCGTGCAAAAACTCTGCAATTGCCCAAGCGATAGAAATCCCATCATACGTACTCGTTCCTCTTCCAATTTCATCTAAAAGCACTAAACTACGATCCGAAATATTGTTCAAGATGGAAGCTGTTTCATTCATTTCGACCATAAAAGTAGATTCACCCATCGAAATATTATCGCTGGCTCCCACTCTTGTGAAAATTTTATCTACAATTCCCATTCTCACGCTTTCTGCAGGAACAAAACTTCCCATTTGAGACAAGAGCACAATCAAAGCGGTTTGACGCAAAATAGCCGACTTTCCGGACATATTAGGACCCGTAATCATGATCAATTGCTGTGTTTCTCTATCTAAGAAAACATCATTCGCAATATAAGGCATTCCAACAGGCAATTGTTTTTCGATAACGGGATGCCTTCCGTTTTTAATTTCCAGTTCGAATGTTTGATCGAGTTCCGGGCAAACATATTTGTTTTCAATAGCCAATTGCGTGAACGAACAAAGACAATCCAACTGTGCTATTAAATTAGCATTCATCTGAACAGGCTTTATGTAAGTTGCAATCCAACTGACCAACTGTTCAAACAATTCTACTTCTATTTTATGAATTTTTTCTTCGGCACCGAGGATTTTCGTTTCATATTCTTTTAATTCTTCGGTAATGTATCGTTCTGCATTGACCAAGGTTTGTTTCCGAATCCATTCCGTGGGAACTTTGTCCTTGTGCATATTCCTCACTTCGATGTAATATCCAAAAACGTTATTAAAAGAGATTTTCAACGACGAAATTCCAGTTGCTTGTGATTCTCGTTTTTCAATTCCTTCTAAAAATTCTTTTCCAGAAGTTGATATTGCCCGTAGCTCATCTAATTCGGCATTGATTCCTTTTGCAATCGCATTCCCTTTGGCAATAGCCACAGGAGCATCTTGATTTAAAACCGTTTTAATTTTTTCACGCAGCAATTCGCAACTGTGCAAACTATCACCGATTACTTTTACAGCTTCTTGCGGACTTTCCAGAGCCAATGTTTTTATTGGAATAATTGCATCTAAGGATTCTTTCAAATACACCACTTCGCGAGGTGATACTTTTCCAGCAGCAATTTTTGAAATCAACCGCTCTAAATCGGAAATCTGCTTGATTTGATTTTGGATGTTTTTCAGAACGCTTTGATTTTCTTTTAAATAAGAAACCACTTGGTGTCGACCTTGAATTTTATGACTGTCTTTTAACGGCAATGCCAACCAACGTTTTAGCAAACGCCCCCCCATTGGCGAAAGCGTTTTATCAATAACATCAAGCAGCGTGACCGCATTTGGATTATAACTGTGATACAATTCTAAATTTCGAATCGTAAACCGATCCATCCAGACATAAGCATCTTCGGCAATGCGCTGAATCGCTGTGATGTGCTGCACTCTATTGTGTTGCGTTTCGGACAAATAATACAAAATAGCGCCCGAAGCAATAATTCCTTCTTTGAGTTCTTCGATTCCAAATCCTTTCAATGAAACGGTTTGAAAATGTTTAGTCAAGGTTTCGAATGCGTAATCTTCCTTATAAATCCAGTCTTCGAGATAAAAACTATGGTAATCGTCACCGAAAATTTCCCGGAAATCACTTTTATTGTTTTTTGGAATCAGAACTTCACTTGGATTAAAATTCTGTAAAAGCTTATCAATATATTCCGCGTTTCCTTGAGCTGTCAAAAACTCTCCTGTGGAAACATCAAGAAAGGAAATTCCTATAGATTTATTTGCAAAATAAATAGATGCTAAAAAGTTATTCGTTTTAGATTGTAAAACCTCATCATTCATTGAAACTCCTGGAGTTACAAGTTCAGTAACACCACGTTTCACAATAGTTTTAGTCATTTTAGGATCTTCAAGCTGATCACAAATAGCTACACGAAGTCCAGCCTTAACTAATTTTGGCAAATAGGTATTTAAGGAATGATGCGGAAAACCTGCCAAAGCCGTTTCCGTCTCAGAACCCGCTCCACGCTTAGTCAAGACGATTCCTAAAATTTTAGAAGCACGGACGGCGTCTTCACCAAATGTCTCGTAAAAATCCCCCACACGAAACAAAAGACAAGCATCAGGATATTTCCTTTTTATCTCGTTGTATTGTTTCATTAACGGTGTTTCCTTAACTACTTTATCTTTAGATGCCAATGGTTTTGTGTTTGAAATTAAATAAAATTTAAGCGAATTTATAGATTTTAAAACAAAAATGCGATCTCCTCCAAAAATTAAACTATTTTTTTAAGAGAATATTAAGGCGTAAATTCTAATTTTTACATAGATTTGTGAATATTTATAAAATTAAACAAAGATGAAAAAAATAATTGCTCTAGCCTTGCTAGTTACTTTAGGAGTTACTACTTCTAACGCACAAGAAACATCAAAAAAATTAAAAGCAACAAATACTAAAGTTGCAACTGCAAAAGTAAATGGAGCAGGAATGGTATTCGTAACTGAAACCATTGACTACGGTACTGTAGCTTACAATTCTGATGGTCGTCGTGAATTTGTTTTTACTAATAACGGTAACAAACCATTAATCATAACTAATGCTCAAGGTTCATGTGGTTGTACTGTACCAACATATCCAAAAGAGCCAATTGCTCCAGGTGCAAAAGGTGTTATTGGAGTAAAATATGATACTTCAAGAGCAGGACAAGCATTTACAAAAACGGTAACTTTGACCACAAATGCTGTTGTACCAAGTAAAACACTTACAATAAAAGGAAATGTTTCAGCTGCTGATGCTGCAAAAAGCTAAATTTTAGAAAACAATAAAAAAAAGCTCCCTCCTTGTCGGGAGCTTTTTTATGCATAAAAATCCCAAAAAAAATATGAGAAAGCTTGAAAACAGCGAATTGGAGCGAAAATCCATTGAAGATTTTAAACAATCGGAAAAAACACCCCTTATTTTGGTTTTAGATGATATTCGCAGCTTGCATAATATAGGTTCTGTTTTTAGAACTGCTGATGCTTTTTTAATTGAAAAAATTTATTTGTGCGGCATTACCGCTACTCCTCCTAATAAAGAAATTCACAAAACAGCCCTTGGCGCCACTGAAACAGTTGTTTGGGAACATCACAAAAATGTATTAGAAGTAATTGAAAATTTAAAAAAAGAAAACATAATCACACTTGCCATAGAACAAGTGGAAAGCGCTATTTTTCTACAAAATTTTGAAGTTAAAAAGGGAGAAAAATATGCTTTAGTTTTTGGAAATGAAGTCTATGGCGTTTCTCAAGAAGCAGTTGCCTTGTGCGATGGTTCTATCGAAATCCCGCAATTAGGCACCAAACATTCTTTGAATATATCTGTAAGCGCAGGGATTGTGGTTTGGGATTTATTTTCTAAAATGAATTGGCCGAAATAAAGTTGCTTTTTTTAGCATAAAACGTCTACTTTTATAAAATGAGATTTAGTGCTTTTTTCAAAATAACTTTGCTGTTTTTAGTGTTTGCTCCAATAGCAAATTACTCTGCCATTCCCACTTACACAAAAAACAATAAATGTAATACAAGTGAAAAAGAAATAAAATCAACATTTATTGAAAACCCTCCAAAGATTACGGCCTCTGGCAATCAAATCTTTTGCCCGGGAACTCCCCTAAAGATTGTAACCGATGTAAATATCATCGGCTCTGACGTCCTCGACACTGGAGCAGATGCTATATATATTCAGATCTCTTCGGGATATGTTAATGGACAGGATATAATACAATTAAGCAATCCTGCACTTCACCCAAAAATCACCTTTGACTGGAATCCTGCTGAAGGAAAACTAAAATTATCAAGTCCAATTATTGGCACAGAAGTAGTGTACGAAGACTTTATTAGTGCAATAAAAGATGTTGTTTTTAGCACTTCCTCTCCTGCTCCGTCAGGGATTAGGAAATTCTCAATAACAATAGGACAGGCAAATTATTTACCTCGCAACGGTCATTATTATCAATATGTTGAGAATTTTGGCATCAACTGGACAGTAGCAAAAGTCGCAGCTGAAACAAGCCGCTATTACGGACTACAAGGCTACTTAGCTACACTCACAGCAGCCGATGAAGCACAACTAGCAGGAAAACAAGCCCCTGGAGCGGGATGGATTGGCGGTAGTGATGCCGAAACTGAGGGCGTTTGGAAATGGGTAACCGGACCAGAAGCGGGAACTACTTTCTGGAATGGACTAGCAAATGGTTCAACAACTCCACCCTTTAATTTTGACTTTTGGAATACTAATGAACCCAATCAGGCAGGAAATGAAGATTACGCACACATAACAGCTCCCTCAGTTGGAAATCCTGGATCATGGAATGATTTATCAAATACTGGAGCAACAAGCGGCGATTATCAACCCAAAGGATACATTGTAGAATATGGCGGAATGCCTGAAGATCCAGTTCTTGAAATCTCAGCTAGTACCACAATTACAATTCCTAAAATAACATCTACAACACCCAATTCAAGATGCGGTTCCGGGCCAGTTACACTGAACGCTACAGCCACAGATGGAACAATCAATTGGTATGCTAGTTCCTCAGGTGGTACGCCGTTAACAACTGGTGAAACTTATAGTCCAGTCCTAACAAATACCACAACTTATTATATAGATGCAGGATGCTCCACTTCCAGAATTGCCATAATTGCCACCATCATAAATTTACCTGACGCACCAGCTGTTATCTCACCTGTTTTCTATTGTCAAAACGAGACTCCTGTTGCTTTGTCTGCAGCTGTTTCTCCAAATAGCATCTTAAATTGGTACACCGTGGCAACGGGCGGAACTTCAAATGCAACAAGACCTATTCCGTCATCAACAACAATTGGCACAACATCCTATTATGTGAGCCAAACGAATACTGCTACAGGTTGTGAAGGAGCTCGTTCCGAAATAAAAGTTATCATTAACGCTCGGCCTTTGGCTCCAGTAATCAGTGACATTCGTTATTGCCAAAACGAAACTGGAATAGCGGCTTTAAACGCAACAGCATCTACAAATTGCACTTTAAATTGGTATGTCTCTGCAACGGGTGGAACCCCAAGTTCATCAAGCCCTATTCCAGCAACAACAACTGTAGGCATTTACTCTTATTTTGTAAGTCAAACTAGTAACATTACAAATTGCGAAGGACCTCGTTCCGAAATAAAGGTAACCATTAACGCGCGTCCCTCTGCTCCAGAAGTTACTAATATTAGTTACTGTAAAAATGAGACGGCACCCCCATTATCAGCAACGGCAGCTACAAATTGTATATTAAATTGGTATACCGCAGCAACTGGCGGAACATCTAGTACAACAAATCCTACTCCATCAACTACAAACCAGGGTTCAACGTCTTATTTCGTAAGCCAAACTAATAACACTACTGGATGTGAAGGTCCTAGAACGGAACTAATAGTCACTGTAAATGCACTTCCTGTTGTGGTCAATATTACAATTTCTCAATGCGACACCGATGCAATTCCAGATGGGAAAACTTTGTTTAATCTAAGGGTAAATAATAGTGTAATTTCGGAAAATTACACCGAGGAAACTTTTACCTATTACACCACTCAGGAGGGCGCAAATACACCATTAGCTTCGGATTTAATTGTAAATGATTTGTCCTTTGAAAACACAACTGCTTCCACAACTGTAATTTGGGCGAGAGTAGCCAATAATACTACTGGTTGTCATAGCGTTGCCGAAATAATACTAAAAGTCTCAGCCACCAACATTGATCCAAACTATAAATTTCCAATATTAGTAGAATGTGATGATAATTTTGACCTCAATGGGAACGACTCGAGTGACAACAACAAAAGAGACGGAGTGGCCTCTTTTGACTTGACCCCTTCTAAAGCTGCAATAGAATCAAAATTACCTCCCAATGATGTGTACACTATTGCGTATTATAGAAACGAAAAAGAGGCTTTACAAGAGATCAATAGCATAGTAAACTTATCCAATTACAGAAACATTGGTTATCCAAATTTGCAAGATATTTGGATACGGATTGACAGTGATTTGGATAATGCTTGTTATGGTTTAGGCCCGTACTTAACTTTAAGAATTGAAGCTTTACCTGTTGCAAATACAGTTGTTATTCCTCGACAATGCGACGATAACAACGATAGAATATTTACATTCAATACTTCATCGTTGGAATCTGATTTATTACAAGGACAAACCAATGTAACGGTTACTTATTTCGATCAAGCCAATAATCCTCTGAAAGATGCCAACGGAGTTTCGATTACAAGTCCATTTCCAGCAAATTTCACATCAACTTCGCAAACCATTAAAGCGGTTGTAACCAATAATACAACTCAACAATGCTTTGATGAAAACACCATAACATTTATTGTAGATGCTTCGCCAATTGCTAATGCTGTTCCTTCAGCCCTTACAACAACTTGTGACGACGAAGCGAATCCAATCAATCAAGATGGTCAATTTGCTTTTGATACCTCATCATTTGAAACCACCATTCTTGGCGGACAAACTGGAATGATTGTCAAATATTACGATCAAAACAATATGCTTTTGCCAAGTCCATTACCCAATCCATTTGTAACCAATACACAAAATATTACTGTAAATGTTCAAAACCCATTAAACACAATTTGCACGGCATCGACGACATTAAATTTTGTTGTCAACCCTATTCCAAATATTGACTTGAATTTGGATGGCCTTTCAAATGAACTAGTTTGTTCCAATCTTTCGAGCTTTTTTGTAACGCTGGATGCAGGTATTTTAGATGGTTCGCCAACAAGTAATTACGATTATATTTGGACGAAAGATGGAATAATTGTTGGGACAAATTCCCCAGCATTAGATGTAAATACCGTGGGAAATTATACCGTTGAAGTAATCAATAATGCGGGATGCAGTCGCATTAGAACGATAACGGTCAACGCTTCGAATGTTGCTACTATTGACTCTAGTGACATTGCAGACTTGACAGATAGCAATACAGTGACAATTAACACTTCTGGAACTGGAGATTATGAATACAGCTTGGATGACCCCAATAATTTTTGGCAAGACTCCAATTTTTTTGATAATGTGCCTGCTGGAATTCACGAGGTTTTCATCAATGACAAAAACGGTTGTGGTATCGTTAGTCAAACTATTTCTGTAATAGGAGCGCCAAAATTCTTTACACCAAACAGCGATGGTTATAATGATTATTGGAGTATTAAAGGAATAAATGACACTTTCAATTCAAAATCGATACTCTACATTTTTGACCGGTACGGAAAACTCCTAAAGCAATGGGTTCCTAATTCAAGTCAAGGCTGGGATGGCACTTTCAATGGAACACCTTTGCCAACAGATGATTATTGGTTTACCTTGAAACTAGAAGATGGAAGAGAAACAAAAGGCCATTTTACTTTAAAAAGGTAAAATATTTTATTTACTAATTTTCTTTCGTATCTGCTCTAAAATATACAGATAATCTTCTTGATTTTTTACAAAATCCCGGTCCGATACGTCTATTATCAAAACATTCAAATCCGTTTGTGATTTGATGTAATCCAGATAACCACTATTGATTTTATCTAAATATTCGGCTGGAATTTTTTGTTCGTAGCTTCTGCCACGCTTTTTTATATTTTGCAAAAGCCGTTCTGAATTTTGATACAAATAAATATACAAATCCGGTTTTGGCATTTCTCTGTAAATGATATCAAAAAGATTGCGATACAAACGATACTCATCTTCGGCCAAAGTTATTTTGGCAAAAATCAGCGATTTAAAAATATGATAATCGGCAACCAGAAAGTCTTTAAACAAATCAAATTGAGCCAAATCATCGGATAATTGCTGGTATCTATCTGCAAGAAATGACATTTCAAGTGGAAATGCATACCGGTTTTGGTCTTTATAAAATTTGGGTAAAAATGGATTATCTGCGAAACGTTCTAACACGGTTTTCGCATTAAAATCCTCCGAAATTTTTGTAGCCAAAGTGGTTTTTCCTGCTCCAATATTTCCTTCAAAAGCAACATAGTTAAATTGCTCCAAAGAGATATTTTGTAATGGACTTCTTAATTCTTGAACAATTGTACAAACACTATCATCTGGAGATAAAAGGATTAATTCCGATATGTTTTTTTGAAGAACGGGGTGTTTCCAATCCAATGCTAAATCCTGAACGGGAAGCAATACAAAATTCCTATTCTGCATTAACGGATGTGGAATTTGGAGTTTTTCAGTTGTAATAATTTCTAAATCGAATGCAATCAAATCAATATCAATCGTGCGAGATTGGTATACTTTTGTCTTGTTTCGCAAACGCCCCAACCGTTTTTCGATTTTTAAGACCTGCGTCAGAATTTTAGCTGCGGAACTGAAAGTATGCAAAACCACTGCACAATTATAAAAAGCATCACTTTCAAATCCCCAAGCGGGCGTTTCATACAATCTGGAAACTTTTATAACCGTACCAACTTCCTGATGTATCCATTCTAAACAGCGCTCGATATTTTCCAAACGATTGCCTTCATTACTCCCTATCGATAAAATAACCTGATGCTGTGATTTCATAATTAGGTGCAAATTAACTAAAAGAATTTTAGAATAAGCAATATATTTGCATCAGGTATTGATAAATAAAGTGGAAAGGTCTAAACGACTGCTTGTAACATTTTCTGCTTTTTTACGACCAATTAAAAAAATATAATTATGAAATTTTTAGGTAATGTATTAGCGACTATTATAGGAATTTTTGTTTTTTTCATGCTGTCCTTTTTTGGAATCATCCTCATTGGGGCTATTTTTGGTGGTGAATCCGAAGGTGTTACTGTAAAAAACAATTCGGTTATCGAATTGAATTTGGAAAACATACAAAATGATTATGCCGGAAAGTACAAAGATCCTTGGGTAACTATTTTTTCAGAAAACAAAAAAGTAGGCGTTACAGATATCATCAATGCCATTGAAGAAGCAAAAACAGACAATGATATTAAAGGTATTTCTATTCTAAACAATGCTTCGTTATTAGGCATGGCGCAAAGCAAAGCTTTGAGAGATGCGTTAGAAAGTTTTAAAAAATCAGGAAAATTTGTAATGGCGTATGCCAATTCGTATTCTCAAAAAGAATATTATTTGAACTCCGTTGCCAGCCCAATTTATATTAATCCGGTTGGAGAAATGGATTTCAAGGGGTTATCTTCTGAAATTATGTTCTTTAAAGATTTTCAGGAAAAATCAGGATTGAAAATGGAAGTTATTCGCCATGGAAAGTATAAAAGTGCCGTGGAACCGTTTTTAGAAAATAAAATGAGTGATGCCAACAGGGAACAAACAACAGCATTATTAAATTCTGTTTGGAGTTCCATCACCACTGACATCGCAAAAAGCAGAAACATATCAGTAGCAAAATTAAATGAAATTGCTAACGGACTTCTTGCCAGAACTCCAGAAATGGCAAAAGCACAAAAATTAGTTGATATTATTGCCTATGAAGATGTATACCATAATGCCATCCGAAAAGCGCTTAAAGTAGCCAATGACGAGGACTACAACACCGTATCCGTTGTAGATTATGCTCAAAAAATCGCCACAACCTCACAAACTTTCGACAGTTCAGATCAAATTGCCATTATTTATGCCCAAGGAGAAATTTTGAGCGGTGAAGGCGATGTAAATGTGATTGGAGAAGGTTCTATGCGTCGTTCGTTACAAGAAGCTCGAAAAAATAAAAATGTAAAAGCAATTGTACTCCGCATTGACAGCCCAGGCGGAAGCGCTTTGACCTCTGATTTGATTTGGAGAGAAATTGAATTGACCAAAAAAGTAAAACCAATAGTCGTTTCTATGGGGAATTATGCAGCATCAGGTGGGTATTATATTGCTTGTAATGCGAATACTATTTTTGCCGAAGCCAATACCATTACTGGCTCCATAGGTGTTTTTGGCATACTCCCTAATTTCACTCCATTGGCTACTAAAATAGGTATCTACACAGAACAAGTAAAAACCCATGAAAATTCGGCTAATTACAGTCCTTTTGTACCAATCGACGAAAAATTCAAAGCGGTTACATTAGAAGGTGTAGAACACATCTACAAAACTTTTGTCACCCACGTAGCACAAGGTCGGAAAATGACTTTTGCACAAGTGGACGCGATCGCTCAAGGTAGAGTTTGGACGGGTTCAGAGGCATTGAAAATTGGACTAGTAGATAAAATTGGAGGCTTAGATGATGCAATTGCAAAAGCGGCTTCTTTGGCAAAAGTGAAAAGCTACAGCACTCAAAATTATCCAGAATACGAGAAAAACTTTAATGATCTTTTAGCTAATATTCCTTTTGCAAAATCGAAAGCTGATTTCATAAAAGAAGAAATAGGAGAAGAAAACTATCGTATGATGCAGGAAATAAAAAAGCTGCAAGCACGAAAAGGAATTCAAGCCATCATGCCGTTTGAAATCAAGATTAATTAATTTTTAAAATATCCGTTCAAAATCCGTTTAAATAATCATTTGAACGGATTTTTTTTTAAATCTAAAATGTAAACCAGACCGCTGCACAAAACTATTAGTGATTTCAATATACACTCCTAAATTATATTCCACTATTTTTGTGGGGATTTGGGTATCATTTTTGCTGAATAAATAAAATTAAAGAAAATCAAATTATGCTAAAGACAATTTTAAAAATTATTGGAGCTCTTATCATCCTGTTCCTAGTTGCATTATTTACAATTCCTTACTTTTTTAAGGATCAAATAAAAGCTAAAATTACTGAAGCAATCAATGAAAAAGTGGATGCACGAGTTACTTTTTCGGATGTGGATTTAAGTTTGATCAAAAGTTTTCCAAATGCGAATGTTTCACTCGAACAATTAGTGATCATAAACAAAGCGCCTTTTGAAGGCGATACTTTAGTTTCTTTGGGCGAATTAGATTTAAAAATGTCTATCAAAGAATTATTCAAAGGCAAAGAGGAAGCCATAAAAATTGACGGAATCACTTCAAAAAATGGATTGATAAATATCATTTTCAACAAAGACGGAATCGGGAATTATGATATCGCCTTAAAAAATCCAGAAACTACCAAGGCTGGCACAAGTGATCCATTATCACTAACGATTAAGAATTATGCTGTTGAAAATTTCAAGTTTCGTTATTTTGATGAAAAATCAAAAATCAAAATGGTGATTGACAGTATCAATCATGAAGGTGTTGGAGATTTTGCAGCCCAAAAATTAGATTTGGTTACCAAGTCCACTGCAAAAATCACTTTGGACATGGACAAAGTCAATTACATGAATAATGTTGCCTTAACTCTGGATGCCGTTTTAGGAATTGATTTAGAAAAAAGTAAATATACCTTCAAAGAAAATAAAGCGTTAATCAATCAATTGCCGCTTGAATTTGATGGTTTTATTCAAATGGTGGAAGCGGGTCAGCAATACGATTTGAAATTTAAAACGCCAACTTCTTCTTTCAAAAACTTCTTGGGAATTATTCCTGCAGCGTATGCCGCGAGTTTGGACAACGTGAAAACAACCGGAGATTTTACCGTAATCGGTTTTGCAAAAGGCTTGTATTCTGATACCACTGTACCAAAATTTAATATTGAAATTGCTTCCAATAACGCCTCCTTCAAATACCCTAACTTACCAAAAACAGTTCAAAATATCGTTATTGACACTAAAATCATCAACGAAACGGGTATTCTAAATGACACCTATGTCAACTTAGACAAACTCTCTTTCAAAATTGACCAAGATGTTTTTAATGCCAAAGCCAATATTAGAAACATTACTCAAAATGCAATTGTCGATGCTGTTTTGAAAGGAACTATCAATTTAGCCAATCTTTCGAAAGCGTATCCTATAAAGCTCGACAAGCCCTTATCCGGAATTTTAAAAGCCGATGTGACTACAAAATTCGACATGCAATCTGTAGAAAAAAGTCAGTATGAAAACATCAATAATGCGGGAACTATGAGTTTATCCGGTTTCAAGTATGCAGATGAAAATGGCAAAACAATGAACATTAGCACTGCTGTAGTTCAATTTAATCCTAGCCAAGTCAATTTAAAAGAACTGAACGCAACTACCGGAAAAAGCGACATTAGTGTAACCGGAATTTTGGAGAATTTCTACGGATTTATTTTTAGAAACCAAGAGTTGAAAGGAAATTTCAATATGAATTCGAAACAATTAGCCGTTGACGATTTCATGACAACCGGGGAAACTGCGAAAACGGGAACAGCAACAGCTAAAAAACCTGATGCCATGAAGATTCCTGCGTTTTTAAATTGTACGCTTACCGCAAAAGCGACTACGGTTTTATATGATAATTTAACCTTGAAAGACGTATCAGGAAAACTAATCGTGAAAGACGAAAAAGTAACTTTAGAAAATGTGAAAACATCTATTTTCGGTGGAACAATTGGCGTGAATGGAGCTGTTTCAACAAAAGGAAAAACACCCGTTTTCAATATGGATTTAAAATTAAGTCAAGTCGATATCGCACAATCTTTCACACAGCTGGATATGTTGAAGAAAATTGCACCAATCGCAGGAATTATCAACGGTAGATTGAACTCAAACATCAAATTAAACGGAAATCTAAATGCAACGAAGTTTACTCCTGACTTAAAAACGCTTACTGGAGATTTATTAGGACAATTACTTTCAACGACGGTAAATTCAAAAAATTCGACTTTATTGACGGCTTTAGGCTCTAACTTGAAATTCATTGATGTGAGTAAAATCAATTTAAACGATATCAAAGCGGCAATTACGTTTAAAGATGGAAAAGTAAATGTTAAACCATTTGACATCAAGTATAAAGATATTAAAGCAACAGTTGGAGGTACTCATGGTTTTGACCAAAGTATGAATTACAATTTAAAATTTGATGTTCCAGCTAAATATTTGGGTTCAGAAGCCAATGCGCTGATTGCAAAATTATCTGCTGCTGACGCGGCTAAATTAGAAAGCTTCCCGATAAATGCTGTATTAGGAGGTAATTTTACAAATCCAAAAATCACCACGGATATTAATAGCGCAGTAACTAAATTGACGACTCAATTGGTAAACCAACAAAAAGACAGATTGGTAAAACAAGGAACGTCAGCTTTGACAGACTATATCAATAAAAACAAGAAACCTGGAGACACTATAAAAACAGCTACTCCTGCTGTGCCAGCGACTAAGGAAGAAGTAAAAGCAAAAGCCTCTGAATTATTAAATGGATTATTTAATAGAAAGAAAAAAGTAGACACTACAAAAGCCAATTAAAAACACTTTATGAAGCAAGAAAGAGGAATTTCACTATGTGACATTCCTCTTTTTTATTGTGAATACATTTGTACAAGAGTGTTGTAATGTATAAATATGCTATTGTGACTGGATTTTTTGCGTAAAGGATGGCAGCGGCATCCTTTTATGTAGCAGAGCGAAATAAAAGATACAGCGAACAGCCTGACCTTTTTTTTAAAATTTTTTCTATTTTAAAAAAAAGGATACGCCCAAGTGCAACTCCCTAAACTGTAATGGTAACAACATAGCCTTCGGAACCACGAATATTGAAAACCGTTCCATCTTCAAAAAGCAAATATTGTCCTTTTATTCCGGTCAATTTTCCTTGAAAGTGAGGCGATTTATCTAAACTTAAACTTGCCACTTTAGTAGGATATTCTAGAACGGGATAATGCATTTCGTACAAGTCATTCTTCTGCGAATAAAAGTATTCCTGAACTTCGGTTGGGATTAAATTTTCGACTTTCAATCGTTCCGCAACTAAGTCAATTTGCTCCACATTGTTTGTTAGCATTTTTCTCCAATTGGTTTTATCGGCATAATGGTTTTTCAACGCTACCTCGGTAATTCCGGCTAAGTATCGGTTTGGAACTTCCACAATCGAAATGGCTTGAGTTGCGCCTTGATCAATCCAGCGGGTTGGCATTTGAGTTTTTCGAGTCACCCCTACTTTGACTTCGCTGGACAAAGCCAGATACACAATATGCGGTTGCAGTTGCACTTTTTCTTCATAAACTAAATCTCGATCTTGAATCCCTAGATGCGCCGTACTTAATTCCGGTTTCATAATCCAATCTCCCACAGCCGGGCTGGAATAAAAACAATCATAACAAAATCCCTGACGAAATATTTTTTTCTTCTTTCCACAATTCAAACATTGATACCCAACAAAATTAATTTCGATGTTTCTATTCAGCAGTTGATTTACGTTCAAGAAGCTATTTTCAAAAACCAGATAATATTGAATTGGGTTTCCAAATTCAGTTTGCATTTTGGTAAGTACACCTTCGTAAGTCATTATTTGTAAAGTTTCTAGTTTAAAGTTCCAAGTTAAACAAATTTTGTTATTTTTGGTAAAATTGTAAAGTTAGTATTTGTCTATCGATATTCAAATCTAAAATCAGCAATCAACAATCTAAAATCAATACTTTTTTATGCCGCTAACCATAATCAATTCTTTTGCCTCTTGGGTTCTAAAACAAAGAATCCATCAGATCGAACTTTTCTTGAAATATCCAAATGAAGTTCAAGAGGAATTGCTTATGTATTTAATTCAGTCTGCTAAAAATACTGCTTTAGGTAAAGAATATGATTATGCTTCGATACATTCTTATGCGACTTTCGCTGAAAGAATTCCTATTGCTACTTACGAAGAATTACAGCCAGTGATCGAAAGAACCCGTACAGGAGAACAAAACGTTTTTTGGGAAACACCTATAAAATGGTTTGCCAAATCAAGCGGAACGACCAATGCCAAAAGTAAATTTATTCCAGTAAGTAACGAAGCCTTGGAAGATTGCCATTATAAAGGCAGTAAGGATTTGTTATGTTTGTATTTAAATAACAATGAAGATTCAGAACTGTTTCTTGGCAAAAGCTTGCGTTTGGGAGGAAGCTCCCAAATCTATGAAAACAACAATACGTTCTTTGGAGATTTATCAGCCATCTTAATCGAAAATATGCCTATATGGGCTGAATTTAGCAGTACGCCTAGCAGCAAAATTTCCCTGATGAGTGAATGGGAAACTAAAATTGCGGCCATCATCAACGAAACCAAAAACGAAAATGTAACCAGTTTTGCCGGAGTTCCTTCGTGGATGTTGGTTTTAATGAATAGAATGCTAGAAGAAACTGGAAACAGAAATTTATTGGAACTTTGGCCAAATTTAGAAGTTTACTTTCACGGTGGCGTAAATTTTGAACCGTACCGAGAACAATACCAAAAAATAGTACCCAATAAAGATTTTAAATATTACGAAATATACAATGCCTCCGAAGGTTTTTTTGCCATTCAGGATCTTAATAATTCCAGCGATTTACTACTAATGTTGGATTACGGCATTTTCTATGAATTTATTCCAATGGATACTTTTGGAACACCGGATCAAAAAGTAATTCGATTGGCTGACGTAGTACTTTTTAAAAATTATGCTTTGGTCATTACCACCAATTCCGGTTTATGGCGTTATTTGATAGGCGATACTGTTCGTTTTACTTCTTTAAATCCATACCGAATTCGGGTTACAGGAAGAACCAAGCACCACATTAATGTTTTTGGCGAAGAATTGATGGTCGAAAATACAGATCAGGCTATAGCTAAAGCTAGTAAATTAACAAATACTCAAGTAGTTGATTACACCGTTGCTCCCGTATTTATGGAAGGCAAAGAAAAAGGCGCCCACGAATGGATGATCGAATTTAAAAACAATCCTGCTGACATCAATCAATTTCAAAAAGCATTAGACGAAGCCATTCAATCGCTCAATTCTGATTATGAAGCGAAACGCTACCACAACATGACATTAAATCCGTTAGTAATAAATGTAGCTCGAAAAAATTTATTTTATGATTGGCTAAAAGATCGTGATAAATTAGGTGGACAAAATAAGATTCCAAGATTATCAAACCAAAGGGATTATCTGGAGCAGTTGAAAAACATGCAGTTTGAAAGGGTATAAAAAAGATTTTGTAAAAAATCATGACAAAGCATAAAAAATTAAAATAATGATTTCTAATCTTAGACACATTTCGAGTAAGATCTTTAATTCGATTTTAAAAATATAAAATTTAAATTATGAATTATAAAATTATGACTTTAGTTATTTTTTATCTGTTATGTGTAAATTGCAAATCACGACAAACAGCTGGTAATTACGAAACAATTGAAATTTATAATTTAGCATTAGGGAAACAAGCATTCATGCAGAATGATTTTGATTTACTATCAAAGCTTACTAATACTAACAAAATTTATTTTGGTTCTAGTTTATATGGCATATATCAAAGACAAAAAATTGAAATACCAATAAATGCTAAATATTTTAATTTTGAAGCAATTCTAACAAATTTAGATTCTGTTAAGAATCAAAAAACAAATCTTCGTGTTCAAAAATACAATTACAACGGTAAAGAATTTTATATCGCAATAAAAAAAGAATAAAAAAATTTTGAATAATAAGTTTGATATAGTTATAATTTTAACACATCAAACAAAAAAATAAACATTATGATAGAATACGTAATTACTCTAATTCCAGCATTTTTTATTTTAATCATTTCAGTTATTCTGATTGATTTGTATTTGTTAGTTAGAAAAACACTTAAACTTAAGATAAAATACTATTCTGAAAAAGTGAATAAAATTGAAACTACGGAATTTCAAGATCTTTCAACAAGCAACGATCAGTAAAATCTGTACCTACATTAAATAAAAAAGCTATCCAAAATCACTTTTCGGACTACCTTATTTATTTTAATACAAGGGTTGGAAATCTTTTTTTGTGCCATTAGGTACTATATATTGGTAGACAAGGTTTAAAAATTTTATTTGTGCCGTAGGTACAAAACATTAATTATTGCGTACCTATGGCACGCTAAATTCATTCAATTTCATGTTTTTTACCTGTATTTAATGCCTAACGGCATATTACCGACAATAATTCGTATCATTATTATAGTATTTTACTCCTCTTCCATCATATCGATATGCCTGTCATGATAGCCCAACAAATACAAAACACCATCCAATCCTAAACTAGAAATAGAACTTTCTGCTTTTTCTTTTACGGTAGGTTTGGCATGAAAAGCAATTCCTAAACCTGCTAAGTTTAACATCGGTAAATCATTGGCGCCATCTCCCACCGCAATGGTCTGATTGATATGAATGCCTTCTTTATCGGCAATGGCTTGAAGGTATTCCGCTTTCTTTTTACCATCGACAATTTCGCCTAAATAATTACCCGTTAATTTACCATCAATGATTTCTAACTCATTGGCGTGAACGTAATCAATCCCTAATTCCTTTTGCAAGTATTTCCCAAAAAAGGTAAAACCTCCGGATAAAATCGCAGTTTTATAGCCATAATATTTCAAGGCTTTCATCAAGCGATGCGCTCCTTTAGTTATGGGTAAATTTTCGGCAACCTTTTGCAATACCTCTTCACTCAAACCTTCGAGCAAAGCCATGCGTTGTTTGAAGCTTTCGCTAAAATCGATTTCACCGTTCATGGCTGCTTCTGTAATGGCGCGAACTTGCTCCCCCACACCCGCTAACTCGGCTAATTCATCAATTACTTCGGTTTGAATCAAAGTCGAATCCATATCAAAACACACCAAACGTCGATTTCTGCGATACATATTGTCTTCCTGAAACGAAATATCAACATCCAACGTTCTGGAAATTTCCATAAAACTAGCGGTCATAAACGTTTTATCTACAATCGTTCCCGTAACTGATAATTGTATGCAAGAACGCGGAAACTCCTCTTTTTCCAAAATTGAAACCCTGCCGGTTAATCTTTTGATTGCGTCAATATTCAAATTTTGGTTCGACAATATTTTAGTGACAGCTGCCAATTGAACTGCTGTCAGGGTTTCGCCTAGAACATTGATGGTATAGCGCTGTTTGCGTTGCCCCTTTACCCATATTTCGTAATCGGGAATAGAAATTGGTATGAACTTCACTTTCACGCCCAATTCGTATGCCTTAAACAATAAATCTTTTAGAACAGGCCCTGAAGAGGAACCCGCTTTTATTTCAAATAAAATACCTAAAGAAAGCGTATCATGGATATCTGCTTGACCAATATCCAGAATAATGGCATCGTAAGTCGCCAAAATGGATGTTAAACCAGCAGTAACTCCTGGTTTGTCCTGACCTGAAACTTTTATTAAAATTACTTCTATTTCGTCTGTTTGCATGCTATGTTTATGTGATTTAGAATAGACAAAAATCGACAATCTGACGTTGATAAAAAAAAATAATGTCCCTTTTTTCAAACAATAACAAATAGTGTAATTTCCCCATAAAAAAACCTGTCCAAATGAATGAACAGGTTTGTATTTTTAAGAAAAATGCATTTTTTACGATGCAATCTCCAAACGTTTCAATAAATTTTTATTCAAGCTGAGAGTTTATAATTAAAAATAAGTTTTTACTGCAAATTCAAATTGTTCCATAAAAATTTTCTTGAAAGCACTAATATTGTTTTGCTCATAAAAAACAAGCATTGCCTTTTTATAAGCAATAGAATCTACAGTTCTAAAAGACAACGGACAGTATTTATTATGCATCAAAATAGCATTGCTAATTATTCTTGCTGTACGCTTATTCCCATCCGAAAAGGGCTGAATATAAGACAACAAAACTAAGGCTAATAATGCCTTTTCAAAAATATTATCTTTAGTATTGATTAGCTCACACATGTCGCGTAATACTTCTTTTATTTGAAATTCATTATCCAAAGGCTTATAATTTGTTCCTGAAATACCCACTCTTCTATTTCTGATATTTCTATCAATCCCTAAACCTTCTATAAGCAAACTGTGAATATCTTCTATTCGCGAAACGGTTAAAGGATTTACATAATCAGAATTATCCAAAATAAAATCTAATGCCGCTTTATGATTCAATAACATAACAGCCTCATCTTTAGTTTTGCCTGCTGCTGTTTCTTTCTCTTTTAATAATCTTTCTGTTTCTAATAATGAATACGTGTTTCCTTCTATTTGGGAAGATTTCCAACTTAAATCAATGGCTAACCTTTCAAATTCTTGATTATATTCAACTGCAGTCAGTTTTGAAATGTTCTCGCTAAAATTATTTTGAAGATGTGATAATTTTATGATTTCATCATTGGTAAATATTGAAACGGTATTCAATGTTTCTTTTATTAAATTAAAATTAAATACCTCTTTTATTTGCCTTTCATCAATTTCTTTTGCAAAATAAGTTTCTATATCTATTGGAAATAAAACATCCAACCCTTTACTTATATGATATTTGGTCGCTTTCCCTCTTCCAATTGTAACAATAAAATTCTGGCTTAATAGTGCTGCAATCGTTCTTTTAATAGTTGCAAAAGCTACTAAATTACCCAACCCCTCATGAATATCTTTTGATGAGCTATTGGGATATTTGTTAATATAATCTAGAATCTCTTTTTTTAAATCGAATTTATACTTTGCCATAAATCTTACTTTGAGCTCACAAATTTAAAAAATAAAGCTCAAAAACATATGTTTTTGAGCTTTATTTAATTTTTTATTGAGCTTGAAATTTTTTACGATGCAATCTCCAAACGTTTCAATAAATTTTTATTCAACGTCTCTTTAGCGTAATCTACATCTATTTCTAAAATTTTGTCATCAGAACTTGGTAATTCATACATCGCATCAGTTAAGATGGCTTCGCATAAAGAACGCAATCCACGTGCTCCTAATTTATATTCTAACGCTTTATCCACAATAAAATCCAAGGCTTCATCTGTGATGGTAAAAGTTACTTCATCCATCAAAAACAATTTCTCGTATTGTTTGATCAACGCATTTTTAGGCTGTGTCAAAATCGCACGCAACGTTTCTCTGTCTAAAGGATCCATGTGTGTCAAAACCGGCAAACGACCAATAATCTCTGGAATCAATCCAAAATCTTTGATGTCTTTTGGGATAATGTATTGCAACAAATTGTCTTTATCTATATTATCCACATTTTTTGAAGTCGAATATCCAACGGCCTGACGGTTCAATCGTTTCGAAATAATTCTTTCGATTCCATCAAATGCACCACCGGCAATAAACAAGATGTTTTGTGTATTGACCTCAACAAATTTTTGGTCTGGGTGCTTGCGTCCTCCTTTTGGTGGTACATTCACAACGGTTCCTTCCAATAATTTCAATAATGCTTGTTGTACGCCTTCGCCAGATACATCGCGAGTTATAGACGGGTTGTCACTCTTGCGTGCAATTTTATCTATTTCGTCAATGAATACAATGCCGCGTTCTGCTTTGGCAACATCATAATCAGCAGCTTGTAACAGTCGAGTCAAAATACTTTCAACATCTTCCCCAACATAACCTGCTTCTGTAAGAACGGTCGCATCAACGATTGCCAAAGGAACGTCTAACATTTTTGCAATGGTTTTAGCCACTAATGTTTTTCCTGTTCCGGTTTGACCCACCATGATGATGTTACTTTTTTCAATCTCTACTTCATCGTCTAATTGCTGTTGCATCAAACGTTTGTAGTGGTTGTAAACTGCCACCGACATTACTTTTTTAGTTTGGTCTTGCCCAATTACATATTGATCCAAAAACGCTCTGATTTCTTTTGGTTTTTTCAAAATCAAATCACCAACAATTTTTGAACTTCCGCCAGATTTTAATTCTTCTAAAACAATTCCGTGTGCTTGTTCGATACATTTATCACAAATATGTGCATTGATACCAGCAATCAATAAACTAGTTTCTGGCTTCTTTCTTCCACAAAACGAACATTCTAATACTACTTTTGCCATTCTTTTTTTGTTTAAAGTTTAAAAGTTTAAAGTTTAAAGTTCCTATAGAAACCTTAAACCTTAAACCTTAAACTTGTAACTATTTTTATCCTCTTATTAAAACCTCATCAATCATTCCGTATGCTTTTGCTTCTTCAGCAATCATCCAATAATCACGTTCGCTGTCTGTATGAACTTTGTCAAATGTTTGTCCAGAGTGATGCGAGATAATTTTGTATAACTCATCTTTCAGTTTCAACATTTCGCGTAAGTTGATTTCCATATCAGTTGCCACTCCTTGCGCTCCGCCTGACGGTTGGTGAATCATTACTCTTGAATGTGGCAAAGCCGAACGTTTTCCTGCTGCTCCTGCACATAAAAGAACTGCTCCCATAGAAGCTGCCATTCCAGTACAAATAGTGGCTACATCTGGTTTGATGTATTGCATGGTGTCATAAATTCCTAATCCTGCGTAAACACTTCCTCCTGGAGAATTCAAATAAATTTGAATATCCTTAGAAGCATCTGCACTTTCAAGGAACAATAACTGTGCTTGAACGATGTTTGCAATTTGATCATCGATTCCTGTTCCAAGGAATATAATGCGGTCCATCATCAATCTAGAGAAAACGTCTAATTGTGAAATATTCAACTGACGTTCTTCGATGATATATGGAGTCATGTTTTTAGGAGTCATTGCGCCTACGATTTTATCGTAATACATCGAGTTTACGCCGTGGTCCTTTGTAGCAAATTTTTTAAATTCTTTACCGTAGTTCATATTTTATTGTTCTAAGTTTTACGTAATATCTTGTGATTCGATTTAATGCAAAGGTCATACCTATTTCAAAATGATGTCAATATGTCTTATTTTTTAGCCCAGATGGGAGTAAAAAGCTTTTTGAATTCCGTTTTTTAGTTTTTTTATTCTTGCAAAGCGACTGAAGGAAGCTCTTGCAGGAATTTAAAAAACGGAAACGGAAGAAAAAACTTGAAACGTACAGCTGGATTAGCTCCTGAAATTAATTCAAACAAAAGAGCGTCAAAAAAATATTTTTCTGACGCTCAAATATAACTATTTTTTATTGTTTACAATCTGTAATCAAATCATAAAATTTTAATAATCTCTAGCGCTCTTAGGGCTTTTGACTTTCGAATTTATGACAGTACAAACTCTATTTATTCTCCGTAAGACGCAGCAATAAATTCGTCGTAAGTCACTTCTTTAGTTGTTGGGTTTGCTTTTTCTTTGAACAATTCCAATAATTTCTCTGCCACCACTTGGTCAGAAAGTCTTTTAACCTCGTCTTGGTTAGACAAAACTCTAGCTACAATTCCTTGAACTTCTTCGTCCGTAGGATTTGTTTGTCCGAATTGTGCCATTTGCTGACGGATATTTTTTGTTGTGAATGTTTTCAAATCTTCAAAAGTGATTTTGATATCCGATTGAGCCATTGCTCTACCTTCGATCAATTGAAAACGCAATCCTTTTTCAGAACGTGCATATTCAACCTCAGCTTCCTCAGGAGATAATTTTTTCTCTCCTACAGTTTGCAACCATTTTTTAAGGAATTCAGCCGGTAAATCAAACTTGGTGCTTTCGATTAAAAACTCAGTAACATCCCCTAATAATTTTTGGTCTGCTTGCGTTGCAAATTGCGTCTCAGCATCCTCTTTAATTTTTGCTTTCAATTCTTCTAATGAAGAAACTGTTCCAGCTCCAAACAATTTGTCAAACAATTCTTGGTTCAATTCAGCTAAATCAGCGGTGTTGATCGCTTCGATTGTGAAAGCAACATCAACCTCTAATGTGTGAACGTCATCATGACTTACTTTCATCACGTCCATCAATTGATGTGCATCTTCAAATAAACCTTTTGTGTTTACCGTAACTACATCGCCTACTTTTTTACCTATGAAAAGGTCAAAAGTCGCTTTGTCTTTAAAAAGATCAGCAGCAATAGTGGTAGCGTTATTAATTCCTTTCTCTTCGTTAGTGAACGTTCCTGTAACATCTGAATCAGCAGCAACCACCTCTTGTGGAATTGCCGTTCCAAATTGTTTTTGGATTCTTTCTACCTGACCATCAATTAATTTCGCATCAGCAGTAACCACATATTTTACGATGTTGTTTTTAGCTTCTAGGTCTAAAGTGAAGTCAGGAACCAAACCAATTTCATATTCAAAAACCAATTCTTCCGCATCCCAAGAAAACGCTTCGTTTACTTTAGGAAGAGGCGTTCCAAGCAAGTTTAGTCTTTCTGATTGCACAAAACGCTCTAGCGCCAAGTCAACTACTTTTTGAACTTCTTCTTGTTTGATCGCTTTACCATATTGTTTTTCAACAAGGTCTTTAGGCACCGCTCCTTTTCTAAACCCTTTAACCGTTGCCAAAGGCATTTTTTCGTTTATTCTTTTTGCTACTTGACCTTTGTAATCCATGTGAACTACAGTCATTACAATCGTCTCGTTTACAGCGTCTATTGCTACTCTTTTGATATCCATCTTCTTCTTTACTTTACATTATAATTTCGGTTTGCAAAATTATAAAATTTTTACAAGCCAACCAAGTTTTTTCCGCCCGAACGTTCTCGATTGAATTCCAACGGATTCTATCTCCAAAATTCTAGGATAATTAGAGTGATTTGGGCGTGCCGCACCTTCGTTTGGCTGCGGTGCGTCAGGCTGTACGTTCCCGCTTTTATGATTTTGCCCTGCGGGACAAAACCATAAAGAGCTCCACTGCCATCCTTCACGCGACTTACGGTATTCAACAATATGAAGTTGCTTTGATAGTTTGTAAGAAAAAATTTTAATATATTTGAAAACAGATAAAACGAAACAAAGTAGCGCAAAGCCATCCAAAATTGGGTGTATAAGCGCTACTTTGTAGCGGATATATACAAGTTAGGGAACAGCTATGCCCCACGATGGTCTAAACGATAAGGACGCTCTTTTATTCCGTGTTCATAAAGCAATTCGGTTGCTTCATCAAGTTTTTGCTGTATATAGCATTTACGTTCTCTTAATGGTTTTTCTTTTTCATCTAATATTCGTCTAATATCTTGCAAAAGAGAGCCGTTTATTTTTCCTGTTTTTGCTATGTAATTGAAATTAGGTTCATTTACTACAATACTTGCAATTAATTCTTCATTTGATTTATCCATTTGTTTGATATTTAGCCGATTCCCTAATCGAGTAGACGGCTCCGCTAGAAACTAACGGAGTGCGCCTCTCACACCACCGAGCGTACGGGTCACGTACTCGGCGGTTCGCAAAGAGATGGATTAAGTGAGATGTAAACATCAGTCAATGATTGATACCCTTTTTGTTTTAAGCGTTTTAAAGTGATGGTCGTTCCTAAAATTGGACTCTGAGCAATCGCCCAACCACCTTTTCGAGTGCGACTAAAAGCATAAGCGTGACCTTGGTCAACTCCAAGCCGAATGAGATTCTTTCTCTTCCGCTCGGGTTTTTTCCAGTCGTGCCAAATGCAGTATCGTAGTCGGTTGCGCAACCAGCCGTCTAAATCCCGTAATTTGCCCATAATACTAGTTCCCCGAAAATAGTTTAACCATCCTCGTTGAATTTCGTTTATCTTGGCAATACGGTCTTCTAGCTTGACTGGAGCGGTTTTGCGGCTAATGTTTTTGAGCTTTTCTTTGAGTTTCTTCCACGCTTTTTCTGCCACTACTAACTGATAATCGTTCTTGCTTCCTTTCTTGTAAGTGGGCACAAATCCGAATCCCAAAATAGTGAAGTGAACGGGACGTTTTATCCCGCTTTTCTCCTCGTTGATGGTCAGCTTTAGCTTCATTTTCAAGAATTTAACAAGCGCTTGTGCTGTCGCTTTTGCTCGAATGTGGCTCGTACAATAAATACTAAAATCATCGGCATAACGTACAAATTTGTATTTGCGTCTTGTCATTTCTTTGTCCAATTCGTGGAGCAAAATATTTGACAATAACGGACTGAGTGGACTTCCTTGCGGAACTCCCTTTCGTCTCTTTTGTAGTTTTCCTTTGATTTGTATTGGCGCACGTAACCATTTTCGAATGAGTCGCATCGTGGTTTTGCATTTCACTTTTCGATAGACTAAATTAAGCAATAAACAATGGTCTACTTCGTCAAAGAAGTTCTTTAGGTCAATGTCCACAATGTGGTTCAACCCTTGATGAATGTAATCCCGTGATTGTCCAACGGCTTGTCGGGCATTCTTGTTGGGACGAAATCCAAAACTATTGCTACTAAACTCGGTTTCAAATAATGGTGCTATAACCTGCGATACGGCTTGCTGCAACACTCGGTCGGTAGTGGTAGGAACTCCCAAAAGACGGGTTTTGCCGTTGCCTTTGGGAATTTCCACGCCCAAAATGGGTTGGGGCTGGTAGTTGCCTTGTCTGACGGCTTCGAGCAATTGCGGTTTCCT
>NZ_FRBU01000083.1 GCF_900142695.1 Flavobacterium xanthum | reverse complement strand
GTTATTTCCGATTTTAGCCTAGAAAATAGAAATGAAAACTTAAAAAACTATCTTAAGTTTCTAAAAAAGTTGCATCGCGAATAGGTCGCAGCATAAACTTCTTCTATAATTTTATCAAAAGTAACTCTATCAATGATTATTGGAGAGATAAAATCGATATCAATTGAAACACGGTGATTGTATCTTAAAGCCAAATTTGTACCACCACCTAACGAAAATTTAGAGATGCTTGATAAATTTTGTAATTCTAAAATGGTTTGTTTTAGGATTGGACTTACTGCACTCATACTTGTTTGAAACGTGCAAAAGTGGGTACATTGTATCTTTTTGCGACCATTGCGCAAACTTCGTTACTAATACGCTCCTTTGTGGTTTTAAGGTACTTAAGGATTAGTGTTTTGGAATAATACTGTTCTAGTTTAACAATATCTGTTGCAAAAGTTTCCTGGTTAGTGGCAAACAAAGCCCGTGGAATTATAATATCCTTATCTCTAGAGAGATTAAGTTTACTATGATCCATATCCCAAAATAAATGTTTGGGAAAAATTGACGCTATGTTGATTGATTGTTTCACTATGCAAAATTAGTCATTTTTTTAATAACAGTCGTTAATAAATACTCAAACCGGTGTTAATTCACGTAATCAAACAATTATAAATTACTAAGATCGCGTTTGTTATAATAATGACATGATCGTTGTTTTACTTTAATTATATTTATCATAATACTTTTATATTTCTAATTAAATAAAAAAGATAGCCCAGTCAGATTACCTTTAACTCTTCTTTAAATTAAAGAAGTTTTTACCAAATTAGATCACTTTTTAAAGTGTAACAGTTAAAAATCTTCCTTCAAACAAAAAAAACGTATCATCATTCACTAAAAGCCAAATAATTAAAATTCTAATATTTGGTTTTCAAATTTGAATCCGTATTCAATTTTACTGGTTGTAAAACTTTATCTAGCAATTTAACAAAGTACTATCTTTACTATTCATTTTGAAATTCCTGAGTATTCATATCGTGAATCAGCATATCGTAAATATCTGTCAAGATATGCAAGAGCAATATGATAAATTGAAAGCCTACAAAATATGACCAGAAATTGAAAAAGTAATCTGATACTAAATTGAGGTTATCAACAAATTCTTTAATAAAATATTTCTCCAGACGTATATAGTTTAACTGCGTAAAAAACATTAAACCAATAGTTGCAATAGAAAGTAATATAGCATAGCTAATAGAAGCAATAAGTCTCTCGCAAAATATTTTGTAGTCTTGAGCATATTTACTGGTTGGCTCATATGCAGAATGTAAAAGATTCTTCCTTTTTTCCATTTTTTCCGAAACTACAATGAGTAAATTAAAAAATAATCCAGCAAAAATAGATATACCAGTTATGAAATAGGTTATTGAATTTTCATCTAAAAGCTGATTTAAGCAGATAAGAATAGTTGAAATAATACATGGTATACCGTAGTAAAAAATGTTAAGCTTAAGTTTTGACGATATCAATTTATCTCTATTGTCATAATAAAGAGAATGGATTGCCTCACTTCTGATATTTTTAAGTTTTAGTATTTTCACTAGTAATTTATTTCTTTTTTAACTTTTTCCAGCAAGTCATCAGTGTATTTAACGATTTCAATAAGATTTGGCGTTCTATTCGCATTAGAAACTTCTAGTGGTAGAACGATTGTTGGTCTTATTTCAAATTTATCTTTGATCTTGGCATAAGCTTTACGGCCATGCTCGTCTTCATAATAAAATTTGGTTAAATACTTATCAGGATCCTCCATCCCTAACTCTTCCAAGTCTATCCCTATTGGATTTTTTTTATTAAACTTTGCGAAAAATTTTGCTATATTAGTTTTCTTTAAACCTTCTACGCTTATTGTTACTTTTAATCCATCAGAATCCTCAAATGCTCTATTAAATTTTTTTCTAGAATCTTTGTTTTCAATAGTACTAGTAAATGTAACCTTTTTTACAGAACTCCTGTTTATGTAACTTTCTTTTAGTTCCTCTGGAATGTGAATTATTCGATTAAATGACGCACCATATTTTGCATAAATTAATTTTAAAAAATCAATTAAAATACTGTTGATACTACCGATACTGTAGCTTTGAATCATTATTACACCCACCTGACTATCTGGCGGAGTCCATATTTTAAAATAATACGGTAACGAGGCTAGTTCTTTACTAGATATAGCTCCTACTGTTTTTTCATTATCTAATATATTATAAATTTTATGACCATATCCTGTATTACCACCATTGATTAGTCCTTCTATTATGCTTTCATTGTAACGATAACTAATATCTTTTGTGCTGCTAATGCCTTTGTTTTCATCTTTATTTAGATAAAATTTAGTACTAAATTCTTCTAGCATCATTTCTACAAATCGCTTATATAATTCCTCTGGTTTTACATTTTGACTATTTTCACCCGATTTACTAAACTTTTTTCTGTAAAACTCATTGAAGTCCATAAACTTATCTTTTTGAAATCGCTCTTTTAGGGTGAAAGTGTAAATTGATAGTTCTAAATTTATATCTGACATAAAGTATAATTTGTTATTTTAATATATTATTGTTTTTAATTTAAAATTTCTTTGAAAACTTAGATGAAAAAAAGAATTTTACTATATTCCAAAACCGCCTTGTATAACGAATTTTTGAAGCAAGTTGTCTACTTTTATATTTACCTTATACGGTAGTATACTTACTCCTTCTAGGTTTTCAAAATAGGCTTATGCTGCGACCTATTCGCGATGCAACTTTTTTAGAAACTTAAGATAGTTTTTTAAGTTTTCATTTCTATTTTCTAGGCTAAAATCGGAAATAAC
>NZ_FRBU01000024.1 GCF_900142695.1 Flavobacterium xanthum | reverse complement strand
AATCTTATAATTTACAAAATACCGGTCTCTTTTCCTAATACTTACCTCGTATTTTACTGACTAACAGCGAAATATAATTTTTGTCATGTACTGAAAAATATAATGCAAAATAAATGAGCCTCTTGCGTTCTATTCCTACAGATTAAAGTTAGTTTTCTGCTTTTAAATATATCTATCAGTGCCTTATTTTTAGCGCGTTTCTAATTTATTTTAAATTTCAATGACTTTTGTTTGCGAAAAAACATGTGAATTATATAATTTTTACATAAATTTATATAATAAATAATGCTATCAAATAGCTGAACTTTAGATAATTATAATTTATTAATTATCATTTAATGTTAAACCACGTAGCATTGAATAATCCTAGAAACTGATCATGATGACAACTAAAAAAAAATTGGGTATTTGGATGGATCATTCTTTTGCTCATTTAATGGAATTTACTTCCAAACATTTTGAAATTGAAACTATTGAATCAGAATTTGCATTAAAAGACAGTACTAGCCATTTGCTAAAGCCCGCAAAATTAATGAAGGACAAAGAAAAAAAACAACTATACGACTATTATAAAAAAATTGGAGAAACCATAAAAGATTACAAGAGGGTCATTCTCTTTGGTCCAACTGATGCGAAAATTGAACTCTTCGATCTCTTGAGTGAAGATGAGCGTTTTCTAAAAATTAAATTTGAAATTAAACACACAGATAAGATGACTGTGAATCAGCAGCACAATTTTGTCAAACAATATTTTTCTGGCGTTTAACACAGCAATCACTTGAAAAAAAAATAAAATAAATCGTACTCAATATGAAAACAAAAAGTATCGGAATCATCCTGATTATCATAGGAATAATAATGGTATTGTACAATAGCTTCAATTTCACAACCACTGAAAAAGTGGTGGATATAGGTCCAATAGAAATTAATAAAGAAGTAAATCATCCCATGGCCTGGTCACCAATAATTGGCATTGTGCTCGCCGTAGGAGGCGTTGTTTTATTAGTGACTGGCACTACCAAAAAAGCATAAAATTAAAAGAAGTTATCGCATGATTACGTGTGAATAATATAACATTTAAAAATATTTATATAACCCATTTTGCTTTCTGTTCAATTAATTTTGGAGGATAAAATAACTTAAAAATAATACCCATGCCAATTCAATTAAAATCAAATATTAAAAAATTGTTCTTAGCGTTAGCTGCTTTACTCTTGATAGTTTCATTTTCTTCTTGTGGAAAAAATGTGGCTTTTCAAAACTCATCTATAGTTCCTGCAGCAAAAGGAAATGTAAGCGTCAAAAAGGATAGTAATAAAAATTATTCTATTAAAGTAAAAATAACAAATTTAGCAGAAGTAACCAGATTACAGCCTGCAAAAAGTGTCTATGTAGTTTGGATGGAAACAGAAGATGCACTTGTTAAAAACATTGGACAAATAAAAAGTGATAGTGGATTTATGTCCTCAAAACTGAAAGCTAGTTTTGAAACTGTTACTTCATTTGAACCTTCAAAAATATTTATTACAGCTGAGGACCAACCAGATGCACAAAATCCTGGAATGCAACTTATCCTGTCCACAAACAGATTTTAGTTTTATCTAGAATTTTATAACATAAGGGTTACTACTCTTTTTAAATCAAGGATGTGTTTTTGACCTATCAAAAAAGCAAAAAGAGTAGTACTCCTTTTTATTACCAGTAGTTCTAAGTTAAGATGCTATCTATGTTCGTTTAATTTATAATAGTTAAGGTCATGAATAAAGAAAAATCAATTGTAGTTTTAAATAATCTTATCGAAATCAATACGGAAAGAATTGAGATTTATAAAACAGCCAAAAAAGTAACGGTAGAGCATGATTTAAAAGATTTGTTCGCTGAATTCCAAGAAACTAGTGCCATTTTCAAATTAGAACTTGTAGAAGAAGTTCAAAAAATGGGAGGCGTTCCAGTGCATATTGTAAAAAGGAATAGTCTATTTTCAAGATTTTGGATTAATTTTAAATTAACTGTTGCTGGAAAAGATAGAGAAGATATTTTGAACACTTTAGAATACAATGAATTTGTCACCATAAAAAGTTACAAAGACACGCTGTCTAACAATCTAGATTATCTTACTGCAGAACTGCACATTAGGCTTAAATCACAACAAATTATGCTGACAAAGCACCATGATAAAGTCAAAAAATTAGGTGATTTAATGTTGTCATAAAATGAAAATTGAATAATCGTTTTTGATTAGTCAATCTCTTTTTAAGCGATATTAATAAAAACTAATTGTAGTAGTTTTTCCTATTCTTTGGCGCAGTGAATTCTAAAATAGCAACTAATTTTAAGGCCGTTAGAGAGCGAGATTTATTATGAAATTTTTTAAAAGAAATCTGTTTTTTTTTATAAAATCCCCTCGCTTTGTTTATGGAAGAACTTAAAATTATTGATTCTACCTGCACAAAGTATAGTAGTCCTCACTATTCTCAAAATAAGTTGCGATACAAGCACAAATAAATATGCACTGAAGAATTGTGTCAATTTTCATCCACTACCCTATCAAAAATTCTGCATAAAACTTTAATGTTGTAAAAAATCCAAAAAATAACAGAAACGATACATGAGTAATACACTAACGGCAAAAAAGGAAAGTATAATTAGCTATTTAAAAGAAACATTTAATGATGTAGGTAATGTTACATTATTTGCTTTCCGTTTTTTTAAAGAAGTAATTAAACCTCCTTATGAGATGAAGGAATTCATCAAACAGTGTTACGTGATAGGCTATAAATCATTGCCATTAGTAACCATTACCGGTTTTATAATGGGATTAGTGCTTACACTACAATCAAGACCTACTCTAGCTAAGTTTGGCGCTGAATCTTGGTTGCCAAGTATGGTGGCACTCTCGCTAATTAGAGAAATAGCGCCTGTAATAACCGCTTTGATTTGTGCCGGTAAAGTTTCCTCGGGTATTGGTGCTGAATTAGGATCCATGAAAGTAACAGAACAAATTGATGCCATGGAGGTTTCAGCTATCAACCCTTATAAATATTTAGTCGTTACCAGAATTTTGGCTACAACTTTGATGATTCCCTTATTAGTAATTTATGCAGATGGTATCGGTGTTATAGGCGGATATATTGGAATTAATATTCATAGCGACGTGAATTTTCATCGGTATTTAGCTCAAGTATTAGAATCAATTACCTTTTTAGATATTTTTCCGGCAACGATAAAAACTTTTTTCTTTGGTTTTTTTATTGGTATGATAGGATGTTATAAAGGTTTTAATGCTGCTAATGGAACAGAGAGTGTTGGTAAAGCGGCTAACTCTGCGGTGGTGACTGCTTCATTGACCATCTTTATTATAGACATGTTGGCCGTTCAAATAACCGATTTATTTTTCTAAAATGACACAAGAAAAAACAAACGTGGAACTTAACGCTCTTGCTACCGTGAACGATCCAGTAATAGAAATAAAAGAATTGTATAAATCCTTTGGTACAAATGAGGTTTTAAAAGGTGTTAATCTTACCGTGAAGAAAGGCGAAAACCTTGTTATTTTAGGAAAATCTGGCTCTGGAAAATCAATTACGATAAAATGTATCGTTGGATTGATGGGTATTGACAAAGGAGAAATCAAAGTGTTTGGATCTGACATTACGAAGATGGATAATTCGGAGCTTAACAAAATAAGAGTTCGAATTGGATTTTTATTTCAAAACGCTGCCTTGTATGATTCTATGAGTGTTCGGGAGAATCTTGGATTTACTTTAATGCGACATGCTAAAGATTTAACTGCAGAGGAAGTTGAAAATCAAATTAAGGAAATTCTAGAAAGTGTAGGTTTGAGTGAAGCCATTGATAAAATGCCCTCAGAATTATCTGGAGGGATGCGCAAAAGAATTGGTCTGGCAAGAACACTTATTTTAAAACCTGAAATTATATTGTACGATGAGCCTACAACGGGACTCGACACCATCACTTCAAGAGAAATTAGTGAATTGGTACTCGAAATTCAAAAAAAATATAAAACTTCATCTATCATTATAACCCATGATATGGCCTGTGCAAAACACACTAGCGACCGACTGATGATTTTAAAAGACGGTGTCATCCATGCCGAAGGAACTTATGATGAATTAGAAAAAAGTGATGATGAATGGGTTCGTTCTTTTTTCATATAACCAATAAAAATATAAAAATGATTAAAGAATCTGGATACCAATGGAAATTGGGAATGTTTGTAGTTATAGGCTTAGTCCTTTTTGTAGGGACCATTTATTTTGTTGGAAAACAAAAAAATCTTTTTGGGTCTACCTTTGAATTGTATTCAAAATTTAATTCTGTCAATGGATTAGAGGTTGGAAATAATGTCCGTCTGTCTGGAATTAATATTGGAACAGTAGAAGAAATTGAATTTCTAACCGATACCTCGGTAGTCATTACATTAGTCATAAAGGATGAGGTACGCAAATACATAAAAAAAGATGCTATTGCTAGTATCAGCTCTGATGGTTTGATGGGAGATAAAGTATTGATCATTTCCTCCGGTAAAAAATCGAATATTATTGTTGAGAATAATGATAATATAGCTTCAAAGCAAGCGATAGAAATGGATGACTTAATGGTCAGCGTTAAAAAAAGTGTTGATAATGCTGGTGTAATTACAGCTGAACTGGCTCAATTCAGTTCAAGTATGAACAATGGAAATGGTGCCTTATCCAGATTGGTTTCTGATGAGCAATTTGGAAACAGCATAAAAAATATGGTCTCTAATTTGGAGAACAGCTCTACCGAATTTAAGCGATTTACGGTAAACATGAATAACGGAAAAGGCGCATTATCAAAACTGGTTAGTGATGAAAGAATGGGAAAAGTTATTGATTCCTCATTAAGCAATGTTAAAACAGTTACCAAAGGATTAAATGAAGTTATTGAAGCTGCAAAACACAATTTTCTACTAAGAGGCTACTTCAATAAAAAGAAAAAAGAAGAAGAAAAAAAGCAAGATGAGATTTCAGACCTGGAAGTAACTGAAATGAAAAAAGAATTAAAAATAGGAGCTGAAAATGATTCTCTAAAATAAATCCTATTCTATATTTGCAAATTTAAAAGGGTTGCTACAAGGCAAAATTTGAAATGAAAAAATACATTACAAGTAGTCTTTACCTTTATTTTGTTTAAACTAACAGTACCCTTACTTATCCCAACACTATATTATGAAAACAGAAAAAGAGCTTAATCAAGCAATTCTAGAAATTATCTTGAAAATTCAAAATCAATACCCAGAATTAAATAAATATTTGTCAGAATTACCGGCGACCATACCCGATGTAAATAATCCAGAAATTAATACTAAAGTACTTCATGATTATTATGAGTCATTAGAAAACATTCTTAAAAAATATTTAGAAAGCCAACAGTAACCATTCCTTTAATTCAAAATATGTTCAATTGAAAATCAAGGGAACAGTACCTTATTTAAAGTCTTCCAGTGTTCTTCGAGATAAAATTGACTTGACTATTCGCTACTAGCACCGTTTTTGTGTTAGCCGTGAATAGTCACTTTTTTTATAATCTGTGAATAAAACAACTAATATCTAAATTTATGTAACTGAACCATTCTCTAAAAGTGCCAACTTTGTATTGTAAAAATTATTTTGCATGTAATATAAAAAAGATGGATTCAATAGAACAAGAGGGAAATTGGGAAGAACAAAAAGAGAAACTGAAAGAGAAATTTGCCGCTTTAACCAATAATAAATCTCTTTTTTCAGAGGAGAAAAAGGAGGAAATGTTAAACAAATACCAATCGAAATTGGGAAAAACTAGAGAAGAACTACTGAAGATCTTTGAAAGTCTTTAAACAAAATCATTCGTATTAATTACCATACATCTCTTTACTCCAAAATAAAAATTTTGTTAGACAAAAATAATTTTAGTATCTTTAATTATCTTAAACCGTTTACCTTAAGCGCTTTATGTTTTAAAATAAAAAAATACAAACAATTCAAAAAATAATATAAAATCTAAGATCATGAAAAAAACATTTTTAAATCTAGCCCTTACCACATTTATTGCCACAACTGTGTTAGTTGGATGTCAGGACTCCACAAAAAAAGAAGCTGCTGCACAAGACAATGTAGAAAATGCCAGAGAAGATCTTGACGATGCCAAAGAAGAATTGTCAGACGCGAGAAAAGCAGCAACGGAACAAGAATGGCAAGCCTTTAAAGAAAGCACAAACGCTACCATTGCACAAAATGAAATTCGTATTGCTGAAATGAAAGCAGATTTGAAAAAAAGAGGCAAATCGATTGATGAAGCCTATGCAAAAAAAATTGAAGATTTAGAAGAAAAAAATAGAGAGATTAAAACCAAAGTCGAAATGTACAAAAACGACACTAGTAGTGACTGGAAATCATTTAAAGAAGAGTACAACCGCGATATGGATGAACTAGGTCAAGCATTCAAAAACTTGACTGTTGACAATAAATAGAAAGTCAAAAAGGCAAGTGTAACAACTTGCCTTTTTTATACAATGAATTGATTGATAGCGATTTTGAAAAATATAAACTTGAATTTATATCCTGCAAAGTGTGAATAATATAAATTTTATCAAAAGTAATGTAACAACTTACTTACACAAGATGTGGATATTTGTAGTATACACAAACAATAAAAAAATATACAATGAAAAATTCAAAAAATTTAATTTTCGCTTCAGCAGTTTTAGGTCTAATGTCTTTCACAGGGATGCAAGCTCAGGAAAAAATAGCCTCTTATGGTTTCAAAGGTGGACTTAACTTTTCCAACCTTTACACAGATACTGTTGACGATAATAATGTACTTACTGGTTTCAATGCAGGACTTTATGCTAAGTTCCCTATTACAAACAGCATCGCTATTCAGCCAGAGATTAATTACACTACAAAAGGTGCTGAATTAGTGTATAACAATGCTATTGTTCAAGGAACTGCAAAATTTAATGTCAACTATATTGAAGTCCCTATATTATTAGTGGCTAATATCACTGAAAATTTTAATGTACATGTTGGTCCTTATGCTGCTTATATGGTTAGCGGAAAAACAACAAATGATTCTAATTTTTCTTCTTCTCAAAGAGAATTAGACACGAATGATTTTAACAAGTTTGATGCTGGTATTTCTGGAGGTGTTGGAATTGATTTGGACGCAGTAAACTTTGGAGTTCGTTACAACTATGGACTTACAAAAATAGGAAAAGATGATTCCTCAAGTAACTTTATTTCATCTGATGCAAAAAACAGCGTATTAAACGTTTATGTAGGATTGAGACTAAACTAATATATACTAATCACTAAAAACTAGAAATCATGAGTAACCTTCTTTACACCATCGCAGTAATTTTAGTAATATTCTGGGCAATTGGATTCTTTGCTTATAGCGCAGGATCTATTATTCACATTCTTCTTGTTATTGCAGTAATTGCAATATTATTTAGACTAATATCAGGCAGAAAAGTATAGGGCAACGCAACAAATTATCATCTAATCATTAAAATAAAAAAACATGGGAAATCTTCTTTATACAATAGCAGTAATTTTAGTAATCTTTTGGGCAATTGGCTTTTTCGCATTCAGCCTGGGATCTATTATTCATGTTTTACTTGTCATTGCTGTAATCGCAATACTTTTCAGACTGATATCAGGTAGAAGTATTTAATCAAATTAAAAATTAAAAATAATAATAAAATAAGTAATTATGAAAGCAGATAAAATAATATTAGGAGTTTTAGGCGGAGTAGCTGTTGGAGCATTATTAGGAGTATTGTTTGCCCCTGAAAAAGGAGACAAAACTAGAAGAAAAATCATGGACAAAAGCAATGATTATGCTGACGAATTGAAAGATAAACTTGATACATTGTTAGGAACAATCACTAATAAATATGAGAAAATCTGGCAAGAAGGGGAAGCTTTAGTATCAGAAGGAAAATCAAAATTTTATGATGCTAAAAGTGATGGTGAAGCTTTGCTTGCTGAAGGAAAATCAAAATTTCAAGATGCAAAAAATGATATGAAAAATACAAATATCTAATCAGATATTAAAATTTCTCTATTTAGTACACTAAAAATTTCATTATGGAAAACAACGCATCAACAATAGAAATGCTTTTTGAAAGAGCGGAAGATTATACCAGAACAACAGTAGAACTGGCTAAACTAAATGCAGTTGACAAAACTGCTGATGTGATGTCATCTTTATTATCTCGATTAACCGTTTCTATTGTTTTTGTACTGTTTGCCTTCCTTGCAAACATTGGTTTATCCTTATGGATTGGTGAATTACTTGGAAAAATATATTATGGTTTTTTTATAGTATCCAGTCTTTATCTCCTAGTTGCAATTGTTCTTTACCTCTTCAAAGATCAATGGCTTAAAATGCCAATCAGTAATTTTATTATTGTTAAAATGCTTAAAAAAAGTTAATATGAAAAAGCCAAACGAGACAGCAACTCTTAAAGAAGCGATTGCATTACTGAAACTAAAACAAGCCGAGGATTTATTACAACTGAAAGATCAGTATTATTATACTTATGAAAGTTTAAAACCTGTAAATTTGATTAAAAATGCATTTGGTCAAATGGCCACTACATCTGAATTTAAAGGCAACATACTAAGCAATGTCATCGGAATAACTACAGGTTACTTAACTAAAAAAGTTTTATTAGGATCCACTCACAATCCAATAAAAAGAATTTTAGGAACACTATTGCAATTTGTAATCACAAATGTGGTCACCAAACATTCTGAAAAAGTAAAAGAAAACGAATTACAAAACAGTTAATTTCCTTTTACAGGCAGTAAATATTAAGGCAATTTAATTTTTGTTTTTACAATTAATCTTTCGCACTCGCATTTCAAATTCAGTACTTTTGCACTACGTTTGAAAGTTATTTTCGTTTATAAACTTTAATTTGAAAGTCGGATGCTCAAAAGAATCAATACTATAGACTCAGAAATTAAAAACGATTTATTTGTTATTCCAAATAACGAAAAAATAAATGTAGCTGTAGAATTAATTCTCGCTAATGAAAAACTTGTATTTCAAATTCAAGAACAAAAAAAACGGGACTCAGAATTAATTGTTATCACTGATCAACTTGCTTTTCAAAACCAAGAAAAACAGAAACTTTCAGCAAAACTTATTATTGCTGAAAAAGAAATAGGCCATCAAAACAAAGAAAAAGAAAAACGGGCCTCAGAACTGCTGATAGCAAACAAAGAACTCGCTTTCCAAAATCTAGAAAAAGAAAAGCGTGCAACCGAATTAATTATTGCTAATAAAAAGCTTATATTTCAAAACCAAGAAAAAGAAAAACGAGCAGCAGAACTAATTTTAGCTAACAAAAATCTTGTATTTCAAAACCAAGAAAAAGAAAAACGAGCAGCAGAATTAATTATTGCTAATAAAGAACTTGCTTTTCAAAATCAAGAAAAAGAAAAGCGTGCCATACAACTTTTGAATGCTATTTCTGAACTCAATATCGCTGAAGAATATCAAAAAGAATACATAATAGGTTTAGAAAAACTCATGTTTATGACTTCGCATAAACTGAGACAGCCAGTGACTAACATTCTAGGAATATCCTTCATACTCGACCAGTCGTCTAATTCTAAACAATAAATTAAAGATTATTTAGAATATATAAAGCAGTCTGCCATAACACTTGATACCTTTACTACAGAACTAACCTTTTTTATTCACACATTAAAACAAAAGGAAAAAAATTGAGTGTAGCTAATGGTTCAATTTTTTTCTAACCATTTTAAAATCAAGAACGCACTTATTGCTATTTTTCCCTTTCACCTTTGGTTAATAAAAAAAATGGTGTTCAGTACTGTTGTTTTTAAACACGCTCTAGATTGTAGTTAATACGACGTTTATCGGTTTCAGATAGCGTTAAAACTATGCTCTTTACTGCATCTCGCTTTAACTTCTAAAAAACTTTTTATCACCGGAAATTGGCAGATGATAAAATTTTGAAATTTGCAAATCCGTGGCAAAAATTACTGCTTCAAACCATCCATCTTGTAATATACTAAATCAAAACACTATGGACTTTCATTCTAAAATGATTTATTTTAGAAACTAATTGTAAAATAGTTGTAGCAACCAAAAGTGTTGCATGTATTTTTAGATATCTTTTTTTGTACTAACTTCTTTATTAAAAATCATGAAAATAACATTCTGTTAACACATTAAAAAAAATCAAATTACTGATTTCAAATATATTACTAAAAATTTTAACAAATAAAATAAGTGAATCTTACAACTAATAATTTTAATAGTATAAGACTTTTAGTTGTTAACAAACTGACCTTTGGAGAACAAAATTCATAATCCCCTAAATTAATAAAAAATGAAAACAAAAAATTTACTATTCACATTTGCAATACTACTTATTGCATTAATTTCTGGATGCGCAAGCGATGATTTCCAGGAAACGATTGGTGTATGTCCAATTGTAGAATCGACAAGTCCAATATCTAATGCAGTAGGAGTATCAGTAGATAAAGTTATTACAGTAACTTTTAATACAGAGATGGATCCAGCAACAATTACCCAAAGTTCAATTACTTTAACAGGTACAAATTCTGTTGCAGGAACGGTAACCTATTCAGGTAAAACAGCTTCATTTACACCCTCTTCGCCCCTTTTAGAAAACACCACCTACACGGGAAGAGTAAAAACTTTAGTAAAAGACGTGATGGGTAATGCTTTACAAACAGATTACGTTTGGGCTTTTACTACTGGTTTGATTTTAAGACCTATTGTAATTAGCACAGATCCAATCAACAACGCAACTGACGTAGCCTTGAACAAAATAATCACAGCTACTTTCAGCATGCCAATGAATCCTTCAACATTAAATGGTACTAGTTATACAGTAAAACAAGGAGCAAATCCCGTAGCTGGAACTATCGCTTATACTGGATCAATGGTTTCTTTTACACCCACTAACCCATTACAGGCAAACACTACCTACACGGTAACAATTACAACTGATGCTAAAAATACACTTGGTACAGCTTTAGGAGCCAATTATGTATGGACTTTTAAAACAGGAGTTAACCCTATCGTAACTGCAACTGATCCGGTGAATAACGCAACTGGAGTTAATCTATTAAAAACAGTAACGGCAGATTTTAACATACCAATGGATCCTTCAAGTATAAATGCTACAACTTTTACTTTACGACAAGGTACAACATCAATCGCCGGTATCGTTTCTTACTCAGGATTAACTGCTTCTTTTGATCCTACAGCATCATTACAACCGGGATTGGTTTATACGGCCACAATAACAACAAATGCTAAAAGCACCATAGGAATTCCATTAGCTAATAATTATGTTTGGAATTTTACCACTACAGTAAATCCTCCAGTAGTAGTTCAGCCTTCTCAAGTAAATCTTGGATCAGCTGCAATGTTTGGTGCTTTTGGTGGAAACGCTGGAATAACAAATCAGGGGTTAAATACTGTGATTAACGGTAGTATTGGAACTACAGCTGCCTCAACTTTAGTAACAGGATTTCATGACGCTACAGCCATATATACAGAAACTCCTTTAAATGTAGGAGATGTGAAAGGTAAAATATACACTGCTCCACCTGCTCCAGGTACACAAACATCATTTGATATAGCTAAACAAGGATTACTTGATGCAAATGCAGCTTACCTAAGTATTTCTCCCGCTTCAAAACCAGGAGGAACTGATCCAGGCGCAGGTGAACTAGGAGGATTGACATTAGCCCCAGGAGTTTATAAATCAGCTAGTGGTACTTTCAAAATTAGCAATGGTAACCTTACTTTGGACGCTCAAGGAGATCCTAATGCAACTTGGATTTTTCAAACAGCATCTGGACTTACAGTAGGAATAGCAGGACCAAACGGTGCAAAAAGTGTTATAATGAAAAATGGAGCTTTACCTAAAAATGTATTCTGGTATGTGGGTACTGCGGCAACTATCAATGGCGCTGGAGGAGGAATTATGGTAGGAACAATAATCTCTAATGCAGGAGTCACATTCTCAACTGCAGGAAATGCTGCGCAAACAGTACTTAATGGAAGAGCAATCTCTTTAGTAGCCTCTGTAACAATGGTAAATACAACTATAAACGTTCCAAATAATTAAGTTAAAGTAATTGTACATCCCGCTTACGGGCGGGATTTATTCGATATAACGCAATAAAAATAAAAAATATGAACAATATAACTCATTTAAAAAAGGGATCTCGCCAAGCTTGGTCACCAAATAACTTACCAATCAAGAGTCTTTTAGTAGCCTCATTGACCTGGTTAAGTGTTCAAACTCCCGTATTGGCACAGCAAGCACAAGAGGTAAAGTACGCTAAACCTTCTTGGTTCTTTGGCGTTGCTGGTGGAGCTAATTTTAACTTTTACCGTGGTTCTACTAATCAGTTAAGTGCGAGTTTTACACCTCCTGCAACATTTCATGATGGTGATGGTGTGGGACTATTTATTGCCCCTCTTTTAGAATATCGCCCTGCTGACTCTAGATGGGGAGTAATGCTACAAGCAGGTTATGATAGCCGTAAAGGTACTTTTGACCAAGTACGAACCGCTTGTGATTGTCCTGCTGACTTATCTACGGATCTTAGTTACCTTACTGTTGAACCAAGCGTACGTTTTGCTCCATTTAAATCTAATTTCTATCTTTATGGAGGTCCTCGTTTGGCTTTCAACCTAGATAAATCATTTACCTATGAATTAGGTGTAAATCCAGCATTTCCAAATCAAGCAGCTACTCCAGCAGTTTCGGGCGAGTTTAGTGAAATTGAAGAAACTATTTTATCAATGCAAATTGGTGCAGGATATGATATTCCATTATCTTCAGATAGCAATAAGACACAATTTGTATTGTCCCCTTTTGTTTCTTTCCAACCTTATTTTGGTCAAAATCCTCGTGCAACCGAAACTTGGAATATTACAACCATCAGAGCCGGTGTCGCACTTAAATTTGGACAAGGAAAAAACATTCAAGAAGCAACTGACATGGTTCAAGATCGTGAAGTTTCTTTTTCTGTAAATTCTCCTAGTAATGTTCCTGGAGAAAACAGAATGACTGAAATTTTCCCACTAAGAAACTACGTTTTCTTTAATGAAGATTCGAATGAAATTCCAAACCGTTATGTTTTATTAACGAAAAATCAGGTGAAAGACTTTAAGGAAGATCAATTGGAAGTATTTGCTCCAAAAAACTTATCTGACCGTTCTAAGCGTCAAATGACCGTATATTACAATGTATTGAACATCCTAGGGGATCGCATGCAAAAAAATCCTTCAGCTACTATTTCGTTAGTGGGTTCTTCTAACAAAGGAAATGCGGATGGACTTGCAATGGCTGAATCGGTTAAAACGTATTTAGTTAATGTATTTGCCATCAATGCTTCTAGAATTGCAACCAAAGGTCAAGAAAAGCCAAATATCCCTTCTGAGCAACCAGGTGCAACACTAGAATTAGTATTGTTACGTGAAGGAGATCGCAGAGTTTCTATCGAGAGCAGCTCTCCTGATTTATTAATGGAATTTCAAAGTGGTACTGATGCACAATTGAAACCAGTACAGATTGTTGCATCACAAGAAGCACCTATGGAAAGCTATGTAACCTTTAATAATAAAGGAGCTGGAGAAGCATTATCTTCTTGGTCATTGCAAATGACGGACGAGCAAGGTAAAGTACAGTCTTTTGGACCGTACATGGAGGATGAAGTTAAGATTTCAGGAAAATCAATTTTAGGTAGTCGTCCAGAAGGAGATTACAAAGTAAAAATGATTGGCCAAACCAAAAGTGGTAAAATTATAGAAAAAGAAACACCAATACATGTGGTGCTTTGGACTCCTGCAAAAACAATTGAAGGAATGAGATACAGTATTCTTTATGAATTCAATAAAGCAGTAGCCATTACAATGTATGAAAAATACCTTGCTGATATTGTAACTCCTAAAATTCCTGTTGGTGCAAAAGTGATGATTCACGGACATACTGATATTATTGGTGGTGAAGCATACAACCTTAATTTATCTGCCTCACGTGCAAATGATGTAAAGATGATTATCGAAAAAGCTTTAGCAAAATCAGGAAGAAACGATGTTCAATTTGAAGTTAACGGATTTGGAGAAGATGAAAATAAATCTCCTTTTGAAAATAAAACTCCAGAGGAACGTTTTTATAATCGTACCGTAATTATTGACATTATTCCTGCTACTAGATAATACTGTTACAGGGAGAATAAACTTTTATAAATGCACAAAAAGGATAGAAACTTAAAAGTCTATCCTTTTTTTTTGGTCTCCATTGAAATCATAAAGTCAGTACAATCCTTTTATCATGAACTAATTTCAACCACAGTATTTCCTTTTATAAATAATAACGGAACTTCGTTTCTGTCAATTTAGATTTGAAACATTAAATTTGCTCAAAAAAATTTAGTATTTTTACTATTCACTTTATTTAAAAGGATGTCTTCAAACGAGAAAATCATTATCAAATTCTATACAGCTTTTGCAAATGCTGATGCAGTGACAATGTGTGAATGTTACGATTCAAACATTCAGTTTCGGGATCCTGCGTTTGGTTTATTAAAAGGACATGACGTATTCCAAATGTGGCAGATGCTTATTGAGAAAAGTAAAGGCACTATAAAAATTGAATACTCAGATGTAAAAGCCAATGAATACACAGGTACGGCCAAATGGATTGCCACCTATAATTTCAGCAAAAACAATAGAAAAGTAAGCAATCACATTCAGTCGCAATTTCAATTTAAAGACGGTTTAATTATAAAGCATACGGATGATTTTGACATTTGGAAATGGTCCAAACAAGCTTTTGGATTTACAGGACAGCTTTTGGGCTGGACTGGATTTTTTCAAAAAAAAATACAACAACAAGCATTGGCATCATTACGAAAGTATAAAGAAACTAAACATGCTAACTAATACTTTAAAAGTCCTTTTCAAAAAGCTTAAAATTAAAATTGAATCATACAAAAACGAAAGTACGATTTGGGAAATCCAAAAAGGAATTACTAATTCCGATGGCAATATTTGTTCGCATTTACTAGGAAACTTAACAACTTATAGTGCCGCTGAGATAGGAAAACAGACTATATCAGAAATCGAGCAATTGACTCTTCCCTTAAAGATAATTCAAGGCCAATATTGTTAACAAAAATAGCACAAACTCAAGTTGCAGTAGAAAATGCGTTGGATAGTCTAGGACAACAGGATTTGAAAATAGAATTTCCACTTGTAGTATTTAAGAAAAAACAACTACTGAATATATGCTAATTCATTTGACCACGCACCTCGCCTATCATTTGGGTCAAATCAATTACCATAAGCGATTAGTAGAATCTTAAAAAATTATTTAGTGCTGGAACGAAGAATATGATTTAACAACTATTACATACTTTGGTTATGATAAAATCTTCTAAAACTCCGGGTCCATTTCTAACCAGCAGAAACTATACTGTTTTCGAAATACTCCAGTTTATAGTACTGGCTTCTTTAGTTTTATATTTTGGTAAAACACTTTTCATTCCTTTAAGTTTTTCATTACTCATGAGTTTTATTCTCTATCCTATCTGTAAATGGATGCAAGGAAAAGGACTTGGTAAAGGAATAGCCACATTTATTTCGATTTTAGTAGTAACGCTTTTGGCAGGGGCCGTGCTTTATTTATTATTTGCACAGTTCACAGAATTTCTAAAGGAATGGCAATCTTTAAGAGTTAAATTAGCAGAAACGATAAAGGAATTAAGTCTGTTACTTTCGGAACGATTTAATATTAGTCTAGAAAAACAATCCGACTTTATTGGTAATATGCTCAGTAATTCGGGTTCACAGGTATTTTCAATCCTACGAAGCACTGCTTATTCCGTTTCTGAATCTGTATTTTTTTTATTGATGATTCCTATTTTCTCCGCGTTACTATTGTACCACAGACAATTGTTGTCCAATGCTTTGTACCAACTTTTTCCTGCGGAGCAAAAAAATACCATTCATGAAATTTTGATCGAAACTATTCATGAATATTATAATTTCATCAAAGGAATGCTATTGGTCTATTTAATAGTAGGATTGTTAAACAGTATTGGGCTTTGGATTATCGGGGTGCCAAATCCTTTCCTTTTTGGATTTATTGCTTCTATCCTCACTTTTATACCGTACGTAGGAATCATGATATCGGCCCTGTTACCCATTGCCGTTTCTTGGATAACTTACAATTCGGTTTGGTATCCTTTAGCTGTAATTGTGGTTTTTTCAATTGTGCAATTACTCGAAGCCTACATTATATTTCCTTTTGCAGTGGGAAGCCGTTTAAAAATAAACACACTTGTTATTATAATTGTGGTAATAGTAGGCGGTATTTTATGGGGCGCTGCAGGAATGATACTGTTTATTCCATTCACAAGCATCATAAAATTAATTGCAGACCGCACGCCCAGCCTAAAGACATTATCAGTATTACTGGGAGATGGAGAAGTAGGGAAACTGTCTGAACAGCCTATTTCAAAAGATTAAAATCAAACGCCCACTCTACTTCTTTTTTATACCACAATTGTCCTTCAGAAACTGTTAATGGACAATCAAAATTATTCGTATAAAGTCCGCCAGTTCCTAACCCTTGTGGCATTGTATTTTGCTGTAAAAACGTCCATTGTGCAATGGCGTTAAGTCCAATATTACTCTCTAATGCTGAGGTAATCCACCATCCTATTTTATGCTTTTCAGCCAATGAAATCCATTCTTGTGTGCCTCGAAAACCACCTACAAAACTTGGCTTCAAAATGATGTATTGCGGCTTAATTTTTTCTAACAATTGCTCTTTTTCAGCCAAAGCAAATACACCGATCAACTCTTCGTCTAAAGCAATAGGAAAAGGAGTGATTTTACACAACTCTGCCATCCTGTCAGTGTGGTTTTTTTGTATCGGTTGCTCGATGCTATGTAATTTAAATTCAGCTAGTTGTATTAATTTATATAAAGCCATTTCTGAACTAAAAGCACCGTTAGCATCAACCCGAATTTCGACTTGTTCCGGAGTAAAATGTTCTCGTATAAACCGTAATAATTGCAGTTCTTTATCGAAATCTATTGCTCCTATTTTGAGTTTTATACACGTGAATCCTTCTGCTAATTTCTCCTCGATTTGTTGCTTCATAAACGACTCCTCGCCCATCCAAACCAAACCGTTAATCACCATTGATTTTGACCCGTTTGTAAACTCCGAAGGAAAGAGTAAAAAAGGAGTATCACTCTCCAAGGATTGGAACGCCATTTCAACTCCAAATTGTATCGAAGGAAACTCCAATAACGCTTCCCAAAGTTGTTCTTTTCCTAGATAAATATTGTCGCAAGTCCATTGTAATTTTTCTTCATAATCCGGTCGATCATCAATACTCAATCCGCGAAGGATGCCGCATTCTCCTATTCCATTTTTTCCGTCTTTTTCTAAGACAATAAACCAGGTTTCTTTTTCGGTCATCACGCCCCGAGAAGTACCTGATGGACGCTTGAAATTGAGAATGTATTTATGGTAGGTTGCTTTCAAAATAGTTTAGGTTATCCGTTTTGGGTTATCTGTTTTCTGTTATCCGTTTTGGGTTATCTGTTTTCGGTTATGCGTTTTCGGTTATCTGTTTTCGGTTATCCGTTTTGGGTTATTAGTTTTCGGTTATCCGTTTTAGGTTATCCGTTTTGGGTTTTCTGTTTTCGGTTTTCCGTTTTGGGTTTTCTTTTATTGGTATAGAATGCAAAAATAAAAACTACAGCTTGCGACTTTTAGGTCTACGATTATCAATTAATATTCAAAACTAAGAGTGCTAACACAATACTTTTAATTAATCAGCCTCAAAACTCGCTCAAAATCTTTACTTTGAATTCCCACTTTTTTGAAGTTCTCAAAATCTTGCTTCATTTTTTGTGTCCAGCTCAAGCTATCCGTTACGTTTTGTGCTTGGTATTCTTTGTAAAGTGCTTTTGCCAAAGTATAATTATCATTTAATAAATAAGCATGGGCTAAATTTAATTGTATCAATAATTCGGTTTCGTCTTGCTTCTCGCCTTCTTTCAGGAATTTTATCGCTTTTCCGTACTGCTTTGTCAACAGATAACTATTTCCAATGGCATTATAATCCAAAGCCGTTGCTTTTCCATCATTGATAACGGTTGTCAGTTTAATGATAGCTTCGCCGTGCTTTCCTTTCTTTGCTAATCCAGCGGCTTGTTTTCGCAAATCGTTGTAAACGGTATTAGAAAGATTGCTTTCGCCAAAACAACTGTTTCCAAAATCCTTAAAGGCTTTTGCACGCTCCATGGGTAACAATTTTTGGAATTCCTTAGATTTATACGTGGCTTGGATTTTATCGAGAATACAGACGCAAAAATCATCTGAACTGCTCATTTTTTGAGCTAAATTAGAAGTTTTACATTGATCGATGATTGCTTTTCTGTTATCTAGCGTCCAGCCACGACTGAGTTTGTTATCCACCCACGGCACGACTTCGAGAATGATTTTCTGATTCATGATCCAGTTTTTACTTTCGAAACCAAACCATAGATTTCCAACATTTGATTGCATACAAGCTGATTTGTCTGCAGAAAGTAGTTTAGCATCTTTACTAACGGGTGTCTCTTGAACCAAACAAGCGGCATCAGTTTTTCCAGTTTCTTTATATTGCGTTGCTACGTTGGCGCTAGAAAAAATAGCATATTTGCATTTATCTTCACCTGAGATTTTAGACAGTATAAAAACTGCTCCTGCTGAACCTTGGCTAATTCCTGTAGGGTCTGGGATGGCTTTTAACACTGAAACCAAACTACCCGCTAATTGCTGGTTTTTATCCAAAAGTGTTATTCTGAAAACAACTTCGGTGGTTCCTTCTGGAAAATCTTGGGTTTTTATAATTATACGGTCTCTGGCAGAAACTGAAATTTCTTCAGTCGTAGCGCGTGCTTTGTCCCAGTACCCGTCTTTTTGTGAAAAACTTGACTGAAAAACAATTGCGGTAAATAGTAGAAATAGTACTTTTTTAATATTCATGTTCTTCATTAACGTGATTTTATAGCCCTGATAGCAGCGGTATCCTTTACTTTTCTCCTCTCGTCTCTTGAGACGAGAGGAGAAAAGTAAAGATACAAGCGAATAGCAGGAAACAGCTCCAAATACAACTAAGATTAAGGACTAGCTTGTTTTATAATTCGATTGAACTTCCAATCTCCAATAACATCAAATCTTTTCCTTTGTTAAAGAATTTACGAATGGATTCCTCGTGGTCGATTTCTATAAATCCGAAAGTATCATAGTGGTAGCCTAGAATTTTATCACAATCCAAGAAATCAGAAGCAATAATAGCATCTTCAACATCCATGGTGAAATTATCGCCAATTGGCAAAATCGCTAAATCGAGTTTAGTGCGCATCGGAATTAGTTTCATATCCATACTCAATGCAGTGTCGCCAGCAATGTAGATGTTTTTATGCTCGCCTTCGATGACAAAACCACCTGGATTTCCCCCGTAACTACCATCAGGAAACGAACTGGAATGAATGGCATTTACAAATTTTAATTTACCAAAATCGAAATTCCAACTCCCACCGTGATTCATCGGATGCGATTGGAAACCTTTTGCAGCATAATAACCCGCAATTTCCGCATTAGAAACAATTACGGCGTTGGTTCTTTTGGCAATGGCCTCAACATCCAGAATATGGTCGCCGTGCGCATGCGTTAAAAGAATATAATCCGCTTTTAATGTCTCCAGGTCAACATGTGCCGCTTTTGGATTAGCAGAAATATAAGGATCTACAAGTAGATGTTTGCCACCCACTGCTATTCCTAAAGATGCATGGCCATAAAATGTTATTTTCATATTTTTAAATTTAAAATCAAATTCTCAATGTTCATTGTGATTCGGGATTCGAAACTGGATGTATACTTGTTGTAAAAATTATTTTTTTGAATGATTTTTAAAATTAAAACTAGGCTCAACGTTATCTTCCGCCCATCAATGTATTTACAATCAAATCCGAAAAAAAGAAAATCATGCACAAAGCGAGCAATACCGAAAGTGCAAAAGTACTCAATGCTAGTTTTTTTAATTCGGGATCTAATTCCTTAGGAATTTGATTCTTATAAACAGTAATCAAATGTTTAGTTAAAGGGATATAAGCTAATAAAAACAAGTATTGATCAAAATAAAAATCATCAAGAATAGCAAAAACAACAATTAAAACCATAGCTGTTACAATCAGACTGTAATGGTATATTTTAGCTTTAGCACCACCAATTTTTACAACAATGGTATTTTTATTTGATTTTCTATCAGATGCTTCGTCTCGCATATTATTCAAATTCAAAACACCAACACTCAATAACCCAATGGCAACAGCAGGTAACACCAACAATGAATCCAATTGTTTTGAGTATAAAAAATTCACTCCTAAAGTACTCACCAATCCGAAAAATACAAATACAAAGAGGTCTCCAAATCCTCGATACCCATAGGCTGTATTTCCAACTGTGTAGCGAATAGCAGATATTATGGAAAGAATTCCCAAAACCAAATAAAATAGCGAAAACCATAAGTTGGTATCGGTAAAAGCATAATAAATCAGTAACATCGCTGACAGTAACGTCAATCCAGATGTAATTATAATCGCGCGTTTCATAGCTTGTGGAGTAATCACACCGCTTTGGATTGCCCGTTTTGGACCTACACGATCCTCATTATCTGTTCCTTTCATGCCGTCACCGTAATCATTGGCAAAATTAGATAGTATTTGCAGTCCTAATGTGGTCAATATAGCAAAGCCAAACAATCGCCAGTTAAAAACTTCTGTTGGTGTTAAAATACTATCTGTTGGGTGTGCCAAAGCATACATACTTCCAACTATTATTCCAGAAACCGATAAAGGTAATGTGCGTAAACGTGCTGCTTCAATCCAATGTTTCATATTTTTTTATTTAAAAATTTAAAGTCTACAACTTAAGATTTGTTGTGCAAACAACTTTAAACCTTAAACTTTAAACTATTTTATTTTACATCCAATTGCTATCAGAAGTTTCAATTTCGTACAACCAGCGGTTTACCTGTTGTTTAATTATTGAATAATTCCCTAGCTGAAAAGCAATCGTGCCTCCTGCAGTATGCAGTGTTATCGAACCTATATTTAGCCTTTTGTGCCAGAAAAGTTGCGAAGTAGAAATCGCTTGAATTTTGCTAGGTTCAATAATAGCATCGCTTACATCCCAAGCGCCACTTTGCTTTATTATAAAATTCTCATTAATGAATAATCGGTTATTTATAAATTTAAAGTACTGGATCAGTCCAATAAAAAGGATACCAAAAGGAACCAAATAACTATATTCAAATACAGATGGAACAAGCCAATGCCCAATTAACATAAAAACAAACAAAGGTAATCCAATTGTAAGGAAAACGGAAAAAATAAGTTTACGAAAATTAGGCTTGAGCATTAATCCTTTTTGAGGTATTTTATGAAACAATAGCTTTAAAACAGCGTCACGTTCCGACTCGCTAAAACCGGGGATTTCTATCGCTGATTTTCTTTCTTCATTTTCTCCACTAGTGGCTTGTTTGATTTTTAGTTCAAGAATGCCCATTTTCTTTTGGAAATAATTTCTGGTAACAGTCGTTATCTGAACTTTTTCAGGTTTAATAATAGTGCTTTTTGTGTTCAAAAGTCCAAAAGACAATAACAAAGAGCCTTTCTGTCTCGCTATGTTATAATCGTAATACTTAAACACAGTCCGAATCACATTCAAAACCAAAACTGCAACAAACAAGACAATTACGCCTAGTAAAATGGTTTGTGATACTAAGTTCTGATCTATAAAAGTTCCTACTTTCTCTTTATAAATGGTATTCTCGTCTCCAAAATTTTGAAAATTCTCATAAATTGTACTAAAGAAAATAATAAGTAAAGCGACGGTTTTTTGATAATTAGAAGTAATTCCAACTTTTAGCAAACTCAAAAAACTAATTTTTATAAAAGGATGCGCTACTTCAAAGAGTTTTTGTTCTGTTTCCTCCAATGATATAGATTCATTTTTGCTAATGCTTTTTTGCCCATCATTTTCTAACAAACGAGATTTTAAATCCAAAGCCAATTGATGCGAAATGGCTTTAATAACCCCTTCCTTCTTGTTGGTTCCAGCAGTATCCACGTCCAATTCATATACACCAATCAGCTTTTGAATAAAAGACTGATTAATATTTACTTGCTGGATTTTATGCAGCTGAATTGCAGTTTTGGTTTTATTAAAAACACCTTCTCTAATAACAAATTCTTGGTTTTCTGAATCTAATAAAAAAGTGAAATTCATATATTTCAAATAAGAAACAATTCCAATACTTGCGAATAGAAGGAGCATTCCCACAACTAAATACACTTTGTTAATTTCATCAAATTTAAAAGCCCAAATTAAGATAATGGGCCATAAAGCTCTGCCATATTGCTGAAGCGTGTAAAAAAACATAACCCAAATCCCAACTATGGATTGCCTTTGTGGTTGACTAAAATCGGATCCCATTACAATTGCTTTTGTATTTTACCCATCAACAATTGTTTGATATTTTCGGCTTGTTCTTTTTCGATTCCAGGAATTTCAATATCACTAGAACTTCCTCCAGCAGTAAAAATTTCAATCTTGGCCAGACCAAAATAACGTGATACTAATCCTTCATGTAATGCCACATGTTGTACTCTATTATAAGGAATTACGATTGTGTTAGTCGCAATGATCCCATGTCGGAATAAAACATCATGATTTCTAAAAGCAAATCCTTTTTTCTTAAATCCTATAATAGAAAAGACAATTATCAAAGTTGAAATAATAGGAAGCAAAATACCTAAAATCAACCAAATTCTTCCCGAAAATAATTCCGGTTTCAAGACAGAAACTAGTGAAGGAACTAAAATAAGTATGCTAATCACGATCAATAAATTAATCAACACCACTTTAAAATATTTTGGATGTAAAGCCGTAAAAGTAACTTCTTCAAACTTTGGAAGATGGTTGGTATCGATTGTGTCGTTTGTAAAATTTTCCATTTATAAAATTTAGTTTTAAGCATACCGAGTAAAAGTTTAAAGTTCCTTTTCAAAAACAACTTTAAACATTAAACTTTCTATTCCTTGTTTTGCGACTGAACACTAACCCCGAAGTCTCGAGACTGAACACTGATTACTAAATTATGGCAACCATTTTTTCTCAAAATTAGGTTTTCTTTTTTCAAGGAATGCATTTCTACCCTCTTTCGCCTCTTCAGTCATATAAGCTAACCGAGTGGCTTCACCAGCAAATACTTGCTGTCCCACCATTCCATCGTCAGTAAGATTCATAGCAAATTTCAACATTTTAATGGCCATTGGCGATTTTTGCAAAATTTCCTGAGCCCATTCGTAAGCAGTATCTTCTAATTCAGCATGTGGAATTACCGCGTTTACCATTCCCATATCCATTGCATCCTGAGCCGAATAATTACGTCCCAAGAAGAAAATTTCGCGTGCTTTTTTCTGCCCGACCATTTTAGCCAAATAAGCCGATCCGTATCCACCGTCAAAACTAGTTACATCAGCATCTGTTTGTTTGAAAATCGCATGTTCTTTACTCGCCAAAGTCAAATCGCACACCACATGTAAACTGTGACCGCCGCCTACAGCCCATCCTGGTACTACAGCGATAACTACTTTTGGCATGAATCGGATTAAACGCTGAACTTCTAAGATGTTCAAACGATGTTGTCCATCATCACCCACATATCCTTGATGACCGCGTGCGTTTTGATCGCCACCGCTGCAAAAAGAATAGATACCATCTTTAGACGATGGTCCTTCAGCAGACAATAAAACGACACCAATGGAGGTGTCCTCTTGTGCATCATAAAAGGCATTGTAGAGTTCTGCAGTAGTTTTTGGACGGAAGGCATTGCGCACATCCGGCCTGTTGAAAGCGATTCTGGCAACGCCATTGCATTTTTTATAAGTGATATCTTCGTATTCTTTAGCAGTGATCCAATCCATTGTCAATGATTTAAATTATTTCAGTGTAAAAATAAATCATTTTTTACATTTTATCTATTCTATTTACATAAGCTTATGGTAATCCTTCTCTGATGAAAGGTTTCAAGATGTTAAAAAACAGTAAATAAAAAGCACTTTAACAGAGCCTCATTCAAATTATTTTTAAATTTAGGATAAGCTAATCAGACGAATACACATTATTCACCTTGATTAATTATTAATTCTTCACTGATTTATTAACCTAAAAAAAGAATGTATTGAATGCAATTAAAAATGTTGTCACTCCTTTTTCTACGGTAATAACTTATTATAAAAGTATAAAAGCCCTGTTAAACGAGTTAATGATACAACCATTTGCCCCAACAGTAAAAAATAAAAAGTAACACCTACGGTTAAATTAAAGATTTGTTTTTCTTGTCCTTGCGAAAGTGAGACATTAATAAAAATTATTTAGAAAATCATCTTCCAATATATATAAAACCAAAGGCTTATCGTGAACTTATTTCTTATCTCTTACGCAAGTTTTTGTACATTTAAAAGACAAACAACTCTTTAAAGTACTTTGCGCTTAAGCTACTATTTTAAAAATAGTATCTTGAATACTATTGGTTTACAGGCGGATAAAGCGACTTTAAACTTAAATTTATTTTAATGATGTTAGAATTTAATATTCTAAAACAGCATTAAAAAGAGAAAGACTAACCGTTTCCGATTAGTCTTTCTTTTTTTATTCCTTAACCAAATATATTCCGTCTTCCTTGATTTCTATTAATTTCTCTCGATACAAAGCACCAATTGCTTTTTTGAAGGTTTTTTTACTCATCTTCAAAACCGTTTTGATATCCTCTGGATGTGAATTATCAGTCAAACGCAAAAATCCTCTACTCGCTCTTAGCTCATCTAGAATTTTATCAGCATTTGGCTCAATACTTTCGTAGCCTTGGATTTGCAACGCGACGTCAATTTTATTATCGGGACGTATCGTTTTTATGTAGCCTCTCATGCGGTCTCCAGTACGAATTGCATCATCATACACTTCGTCTTTATACATCAAACCCTTGTATTTCTCGTTGATGATAACGTTAATCCCTATTTCTGTAATGTGCGAAACAATCAAATCCACTTCTTCGCCTTTTTCAACTGTTAGGTCTTCGTTTTTAAGAAATTGGTTGGTTTTGCTTGAAGCAACTAAACGATTGGTTTTTTCATCCATATAGAGATACACCAAGTAGCGTTTCCCTTTTTCCATGGGACGCGCTTGCTCTTTGAACGGAACCAAAATATCTTTTTCCATTCCCCAATCCATAAAAGCGCCTATTTGATTGGTATAATTCACACGCAACAGCGCAAATTCATTCAATAAAATGTAGGGTTCTAATGTCGTGGCAACGGGTCTTTCTTCATGGTCTAAATACACAAAAACAATCAACTCCTCACCTATTTCAAAGTCGTTTGGAACGTATTTGTTAGGCAGTAGAATGTCATGAATTCCTTCTGGATCTTGTTCTGGATTTCCCAGAAACAAACCCACTTTGGTATCGCGTAATATGGTAAGCGTATTGTATTTTCCTATTTCAATCATTTTCTTTCAATTTCTAAAGCGCAAAGGTACGAAGTTTGAAAATAGTAAATTAAGAAACGGTCCACAAAAAAACAAAGCCCAAATTCGACAGCTATTTTCTTTTTTAGGAGCAGAATTTTCAGTTCTTTCAACCTTCAAAATCAAAAACATTTCACTTCTAGTATGTCTTAATTAATATTAATAACTCCAAATGAAACATTTTAATAGTTAAGTGAAACCGATTTGAGGTAGGTAAGTATTTTTTATAACATAACAACAACAGAAGCAAAGAAATTTATGAACAATTAAATACGAAAAGTATTCGAAAATTTATATTTCATTATAACACTTTGTAATATAAATTCTATATTTTTGACCAAGAAGAAAAGAAATTAGATTTCGATGAACATTCTATATTTTGTTTTTCGAACGAAGGTTTGTAACGTCTTCTATATTAGTTTACAGAAAGTTTACTCATTTTGGCAAAAGATAACTTATAAATTTTGATTTCAATTTTTTTATAAATTAATAAGATACAGCCTACATAAAGTAAATTATTATGTTAACGGGTCGGAACGAATTTAATCTAAAAAATATGTTTCCAAAGTTTTCGACCTTAATGGCAGATTAACTGCAAAGAAATATTAAAAAAAATGATTACAAAAACAAAAACATTTTTACTTTTAATTACTGCATTGGCACTAACTTTGTTTAGTTGTGCTGAAGAAATTTATGATGGAACAATTGCTAAAAGGAATTACGATAAAATTTCATTCGAACAATTTAAAAAAGAAACTGGACTAGAAAATTTCGATACTGTTTTGAAAACAAATCTTTTGCAAATCAGAAATGCAGATAGAACCTACGAGGTTTCAGATTTTAATATTTCTACCGATTTAATAAAAAAATTAGTCGTAAAGAAAAAAACTACATACACTTTTAGAGTGTTTCCAATTGTTGCCATTCCTACAAATGAAATTTTTAACTTAACTGTTTTTTATAAAAATGGCTGGCAAATGATTATTCTAAAAGTTGCAGCCCCTAATCTTTATTAGCAAAAGAATTTGAAAGTTACAGAAAAAAAAATTTCAAAAGTTTTTGCAACATCTAAAAACATAACTTCAAGAACTTGTACAATAATATCAGTTCATAATTACCACTGCACAGGAACGGGAAGTTGTGCAAGTGGAACTTGCGACGGTTGCAACTATTGTGTAGATTCGGATATTTACACTCTATGCTCTAATGATGCAACAAGTCCGGCTATCAATTATTTAGCTGAAGCACCAGGTGGAAGCACAGGAGGTGGAAGCGCTGAATTTGACGATATTGTAGTGCCAGATCCATTTGAAGACAATGACGGTGATTTAAGCAATCCAATTACTCAATTAAGAGTTAAGTTTTATACTTTTTATCAAAGTTTAGGTCAAGAAAATTCGCAAATAAATAATTTATTTACCAGTAATGCATGGCTGTCAAATGTTTTAAGTAGTTACTTTTTACAAAATGGTTTTACTGATGCTAACAAAACCAATATTCAAAATGCTTTAATTAAATTCGTCACATTTAATGATAATTTTTATAGTTCAAATTCTACCTACAATCAACAACAAGAATTTAAACTTTGGGCTTTGATTTATTTTTTAAATAATCCAAGTGTAACTTTACAACAATTTAATAATTGGTTTTCAAGCAAACAAGTGGAAGAAGAAGGAGAATTTTCCGAAGAATTTTGGAACAACCCTAATTTGTTAATACAACAACAAAATTTACCAACATTTGAAAGTTTTAAAAGTGCATGTCCAACAAGCACTACAACTGCACAAACTTTATGTAACGGTATCGGAGGTGAAGTTTTAACTATGTACAATGCTGTTGTTGCACAAAATAAAAAACTAAACACATGCGCATTAAGAATATCTAAGGCTTTAAATTATTCGGGAATAATTATTCCAAGTTTACCTGATAATCCCAATGGTACAAAAAATACAATAGTTGGTGCAGATGGTAAAAATTATATAATTAATGCAAAAAGTTTAAACAAATGGTTAAGAAAAACTTTTGGAACTCCAACTGGAGACAATCATATAACAAATTCTCAATCTGGAGTAAAAGGGATAAATTTTCCGAATTTAATATTGAATAAAAAAGGGATTTATTCAATGATTGCTAGAGATGAAATACAATCCACTTGGGGAACAGGTCATGCAGATTTATTGGAAAACGGTACATGTTTACTTAACTGTAACTTTTATGATGTAGACAACAATTTTGTGCCAGTTGATTATATTGATATTTGGATTTTAAATTAAATAAAATGAGAAATATAAAAATTATTTTAGGGCTACTTATTCTTTTGATTTCATGCAAATCTAATCATAGGAATAATTTTGAGTATAACCTTGGAGCAAATGAAAATCAGTGGATTAATAATTTTAAAACTGAAACCTTTTTTTCTTGTCTGCGAGTTGCGTACAAAAATGATACGATTTTTAAATTAATTTCAAAAAAAGATTTAATGTATTTGTATGAATCGACTGCGCTACAACATGACATAATAAATAAAAATGTTGAAAAAATTATTGCAAATACTCCAAAGCCAGTTCTACCAAAATGTGAAGAATGTGAACCGGAGGAACAAATAAATAAAAAATATTTTTGTGCTACTTGCTTAAGTTATTATGCAAGTAAAGAACTCGATTCGATTGCAAAAATTGAATTTAAGAAATATAATTTGAAATAAAAAAATTTAAAGCAGATTTCAAAATGATGAAATCTGCTTTTTAAATTAAACCTTCTGCCAACAGCTAGGTTTTCGTTGCGTGCGCAGCACGAACAGTGAAAACCGTGTTGAGCGGAACCGCTCACTGGCAGGAACTATGGAGTTTTCGTAAAGTTGTAAGTGAGATATTCAAGAGGATTTAGAGTCCTTTTTTTTTGAGAAGTATTTTTTAGTTTGCCATGGTGTTTTCCCCCCTAGTCCGAGCATTAGGTAACTCCCCGCTGAACGAAGTCTTTTTTAAAAAGTAAACTTTATTAAAAAATGTAGTCTGCTGCGCGAATGTCTCTGACTTCGTGCTTACAAATTTGAGCAGAAAAACCTACAAAAAAAGCAACTCATATAACTAGGTTGCTTTTGTTGTTTTTAGGAAATTGAAGCTTGTTATCAACGGGATAAAAGCGACATATAGCCCCGATAGCAGTGAAAATACGCTGCTGCCGGGGTTCGGCAGTAGAGATTGTAACAGATAGCGGGACCGAGAGTTTTATGGAAACGGAGTGTCTAATACTAAAAAATAACACGCTCCAAAAGTGTACAAGGAAGTGCAAAAAGTAGATCACCCTCCTACTTGCGCAATATTGCATTAAATTTCACAAATCCAGTTTAAAATAACAATTCTTAAAAATGGGGCTGCTTTACTTATTTATTTTTCTTTTTTTCATAACTTTGAGAAAACTAAATTAATTGCTCCATGAAACTAAATACCATTACTTCATTTCTATTTTTAATTTGCTTTTCACTTTCTAGTATTGCTCAAACTACAGCCGACGATCCTGAAATAAAAAAAATGCTTTCTGAAGTGAAATCAGAAAACATGGAAGCTACGGTTCGCAAATTAGTATCTTTTGGAACCCGACATACTTTAAGCGATACAAAAAGCAACACCCGCGGTATTGGCGCTGCGCAGCGTTGGGTAAAATCAGAATTTGACAAATATGCTTTGGCATCTGGCGGAAGACTGACTTCGGTTATTGATTTTTTCACCATCAAAGCGGATGGAAGACGTATAGCCACCGACAGCCAGCTGGGAAATGTCATGGCGACCTTAAAAGGAACTGATCCTACAGATGATCGTGTACTAATTATTAGTGGCCATTTAGACTCGCGAGCTTCAGATGTTATGGATTCCAAATCAGATGCGCCTGGTGCCAATGATGATGCTTCCGGAGTAGCTGCCATGATGGAACTTGCTAGAATAATGAGCCAAAGAGAATTTCCTTTTACTTTAATTTTCGTAGCTGTTGTAGGCGAAGAACAAGGATTGTACGGAGCCAAACATTTAGCCGATGTTGCCAAAAATGGAAAATGGAATGTAGTTGCGATGATCAACAATGACATGATTGGAAATAGTTTGTCTAGCGGAACGATGCTAAGAGACAACACCAGAGTTCGCGTTTTTAGCGAAGCTATTCCGTACCTAGAAACGGAAGCCGAATCAAAAATGCGCAAGGCAACTAATCGTGATAATGACAGTCCATCGAGACAATTGGCTCGATATATCAAAACAGTGACCAATCAATATGTAGAACAATTAGACATTAATTTAGTGTATCGCAACGACCGTTTCTTGCGTGGTGGCGATCATACACCTTTCAGTCAAAATGGATTTACAGCGATTCGTTTTTGTGAAATGAATGAAAACTACGATCACCAACATCAAGATGTACGAAAAGAAAACAACATCCAATATGGTGATCTTGCTGAATTTATGGACTTTGAATACATTAAGAAGGTAACCTGTTCTAATTTGGCTACTTTCAGTAACTTAGCCTGGTCTCCAAAAGCTCCAACAAATGTTGGAATTGAAGTAAAAGACCTTACTAATTTCTCCACTTTAGTATGGACTGCTCCCGAAGGAAAATCAGTTTATGGCTATAATATCCTTATTAGAGAGACATCGTCTCAGCACTGGGAAAAAGCAATTTTTGTAAAAGACACTAAAGCTGAAATTCCGTATTCAAAAGATAACTTTTTATTTGCTGTACAAACGGTTGACGCATTAGGGCATTCCAGTTTACCTGTTTTCCCAGTTCCAATTCGTTAAAAATGAGTTATTTTATAATCCAAAAAGCGTTCGCTGTTTAATATGCGAACGCTTTTTTTTACAATTATTTGTTATTTTTTCACTATTTTACATTTAATCATCCATTTTACGAATACTTAAAATAATCAAACTAACTCCCTAAAATACTGCAGCAAAATACTATCGTTTTTTAATGTTGGTGTGAAAACTTCTAAAATGCTAAACCATCTTCGCCGGAATAGGAACAGACACCAAAACAGATGGCACTATAATCGGTTAAATATCCAGAACTAAATCTAATGATTTCGAAAATTCATTTTCATTATTGCTATTATAAAAAGGTACTGCCGTAATCACATAATTATCAGTATCGATTTTAATAGTATTTTCTTCATTGCCAATCGATTTCAGAAACTCATTTTTCCAATCATCATAAATCATTAAATGTTCTCCCTTAGGCTCAATAAAAACCTGATACGTCAGTTCTTTTCCTTTTTTTTGTTTGCAGAATAAAATAAAGTCTGGTTCGAAAGCTCTGCCCTGTTTATCAATAATTTTAATTTCTCTCTCATTCCGAATTAAATAAATATTTTTGAATTTTTGATTCAAGCTTTCAAAACGCCTTTTAAACATTACTACAAAAGCTTTTTCCTCACTTGTTCCGTAGTTCGCATTGTATACATACCAAGGTTCATTGGCAACTAAAGTTTCCTGACCATTTGCTCTTTCGTTTTCTTTATAAACTCTAATTTCTTTGTCTTTAAAAACCTTGTGAACATATTCTTTGATGTAGTCGGAACCTTCAAACTCCGTCAAGTTAGATTTTATTTCCTTTTCAATGGTTTGCAAAAGTCCCTGAATCGCTGCTAAATAATCGCTATTGCTAATGATTTCCAATCTAGTTTTAGACGCATTTATAGTGATTTTTAAACTTCCCAAATAATCATCATTATCAATGAAATTTGTTAACGAACTTACATTTGGAAAAAACCGTATTAAGTTATCAAAATAAAAATAGGGATTTTGAGCCAAAGCAAAACGTATAATGTGTTTTGGAATTTGTTTCAAAGGAAAATCTTTCGGAATTATTAGTTCATCATTAGAAATTGGATTCTCCATTTCGAAGAAAACACTCGACATTCTGCCAATGCCAGAAGAAAGTGAAATCACAAAATTCCGTCTTGCAACTCCTAAATCGGTAAACGATTTTACATTAGAGTAACTTTTCGCAATTTTCTTGTTGTAAATAACTTTCCCGGTTTTGTAAAAATCGGTTTGCTTAAAATCATATTTTAAAGTAAGTTGTTTTGTTACCAATTTATCCTCATCTTCATAAATACCCGATTCTACGAGTGCTTTTTTCAATTCCGAAATATAACGACTGTCCTCTTTAGTATGATAATACAGCTCTTCCAATATTTTCAAATCGTTTGACACATCATCATCATATTTTCGGGTAAACTTGTCTTGTCCTTCCTCTAATGCAAACGGAAAATACCTTGCTCCTCGCCCAATTAACTGCGCCTCCGCAAGTGTCGTTGCCCCTACTTTTCCATCTTTTCCGTCTCTGGTTTCATACAATCGAACAATATCAAACAAGTTCAACACGTCCCATCCTTCATTCAATTTTTGAACGGCAAACACCGCTCTAATCGGGTTGTTTTCGTCTTCTAATGTGTTTAATAATAGCTGATTTTTCTCCGCTTCAGCATCGTTATTAGCACTAATACAATTTTCAAATTTAAAATTCGACTTAATTCTTGTGGCAATTTCCGAAGATGAAATATTTGCTTTGTCGAAAAATACAAAAGCCTTTTTAACTACTGAAACACTGGACAAATTCCTAATTTTATCAATTGTTTGAGAATTCATCCCATCAATTAAATCATGAAAATTTATCTTATTTTGTTCTGATTCTTTGATAGTTTTCTGTGCCTTAAATAATATAACCGGTTTTAGATTGATATTGTTTGCGGTTGCCAATTCCTGCCGATATTGGTTTAAAATTAAGGCTTGAATAATTCTTTCTTCTTGTTCAAAATCGGAACGGATTAAATTAATTTCTTTGGAATATTTGTCAATTCTAAATTGTGCCAAGTCATATTTAAAAATCACTTTATCCTGATACTTCTTTACAATCTCGGCGCTTTTATAATCTAAAGTAGCCGTAAATTCTAAAAGAATGTTGTCAAAATTCTGATTCAAAATTTCCAAAACAGTTCCTTCCCAACTCCCAAATAAGTCTCCTTTGTTTTTGGTAGCGGAGCTTAAATGGTGCGCTTCATCTGCAATTAATATCATTTTTTGGGTTGCAAAATCTTCGTAGGTAACGCTATTTTCTTTGGTATTATTCAGGTCAATATGCAATTGCTGAATGGTCGTGAATTTGATATTGATGTTTTTATCATCGGCACTTTCAAAAGTATCCGTTTCTTTGATATAGACTTCTTTTCCGTCAATTACAATCTTGTCACTGAATAAATATTTTGAAGTCTGTGCATTCAAAAAGTTATCTTTTGTTTTCTTGATGATGTTATTTGAATTTACAAAAAACAAAAAATTGCGATATCCTTTTTCATACAAATACAACATCAAACCTGCCATAACAAGTGTTTTTCCGCTACCTGTTGCCATATTGTATAACAGATGAAAAGGCTTTTTGGGCTTACCCGTAAAATCTTCGGTATGGCAAAGTATGTAACGCTGGAAAGACTCGATCTGATATAATCTTTGACCGTATCCAGATTTCAAATTATCTAAAATAAAATTTGGAACCGGAGTTTGTTTTATAGTTCTTTCGCCAAATTCTTTAACCAATTTATCATACAAAAACGCCATAGACTATCATTTTTTAAAAGTTTTTTTGTCCTTTCGCCCAAGGAAACCCAAGAGCAAAAATCAAATACGTGAAGCAAATCAAATAAAGAGAGCAACTACTAAGATTGCGTCGTTCCTCGCAATGACAAGATTGCGGATTATTTTAATTGGTAAAAATCCTCTGTTATTTTCTTCTCTTCTTCCGTACAGGCAAAATCACTGTCATCAAGCGAAGACAGATTGACGTACAATTGGTTTTTATCTAACAAAGCCACCAAATGCTGTTGCTGTTCAGTCAAGGACAACTCTTTAAATTCGTTAATATGTTTTTCTTGTTTTTGCAAATCAACATTGTAATTCAAGAAAGATTTTGATTTCATCTCCTCCCAAATTTTCAATAAATCGTTTGTTGAACTTGCCGAACCAATTTGCTCTATAAAAGTTTGATTGTATTTTTTGAGTTCTAGGTAAACGAATTCTCCACCGCCTTGCCAGTTTACGGCTTTTGAAATACCTGTTCCGTCACCACCAATAACATTCTGCAACCTTTTTACACTATCATTATCACCATAATTCAATTGCTCCATCCCAATATATTGAATCCCCAACTTATGTGCTGCAGCAGCTGTGCTTCCACTACCTAAATGATAGTCTAAAACTATGTCCCCTTTTTGAATATCTACTATTTCAAAAATTTTAGATAAAAACAATTCAGGCTTCTTTCCATTTTTAAATTTAACTCCGCCTTCATTTGCCGCATTATTAAATTCCTTTTCGAAGTCATAATAATTAGGATATGGATTTCCTTTATCCTCTTGTGTCCCGATAGGTTTTCCTTGATAATAAAATCCGTTTGTTCCTGTTTTTTCAAATGGTTGTCTAATAAATCTAAAGCCTAATCCATCTCCTTTTTCTCCCATTTTTAAAACTTTATATAAAGACCCTAAACCATCTTGTGTTCTTCTATTTCGTAAATTCAATTCGTAGAATTCAGATGCTGAACCTTTTTGAGTTATCAATGAACCTCGTATATTATATTCTTTAAGTGAACCAGTTTCTAATTTTATAAGTTCATAATCTTCCTTTTTAAAAATTTCAACTTCAAAACCTGCAATTATTTCAATTATCGACTTAACTCCATTTTTAATTTTTATATCAAATTGATAATTATCTTCTGGATTCTTATCCGTGTTAAATATTCTGTTGGGATTGTAGTCGGGCATACCATAACACAATGCTTGTTCAATAACCTTTTGATAACGTATATCCTTCCTAAGAATTCGATTTTCATGCCTAACTTTAAAATGGAAAATATTCTCAAATCCTTCCAGACCAAAAATTTCATCGCAGATACATTTTAGATATGTGTATTCATTATCATCACAACTAATGAAAATAACACCTTCTTCTCTTAATAAAAACTTTGCAACTTCTAATCTATTTCTCATAAAAGTCAACCAAGTAGAATGATTAAAACTATCATTATACTTAAATGTGTCACTACCAGTATTGTAAGGTGGGTCTATATAAATCAGCTTCACTTTTCCTGCAAACTCTTCCTTTAAAGAATGCAAGGCTAAAAGATTATTTCCTTTTATAATAAGATTATCTGTAATTGTACCTTGCTCATTTCTAGTAAACGAATCTAACGTTTTCCCATTTGGAGTTAGGGAGTTGTACCGTTTTGCATTAGTCAGTACTTTTGGTTCTAAAAGTTGGGTAATTTCATCTTGTGCAAGAATTTCATTAAAAAACACCTCTTCGCGTTTGTCTTCTTCACGGCTTTGTCCGCCCTCTAAAATGCAATCTTTAAACGGCCAAACCAACGCCACTTCATTGCGTTGCTTTAAATATTTCCCGTCAATAGTTAAACCAACTTTGTTTTTATAAGCGGTATAACTGTCGTTTAAATAGTTTTTCTGTTCAAGGAATTGAATAAACAAGGATTGGTTAAACACTAAAATTGGTACTATTGTACTTGTAGAAGTACTTTTTACAGTAATAAAAAATCTGGATTTTAATTCCTCATCATCCAGCAATAACTCAATTAGTTCGGGGTCGTAGTTCTGTGCCTTGCTTATAACCACCCATTTCTTTAGCTTTCCGTCATCGGTAACAAAATTGGGTTCTTTTTTCAAAACGGATTCCAATGCAGCGTATAGTTTCATGCTTTTTGTCCAGGCGACAAAAAATCAGGCGCAGGCTAATTACCTTACTTGTATTCTGCGGGAGTCGAAGCCCGTACCTACAAAGCAAAGTAACGCCCACGCCTTTGCGTGAACGTTAGCTTAAACTTCCCTGTAGGTATTGTGAATTTCGACTTTTCAGAATACAGGATTTTCGCTAAACGCTAATTTTTATATGTCTTTAATTAATATCTATAAATTTCTTTTTTTTAAGGAAACAAATATAGTTTTTCAATTTTAGAAAAGGAGATTGTTTTGGAGAAAATGTTTTGCTAACTAATACAAAAGTTGACAAGTCCATTTATTCTACATAAATAACTTTACACCTAAAAACAATTAGATAAATAAACTTTTGCCCTCAATTAGGATAGAATTCAAGAATAATAACTTCTACACCAATTCCCTAAAATACTGCAACAAAATACTGTCGTTTTGTAATGTAGGCGTAAAAATCTCCAAAATACTTGGCTTCTCATTTTGACTATACAAAGTATTTAAACCGTTTGCCAGACTTGCTTCATTACTTGCAATAGTATAATCAAACCCATACATTTTAGCTAGATGTTCGGCCGTTAAGCAATGAGAAGTTTCAAAAAAAGTATTAAAAACAGGACTTTCTTCATGACCAGGCAAAATCCTAAAAATGCCTCCACCACCGTTATTGATTAATATTATCTTGAAGTTTTTTGGAATATAATTGTTCCATAGCGCATTACTGTCGTATAAGAACCCAATATCTCCAGTGATGAAAATGGTTTGTTTTTCATTGGCAACAGCCGCACCAATAGCCGTTGATGTACTTCCATCGATTCCACTGGTTCCGCGATTACAATACACTTCAATCGAAGGGTCAATATCAATTAATTGTGCATATCGAATGGCGGAACTATTACTTATTTGCAATTGACTATTCTTAGGTAAGCTTTTAATCACTTTTTCAAAAACTACAAAATCCGAAAAAGGAATTTTGGACAAATAAATTTCATGTTTCTTTTTACGCAACTTATTTACCGCATCCATCTTACTGAAATAATCACTTTTTATAGGTGTTGTCAAAGGTAAAAAAGATTCAAAGAAACTATTTGGATTAAGTTCAAAATGCTTTGTCAAACCTCCAAAAGTATCATACGCTCTTAAAGTATCAATATGCCAATGGTGTTGCGGTTTATATTTTCGTAAAAAGGCTTTAATTCGTTTAGAAACAATCATTCCTCCAAAAGTCACTAGAATTTCCGGACGAAAAGTCTCAAAATCATCATTAGTAAAAGGCGTAATTATCGTGTCAATATTATTTATAAACGAAGGATGATGTAAATTGGATGTGGTTTCTGTCATCACCACCACCGACTCTTCTTCCGCTAGAAAATTAATAGTTTTATCATTAATTGCGTTGGGTTCATTCACGCCAACCAAAATCATTTTTTGAGTAGAATTGTTCCAAATTTTCACAAATTCAGATAAATCTTCAATGGCAGGCATTGGATTTAAATTTGCGAAAGCATTCACCATTACATCAACAGAAAGCTCCGAAACGGTCTCATATAAAGGTTCTTCAAAAGGCGCATTGATATGAACCGGTCCCTTTGTATTCAAAGCAATATCAATCGCTTGGTTAATCTTATAATCATTTTCTTTGGAGACTGCTTCGTTTAAATTAGCATTGTATAAAGAATGATTTGCAAATACATTTTCCTGACGGATTGTTTGCCCATCACCAATATCTATCTTGCTTTGTGGCCTATCCGCCGAAATTACAATCAATGGAATCTGACTGTAAAATGCTTCCGCAAAAGCCGGATAATAATTTAGTAAAGCAGAACCCGATGTACACACTAAAGCCACGGGTTGCTTGGTTTGTTGGGCTATTCCCAATGCAAAAAAAGCAGCCGAACGCTCGTCAGCAATACTGTAACATTGAAAAGCGGGATTGTTTACAAAACCAATTGTAAGCGGGGCATTTCGAGAACCCGGAGAAATAATTATGGTAGTGATTCCTTTGGCCAAACAAATTTCAATAATGCTTTGTGCTAAAGGTATTTTGGGGTAAATCATTGTTTTAGTTTCAAAGAAACAAAGTTACAAACTTGCCAGGCTTTTTGCTTTATTTTTAGCTCTTTTTTCTTAATTTTGAAGGAAAATAAATGCTTCATGGAAATCAAAATAAGACCTGCTGTTTTTACCGATTTAGATACAATATTGGAAATCATCAATCACCAAATACTGAACAGTACTTCGATTTATGATTATGAGCCACGTGATTTTGAAACCCATAAATTGTGGTTTGAAGACAAGTTAGCCCATGATTTACCTGTAATTGTCGCTGAAACTGAAAATGGAACGATTGGATATGCAACTTATGGCACTTTTCGTCATAAAATAGGCTACCGTTTTACAGTGGAACATTCTGTTTATGTTGCGGATGAATTTTTAGGAAAAGGCGTTGGTAAATTATTATTGGCTGAATTAATTCAATTGGCAACAAAACAAAAATACCACACTATGATTGGCGTTATTGACTCCGAAAACAAAGGAAGTATCGCTTTTCATCAAAAATTTGGTTTTGAAACCGTTGGCGTTATCAAAGAATCTGGCTATAAATTTGATCGTTGGTTGAGTTCCGTTTTCATGCAATTGATTTTGGAGTGATTTTTTTACCACAAATTACACAAATTTGCACAAATTAATTGTTGAGAATATAGGATTGAAATATTTACAGAAGCTAAATTGAGGCGATTTTAAAGTGTATCTTTGCGACTTTATAATTATTATGAGCTTTACTCTTCTTTCATCGCCTTTACAAGGATTTACCGACTTTCGTTTTAGAAACGCACAAAACAAACTTTTTGGCGGAATTGATACTTTTTACTCACCATATATTCGCTTAAACGGAAAAATGGTAATCAAAGCCTCTTATGAACGTGATCTGCTTCCTGAAAACAATCTTGATTTAGAGGTTATTCCGCAAGTGATAACAAATGATGCCGATGAATTTTTATTTGTGGCTAAATATGTTCGAGAATTGGGTTATAAAGAATTAAACTGGAATTTAGGTTGTCCGTATCCTATGGTCACCAAATCTGGTATGGGTTCTGGTTTGATCAGCAATCCCGAAAAAATCAATAACATTCTTCACAGAGCACATACTGAATCTGACATTATTGTGTCTATGAAAATGCGTTTGGGTTATGAAAACAGTGAAGAAATTCTTGACGTTTTACCTGTTTTGGATACGTATCCTATTAAAAATATTGCGATTCATGCGCGTATTGGGAAACAACTGTATAAAGGTGGTGTAAACTTAGATGCGTTTCAATTATGTGTTGATAACACCAAACATAAATTATATTACAATGGTGATATAACTTCGGTGGCTAAGTTTCATGAAATGCAAGAACGATTTCCAACTATTGATCACTGGATGATAGGACGAGGATTAATTTCGGATCCTTTTTTACCTAACATGATAAAAAATAATACTTCAGAATATCCTACAAATAAAATAGAATTATTCAGTACGTTTCACAATACTTTGTATGCTATTTATAGTGAATCACTTTCCGGATCTACTCATATATTACTAAAAATGTATCACTTATGGGAATATTTCTCTGCTACATTTTCTAATCCGCATAAAGTTTTGAAGAAAATAAAAAAAGCGCAAAGTATTCGGAATTATGAAGCAGCTGTCGCAGATATTTTCAAAAACGAAAAATTCTAATTCAAAAATAAACGATTAAGAAACTATGAATAATTAAGCAACGAGTGTTACCAGTACTTAATGTGTTAGTGATTATCATTTGACAAATATTAAATTCTTAGTTAGTCCATAAAAAAAATGAGATTTTCAGCTGCTGAAAATCTCATTTTTTTTATAGAACTAGTAGAATATAATTAGGCTTTGATCCAGTTCATTACTTCAGGATCAGTTACTAATGTTTGTGGCGAAATTACTTTTTCTAATTCTCCTTTTTCGTTGATCAGGTATTTTTGGAAATTCCACTCTACGGCAGAATCCTGTAGTCCGTTTTTAGATTTTTGTGTCAAAAACTGATAAATAGCCGCCATATCTTCTCCTTTTACAGATACTTTGTCCATCATAGGAAAAGAAACACCATAATTCATTTGGCAAAACGTAGCGATTTCTTCGTTAGTTCCTGGCTCCTGTGAAGCAAAATTATTAGCTGGAAAACCCACAATTACCAAGCCTTTGTCCTTATATTCTTTATAAATAGCTTCTAAATCTTTATACTGTGGAGTTAGACCACATTTTGAAGCAGTATTTACTATTATTACTTTTTTGCCTTTTAAAGATGCAAAATCAAAACTCTTACCTGATAAATCTTCAACTTTAAATTGATAAATGGTTTCTTTTGTTATTGTTGGAGTTTTCATGGTAGTTTCAGATTTTTTAGGTTGTGCCTGATTTTGGCAGCTAAATAATAGTAAAGTGCAGGTGGCTGCAAATACAAGTTTTTTCATAATTGAAATTTTTTATAAAATTAAAAAAATATTTGTTTTAAAAAAGTGTTTTTTAGTTAAACAGTAGTTAAATAAAAAAGAAGCCTGACACTATGAATTGCCAGGCCTCCAAACAAATAAACAACAAATCTTAATGTGGTATTTAAAACGTGTAGGTAATCTTTCCTTTCATGAAGAAAGGCGTTCCTGGAGTAAAATGAATTTCTTCGACACTTTCAGGCTCATTTTGAAGCCTGGATTCTGTTGCAAACTGCGTTTCGTTCCATGCCGTGTCAAAAATATTCTCTACTGCAATTCCGAAATTGATATTCTTATATTGATAATTAACATTTAAATCGGAAATAAAATAACCTTTGGCAACAATGGAATTATCTTCATTTGCCGGACGATTTTTCAAATAACGATATCTGATTCCTCCTGAAAAACCATTCAATTTCTGGAAACTCAAACCACCTGTCGTCGTGAAATCTGGCGCTAAAGGAATGTAATCCTGACCTTTTGGTTCATCAATACTTCTGGCGTACGTATAATTTGCATCAGCATCAAAATACAACCAATCGTTCAATTGATAACGCAGTCCTAACTCTGCTCCCATACGTCTTGATTTTCCGCTTGGCTCAATGATTCCAGCATCTCCCACGTAAACAAACTCCTGTTCTAAAAATAAATACCATAATGCAGAATTTACAATTAACTTTGGAAATGGTTTCCAAATGGTTCCAATATCCGTTCCTATCGCGGTTGGCAAAATTTGCTTTCCACTGTTTTGAACCACTACGCGTGCATCATTCGAATGAAAACCCATTCCTGATTTTACAAAAAATTGTAAATTATTATTCTGCGAATAAATAAAATTCAGTTTTGGAGAAAATTTCACTTTCGATTCCGATTGTGTTTTGTAATTGTCCATCAATTTATCTTGATAATTGAATTTTAAATAATCCAATCGAATCGCTGGGTTTATCATCAGTTTTCCAAAGTTGAATTCAGAATTCAAATAGGTGAACAAATTAGACTGATCGATATCACCTAATTTTATATTCTCAAGAACAGTTCTTCTGTTCAAAGTATGTGAAAGCTCCGTATCTGTTGTTGCATCAGCACGAAAACCAGCTCCAAATTGCAACAATACATCAATATCATTTAATTTTGTTTTCTTGTTTAACTCGGCATTCATTCCATAAATATCTCTGTTTTCTTTCTGTTTAATTTGGTCGCCATTAATTGGATCGTCCAAGAAAAAAGTAAAATTAGAATACAATTCAAATTGATAATTGGAATAAAAAGCATTTGCCTTTAAGAACGTATTTTCATCAATTGGTTTACTCAAACTTGCATTAAAATTGGTTCGAGAAGTAGTTCCTCCTTCAGTATCATCAACTGCGCCAAATCTTGAAATCGTTCCATTATCAACTAAACGTTGCGGAATTTGACCAGAAGCGTACCATTTGCTGGTAAAGCGAGAGGCCAAGATTGAAAATTTGCTGTTATCCTTCAGAATAGCAGAATATTTACCCAATAAATTGACTCTGCTAAAATTTTGTGGAGAATCAAATGGACCATCTGTTAGGATATATTCTGTGGCAATGTAAGCACTTTGCGTTTTTTGGTTGCCCAAAAGATTAAAAAGCCCCACCGTTCTCAGCGTATTAAATTGTCCAACTTCGACACCAATACTACTTTTTTCAATTTTATCCTTAGTTTGGAAGGCAACGTATCCTGCCGTAGCAAAATCCCCTTTGTTGGCATAATACGTGCCCTTTCCAAAATCTATTTTTTCTACCGTTTCCGGGATTACAAAATGCAAATCAGCGTAACCCTGACCATGTGCGTGAGATACCATATTTACTGGCATTCCATCTACCGAAATGGCAATATCAGTACCGTGATCAATATCAAAACCTCTCAAAAATATTTGTTCTGCTTTTCCACCGCCAGCATGTTGCCCAATGAATAATCCTGGTACTTTTCTCAAAATTTCTTGCGAAGAATTTACCGGTGTCGTTTGCAAATCTATTTTTGAAATGACATTCATAGCTGATAGTTTGGGTTGAATAACAATTTCATCTAATCTAAAAATATCATCTTCCAAAATAATTGTATCATCCATTGAAGTAATGGTGAAATCTGATTTTTTATATCCTAAAGCCGTTATTTTAATCACATTTCCAACAACCGTTTTATCCAAACTGAACATTCCAAATTCGTTTGTGTGCGCATGGCATCCGGAATTGGTGTTAACTAAATAAGCATTCTCAACAGGATTTCCATCGCGATCCAAAACTTTTTCTTTTTGGATTTGGCCATAAGAAGACAACCCAAAAAGGGTAATCATCACTAATATAAAACTTTTCATCCGTTATAATTGGTTTACCTTTTTCTCATAAATAGGTCCCAATTCATACAAGCTAGACAGTAATTCTTCCTTAATAGGTTTCGTTTTAAGTGCTAAATTATTTGATTTATAAATCATGGCCAAGTGGTATTGTACCTTAGGTTCAAAGGATTTTCCAACCACATGATTCTGAGCAATTTCTAATGCTTTTTTATTTTCACCTATATTTAAATAGGACCAAGCCAATAAATCATAGGAATCAGCAGTAGGTCTATTTGCAACTTCAATTTTAGCAATTTCTAATGCTTTTGAAGCCGTTTCTTTATCATCAGCATAAATCAAAGCATTGTATTTATTGTACATTGCACCATAATTATTTTTTTCCATCATAGAAAAATAAGCGTTTCTATTTTTTATTTCATTGACCTTATCCCCTTCAAATTGAGCAATTTGAGATTTCAGCAGATAAAAATCAGGTGTGTTGTGAGTTGCAGCAATAACATCAATAATTCGGTTGGCCTCAACTGTATTTCTTTCTTTGGAGAATATAATCCAAGCAATCCCTTTTAAAGCATAGGAATAGTTAGGCTCCAAGGCTAATGTTTTTAAAAAACTATCATAAGACTCTTGGATTCTTCCAGCATGCCCATAAAAATCTCCTAAATTAGAGTAGGACCAAATTTTAAGACCCTTATTATCGTCTTTTTCAGCAATATCTCTTGCTTTTTCCATGAAAGTAATTGCCGTCTCTAAGTCGCCTTTGTGGTCGTTCCATTTTGCTAGTCGAATTAAATAATCAAAACTATTCATATCTCTAAAAGCATTCAAATTTTTTACTGCTTCAGGATAATTACCCAATTCCATTTGGACATCGAACAATAATTTTTGAGTTTCTTTTTTTTCTTCACCAATGGCTAATGCTTTATTTGCTAAAACTAAAGCTTCTTTAAAACGGTGTTGTGAAATATAATTGCGAGATAAAGAACGAATGGTTGACACCTTTGAATATTGATTAGATTCATTGTATTTTGTCAATAATTCTTCGCTTTTATATAGATTCTTAACATCACCGGTATGTTCAAAAAGGGTATTATAGTTTGCTGCAAGCTGACTTAAGTAACTCATTTGGTTTGGCGCCGCATCGTATTTTTTTTGCCAATAATCGATTTCATTATGAGCAAAAGTCAATGATTTATTTTCCTTTAAAGTCAAGTATTTATTATAGTCGTCTGCTTTTGTAATTTGTTCTGATTTAGTTTCGCAACCGAATAGGAAACCGATTGTAAAAACTAAAAATGATATTGTTTTTAAAGTTTTCATACTCTAATTGTTTTGTATGTTTGTTTGTTTGTTTGTTTAAAAAAAAGCAGAGCGAATAGTTCTTATGGATACCGCTCTGCTTTTTTTGATAAATATTACCAAGCAGAAGCTAAGTACGGGAAAGAAGTCCCAAATGCTTTATCATTTGAATTCACATTATCTTTGGTAAGAGTTGGATTAGATCCACCTGTAGGTCCACCAAAAATCAATAGCAATTCAACATCTATAACGTCATCTGCCAAAGCTCTTCCTGTTAAAACGTTCGTTCCGTCAAAGAAAGTGGTTGGTGCAGTTTTAGATACTCCTAATACATCTGTCGCCAAAAGACCTGATAACTGAGCAGCAGTTTGACCCAAAGCATTTGTAGTATACCCAGAATTCAACGCTAATAATCTAGATTGAAAAATAGATTGGTATTTAGCTCCCATAGCCGAAGGAATAGCAGCATTAAAATCATCTTTAGGCTGTCCTGAAGCAACGAATACCGTATTGATTGCTGGTCTTGCCATTTGATCTTGCTGAACAAAAGTTCCTGAAAAATCAAGGCTTACAGAAGAATCACCGTTTGAATCGTCATTATCACAATTTACTGAAACAACTGCAGCAACTAGTGCGATTGTTATAATTTTGAATTTATTTGTTTTACTCATGATGTTTGTATTTAAGAAATCGTAATTTTCGATTTCATGTTTATTACTTTTTTAAATAAAATTAATTATTGTTTTTTCTTAGTTTCAGCCCAAACATTTATTGTGCTTGATGAACCCAACATTGTTTTTGGAACTTCTACTACAATTGACATTACATTAGTTCCTGCAAATGTGTCTTTCCCTGGATTATTAAATCCTGTAGCAGTTCCTCCAAGAATTGCTTGAAATTGACCTAAATCAAAAAAGAAAGGATCATCTCTTGGTCCTGCAAAAAATTTCATTCCGTTTTGTTCCGCTGTTAAAGCTGTTGCACCATATTGAGATATAGTAACATTTCCTGAAGCAGCAGTAGTTTTAATTGTACTTGTTGTTCCGGTTTTTCCTGGAGCTATTGGTCCAAAGAAATACATCTTGTCGTCTCTCTTAATTGCTTGAATCACTAAATCTTCAACATTGTCCCCATTGTTATCGATATTAATTTCTACCATAACATTGTCTTTAAATGTAGCAGCACCAGTAGCATTAGGACTCAACAATCCTTGTGTGTTTACTGCAAATACTAAATTACTCGTGTTTTGCCCTTGAAAAGCATATACATCCGTAATATCTCCTGCGTCTCCTGACATTGTTGCGGGAGCATCAATGTGATCCGCTGCTACTATAATTAAGCCCGAAACCGCCACTAGCGATAGACCTAAAATCATTTTTGTTTTTTTCATTTTGTTTTAAATTAAAAGGTTATTCAGTCATTTACGGGATAGTTTCCGATTTGGTTTTCTAAAACATAAAAAAAAATCAATTTAATTATTAAGTATTTGCAATTCAATACTTTACATCCTTAAAAAAAATACAATTATTTTCAATTTATTTTATTTACTGTCTTGAATTCGATAAAATCGAGTATTTTTAAATAAGATTGTATAAGTTTGTAGAAGAAAAACAATAAGATATGAGTCAAGAAGAGTTATTAGTCCTAATTTATAAGAAAGACGAAAGGGCATTTACACATTTATATGATATGTATTCCAAAAGTCTCTTTTCGGTTGTCAATGTTCTTGTAAAAAATAGAGAAGAAGCTGAAGACGTACTTCAGGAAGTATTTGTTAAAATATGGAAAAACATAGATTCCTATCATGAAAGTAAGGGAAGATTCTACACTTGGATTCTCAATATTGCTAGAAATACATCGATAGATAAACTACGTTCTAAAAACTTTAATAACAGTCAAAAAAACCTTTCTACTGATAATTTCGTAAATCACTTTGAAGACAGTTCTAAATTGTCTGAAAAAATGGATACTATAGGTTTACAGGAATTTGTAAAAAGGCTGAAACCAAAATGTATTCAAATAATTGATTTACTGTTTTTTAAAGGGTATACTCAGCAAGAAGCTTCAGATGAACTGGCAATACCTTTGGGGACAGTAAAAACGCAAAATAGAAACTGTATTAACGATCTACGAAATTATTTGAAAGTATAATGGAAACAAAAGAATATATTGAATCAGGAATTCTGGAACTCTATGTTTACGGTTCACTAAGTGAAACTGAAAGCGAGGAGGTTGCCACAATGGCAAAAAACAACCCGGAAATAAATGCTGAAATTATCGCTATTGAGAAATCAATTGTGTCGCTATCATCTAGCTTTTCACCATTTCATTCGGTAGCTAATTTCGAAAAAATTAAAGAGAAATTAGAGCTAAAACATGTTGAAGTCATACAATTAGAACCTACTAAAAACAGGTCTCAATACATTGGTTGGGCCGCAGCTGTGTTATTATTGGTAGGTATTGGTTACCAATACAATCAGTTAAATCAGACTTCAACGCAAGTCGCCAATACTGCAATTGAAAAAGCAAAATTAGAGAAAGAGTTTAATGTATTAAAATTGAAAAATACGGCTAATGAAACCAGTTTAGCGGTTGTTAGAGACGTTAAAAACACGGTTGTGGCCCTTGGCGGACAAGCAGTTGCTCCAGAATCTTCGGCAAAAGTGTATTGGAATCAAGACACTAAAGTAGTGTATATTGATGCTGCTGGTTTACCAGAACCACCAGAAGGAATGGTGTATCAAGTTTGGGCACTACAATTAAGCCCTTTGACTCCAACCAGTATTGGATTGTTAGAAGACTTCGATGTGAACGAACAAAAATTATTTGCAGTGAATAATGCTAATGAGGCAGAAGCTTTTGGAATTACACTTGAACCTAAAGGAGGAAGTTTAACTCCTACAATGGAGCAATTATATACTTTAGGAAAAGTATAAAAACATATTTTCTAGTAATAAAAAAGGTTCAACTTTGCAGTTGAACCTTTTTTTATGAAAAATATTTACCACTTATTTCTTGTAATACTTCTTATATTTAGGATAGGAAACGGCTCCAAATAAAGCAATTCCTCCTAATGAATACCAAATCCAGCTCAATGAATGTGCTTCACCACTAGCATACGAATGTAATCCTACCAAGTGAAAGTTTACCCCATAATAGGTGAATAAAATGGATATAAAAGCAAACATACTCATCAAATTAAAAATCCATTTTCCTCTCAAAGAAGGAACAAAACGAGCATGAATGACAAAAGCATACACCATAATACTGATTAAAGCCCAAGTTTCTTTTGGATCCCAACCCCAGTAACGTCCCCAACTTTCATTGGCCCATTGTCCTCCAAGGAAGTTTCCTATAGTCAACATTATCAAACCAATTGTTAACGCTAATTCATTGATATAAGTGATTTCCTGAATATTCAAATCCATTTTGGCTTTGTTTTTTTCATTGGTAAATAAAATCAACAATAATGAAACTGCTCCTAAAATAAATCCTAAAGCAAACGGGCCATAACTAGCCACAATTACTGCAACGTGTATCATTAACCAGTAGGAATTTAGAACAGGTTGCAAATTTGCAATTTCAGGATCAATCCAGTTCATGTAGGCTGCTGCCAAAATCATAGCCGTTACAAATGCGGATGAAGCTACAGTAAGCTTCGATTTTCTATCGAAAGCTAAACCAAAAAACATCGTTGCCCAAGCCACATATATGATCGATTCATACGCATTACTCCAAGGTGCGTGACCGGAAATATACCATCTAGCGATTAATCCAAAGGTGTGTAAAGCAAACAATGCAAGAATAACAATGTGCATGAAATTAACCAAGTAATTCAATACTTTTCTTTCCTTGAAGATGTTCATAATGGTAAACAACAACATTAAAACAGAAGCGAAAATGTACCAATACGGCAATTTTTTGAATACATCATATTTATTATACAAGACTTCCGAAGTAATCTTTTCTTCGCTAGGCATCACTTTGCTACCAAAACGTTTTTGAAAACCATTGATACTTTCTAATAATTCATCGGCAGTTTTGAAATCATTGGTACTTGAAGCATTTGCTAACGAACCGAAATACAAAGGCAATACATTTTTAGTATACGTTGCTTCCATCCCTTTGAATCCAGCTTCATTGAGTTCTAAGTAGGAAACCCATTTGTTATTTTTATCCTCAGGTAGTGGGAAAATCTTTAAGATTCGTCCGCTCAAGGCAGATTCCATCAGATTGACTTTCTTGTCGGTTTCTATAAAATCCTTTTCAAACTGATTCGGATTTGCAGCTTTGAAGGCTTCTTCTAAATATTTAGTAAGCTTATAATTTCCCTTTTTATCAAAGAAAGAGACAAAAGGAGCAAATTTTGCCTCTTTATCAATTCCGATAATTTTACGAATACTATCATTTCCACTTTTGATGTAAATAATTGGAATTTCAATCCAGTAACTCGCGTATTGTGTCATGGACAAAAATACTTGATCGGAATTCATTCCTTTGTAAGAATCGTCATGACTCACTTTACGCAACAACTCTGATGAAAACGTGTTAATAGGTTTCATTCTTCCACCACCATCTTGGATCACAAGTCGGCCAAATTTAGCTGCGTGTCCTTCCGGCACTTTGTATTTTGTTATTAGAGCATTAAGTTCCTCTTGACTTAAAACTTCTTTAATGTGGTTTGAGTGTGTTGCAGGTGCTGCTTCAGCTTCCGTATGCGCATGTCCTTCATGATCTGCATGATCATGTTCTTGTTCCTGTGCAAAACTATTGAAACTAAATAAGAGCATTAAAATAGTCAACAATTTTGCTTTTTTCATTTTCACGACTTCTAACTTGCGTTTGATATCCGCAAAACGAGAATATTTAGTAAACATAATGGCCATCATGGCAAAATACAACATAAAATAACCCGCGTATGTTAGGGCAGTTCCCCAAAAATCATGATTAACTGATAATACTGTTCCTTTTTCATCAGGATCAAAACTAGATTGAAAAAAGCGGTAGCCTTCATGATCTAACACATTATTCATATAAATTCTGGCATCAAATGTTTCTTTGTCCATGACGGTTACTTTACTTTCAAACGAGGAATAACTTTTCTCTGTTCCAGGATATTTCTGTGCAATAAAGTCATTTAGTTTAATCTTAAATGGCAAAATATACGCTTTACTTCCGTAGAAAAAAGTATAGTCAATGTTTCCAATCTTTACTGTTTTAGACTCCCCTATTTTACCTTTAGAACCTAAAATAGTTACTGTTTTTTCTTGTCCCTCTGCTTTGACTTTAAGTACCAATGCGTCTTCATGAGTTTTCGCTTTAAAATCATTTTCAGATTCATAATCTACGACGCCCTTAACTGCTGGATCTGGAAATACAAAACGCATTTCGCCAATACTGTATAAAGAGCGCATCATTAGCGGCTGTACATTATCTTTTGTGACTTTGCCTTGCAGTTTATCAGCCATCCTCATAAAGTTCCCTTCAAAAGGGGTTTGGATCGTATACGCACTTCCTGTGGTAGTAATGTTTATAGCACCATCCGTATATTTATTTAATGAAAATAATACATTATGAATGTTTTGCACTTCGCCTTCTTTCAAGAAATGCTCGTGACGACCGCCATCTCCTGCTTCCACTATTTTTAAATATACAATTCCGTTTGGATCGGGTTTGATATATTCTTTAGCTCCCATAATGAAGTTTTCATATTCTACTTCAAATGGTGTATCAGCAAATTTTTCGGAAATACTAAAACTATTATTTGTCGCTGGGGAAAGCAATACTTTCTTTTCAAAAACCCTGCGTTTCATTTCGCCCTTATATTCACCATCTACAAAAACAGTAAGAAAGGTTTTATCTGAAAAAATTTGATTTTCAGCTGCGCCTTCGCGAATGGGCATCATTCCTTCATAGCTGATATAACGTGTAACAAAAGCACCCGCAATAATAAATATAAAAGACAAATGGAGTAATAAAGTAGCCCATTTTTCCTTTTTTAATAGCTGGTAACGCTTAATATTCCCAATAAAATTGATTAAGAAAAAGACGTGAATGGCTTCAAACCACCATGCATTGTAGATTAAAATTTTTGCGGTATCGGTGTTGTATTTACTTTCGATAAAAGTTCCGGTTGCCATGGCTACTGCGTAAGCAATAAAAAGAAAAGCCATTAATCGAGTTGAAAACAAAAAAGAAAATATTTTTTTATCCATTTTTATGGGATTATGTTTTGTAAAAGTGCCACAAAAGTACTTAAAAATGTTGACTTCTATATTCGGACATTTGTTAATTTAATCCAAAATTAAGTGTGGTAGACAAAGCTAAAAATATTCTCTTTTTTGGGATAATATCACTGTTTTAGCAGCGTAAAATTTGACTAAAACTCTTAATATTTTTTTCCTAATTTTGTCCCATGGTCAAAGTAGTAATTATCGGTTCTGGAAATGTGGCGCAACATTTGATTGCTGCATTTCAAAACGGTCCAAATTCAGGAACGGAAATCAAATTGGTGCAGGTCTATTCCAGACAAATCGCTACAGTTTCTCATTTAGTGGAATTGGATAAAATCACAAATGAATGGGAATCCTTAATGGAGGCCGATTTATATATTATTGCCGTTTCAGATGATGCCATTTCACTCGTTGCCGCTGCGCTTCCCTTCAAAAATAGATTGGTGGTACATACTTCTGGCAGTGTTCCTTTGAACGCATTGAATGATGAAAACCGAAAAGGAGTTTTCTATCCTTTGCAAACATTTACGAAGAACAAACCAGTCGATTTCACGACTATTCCCATCTGTTTAGAAAGCGAGAATGCAACTGATTTTCAATTACTGAGTAAAGTAGCTAAATCAATATCTGATTCTATTTTCGCCATTAACTCCCAGCAACGAAAAGCCTTACATGTTGCAGCCGTATTTGTCAATAATTTCACAAATCATTTGTACCAAATAGGGGAAGAAATTTGTCAGGAGCATCAGGTACCGTTTGGCATTTTAAAACCTTTAATTACTGAAACTGCAAATAAAATAATGGTACTTTCGCCGCAGGATGCACAAACAGGCCCTGCAAAACGCAATGATACGGTCACTATTGAAGCCCATCAAGCTTTTTTATCAAATGAAAATCATCTCAATATTTATAATATACTAACACAATCTATACAGCATAATGGCAAAAAGTTATAAAGAAATAATGAATGACATCACTACTTTTATTTTTGATGTCGATGGCGTTCTTACAGACAGCTCTGTTTTTGTAACTAACGAAGGTGAAATTCTAAGAACAATGAATATTCGTGATGGTTACGCCATGAAAGCGGCAGTAGAAAGTGGGTATAATGTGTGCATTATTTCAGGAGGAAGCAATGAAGGGGTTCGGGTCCGATTGCGGAATCTTGGAATTACAGATATTTATTTGGGTACGTCAGATAAAGTTCAAACGTTTGATGAATATACAGATGTTTACCAAATAAATCCAGAACACGTTCTCTACATGGGCGATGATATTCCAGATTATCATGTGATGAAATTAGTGGGTTTATCCACTTGTCCACAAGATGCAAGTCCTGAAATAAAAGCGATTTCAAAATATATTTCGCACAAAAATGGAGGAAAAGGAGCTGCACGCGATGTCATTGAACAAGTGATGAAAGCGCAAGGTAAATGGATGGCTCATTTTGATGGAAAACACGATTAGATTAACGATTTTTAATTTCAAATTTTTGATTTCAGATTTTTGATTTCAGATTTTGAGAAAACCCATAACTCCTAACTTTTAAATGAAATTCCTAAAACTCATCCGCTACCAAAACCTGCTGATGCTTGCTTTTATGCAGCTTATTTTTAGGTACGGATTTTTTAAAATTCAAAATGTTCCTTTGGCATTAACCGATTGGCAGTATTTGCTTTTGGTCTTATCTACGGTTTTGCTCGCTGCTGGTGGCTACATTATCAATAATATTTTTGACCAAGACACTGATAACAGCAATAATCCCAATTCCGTAATTGTAGGCAAAAGTATTTCTGAAAATCAAGCATATAATTTATACGGAATTTTTACTGTTACGGGCGTAGTTATTGGTTTTTACCTTTCAAATGTGATACAAAAACCAGGCTTTGCCTCTCTTTTTATTCTGATTGCAGCTGCACTTTATTTGTACGCCAGCAGTTTGAAACAAATGATGCTCATTGGTAATATTATTGTCGCTTTATTACTTTCCTTTAGTGTACTTATTATTGGATTTTTTGATTTATATCCTGCTATAGGAATAGACAATCCGCAACAAATGAGAATCTTTTTTTCTATATTATTGGATTATGCTATATTTGCTTTTATGATTAACCTGCTTAGAGAAATAGTTAAAGACATCGAAGATATACATGGCGATTACAACCAAGGAATGAACACGTTCCCTATTGCAATAGGGAAATCAAAAACTGCAAAAATAGTTTGTGTATTAAGTTTAATTCCGCTCTCTTTTATCCTGTATTACATCAATAAATACCTAATCGAAGTGGTATTTGTAACGGTTTATTTGTTGGTTTTTGTTGTTGGTCCGCTACTGTTTTTCACCATAAAAATATGGACGGCCACATCTAAAAAAGAATTCCATAACTTGAGTTCACTTTTGAAATTAATCTTGTTTTTTGGAATTTTATCTGTTGTAGTTATTAGTTTAAATATAAAATATAATGCTTAGAAATCAATTAAAAAAATACCGCTTAATTTTAGCATCGGGATCGCCAAGACGCCAACAATTCTTTAAAGATTTAGATTTGGATTTTGAAATCCGACTCAAAGAAATTGAAGAAATTTATCCCCCAGAATTAAGTGGACATGAAATCACTACGTATTTGGCCGAACTAAAAGCGAGTGCTTTTGAAGGCGAACTGCAGCCCCACGAAATTCTGATCACTAGTGACACCATCGTTTGGCACAACAATAAAGCTTTGGGTAAACCAAAAGATGAACAAGAGGCCTATGAAATTCTAAAATCACTATCGAATGCGACTCATGAAGTCATTACTTCCGTTTGTTTTAAAACCAATGAAAAAGTAGATGTATTGTATGAAGTAACGAAAGTCACTTTCAACGAGTTAAGCGATGAATCGATTAGGTTTTACTTAGAAAATTACAAACCGTATGACAAAGCAGGTGCGTATGGCATTCAAGAATGGATTGGGTTTATAGGTGTTGCAAAAATTGAAGGTTCGTATGCTAATGTGATGGGAATGCCAACTGATAAAGTATTTGAATATTTACGTAAATTAGTCTAATTTAAAGGATGGAAATGTCATTTATACACGAATACACAAAGGAATTAATTGCCACTGGAATTTTAGGAATTTCGCTTATTTTTTTAAGAATTGTTGCTACAAAACTAGTGCGTCGTTATGCAAAGACGAACCAAACTTTAGAGCACAGAACAAATTTAGTGATTAAATACCTGCATTTATTGATCAATATTTTAGTGATAATTGCTTTGATAATTATTTGGGGAGTTCAAACTAAAGATATTACCATAGCACTTTCTTCCATTACCACTGTTGTAGGTGTGGCTTTATTTGCGCAATGGTCCATTTTGAGCAACATTACAGCGGGTGTAATTTTGTTCTTTTCATTTCCATTTAAAATTGGTGATGTCATAAAAATACATGACAAAGATTTTCCCGTTATGGCTGAAATAGAAGATATTGGCGCTTTTCATGTTTTCTTAAAGACAAGTGATGGAGAAATAATCATATATCCCAACAACCTTCTGTTGCAAAAAGGAATATCTATATTAGAAAAACAATTCAATGATAAAGAATACGTAGATTAATTCATAACTTTATAGCTTATCTAGTGATCTAAAGGGTAAACCTATTTAAAATTATTTTTAAAATAAATCAGATAGCACTCAATTTTAATTATTTACAACAAAAAGCAGATTCAAATTGGAAGTCCGTTAACATGTTATAGAAGGTTTACTGCTACTTAATAAATATATTCTATTGTTTTTCTGAGCAATTTGTAGTCATTATTTACAGCGCTTGTGAAGTAGGAAATGCTATCTCCTTATTGGTAATCAAGCACGAAAACTAAAGATTAAAAGGTGATAATTATGTAACTATTGACAAAAAATGTATAATACATTGCTCTTTATAAAGCTACATATTTGTCAGTTGAAAGTAGTCCAATATTAGTTCTTTTTAACACAACACTGGTAAAATATGAATGATACCCTAAAAGTTCCCTTTTATGCTAAATTTTCGCTGACTTTGTTGGGATTAATTGCTATTGTATTTATTTTCTATATTGGCCAGAACATCTTGATTCCAGTAATGATGTCCTTTCTATTTGCCATCTTACTGTATCCTATGGTTCAGTTTTTTAAGTTAAAACTTCGATTCCCACATGTACTGGCGGTAATGATTGCGGTACTGTTTTTTGTTTTAATTTTTATTGGTCTTTTTGTATTTCTTTCTTTCCAACTTAGTGATTTTGCAGATGATTTTGATAAAATTGAAAGAAATATAAACATTCACCTTAGAAATATTCAAGGATTTGTAAGAGATAATTTTCACTTAAGTTCCAGAGAACAAAAGCAATATATTGATACCGCTACCGAAGACTCCATGGAAAAAGGAAAAGAAATTATTGGTACAACATTAATGTCGTTTACGGACACTTTGGTAAACCTTACTTTGATTCCCATCTATACTTTTTTAATCCTTTTATACAGAACCCATTTTTTGCTGTTTTTATCCAAATTAGTTAAAAAAGAAAACCATGAGCAACTAAAAAATATTCTAACGAATATTAGGGTTGCAATCAACAGCTACATTGTAGGATTAATTATTGAAATGATCTTAATTTCAGCAATGACAACTTTTGGTTTTATGCTGATCGGAGTAAAATATGCTATTTTATTAGGAATTGTTACAGGAATTCTAAACCTGATTCCTTATATCGGAATTCTCTTTGCGGGACTTTTAAGCATCGTTGCTTCGCTAACTGGCTCACCGGATTTATCGATAATTATTGGTGTCATAGTGATTACCATCGTCGTTCAATTAATAGATAATAACATTATTGTGCCAGTGATTGTAAGTTCTAAAGTCGAAATAAATGCGTTCGTTTCGATTATTGGAATCATCATCGGGGGAGCAATTGCTGGAGTTTCCGGTATGTTTTTAGCACTTCCAATTCTGGCCGTTTTAAAAGTGATTTTTGACCGAGTAGAATCTCTAGAAGCATGGGGCTATTTGATGGGAGATCATTTACCTAAAACTTATACTTGGCGAAAAATTAAATTACCGCTTTTTGATTCAGAAGCACCACCTGAAAAAAACACAATAAAAACGGATCTTCCTTTACCCGTGTTTACGGAAACCACCACTGAAAATTCGAGTAATCGAACTGATGTATAATGTAAAAAAAATAGCTTAAAATTCTATTTTTATTAAAATCTCAATGCAATTGACACGAAATTTTCTTAAGATTGCCTTTTCATTTTTTTTCAGTTGATATCCAAACAATGTATAAAAAAATAAATCTTATTTTGCTTCTTATATTGTTCAGTTGTTTTCAAACTTCTGTGGCACAAGAAACAACGAAAAAGAAAGATTCATCCGGCGTTTATACAAATATTAAAAATTATTCCAAGAAGAACAAGTTTACACGTTTGATGCACAAGCTAGTTTTTAGATCACCAGTAATAAAAAAGAAAGGAATTAAAGAAGTTCAAAAAAAATACGGATTCTTTGAAGGTAAAATTATTAGAAAAATTACCATTGTAACTCTTGATCCCTTTGGATATTCTGAAATTGATACTTTAAAAAAACCAAAAAATTGGGCAGAAAGAAACGGGAATAAAATCCATATTAAAACAAACCGGCTCGCCATACTCAATTTATTGCTCATCAAAAAAAATACCCCATTTGATTCCTTATTAGTAAGAGAATCTGAGCGTTTAATAAGAACGCAACGCTTCATTAATCGCGTCGATGTTGCACCAAAATTGATTAGTAGCAGTTCGGATTCTGTTGACATCTCGATTCGGGTTTTAGACTCTTGGAGCCTTGTTCCTAAAGGTTCTCTTTCTAGCTCCAGAGCCAGTTTTGAGTTGAATGACCGCAATTTCTTAGGATTTGGTCATCAGTTTGAAAATAAATTCAGAAATAGATTCAGTGATGGCAAAAGTGCTTACGCTGTTTCTTATACAGTACCCAATATAAAAAATACGTTTATAAATACAAAAGTTAGTTATACTATTGATTTAGAAGGATATTATGGAAAAAGTATCACTATTGATCGTCCTTTCTACTCGCCTTTGACAAAATGGGCTGGTGGAATCTATTTAGACCAGCAATTTAGAAAAGACACCCTACCCGACTCCAATTTAGTTTTTGCTTTTCAGAACTTTAAATTCAATACCCATGATTTTTGGGCGGGAAGATCTTTTAGAATTTTTAAAGGAAATACGGAAAGGGAGCGAACAACAAATCTGATTACAGCCGGTCGATTTTTACATTTGCAGTATTTGGAAAGCCCGATTTTTGATTATGATCGTAGTGATTTTTATTCTAATGAAAAACTGGCCTTGATAGGCATCGGTATTTCATCTCGAAAATTTATCAGAGACCGCTATATTTTCCAAAATGGAATTATTGAAGATGTACCAATCGGAAAAATATATGGCATAACAACGGGTTATCAGCATAAAAATAGCGCTGGACGTTATTATTTGGGCGGTCGCGCTGCATTTGGAAACTTCTTCAAATGGGGATTTTTGAGTGCTAATTTTGAATTAGGTACTTTTTTTGAGAAATCAACAACCAAACAAACCGCATTTTCATTTCAGGCCAACTATTTTACGAATTTAATGCAGCTTGGAAAATGGAAACTACGGCAGTTCATTAAACCACAGCTGGTGATTGGTTCCAACCGGGTAGATGCCATTGGAGATCAACTTTCAATCAATGAAAATTACGGCCTAAATGGCTTTAGAATAGCTGAATATGGAACTGAAAAAGCTATACTAACCTTGCAAACGCAATTTTACAGCCCTTGGAATCTTTGGGGTTTACGACTAAATCCTTATTTTAATTATTCTGTTGCCATGTTAGGAAATGCTAAAAAAGGATTAACGGAAAGTAAGGCCTATTCGAAAATTGGTATTGGACTAATCATAAATAATGATTTTTTAGTGTTTAGCGCCTTTCAAATATCACTCTCCTATTATCCATCCATTCCTGGAAATGGAGAAAACATTTTCAAAACGAATTCTTTTGAGACAACTGATTTTGGTTTTCAAGATTTTGAACTTGCAAAACCTCGGACTGTAATCTATAGATGATCGAAATACAAATCCATTTGTCTCTTATAATAACAAAAACAGGTAAAGCATTACTTTTCAAAACATTAAAAATAGAAATCAAAACAGCAAAGCGTGAATTTTATAATTAAATACCATAATTGTATAAGTTTTTATAAAGTATTATTGTTTACTTTTATACTATAATTATTCATAACTAAAACCAAAATAAATGAAAAAAGTTACCTTTTATTTAATGATGATGGTATTGTCATTAAGTGTTGTTCCTACTCAAATGTTAGCAGCTGAAAAAAACCCAACAGCAATTGCTAATACTCCAAAAGAAGTGCCTGCAGAAGTTAAAGTATTGCTTAATCGTCTTGACGAAATAAAAGCAATGGACAAATCTTCTTTGAATTCAGCAGAGAAAAAAGAATTACGTAAAGAAGTTCGTGCTATCAAAACTGAATTAAGATCTACAGGAAACGGAGTTTATTTGTCTGTAGGAGCTATCATTATTGTTATTCTTTTGTTGATTCTTTTGTTATAAACAACTCAAAAATAAAAAGTTAAAAAAGGAAACGATTGTTCGTTTCCTTTTTTTTTGATTACAACTAATCGTATCTATTGTTTTTATTAATGGCATAGTTGTTGGCTATACTGAAGGATATAGAGATAAAAAAAATAATTATTAAATAAATATTGAAAAACATGAAAACATTAAAATTAATCGCAGTCGCTATAGTTTTTTTAGTAAGTACTAACGCTATACAAGCACAAGTTTCAGTAAACGTAAACATTGGTAGTCCTCCAGCTTGGGGTCCAGTAGGATATTCTGCAGTAGACTACTATTATTTACCTGATGTTGAAGCCTATTATGATATTAGAAATACTCAATTTATTTATTTTGGTGGAGGACAATGGATACGCTCCAGAAACCTTCCCACTCGATATAGAAACTACAATTTATACAATGGATATAAAGTAGTGCTTAATGATTATTATGCTGCGACCTATTCGCGATGCAACTTTTTTAGAAACTTAAGATAGTTTTTTAAGTTTTCATTTCTATTTTCTAGGCTAAAATCGGAAATAAC
>NZ_FRBU01000082.1 GCF_900142695.1 Flavobacterium xanthum | reverse complement strand
GTAGTCGGTACAACTACTTCATCTTCTTTTTTTTGTCATCTTAATTTGTTTTATATATATTTACAAAGGACTAACATTTTCAGGCAAAACACTACTGACAAATCCTGAAATAGGTTGACTAAAAATTAAACACTTTTAGTAAACTATGAAACCCACAAAAAAAGAACACTGTCCAAAAATTGAGTACAAAAAAATCGGTTTTGATCTCAAACTTTCCATCATTGACCAAATTTCAAATGGTCAGATTTCCCTAAATCACGCTTCTAAGTTGCATGGGATTTCTCGCTCCTCAATAACGTATTGGATGAAAAAATTGCGTTCCTTTGAACAAAACTCCAAAACTATGAGCAAGAATCAAGAACTAAAAAAACTTAAAGAGCGTATCGAAGAACTGGAATTCATTAAAGACTTTCAGCAAATGATTATTGCTGATTTTGAAGTAAGCACTAATCTTGATTTTGCAAAAAAGTCATTGCCCGAAGCATTGCTAAAAGAAGTGGAGAAAAAGAAAAAAGACCTTTTAAAATCAAATGGTTCTCCAAGTGTTTCGGAATAAGCACGCAGGCTTATTACAAACGAATTAATAAACAAAAAATTGAGGATTTAGAAACTCTAAAAATCAAAAAACTCATCACTCCTATTCGCCAAAAAATGGCTCGATATGGAGCCAAAAAACTATATCTTGACCTAAAAGATGATTTTAAAAAAAATGATATCAAAATGGGTAGAGATAGGTTCATTCATTTTTTAAGATATCACAATTTATTAATCCGAAAAACAAAACTATATCACATTACAACAGACTCTAAGCATGGGTTTTACAAATCAAAAGACTTATTAGCTGATTTAGAAATTAAACACGCAGAACAGGTCTTCGTCAGCGATATAACTTACATTAAACTTGCTTCCCAACATGCTTATTTAGCCTTAGTTACGGACGTTTATTCCAAGAAAATTATGGGATACAAAATTGATACCAATATGCGCGTAAAACTTGTCAAAGAGGCTTTAGAAATGGCTGTTAAAAACAGACGTTACAAAAATGAAAATCTAATCCATCATTCCGATAGAGGAATACAATATTGCTGTCCCGATTTTGCTGAATTTGCCAAATCGAAGAACATTATTCTTAGTACAACCCAAAATTCCAGCCCATACGAAAATGCGGTCGCAGAAAGAATTAATGGAATATTAAAACAAGAATTTGGACTAAATAAAACAATTCCAAACTTAAAAACTTCTCAAAAAATGGTGAAACAAGCAATTGAAATTTATAATAACCAGCGCAGACATTGCTCTCTAGGAATGAAAACACCTGAATTTGCTCATGTGAATCAAATTCACAAATACAAGTCTTATAAGAAGAATAAAATCCCTATTTTAGTTGCGTAGGAATGTTGGCAAGTTTGGAAAAAAATCCCTCAAAAGATTTTTTCTAAACTTATCAATATTACGTCTACAATCAACTATTTTTGAAATGAGTAAACATCCAAAAATAGTCAACCTATATCAGGACAAGACATAAAAACGGAAAATTGAAGAAACTGATTTTTTAATTATTCAACAATATTATTCTCGTTATCATTTTTAAGTAATTCCCTCGTGTCTAAAATGGGTAAATAAAATTTATTTACAAATGACCCTGCTGTTTTTGCTATTATTATACCTCTACCAGAAGATATTGAAATACCAGCTACAGTTTCCAAAATTACATTTGGAAAATTAATGCTGTCATTTTCAATTTTAACTAAATTTTTAAGATTTTGAATATGGAAATCAAACGACCCCTTATAATCTAGCAATGAAGTTTTAATATCATCATCATCTTTTTGATAATCATATAAAATATTTAAGTTTACCGTCAGAACTTCTTTCTCTAGATTATGAGAAAACTTCAATCCAACAGAAATCTTTAGAAAATTTTCATCGAAATTATTTATAAAATCTTCATCAGGTTCTTTAAAGTTAATTTCTTCAATTTTTACCTTAATCAATTTTAGTGCAAATTCTAAATCAGACATAACTTTTAATTATAACATTTATCTTTTTTTGTAAAACTAGCATCGTTAAAAATGTTTAGTTTTCCACTATATTCCCATATTTCTGAGAAATAATCGTCATTGTTATTTGTATTTATTTTTTCCTTAATAGGATATGGAATAGAATAATTTAATTCAATATTTATTTGTTTTGTCAATTCCGTTTTTAATCCAATAGAATCATTCAATATGTAATTATTTACATTTTCATACTCTAAAAGCGGAACTTTATCAAATGCCAAAGCTAAATCTACCAATTTACTTATTTTATGGTCAAAATTTCCGTTTAAGATTTGACTAATATACCCTTTAGAAACTCCTAATTTTTCAGCTAATTGCGTTTTTGTAAGGTTATTTTCTTTTCGGTAATTTTCAATCATTTCAAATAAATCTAATTGAATTTTTGAAATCCAATACTCTTTACTTTTAATTAATTCTTTTCTTTTCATAATTTCTGATAACGTTTCTCCTATTTGAATAAATTTAACAAAACTGAAACTTAATCTTTAACAATTAGACTACTTTTTTTTTGGTATTAGTGAGTCTAAATACTGTTTTTTTAACGAGCGAAACCTTTTTATATCTTCCTTTTGATTATTTTTAAATCCACCTAAAATTATTATTTTACCATTAATTTGTTGAATTGCATAAACTCGTAAGTGTTTACTTTTAAATTCATACTCCTTGACTTTTTGTTTTTTTGGCGTAATATCTTTAAATTTAGTTTGTGGTAACGTTTTATTATTAGCAATATATTCCATATAAGTTAGTAATGTTTTAAATTCACTAATATACGTTGTATCACTTAAATCAGCCTCGAAATTGTCAAGTTGCTTTTGACCATTTACTTCCAGTTGATTAAATGTTTGTTTACCATTTATAGACTCAATATCTTTAAGTGCAAATTTAGACATAAATATGTTTAGCTACAACTAAACTCTTGTTTTTTTAATAAAACTTTAATACGTCGCAATATAAAAAAATAAATCCAACAGAAAAACAATAATAAATAAAAAGCCAGCCACTAACAGCTAGGGTTTCGTTGCGTTCGAAGAACGAACAATGAACCCGCGGTTGAACGGAACCGGTTACATGCCGTTAACACTATGGAGTTATCGT
>NZ_FRBU01000078.1 GCF_900142695.1 Flavobacterium xanthum | reverse complement strand
AACAGAGTAGTTAAGCCCGCCTGCGCAGATGGTACTGCAGTTATGTGGGAGAGTATGTCGTCGCCTTTCTTTAAAAACCCTTCATCAATAGATGAAGGGTTTTTTGTTTTATAGCTATGCATGGTGAATCAAGTCTAAAACGGTTCAAGTCTAAAACGGATCAGGGATTATAACGAAAACGGATCATAACGAAAACCTGTGGAGTAGCAAAAATTAGAGATTAGGTGCAAAAGTTGGGGATTAAGCGAAAATATTAGATAATCGGAATAGAAAGAAATCGGATCAAGAACAATACTTGGGCATAAGGCAATAGTGGAGTTGTCCTTAACAAAACGAAATCTTGTTTTTTTGCTATTATGAAGTGATTTGTAAATCTTTGATTTTTAGCATTAAATGATTCTGCGGAACTTCTGCTTAATCTCTTCTTTCAAAATGTTTTAGAATAGTATAAAGTTTGAGGTTTAGTGCCATTTTTTATCTATTGTATTGTTTGAACTATATGATTCGCTAAGTGCGGTTAGTGTTTAGCGTCAAACTTTAAATTCCTTCTTTTTAAATCTCTAAAAAGGCGCCCTTTTTATTTTCTAAAGTTTTCCCCTTAAATAGATATATAGGAGTAATAGCATTAAAATTAATGAGTTATTTTCTGTTTATAAAATTTCATAAAAGATATAAGTTTAGCTTTTATTCGGTGTACGTTAGCTACTAAATTTCGACCGCAAGCTTTTGGGACAATAAGTACTCATGCATCATCCTCGTTTGGTCAACTTCTTCGAGTATTGTGGAGTTGTGTTTGGTTTGCTCGATGTGGAAAATTTTGAATTTTAAGTCAACAACTATTCCTTTTTGAAATTAACTTAATGGAACGGTGTTGTTTAGGATTTGAAATAATCTCTTCTAAAGACAAATAAAATGCTGCAGCTCCTTTTTTGTAAAGAGTCCTTTTTAAATATTAAAAATTAATTTCGGCTAAGTAATTTTTTCGAAGATTACGGTTTTAATCTTAAAGTTTATATGACTTTAAAAATACAGATAGGACTTATTGATTTTTTTTCAGTAGTTTAAGACTTAAGATATGATTTAGTTATTTGTGTTGTTAGTAGAATGCTTCTATGGATTTCTTTTTCAAATATAATATATTGTAAATGTGTGATTTGTAAGTATTTAAAATTATTGTTTGTATTTTGTTAAATTTATATTAAAATTCAATTTGCTCAATGAAAATAAAAATTTACTTTTAATGATTAAATTTTCAAAATAATTACAACATCGACAGTATGAAAAAAAAAATACTTTTATTTTTATTATTTCTTTTTTTTCTTAGTTTTTCGCTAAGTTCAAAAAATTTAGACAAGCTTGTAAATTTAAATGATATCAATTTTAAGCTCTATTCTAAATTAATAGCTACAGATTCAATTAAAAAACAAATAAAGAAGTCCAAAGTAGTTCGGAATTCGGCGATTTTGGCTGTTTTGCCTTACCCACTTTCGACTGCTGGGAGTTCGTGTGGAGACGGTATTAATCCAATTCAAGTCAATGTCTATGCTTTTGGAGCAAATGGTAATGAAACGATTGAATGGTTTGCTTCTCAGTCATCAGTTATACCGATATACACGGGAAATATTTACAGTCCAAGTATAAGTTCTACTAAAACTTATTACGTACAGAGCCGATTAGGTTCTGATGTTAGTTTCCGTGTACCTGTGGTTGCTTCTATATATGTCGTCCCGCCTGCAGTGACATTATCTGTTTCTCCGTCAACTTCTATTTCCTCTCCATTGTGTTTGGGTACTTCTACCACATTTACTGCCACTGGCGGTGCAGATTTATTTGAATTTTCAGTCGATGGAGTCGTGAAACAAAGTATGTCATTAAGTAAAACATTTGTCTCAAATACTTTAACAGATGGTCAGGTTGTTAGAGTTCGAACTAGATATGCAGTGAGTTTTGATGGTAATGTTACCGAGAAAGCATGGGGCACTGGAGCACTTGAAGATAATTTTCTTTCTGCTCCTTTATCATCTAACGCCACTTCAGCATACATAAATTCTATAAAAATAAGTCCGACAGAGGATAAATTAACTTTCGGAGTACTTGGTAAAGTTTTAAGTGGTAGAAAAATTTTATTGTTTTTGGATACTAAAGTAGGAGGGTTTAATGTTTCAAATTATGGTGATGAAAATGGTGGGTTTCCTTTAGTGAATGCATTTAATTTTTTTAATAATAATCCAAGTACGTTTGACTCTTATTTCCAGGCAGATTATTGCTTAGCTATTGGAACAGACGTAGGAGGAAATAATTATAGTGCGGATATTATTGAACTAAGAACTGGAAATTCTATTAAGACTAATATAGGTGTTGTTGCTTCAGGAAGTCCATCTTCAGTAATGGGGATAAATAAAAATAATGTTGGGATTACCGATTACAGTCTAGGATTTGAAGTTGAAGTTTTAAAGTCTCTTATTGGTTATACAACGGGGGATATTAAATTTTTTGCTATGACTTTAGCAGATCAAGATGAAACAAATTATTCTGTTACCAATTCTTTTCTAAGTCCTGAAAAAGCGAGTAGTTTAGATTTCGGAAATGCAGCAGTAGATTACAATCTTAAAGATCCAAATCCAGTTGTAGTTGCTTCAGCGGCATTAACACCATGTTATTCAGAGGCAAATATTGTAATGAGTTTTGTTGAGAGTCCAACATTAGCTACTGTTGGAGAGAGTCAGTCTAAATGTAGTTTTACAAGTGATCCTTTGGGTGGCAATACACCGTCAGTTGGTACAGGAACTTGGACTAAAAAATCAGGACCTGGTAGCGTTAACTTTAGTGATAGTAGTAATGCATCTTCAACAGCTAATGTAGATGTTCTTGGTACTTATGTGTTTACATGGACGATTTCAAACGGACAATGTGTTCCATCTTCTGAAGATATTTCAGTACAATTCAATTTCACCGCTCCTCCTGTCATTGGATTGGTTACGCAACCGACTTGCGAGAGGACCTATGGCAGTATCGTACTAAATGGCTTGCCTTCAGTAGGTACATGGGTTATCACGCCATCTCTGGGTGCCCCAATTTCTGGATCTGGTAGTAGTTATGAATTTAGTAACCTACCATCATCAGGAATTTATACTTTTACTGTTACTGGCATAAATAATTGTTCATCTGTCGCATCAGAGTCAATTACTATCAATGCTATTCCAACACCTCCAGTTGAACCAACCACGGTTGGTGTGGTGCAACCTACTTGTGGAACTCCGTCCGGAAGTATCACAATCACAACACAAGAAGGAGCAGCCTACAGTTTGGATGGAATAACGTATCAGAGCTCGAATGTATTTACAGCATTGGCACCAAATACTTATACTTTATACCTACGAAATACATTGGATAACACTTGTGTAACTCCATCATCGACTACTACAACGATCAATGCTATTCCAACACCTCCAGTTGAACCAACCACGGCTAGTGTGGTGCAACCTACTTGTGGAACTCCATCAGGAAGTATTACAATCACAACACAAACAGGAGTAGCCTACAGTTTGGATGGAATATCGTACCAGAGCTCGAATGTATTTACAGCATTAGCACCAAATACTTATACTTTGTACGTAAGAAATACAGCGGATAACACTTGTGTAACTCCGTCATCGACTGTTATAACGATCAATGCTATTCCAACACCTCCAGTTGAACCAACCGCCGTTAGTGTGGTACAACCTACTTGTGGAATTCCTTCAGGAAGTATTACAATCACAACACAAACAGGAGTAGCCTACAGTTTGGATGGAATAACGTACCAGAGCTCGAATGTATTTACAGCATTGGCACCAAATACATATACTTTATACGTACGAAATACAGCGGATAACACTTGTGTAACTCCGTCATCAACTGCTATAACGATCAATGCTATTCCAACACCTCCAGTTGAACCAACCACGGCTAGTGTGGTGCAACCTACTTGTGGAATTCCTTCAGGAAGTATTACAATCACAACACAAGCAGGAGTAGCCTACAGTTTGGATGGAATAACGTATCAGAGCTCGAATGTATTTACAGCATTAGCTCCAAATACTTATACTATATACGTAAGAAATACGTCGGATAACACTTGTGTAACTCCGTCATCGTCTGCTATAACGATCAATGCTATTCCAACACCTCCAGTTGAACCAACCACGGCTAGTGTGGCGCAACCTACTTGTGGAACTCCGTCCGGAAGTATTACAATTACAACACAAGCAGGAGTAGCCTACAGTTTGGATGGATTAACCTATCAGAGCTCGAATGTATTTACAGCATTGACACCAAATACTTATACTTTATATGTTCGAAGTACATTGGATAACACTTGTGTAACTCCGTCATCGACTGTTATAACGATCAATGCTATTCCAACACCTCCAGTTGAACCAACCACGGCTAGTTTGGTGCAACCTACTTGTGGAACTCCTTCAGGAAGTATTACAATCACCACACAAGCAGGAGTAACCTACAGTTTGGATGGAATAACGTACCAGAGCTCGAATGTATTTACAGCATTGGCACCAAATACTTATACTTTGTACGTTCGAAAT
>NZ_FRBU01000081.1 GCF_900142695.1 Flavobacterium xanthum | reverse complement strand
TCTTATAATTTACAAAATACCGGTCTCTTTTCCTAATACTTACCTCGTATTTTACTGACTAACAGCGAAATATAATTTTTGTCATGTACTGAAAATCTTTTTAATAACTCGTAATTTATGGGTGTGTTTATTTGTCTCTGCATTAAAAATTCCCAAATGATCCAATCGATCCACTCGAACTTTACCGCTGGCGTGAATGATGTAATTATCGTCCATTATGATTCCTACGTGAATAATTCTGCCTTCCTCGTTATCAAAAAAAGCTAAGTCTCCGGGTTCACTTTCTTCAATAAAACTCAAAGCTTCTCCCTGACTGGATTGTTGGGAAGCATCACGAAGTAATTTGTATCCATTCAATTTATAAACCATTTGAGTAAATCCTGAACAATCAATACCAAAAGGAGTTTTTCCTCCCCAAAGATAAGGAGCATTCAAATACATAAAGGCAGATTTAATAAGGTTCTCTTTGGTTTTTTCTCCACTTGTTTTAGTTCCCTCAAAACCAAAATTAGACGTATTGATTTCATGATTGTTAATAAACGATACGGAAGAACCAAGAGGAATTGGAATCAGTAAATTGGATGGCGCAGTTATGTATTCTATTAAGTCAGCATTGAGAATAATAGCTTCTGTGGATAATTGAGTATAACTTGATTCAGCAATTAATTGATATTGTTTAGAGTCAACCCAACCTTCATAACCATCATATTGCATTTTGATAAAAGACCACTGTTTGAGTTGTTCTAAAATTTCGAAATGTTCTCCAAATAAAACTTGAGAAACAATTTCGCTTTTATCACTTGGTTCAAACCGAAGCGGTATCATCGCTAGATTACAAATTCCAAACATGTATGTTAAGGTATGAGGTAAGAGTTGTGAGTTATACGTATCAAAACGTATAACTCACAACTCATAATTAATTAAATTCTTTCAATAACAACTGCTGATGCACCACCACCACCATTGCAAATTGCAGCAGCACCGATACTTCCATTATTTTGTTCTAAAACGTTAAGCAATGTGACAATGATTCTCACTCCAGAACAACCTAGAGGATGACCTAGGGATACAGCACCTCCATTTACATTTACTTTGCTACTGTCTAATCCTAAAATTTTAGAGTTAGCTAAACCTACTACCGCGAAAGCTTCGTTAAATTCAAAATAATCAACATCGCCAATCGCTATTCCTGCTTTTGCTAAAGCTTTTGGAATTGCTTTAGAAGGGCTTGTAGTGAACCACTTCGGTTCTTGAGCCGCGTCTGCATATCCTTTGATGTAAGCCAAAGGCTTCAAACCTAATGCAAGTGCTTTTTCTTCGCTCATCAGTATTACTGCAGCAGCCCCGTCGTTAATCGTGGAAGAATTAGCGGCTGTAACTGTTCCTTCTTTTGTAAATGCTGGATTTAAAGAGGGTATTTTATCAATTTTTACATTTGTAAATTCTTCATCAGTAGAAACGATAATTGGATCTCCTTTTCTTTGAGGAACAGGAACGGGAACAACTTCATTATCAAATTTTCCTTCTTTCCATGCTTTAGCGCTACGCTCGTATGATTGAATTGCGGCCTTGTCTTGATCTTCTCGGGTATAATTATATTCGGATGCGCATAAGTCGGCACAAACCCCCATAGCATTGTTGTCATAGGCATCAGACAATCCGTCTCTTTGCATTCCGTCAATCATGGTTGCTGGTCCAAACTTTGTTCCATTTCTCAAATGCATGTAATGTGGAATTAAACTCATGTTTTCCATTCCACCTGCTACTACAATTTCGGCATCACCACATTGAATGGCTTGTGCGCCTAACATGACTGCTTTCATTCCAGAAGCACATACTTTGTTTATTGTGGTACAGGCCACGGTATTTGGTAAACCTGCAAATATAGCGGCTTGACGAGCAGGAGCTTGACCTACGCCAGCTTGAACTACGTTGCCCATAAATACTTCATCAACTAAATTAGGATCTAATTTTATTTTGTCCAAAGCGCCTTTAATAGCGATTGCGCCTAATCTAGGAGCAGTGACTGTAGATAATCCCCCCATAAAACTTCCGATAGGTGTTCTAACGGCAGAAACGATAACAACTTTTTTGTTCATGACTTTCATAATGTTGGTTTATGAAGCAAATTTAATCTTTTTTAAACAATTTCATATTTTGACAAGGACATTATCTTTTTTATATTTATTTCTCTTCTATTTGTTTGATTGTGAAGTCTTTTTGAAAAATCGACAAAAAAGATTAAAAAAAAGGCTTGAAATAGTTGTGAGAAGTCTAAAGATGTCTTAAATTTGCAACCGCAAAACAGGACACGTTTCCTTGAGCTTGGAGGGGTGCCAGAGTGGTAATGGAGCAGTTTGCTAAACTGTCACCGAGCAATCGGTGCCAGGGTTCGAGTCCCTGTCCCTCCGCTTTATAATTTTTTTTTCGGGGTGTAGCGTAGCTCGGTTATCGCGCCTGCTTTGGGAGCAGGAGGCCGCAGGTTCGAATCCTGCCACCCCGACTAGTTTTTTACAGCAGCAATGGAGGCATAGCTCAGCTGGATAGAGCACCTGCCTTCTAAGCAGGCGGTCGAAGGTTCGAATCCTTCTGCCTTCACATACTGGGACAAATCAGATTTTTGCTGATTTGTCCCTTTTTTTTTACTGTCTAAATCCTTGTATAACAACAACATAAGTCTTAGTCCTTCATTGATTCTAGTGGTTCGAACTTGATTATTTTCAAAAGTGAGTTTTTCAGGAAATATCGAACCAATTATCTTTCTTTTACTGGTGGCAGATCCCTCTTCATATAATTTCCCAAGTTGTGAAATTTGGCTTATAGCCTTATTTAAAAGAGGTCCCACATTAATAACGTTACTATTTTTTGTAGTTAACATCGATTCAAGTCTGTTTATTCTTTCACCTGTCTCAATTTTTATCTTGCGATAATCATCTGCATCTAAATCTCCTGCAATCAATAAATTTCTTGCTTTGGTCAATCTTATATTTGTCTCTTCAAGTTCTTTTGTCAATTGATTACTATCGCTTCGCTGGTATTTAGTTTTATTTTGAAATACAGATGTTATTGCTTGTTTATATAACTCCAGAAAGGTATGCTGCTCCCCAAAAAACGTACAACTTTTTGTGTGAATTTAAGATAGGATTAAAAACCTTAAATTAGCAGAATTATGTCAAGAACAAGAAGAG
>NZ_FRBU01000051.1 GCF_900142695.1 Flavobacterium xanthum | reverse complement strand
GTTATTTCCGATTTTAGCCTAGAAAATAGAAATGAAAACTTAAAAAACTATCTTAAGTTTCTAAAAAAGTTGCATCGCGAATAGGTCGCAGCATACTTTGGCATCTATGGATTTATTTTTGTTTAAAAAATAGAAGGTTAATCCTAAACCAAAACGATAATAGTAATCATCTCGCACTCCTCTTTTTATATAGTCGATATTATCGCTAAAATTGAGATTATGCTCTCCATACAATTTAATTCCTATATTATCGGAAGCCATATACTCGAGCCCAATACCATATTGCACTTTACCATGAATATTTTCAGAAATTTTACTCATTCCTAAACCAGCGCCCGCAAAAACAAAAGGAGTAAGCCGGTCTTTTGGCAATAATATATATTCGCCATTCAAATCAAATGTAAGGTAACCTGCATCCAATAAATTTTTGTTTGCTAAACTAAAAATATTTGTAGAAACGCTCAGATTAAAACTTGGTGCTACAAAGTATTTTAATCCACCTCTGACCATTGGCCTTAATTCTGGGTTGCTGTAATCTCCATCCATCAGAGTCGTTCCCCCGCCAATTTCCAAAGCAAGTTTAGCCCTTCTTTCTTTTAAATTTCTTCCAAATATTGCAGTAACTTCTGCTTCTTCATTTTCCTTTGCATAGTTTTTTAAGACGATATCTACTTCAGGCTGAGGAATAGCAGCTTCCCAAATTCTATCTTTTATTCCCTCCAAAACAAGGGTTGAAACTGCTTTTTCGATTGCTTCTGTCACCGCCATTTGAACAGGCTCATTGGTTGTGTAGCCCGTCTCTACCTCTAATAATCTTTTAAAATTCACATATTTAAAAAGACTTTGATCAATGGCTTGAGAAAGTATTGTTTTTGAGATGTAAACAGATTTTAATATTTTACCATTTGCAGTTGATATCATTCGAAGATATATAGTAACGCGGTCCTGTCTGTACTTAATAGAGCCACCGGTACCGAAGTAACGTGCGCCAAAACCACCAGTAATAATATTAGAATCGTATGAAATAATCCCTCCTTCAAGTAATATTCCGGCATAAAGCAGCGGCGTAATTTGAGGCACATTAGGATCCGCATCTTTTGAATATTCCTGTCTTGTAGAGCGAATAAGATTTCGTTCCTGTAGCAAATTTCCAATATTTTCTCGTTCAATAGGAATGAACCACTTTGAATCCTCTAAAGCCTTAATTAAAATAGAAGTGGCTCCTTGAGTTACAGCTGTACTAAAATTACTTCCGTTTTCTGAAGCTTTGTATTGACCTGTTTGATCTCTAAATTTATAGAGTCCTACTACAATTTGTTCTTTAGCCTTAGGAAGCTGTTTTAAAAGTGTAGTTGCTGGAGTACCTTCTCCAATAACAGCTTTTTCTATTCCAGTAGGCTGATTGTAATAAGCACCACAACTAGAGATTAAAAAAAAAATTAGCAAAGGTAAGTAGGTGTATAATCTCATATTATCGATTTGGAATGATTACTTGAGTTGTTTCTCCTGTTTTTGTATCTAAAATATCTACTGTTAAACCTCCCGAAGAAGGATAAACTTCAACGGATAAGCTGCCGAAAGTATAGGAGCCTATTTTAATACCATCACTACCAAATTGTTGTCTAAACAACGAACTTGAAATTTGACTTAAAAGCAAAGAATTTAAACTCGAAGTAAAGCGCTCCAATTCCGTTTGTTCCACCTGAGAGATCGTTTTATCTGTGAATTTATTTTGTGACTCCGCAGAGCTTGCCAGCCACTGATAGTTAAAAGTATCTCCTCCAAAAGCTGGATTCTTAGGTTTGTAAATCAAGCCTTGTGCATTTGCTGATTGAACGGCAAGTAAGAAAATCGTAAAAGAAATTAAAAGCTTCATAGGTTAAATGATAAAATTAATACTGAGTAAAATATTTCGTTTGCTTTTCTAAATTCTTAAGGTGCAAATAAGTTGCATAAATAGACTGTTCAGCCATTTCATTTAGATATTCTTCATCCGGTCTAGTTAAAAACTCATATATTATTTCATTTTCAATACTTATAATTATTTTAGTATTTCTAGAGAAAGTAAATTCCTCGTTCAAATTGACAATTTTTATCGAATTGATTTTATATTCATTGTATAAATAATAAAATAAATCGTAAAAATCTTTTCCAACCCTAGTCTTTGTGTCATCTGAAATAATTCCTGTTAGTTCAAATGCATCAGAAGGAATAATTGTTATTTTATCTTTTTTTTTTCATCCCCTAGCACAACTCTATCTTTTCCTATTAATTGTTTATTTTCATTATAGAAGAGCAGTAAAACTATAACCTCATCCTCAGTTCCCAAATTGACTGTAGAAGTTGATAAATTTTTATTTTCACTTGGATTTAAAGAAAACAACCCTTCTTGAATATTATTAGAGAGGTTATTATTTGATTTATTTTTTTTAATAACTGACAATTTATATGACAAACTTTGAACTATATCTGATAAATTTTCAGCTGTACCTGTTATTTTAATATTCTGCTCACTTTGTTCAACTTCAATTTTAGCTATCACTACAGTATTAGTCGTCTGAGAATAGGACATTTCAGAAAGCAAAACTAAAATAAGAAAAGACAAAAATTTCATTGAAGTTTTCATTGCTTAGAACTGTTTATTATTATTACGGAGGCTCCAGTTCCAGATTGAATAACCTTCATATCTCTTGAAATGGAATTTGAACCAAAATTTTGAATATTTTGATTATTCCCTTTCTGAATTAATTCCATTGTCACATCGTATTTTGTATATAATGCAAAATCGTGGATTTTATTATTATTACCAAGCTGAATCACTTTTTGGTTTAGCGAATTAGCCTGTTTATCGAGTAAAACTTCATTATTATTTCCTTTTTGCACAACGGAAATATCAATGATTTTACTCTTGAGGTACGAATTAACACTATTGTAATTCCCTATTTGTTGAATTTGAACGTTACTGCCCATTAGTTGAAGATTTAAAGAGGCACGAGAGTTAACAATATGAGAATTAGAACTAATGTATAAAGTAGCTTCTTTTTTATCCAACAATGAAATATTATTATCATCATCATATTTATAATTTACAGGTTCTCCCTGAGCTAAAACAAGCTGGAAAAAAAATAAACAAAGAATGATATTTAAAGATATAGATTTCATGATCTTATTTTTATAATAAAAAAGATGGGACAGCTGTAATGAGCTGTCCCTATCTTAAGGCTTACTTATTAGTTAGCTTGATTTACATTAGCCACATTAGAATTTCCTTGTTGTGCAGTATTATTCATGTTGCCTGAAGTGTTTCCTGTTTGCATAGTGGTCGCTCTATTATTGTTACCTTCCTGCAAAATATTATCAAGATTTCTATATCCCATTTGAGTAGTTGAAGCATCATTATTACGTCCATATTGATAATGATTCGCTACGTTTCTATCAACTATCGTTGCTGCCTTACCAACACTATTTTGGTTAATATCAGAATCATTATTTCTACCACCTTGACTAGTGTACGCTTTATTCCAATTTCCACGTTGCGTTTGAGTAGCTTCATTATAACCATGAGGAGAGAATGGTATTGCAGAAGTTAATGGCACTCCTAAGGTAAAAGTAGCCAATGTAGGAAGCGGATTATTCCCTGAAGTTCCTTGATCTATAGTAGCTTCGTTATCATTTCCTCTTTGTGTCTGAGTAGCTTTGTCATGTCCATCTAAACTTGCAGTTGCCACTACTACCTCATCTTGCCAAATTGTAGCGTCATTTCTATCCCCTCTTTGTGATTGGGTAGCCATGTTGTCCCAATTATTTTGAGAAATATAAGCATAGTTGTCATCCCCTCTTTGGAAGATGTCAGCCATGTTTTTTGCAGATGTATTAATCGAACCTACAAGCATTTGACCCGGATTAACTCCTTGGTATACGTAAGCATCATTGTTGTTCAATTCTTGTTTAACCTTGGAATTCTGAGCGGTACCAATTTGACTAACTTGTGCAAATTGAGAAAATCCAGTTTGGCCTACTGCACTTACATTTGGTCCAGCTACTGGACCTGGTTGAGCATAAGAAATTGCCACTGTACATAGCATCGCGGAGATGCTTAAAACTACTTTTTTCATAATAAATATATTTAATTGGTTGTTAATACAAATTATCATGTAGGTTTTAAAAAAGCGATTTGGGAACCACTCTAACGGTATAATAAATAACAAGATTTTTAGTATTAATACTGAAACCTTATTTGATTATTACATACCAAAGATAGAAAACATTATTAAAAAAAAACAAGTATAAATACTTGTTTTTCATCTGAATACGTGTTTTTTCGATGAAAAGCAACTCTGTATCGATGAACTACCTTGTAATACAGAAAAAAAATAAGAAAAAAATTATAAATATAGATATTCAAAGAAAAAGAAAAGATCTCCAAATATTTAACGAGAACTATACTATAATAATCTCAAAGTAACGCGCGTAAGAAAGGCTTAGCACAATAGTTTGGTAAAAGAGCATCCTATGCAGCCCAATGCTGAAGGAACATAAACGAAAAGATCTGGAATAAATAAATAGGACCACTCTTTTAGTTAATTCGCTAGCCTTTTCGTCATTGTTTATAAAAATAAAACCGTGCTACACTTCGATTGGCCATATTAAGTTCAGTATTAGCTCTAATTCCAATTTACTGAAGCAAAGTTTTTTTTACAACAGCATAGCAACAATTTTTATCGAGTAATGGATCACAAAAAAAATGCCTTTCCAAAATGGAAAGGCATATATCCTGTTAAAATTCTTCGCTTATTATTTAGTAAACAACAATTCTCTATATTTAGTCAACGTCCAAATTTCGTTATCAACCAACAACTCTAATTTATCACAGTGATTTCTAATGATTTCAAAATAAGGTTTTACTTTATTACAATAAGCTTCTGCCATTTCCTGCGCATCAGTCAAATTATTAGCACTCTTTCTCTCATTAGTCATCTCTTGTACTTTAGAGTTGATTCCTTCGATATGACCTGAAATTTCTTTTATCAAAACGATTTGTTCTTTGGCAATAGTTTCAAAATCTGTCCCAAAAATATCTTTTAGCCCCTTCACATTTGCAATCAGCGTATTTTGATAACGGATTGCAGTTGGTATAACGTGATTTTTTGAAATATCACCTAGAACGCGACCTTCAATTTGAATTTTCTTGGTATATTCCTCTAATTCAATTTCGTATCGAGCTTCTACTTCAATATGATTCATAATATTCAATTCAGAAAACAAGTCTAAAGATTGTTTAGAAATTCTTGCTTTTAAAGCTTCAGGAGTCGTTTTGAAGTTACTCAAACCTCTTTTTGCAGCTTCTACTTCCCATTCTTCACTATAACCGTCTCCTTCAAAAAGGATTTTTTTAGATTGTTTGATGTACTCTCTTAAAACATTGAAGATCGCATCGTCTTTCTTCATGTCTTTGGAATCAATCAAAGCATCAACTTCAACTTTAAAATCTCTAAGTTGTTTTGCAACAATAGCATTCAAAGTGGTCATTGCATTCGAACAGTTCGCCGTAGATCCTACTGCTCTAAACTCAAATTTATTTCCTGTAAAAGCAAATGGTGAAGTTCTATTTCTATCTGTGTTGTCTAAAAGAACGTCTGGAATTTTCCCTACTACGTTTAATTTTAGATCTGTTTTTTCTTCTGGGGATAATTTACCTGTGGTTACTCCTTCTAACTCCGCTAAAACTTTAGTCAATTGCCCCCCAATAAATACGGAGATAATTGCAGGAGGTGCTTCATTAGCTCCTAATCTGTGATCATTGCTTGCGGAGGCAATCGCAGCTCTTAATAAAGACTCATTATCATTTACGGCTTTAATCGTATTAATAAAGAAAGTCAAAAACTGTAAGTTACTCATTGGTGTTTTGCTTGGACTTAACAAGTTTACTCCAGTGTCAGTTGCTAATGACCAGTTATTGTGTTTCCCTGAACCGTTTACTCCTTTAAAAGGTTTTTCATGGAACAACACTTTCAATTCATGACGTTCTGCTACTTTTTGCATTACATCCATCAACAAACAGTTGTGATCAACGGCTAAGTTTGTTTCTTCAAAAATAGGTGCTAACTCAAATTGATTTGGTGCTACTTCATTGTGACGTGTTTTCACTGGAATTCCTAACAACATACATTCTTGCTCTAAATCTCTCATGTAAGTCAAGGCGCGTGTTGGAATTGATCCAAAATAATGATCGTCTAATTGTTGTCCCTTTGCAGAGGTATGCCCCAACAAAGTTCTTCCTGTCATAATAAGGTCAGGGCGTGAATTTGCCAAAGCTCTATCTACTAAGAAATATTCTTGTTCCCAACCTAAAGTGGCGGTAACTTTTTTTACATTTTTATCAAAATATTTACATACTTCAGTGGCTGCGTCGTCCATAACCGTTAAAGCACGTAATAAAGGTGTTTTATAATCCAAAGCCTCTCCTGTATACGAAATAAAAACAGTTGGAATACATAAGGTCGTTCCAAAAATAAACGCTGGAGATGTTGGATCCCAAGCGGTATAGCCTCGCGCTTCGAATGTGTTTCTAATTCCTCCATTTGGAAAACTAGAAGCATCCGGTTCTTGTTGTACTAATTGAGCACCACCAAACTTTTCTACTGGATCGCTACCGTCATAAGAGGTTTCAAAAAAAGCATCATGTTTCTCTGCTGTAGTTCCTGTAAGAGGTTGAAACCAGTGTGTGTAATGAGTTACTCCTTTAGACAAGGCCCATTCTTTCATACCCATGGCGATATAATCTGCTAATTTTCTGTCTATCTTAGTTCCATGCTGCACTGCATCGCGCACGCCTTTAAAAGCATCAGAAGTTAAAAATTGCTTCATCGCTTTGTCATTAAAGACATTAGCACCAAATATCGTTGATTTTCTATCTGATTCTTCAAATTTAACTGGCTTTCTAGTCGATGCTTCTCTCAAAGCTTGAAAACGTAATGTTGACATAAAAATTGATTTTAATTAATTAGACCCCTATTATTTTGATGCAAATATAATTTAATTATTACTTTTATAAAATTTTACCTCTTATTTTTATGGGTCAAGGCTTTAAATTTATTGAATCAATAGAAAAACGTACAAAAAATCGCAACTTAGCAATTTTAATTATGTTATTTTTCAAGTAACACATTTTATAAAAATTGACACTCAGAATAAGGATTTTAACTTTAGATAAAATTTTTCTTAAAGTTTAAAAATCAAAAGTATCTTTACACAAAATTTAAATAACTTACATTATGATTGTCTGGATTACTTTTTTAACCGCTGTTTTAATTTTTCTAGCACTTGATTTAGGAGTTTTCAATAAAACACCGCATATTATAAGTTCAAAAGAAGCTGGAAAATGGACTGGTATTTGGGTTGCATTATCATTTATGTTTTCTGGTGTGATCTACTGGCTCTATTCTACAAATTATATTGCTAACCCTGATAATCTTAAACCCACAACAGCTGCAATAAAATTTATTACTGGATATTTGATTGAATTATCGTTAAGTATTGACAATATATTTGTCATCGCAATCATCTTTGCCGCATTTAAAATTCCACAGAAATACCAACATCGTGTGCTATTTTGGGGAATATTAGGAGCCATCATTTTTAGAGGTTTAATGATCTTTTTTGGCGTCATGCTTATTAATAAATTCTATTGGATGACCTATATCTTTGGTGCATTCCTGATCTATACTGCTATGAAAATGTTATTTAGTGGTAAAGATGAGCAGTTCCAACCTAAAAAATCATTTGTATATAAAAGTCTTAAAAAAATAATGCCGATATCAAACCATATTGATGAGGAACATTTTTTTGTAAGAAGAAGACATATAACAGCTGCAACACCTCTTTTTGTTGCGCTAGTAGTTATTGAAGTGATGGATGTGGTTTTTGCTATTGATAGTGTACCGGCAATTTTAGCCATAACAAACGATCCCTTCTTAGTTTTTAGTTCTAATATATTTGCTATTTTGGGATTGCGTTCAATGTATTTTTTCCTTGCAAACATGTTAGCCAAATTTAGCTATTTAGAATACAGTCTGATCGCTATTTTGAGTTTCGTTGGTTTAAAAATGTTATTGCATGAATATATTAAATTACCAGAATGGGTATCACTTGCTTTTATAGCGCTTTCCCTTATTATTGGGATTGTAATTTCTTTACGAAAAAGCAGCAAAGAATTCGTTTAATACCATCATCAATTAAAACATACAAAAAAAGGGAAATCTCACGATTTCCCTTTTTTTATTCACTTTACAAGTCGATTTTCTTCACTTCACTCTTATCAACTTTCAATGCTGACATTACGGAATCAATATTGTTTTTATTAATTGTTTTAGCAAACCCATCTGGTAGAATAACGATTCTAAAAGTTTGATTTTGTGTCCAGCTGGACGGCAATGTATTCAGACTAAAATTAGCCGACAAAAAGATATTTACATTAAACCTTGAATAATCAAAGTTAAAATCTAGTGCTCCTCCATCATTAAAGTAATAAGTCTGAGGCATTAATTTCCAAATATCTTGACCATTTACCGTATCATATAAATGATATACTAAAACGGAATCCGAAGAATAAATAGGAGGATTAAATTCAACCAGGCTACTATAATTATTGTTGGAATTAAATGAAGTAGTGACTTCAAACACTTCGGTTCTTGGTCCGATATCCGTATTATCATATACTTCCGTTACTTCACAACTTTGTAGTGCCATCATCCCGATGAAAACTAAAAATAAGGTAATTTTTTTCATTCGTTATCGTTTTATAATTTATATTGAAAAACACTATTCATGAATTGTGCCAAAGTTTATTATAAAGAATTTTGTACTTTTGAATTATGGAACAAAAACTTAAATTATACATGATAATGTTAGGCTGCACGCCAGAAGGCAGGTTTACGGAGCAACATGATATTTTTTTTGGAATTGGTAGTTCCTTGAAAGAATTGGTACCTCAAATGAAATCTTTTTGGCCAGAAGCCAAAGGAAAAATTCATATTGATGCTTGGCGAGAAGTAACGGTAGTAGATGACTTCTTGATTGAAATAATCCCCAACAAAAATGCAGTTACTGCGTCATCGGAACAGCTATTTTTTATCAATTTAGGAGGTTATAAAGAAAATGAATTTGAAGAATACCATTATAAAATGCTTGCCGTTGCGAATCGTTTAGCTTTGGCAACCAAAAAATCTAAAACAACTGCTTTTTATAAACATTATGGTTTTAAAGGAGCTGAGTCGCACGTTGACGAGAAATACGGCATTGATGTAGACGATATTTATAAAGTCGTAGATATGCTACCCGCGCAATTCAAAGCCGAACATGCTTTAAAAATTACAAAATCTGATACGAATTGTCAGGAAGATACTTTGCATATTGGATATGTCAAATTAAACAAAATAAAATAAAAAAATTTCCTTGACGTATTTGCCTATTTGATGCTACTCTATCAAAAATTACATTTATTTTAAGACCTCTTTGTGAACTACAGCAGCATTTAATTTGTAAATTTAAAGTATTAAATGCACTAAAAATTAAAACAATATGGAAAAGAGAATAGCTATTTTAGCCACAAATGGATTTGAAGAAGTTGAATTAAGTTCGCCAAAAGAATATTTAGAGCAGCAAGGATGGAAAGCAGAAATTATTAGTCCAGAAAACGGAACTATAAAAGCATGGGCTAAAACAGATTGGGGGAAAGATTATAAAGTCGACCAACTTTTAAACAATGTAAAGGCTAGCGATTATGATGCACTAGTGCTCCCCGGCGGTGTAATAAATCCAGATAAATTGCGAACAAATGAAGCTGCTTTGCATTTTATTAAAGACTTTTTCAAAGAAGGAAAACCCGTCGCCGCTATTTGCCATGGGCCTCAAATTTTGATAAGCGCCAATCTAGTCAAAGGAAGGAAAATGACTTCTTATCCTTCTATAAAGATTGACTTAATCAACGCAGGTGCTGAGTGGCATGACCAAGAAGTAATTGTAGACAGAGGCCTTGTTACAAGCCGAAATCCTGATGATTTACCAGCGTTTAATAAAAAATTAGTAGAACAAATTAAAGAAGGAAAGCAACAGCAAGTTGAATAATTTTTTAGCCTTTAGGCAAAAAAAAAATGCGGAAAATATTTTCCGCATTTTTTATAATTTAGTAACCGATTTTTTTTCTTGAAAAGATCCCGATAAAAATTAGTATTACCGATACGAACGTTTCTTGAAAAGATCCCGATAAAAATCTGGATAAGCGATTCATTTTTATCATTGAAAAAGATCCCGCTCGAAAGCGGGATAAGCGATTCATCTTTTATTATTGATCAGATCCCGATAAAAATCGGGATAAGCGATTCACACACTTTTTTGCAGAGCAAAAAAGTGGTTCTCTGCTTACATATTTCTTCTATACTGACCGCCTACTTCAAATAAAGCCGAAGTGATTTGCCCCAAAGAACAAACCTTAGTTGCTTCCATTAAATGTTCAAATAAGTTTTCATTTTTAATGGCAGCCTCTTGAAGCGTATTTAAATGTTCATTTACCAAATCCTGATTTGCCTGATGTAAATGACTCAACATATCAATTTGGTATTGTTTTTCTTCTTCTGTTGCACGAATTACTTCGGCTGGAATAACAGTTGGCGAACCTTTAGAACTCAAGAACGTATTCACACCAATAATTGGAAATTCACCTGTATGTTTCAAGGTTTCATAATACAAGCTTTCTTCTTGAATTTTACTTCTTTGGTACATCGTTTCCATCGCACCAAGTACGCCACCACGTTCTGTAATTCGGTCGAATTCTAGTAAAACTGCAGCTTCCACTAAATCTGTTAATTCTTCGATGATAAATGCACCTTGAATTGGATTTTCATTTTTGGCCAGACCTAATTCTTTATTGATAATCAGCTGAATCGCCATGGCACGACGCACTGATTCTTCTGTTGGCGTTGTAATTGCTTCATCATACGCATTGGTATGCAATGAATTACAGTTGTCGTAAATGGCATATAAGGCTTGCAACGTAGTACGAATATCGTTGAAATCGATTTCCTGTGCGTGCAAAGAACGACCTGATGTTTGAATGTGGTATTTCAACATTTGGGCTCTTTCATTAGCTCCATATTTATTTTTCATGGCTTTCGCCCAAATTTTACGCGCTACACGGCCAATAACTGCATATTCCGGATCCACTCCATTCGAGAAAAAGAACGATAAATTAGGTCCAAAATCATTGATGTTCATTCCACGACTCAAATAATATTCCACGTAAGTAAACCCATTGGAAAGTGTGAAAGCCAATTGCGTGATTGGATTTGCTCCTGCCTCAGCGATGTGATATCCTGAAATAGAAACCGAATAAAAGTTTCTAACATTCTTAGTAATGAAATATTCCTGAACGTCACCCATTAAGCGCAACGCAAATTCCGTAGAGAAAATACAAGTGTTTTGTGCCTGATCTTCTTTTAAAATATCCGCTTGAACCGTTCCACGAACTTGTGATAAGGTCCTTGCTTTTATTTCATTATAGATTTCCAAAGGTAAAACCTGATCTCCGGTAACACCCAAAAGCATTAATCCTAAACCGTTATTTCCTGCAGGTAAATCCCCTTGATAATGTGGTCTTTCGACTCCTTTTCCATTATATATTTTATTTATTTTAGCCTCTATTTCTTTTTCAAGATGCTGTTCTTTAATGTAAAACTCACATTGTTGATCAATAGCTGCATTCATGAAGAATCCTAGTAGCATTGGCGCCGGTCCATTAATAGTCATACTCACCGAAGTCATGGCATGAACCAAATCAAAACCAGAATATAATTTTTTGGCATCATCCAAACAACATATAGAAACTCCGGCATTACCAATTTTTCCATAAATATCAGGACGAACGTGTGGGTCATTTCCGTATAAAGTCACACTATCAAAAGCGGTTGACAATCGTTTTGCAGGCAATCCTGCACTCACATAATGAAAACGCTTGTTCGTTCTTTCTGGCCCACCTTCTCCTGCAAACATACGAGAAGGATCTTCTCCTTCACGTTTAAAAGGATACAATCCTGCGGTAAAAGGAAATTCTCCAGGAACGTTTTCCTGCAAACACCAACGTAAAATATCACCCCAAGCTTTATACTTTGGTAATGCTATTTTCGGAATTTGAGAATGCGAAAGCGACTCTGTATGCGTCGCCATTTTTATTTCTCTATCGCGAACTTTGAACGTATACACTGGATTTTTGTACTTATTTACTTTTTCGTCCCAAGTCAAAATAATTTCCCAATTGTAGGGATCCAAATCCATTTTTACTTTATCGAATTGATTTAGTAAAAGGTTGAGGAATATTTTATTTTCGGCAGCACCTGATTTTTCAGATTCTAAAGCTGTTGGTAAAACTGAATCGTCATCAATCCCAGTTTTATTTATTAAAGGTACTTTCCCAGAGACCGTTTCTAATGTTTTGAAAATCCCATATAATTTCTGAGCTACTTGTTCTTGGCTAACTGCGGTAACATCATATTTGCGATTGCTCTCCGCTATTTCTGACAAGTAACGTGTTCTATGTGGTGGAATGACAAATATTTTCTCGCTCATTTCACGCGTGATTTTAAAAGTCGATTTCAGATCTGAATCTGTTTTCTCGACAATCTTATCCATAATTGCTTTATAAAGCGTATTCATTCCCGGATCATTAAATTGCGAAGCAATAGTTCCGAAAACTGGCATATCATCTGGACTTGCATCCCATAAATTATGATTGCGTTGGTACTGTTTTTTGACATCACGAATGGCATCTAACGCTCCACGTTTGTCAAATTTATTTAAAGCGACCAAATCAGCAAAATCTAACATATCGATTTTTTCCAACTGAGTTGCTGCTCCAAATTCTGGTGTCATTACATACAAAGAAACATCGGAATGATCCATAATTTCGGTATCAGATTGACCAATTCCAGAAGTTTCAAGAATTATAATATCATATTTTGCAGCTTTTAATACTTGAATCGCTTCAGCAACATATTTAGACAAAGCTAAATTTGATTGACGAGTTGCTAACGAACGCATGTAAACTCTAGGATTATTGATAGCATTCATTCGAATTCTATCTCCCAATAATGCTCCTCCTGTTTTACGTTTTGAAGGATCGACAGATATTAAACCAATGGTTTTTTCTGGAAAATCGATTAAGAAACGACGTACTAACTCATCTACTAATGATGATTTTCCTGAACCACCTGTTCCTGTAATTCCTAAAACTGGAATTTTTGAGGTTTCGTTATTTTTATGAATAGTTTCAAAAACTGGTTTTGCTATTTCTGGAAAGTTTTCAGCAGCAGAAATTAATCGAGCAATTGCTGTTGGATTTTTTTCTTCAATATGGGATAATTCTCCGTTTAGCTTGTTTCCTACAGGATAATCCGATTGTTCCACTAAATCATTTATCATCCCTTGCAATCCCATGGCACGTCCATCATCAGGTGCATAAATGCGGGTAATTCCGTATGCTTGCAATTCCGCTATTTCAGAGGGCAAAATAACCCCGCCACCGCCTCCAAATATTTTAATTTGTCCCGCTCCCTTCTCTTGAAGCAAGTCGTACATATATTTAAAATATTCGTTGTGTCCACCTTGGTAAGAAGTTATTGCAATAGCATTCGCATCTTCTTGAATTGCAGTATTAACCACTTCTTCAACGCTTCGGTCGTGACCTAAATGAATTACCTCAACACCTGTAGATTGAATAATCCTACGCATAATGTTGATTGCGGCATCGTGACCGTCAAAAAGAGCAGCTGCTGTAACAATTCTTACTTTATTGTTAGGGATATACGGTTTTTGTTGTTCCATTTTTATTTAAATGTCGATTTTAGGACCGCAATTTACGAAAATAATAAAAATTAATTGTTGAAAATATCAATTTTAAGAGTGAATCTTGTGATTTTTAAAACGGGCAGCAATAATTATTTTACTATTTTTTTAGACGCGCTGCTTACTTCTGACAGTCAGGCCCTCTAAATTATACTTTTTAGATCCTATTTATCCGTATAGTAGCACAATTCCTCCTTTGCACTGAAACATAAATTAGATTTTTTCATTGCTACCCTCTTCAATTAGTTGCTAACTTTATGCATAGCGAGTAGTTGAATCGGACTCTTATTAGGAGCACTGCAATGATGTGACTTATTCTTAAAAAATTAAAAAGGAATTATTTCTGGTATTTCATTGCTACCCAATTCAATTTTGTATTCTTTTAAAAAAATATCATCAATAATGTAAAACAAAAATTTACGCTCATTTAAAATATTTTTTTGTAATTTTAAAACTGATTGTGTAAATACAATTAGCGTATTCAAAATTACTACCTTGAAAAGTTGTTCTTTTATAAACAAACCAATATTTGAAACCTGAATGAATCATTTCTACAAAGCAATTTTTTATTTATGATTTTAATTGACCTATATTTCTCAAAGGAGCTACTTAGCTTAGGAGGCATTATCAATGGAGCTGGCTTACAGTCATTTCTAATTCAAGAAAGAAAATGTTGCGAATAAATTTCATTTAAATGGCTTTCTTGTAAATAAAACCAGTAATCTGGGCTAACTAGAGTTAAATACTTAAACGACTTTTCATTCTTAGTTAAAATACACAGTTGTACAATTTCACTTTAAAAATGAATCTATGCGAGTTCCTGTTATTCGAAAAAATATAAAATTCTTGCCTGATTGCAGTAGAGTTGTTGCCAGGTATTTTATGAATGGTGATTCTCGAACCCAAAAAATGGTAAGCCATATTATGGTTTTGAGCGAAAAACAAGTTCAAGAAACCTTAGAACATACGCTACGTGAATTTGCTAGAAGACACCGTAATATTTCACAAACATTTTTTAGGCATTGCGAAAAAATTAGAGGTTTGATAGAAGGCATGCAAATTAATTACAACCAGCTATCCGATGAGCGAAAAATGCTTATTGGTTCCTATTGTACAATGGAATATGCAATAGAATCTGCCGCCTTTTTTAATCCGTCTATGGTCGAAGATTTTGACCAATCAGATCTTCAAAATGGAGAAAAACGAATTATTATATCTTTTCGTGCGACAGGAGAAGGACATATTTCATCCATTGTTTTTAGAAGAGGAATTCTAGATAAAAATAATGATCTACAAGTGATGAAAATAGGAGACAATATTGATAAAGCAGAGATTGCCCGTAAAACCTTATACAATAAAGAGCGATTTCTCGTCAAATTGGCAGAAATGAATACATCAGATAAATGTTCTGCCCAAATCATGCGAGAGTTGCCGGATCAATTCGAATATACTGCCTTAAAAAATATAATTAATAAAGCCTTAAGCGATCCAACGATTCTCCGAGAAAGAAGAACTGCGCTTGAAGAAGTACTATGGCTGGCGGATTCATTTTACGATTTACAATTCAAACACGATTCTGATATTACAGAACGTGTTATATTTCCAATATCAGATTCTGAAAGTCGCGGTATTGAAGATGCCCGTTTTGTGCGCTTCCTCGATGACGATGGATCAGATAGAATAATTGCCACTTACACCGCTTACAACGGTCATGCAATATTGCCAAAACTTATTTCTACTAAAGACTTTTACAACTTTCGCGTCGTCCCTCTGTATGGAGCCGGTGCTCAAAATAAAAATCTAGCACTGTTTCCAAGAAAAATTAAGGGAAAGTATGCTATGCTTTCCCGGATTGATGGCGTTAATAATTACATCATGTATTCAGATCGCCGGACACAATGGGACAATCCAATTATTCTTCAAGAACCTCGTTTTTCCTGGGAATTTACCCAAATTGGTAATTGCGGATCACCACTTTGGACTAAAGAGGGCTGGTTAGTAATTACGCACGGCGTAGGTGCTATGAGACGGTATTGCTTAGGTGCTTCGCTGCTTGATCTTGACGACCCTTCCAAGGAAATTGGAAGATTAAAAGAGCCCTTATTAGCACCACTCGAAGGGGAACGGGAAGGATATGTACCCAATGTCGTCTATTCTTGTGGTTCGATTATTCACAATAACAGTCTTATACTTCCCTATGCAGTATCCGATTATTCGTCTACTTATGGTGTGGTAGACTTAGAAGAATTATTAGATGCTTTGAAGAAAAGCAAATAATATAAATCCCCTTTTTTGAAAATTACTTGTTTTAAAAATTTGGATACCATCTACTTATAATAATGAGTAGTTTGTTTTTACTATTTTTTAAACTCTTTATCAATTAAATCTCCTATTATTCTTGAATAGCAATAAAATGGTTGCTGCAAACAATAGCGCGCAATGCCTTCTGTTTTTGCTCCGATCTTTTGACAGCGTAAAAAAAATCACTACTGAAATACTTTTAGCTAAAAATGATTGTAGTGCTGCTATTTCCATCTAGCTTATCCTCAGTCCAAGCCTTTCTTTTTGATCCTTGTTTAAAAAATAGAGCATAAAAACTCGATGGCTTTACAATAGAAATAAATCACGAGCAGGAACCTACTATTGTACGCTAAAAGAGGCCCTTTGAGCTCCTTTGAATCTTTTAACAAACGGCCTTCTATTTTCTTTCGGAATATTTTTACTACTAAAAGGCATAGTGTTTGCTTATCTTTGAAAAAACGAATTAAATATCAGACTTATGAAAAAAATTGTACTGCTTTTAACTGCCTTTTCCTTATTTGGTTGTGCCGAAATGCAACAAGTTTTAAATCAATTTCCACAGACGCCAGGAATTGGTGGAATTGATATTGCTGGCGGACTGAAAGAAGCGCTGAATAATGGAATTTCAAAACAAGTAACAAAATTGACCGCTACTGATGGTTTTTATAGAAATGAAGCTGTAAAAATTTTGCTGCCGGAAGAATTGAGAAAAGTAGACGCTGGATTGCGAAGAATTGGACTAAGTTCGTTAGCTGACGAAGGATTGAAAGTATTGAATCGTGCCGCGGAAGACGCAGTTAAAGAAGCGACACCAATATTTGTTGATGCGGTTCGCAACATGACTTTTTACGATGCCAAAACAATTTTGATGGGTAATGAAAGTTCTGCTACTTCTTATTTACAAAACAGTACGTCGACTGCTTTGTACGGAAAATTTAGTCCTGTGATTAAAAATTCGTTTATAAAAGTGGGGGCCGATAAAGTTTGGACGAACATCATTACGAAATACAACAGTATTCCATTAGTGAATAAAGTGAATCCTGACTTAACTGATTACGTTACCAATCAAGCATTGAATGGTGTATTTAAAATGGTTGCCGTGGAAGAAAAAAACATCAGAACGACTTTGAGCGCGAGAACCTCTATCTTATTGCAAAAAGTTTTTGCTTTGCAGGATAAAAACTAGCTAGAAAGCATTTCTATTTTTAGAACATTAAACCGTTAAATTCAATTTTTTTATCAAAAATATAAGGTTATTTTTGATAAATAGTATTGATAAACGCAAGGCCCTAGCCCTGATAGAAGCGATATCCTTTCCTTATCTCGTTTTTTGGAACGAGACAAGGAAAGATTTAGCGGATAGCAGGAAACAGCTCCTGAAATATATCAAGATAAAAACTAAAAATAGTAAAATGCAAAAAATTACAATTCTAATTCATTGCCAAGATCAAAAAGCAATTATTGCCTCTGTTACCAATTACATTGCTTCGATTGAAGGAAATATTATTTATTTAGATCAGCATGTAGATGCAGATGAGAATGTTTTTTTTATGCGTTTAGAATGCGAGTTCAGCGCCCAAAACTGGGATATGGACACCATAAAAAAGGACTTTCAGACTCATTTAGCTGCGCCGTTTAAAATGTCTTGGGAAATTTACACGCAGGAATACAAACCTAAAATGGCTTTATTTGTTTCTAAATACGACCATTGTTTGTATGATATTTTAGGACGCTACAGCGCTGGCGAATTACAACTTGAAATCCCACTTATAATTAGTAATCACGAAGATTTAAGAGCCGTGGCGGAACGTTTTTCGATTCCATTTCATTATGTTCCTTTTAGCAAAGAAATTAAGACGGAAGGCGAACGGAAACAAATGGATTTATTAAAAGAATACAATGTTGATTTTATTGTTTTGGCGCGTTACATGCAAATTATAACTCCCGGACTAATTGCTCTTTATAAAAACAAAATCATCAACATTCATCATTCTTTTCTTCCTGCCTTTCCAGGAGCAAAACCGTATCATTCCGCTTTTAAACGGGGTGTAAAAATAATTGGTGCCACAAGTCATTACGTGACCGAAGGATTAGATGAAGGCCCTATCATCGAACAGGATATTTCGAGAGTTTCGCACAGTCATTCTATAGAAGATTTTATTATAAAAGGAAGAGATCTAGAACGCATGGTTTTGGCTAGAGCAATAAAGTTGCATGCAGAACGAAAAACAATGGTATACAACAATAAAACGGTCGTGTTTTCATAGGCAATAGAAACGCTTTGTGCTGCATTCAGATTTTGCACCACAATTTTCTCTGCAGCAGTTATTTATGCAAATTATTAAATTCGATCCTGACGATTAAAAGTTAACTTATGTCCAACAAAGTAATAACAAAATCTTAACAGCACAAGGTCCGCTTAAGTGTGATCTTTGCAGAGTAATAAACTGGTTATTTATTATTTTGGTTTTGGTTAGTTAAAGAATTGCCTGCATGTATAATGCGGGCTTTTTTTTTATTTGGCTGTTTTTATAAAGGAGAGGACAGCATCATTGAAAGCAATAGGTTGCTCTACATTAACAACATGTCCACAATTTTCTATTACAAAGAGTTTTGACGATTTATAATGATTCTCCACTACTGTCCTAACGGATGGTAAAAACATATAATCTTCTTCACCCATTACGTACAGCGTAGGGATATTCAATTCAACTTGTCGGAACCACTTTAAGATGGGATTTATTTCAGCGGTTAGTTTAAACCATTTAATAAATTCTTTTTGGTATAATTTCTTAGCCTCATTGATAAAAAGTACGCGAGATTGCTTGTGACTTTTTTTGGGCATAATTACAAAAGCAAAAAACTTATATAAAACCAAATACGGCAAAACGTATTTAAACATATTCCCCAACCGCATTAATACTTGAGAGCGGAAATTCATTTTTAAAATTGCTCCACCTAGAATCATACTTTGAACCCGTTCTGGATACATTTCGGCCAACTGTCTTATCAAAATAGTCCCTAATGAAATGCCAACAAAATGCGATTTTTTAATTTTAAGAAAGTCTAAGACTTCCAGAATGTCATTGGCCAAAGCCGAAAAAGTATATTTCTGTTTGAATGCTGCTTTTAAAGTAGGTTTTGATTCCCCGTGACCTCGCAAATCCAATAACAATACATTGTATTGTTTTTTAAAATCACGAATTTGTTTGAACCAAATAGAAGAACTTCCACCGGCACCATGAACAAAAGTTACCCATTGATCGCTGTTTTTATTTTCGTAAATGGTATAATTGATCACTTGCTTTTTTTTGTAAAAATAGGGCTTTAATTTTAAATCCCAATCTTAACAAAAAATAATGCTCGATTTATAATTGTATGCCGTAAATTTGCAAAAAATTTGCACCCATGAAAGGAATATTGAAAGAGAAAAGTGAAATAGAAAAGCTTAAAAAAGAATACCAAATGTTCTCTGAGTTGAATTTCAACTTCGAAAAAGACACTGAGCAGTCAAGCATGACAAAAGAAGAATTGATTTTAGAAGAATGCGAATTATAATTTTTCGTGCATTTTTTTAAAATAATCAAACGCTTTTAGCAGCCTGCTTCCATACCAAGAAAACATCTCGCCATCAACAAATACTGTTTTGGCGTGATGCGTGTGTCTTCCAATCTCAAAGGCATCTTCCTCTGCAAAAGGATAGGGCTCTGAGGAAAGAAAAACTAAATCTGGATCACCTTCTAAACGCATTTTTTTGAGTTCGATTTCAGGGTAACGCCCTTTGTTTTGGTATATATTTTCAAAATGATTTAGTTTCAATAACTCATTAATAAAATTATCCGAACCAGCTACCATAAAAGGTTTTTTCCAAATGAAATAGGCTACTTTTTTGACTTCTTTGTCTTTGATATAATTTTTAAAATCACTCCAGGCAAAAGCCAATTTATCATTCCATTTTTGCGCTTCGGTTCTACAATTGAACAACTGACCAAAGTCGGTTATCATCTGAAAATTATCTTCAATAGTTACAATATTTGTCACCCAAACTGGACAAATTTTCCGCAACTGCTCCACCATTTCCAATGTGTTTTCTTCTTTATTACAAATGATAATATCCGGCTGTAGCAATCTGATTTTCTCAAAATGTACTTTCTTGGTTCCACCAACGCTTTTCTTAGTGGATTTAAAATGATACGGATGCACACAGAATTTAGTAATTCCGATGATTTTATCTTCAAGACCTAAATCATATAATAATTCCGTTTGTGAGGGAACAAGTGAAATGATTCGGCTAGGCGAAGTTTCAAAAGTATGTGTTGTTCCGATTTGATCGATAAGTGTTTTTTGTTTCAAGTTGAAAGTTTAAAGTGTTAAAGCGTCAATTGACCGCTTTTTTACCATTAAGAAAAATTAAGTTTTTACAAATAAGAGTATTATGAAGAATAACTTGTTAAACATATAAGTCATTTAAGTTTTTAACTTACCATGAATTTATCCAGTCAAATAGTTCATTTAAGAAAGCCATAGCTTTATAAAGAACGCTTTTAACTTATATACCTTGTTAAGTATTATTTAGCAAGCTAACATTCTTTAACTTAAATGACTCTTCTGTTTCATAATTAAAGGCTGTGTGTTTTATGTTTTGGTTACAACCTGAAACTTTAAACAATAAACTTCAAATTCATTATTTCTTCCATTTCCTGTTGTATTTTCAACGCTTCGACTCTTGCTTTTTGAGCAAAATCAGTTCCATTTGAAGTATAAATAATTGCTCTGGAGGAATTTACAAGCAAACCTACATTTGCATTCATACCATATTTACAAACTTCAGACAAGCTTCCGCCTTGAGCGCCCACACCGGGAACCAGCAAGAAACTATCTGGAACAATTTTGCGGATTTCACTAAAATATTCCGCTTTGGTAGCGCCCACAACGTACATCAAGTTTTCACTGTTTTTCCAAGATTTAGACGTTTCCAAAACTTGTTTGTACAATTCTTTTCCTCCCGAAATTTCTGGATTCGTGATTAACGTCTGAAAATCAAAAGCACCTTCGTTTGAAGTCAAAGCCAGCATAATGGTATGTTTATTTTCGAATGCTAAAAAGGGTTCCACCGAATCTTTTCCCATATAAGGCGCAACGGTAACGCTATCAAAATTCAAATCTTCAAAAAAAGCTTTGGCGTACATCGAAGATGTATTTCCTATATCCCCTCTTTTTGCATCAGCAATCGTGAAAATTTCAGGATAATTTTCGTTAAGGTATTGAATTGTTTTTTGTAATGACATCCAGCCTTTTATACCATAAGCTTCATAAAAAGCAGTGTTTGGCTTATAAGCCACTGCGAAGTCATGAGTCGCATCAATTATGGCTTTGTTGAATTCAAAAATAGGATCTTCAAGTGCTAATAAATGGTGTGGGATTTTTTCTAAATCAACATCTAGCCCTATAGTTAGAAATGATTTCTTGATTTTGATTTGGTCAATTAATTGTTGTGTTGTCATTTTTATGTAGTTGTGCGGCAAAATTACAAACATACAATTGATAACAGTTATGATATTGCAATAAAATTTGAATATTTATAGCATGAAATCGAACTGTAAATATCCAGTATTATATTTCTCTTGAATTCAATTAATAAATGCGAAAGTTAGGAATCTCAAAGAAAGATGAAATATTTTTTCAGAACAAAGAAAAGAAAATTAATTCTTTTCCCTG
>NZ_FRBU01000080.1 GCF_900142695.1 Flavobacterium xanthum | reverse complement strand
ACCGGATTCCCAGTGTAAAAGTTTCATCTGATTATTATTTCGATTGATAAAAATGAACACTTCCCCACTATGTGCTACGCGTCCTAATTCATTGGTAACAAGACCACACAAACCATTAAAACTTTTGCGCATATCGCAAACTTTGGGGTAGAGCAAAAAGGTATGTGAACTACTAAGGCTAAACACTAATATAGGTTTACTAAAGCCGAAAGTTCACTTAAATTATCCGTATCCACTCGCAGCACAACTCCATTAGGGTATACGATTTCGTATTTGTTTTCTAAAGCGAAAACTGGTTTTTTCAGTGCAATAAAACCTCCGCTTTGTGCTTCTTCATTTTTGCTTTTTCGTATCCAATAGCTGAAGGTTCCTAATTTAATACCTGCTTGATCGCAATACGCTTGTTGTGAAAGTCCACTTTGTTTCCAAGATTCAACTCGGGATAACATAAATTCATTTTTATTCATGTCTAAATTGTTTAGAACAAAACTACTACCTTAGGTTAATCTAAAAAATATGGGGTTCGTCGGGCGGATACTTTACAACAAACAATTCAAAGAAAACGATTTAATATCAAAAGCAGGTCGAGATATTGTTTCCGACAAATATTCTAACAGAAGTCAGTATTTGCAATATGATGATATTGTGATTCCTAAAATCAATGAATACAAAGCAGGATATGATAATGAATTAGGCATTTATCACTTCCTTCCATCATTTGATATTGAAAAACAACTTTGGAAATTTGAAGTAGAGCTTGATATTAAAACAAAAGACGGCAAACAACTACACAATCCATTTATAAACTTTTCAATTGTTCATTTTCAGCCTTTCTCAATCAACTATAATGATAAAACTGCTGATACAAGTTTATTAGTACTCAAAAACGATTGTAGAATTTCAGATGCAGAAAATTCAACTTGGTGTTATTTATTACCAGAAAGAAAACTGTCTGTTTATTTTGACAAACCTAACTGGTTATTCGATAAATGGGGTAATGTAGATCTTACAGTTTCATTCGATTACGAATCTTTACATCATTTCATCTATTACGATGAAAATGAAAAAAATGAGAAATGGAATATTCATTCTAATTTTATTTTAACAGTTGAAGGAAGCGATGATGAATTGCTTTGGTATCCTGTAAATTCGCAAATAGATAATGGCAATAATTTGGCAGAATGGGGGTTTCGTCATGCTCTGTTGACGCCTGAGATATTAGAAAAGGAAGAAAATCTAGCATCCATAAAGATAAAGTTTGAAAAAAGGTCTAATCCTTCATCAAAAATTGAAACCACTACATCGGATAATGAAAGAGATACTATAGAGACAAATCAATATGCAAAATATGATGATTCTATTAAATACTCTCATTTTAGAGTGCGTTTTGTAGAAGTAGAATGGTTTAATAATGACATTTCAATTAACGCCTTTTTAACAAAAGATTCTGAATATTTGAAACATGACATTTTAAACAATGAAGACATGAGAATTAGATATGTTGAATTAATTTATTAAAAATAAAAACACAGAAAAATGACTACAAAAATTATTCTATCTCAAGGTCCAGTTGACCCGTTTTCAAATCCAGTCCTTTGCCCGACTGATTCAGCAGGAACTAAAATTAATGCTGGTAGATATGGCTGTTCTCGTGATAATGGTGCAACTTGGCACGGTGGCACAGATTTGCGAGCAACGGCGGGAACACTCTTTTCTTCCATTTACTCAGGTAAAGTAACGCATATCCGAGACCTACAACCAACCGACCCTAACTATCGCAGTGGTGTAGGCAATTTTATTATTGTGCGCTCGGATGATTTTTCAATAAAATATTGTCATCTAAGTGAAATCAAAGTTGCAATTGGTGAAATTGTTGCGCAGGGAACTAAGATAGGTAAAACAGGTAAATCTGGAAATGCTTTTAATGTCCCTTTTAAGCATCTGCACATAGAATTATCTACTGACTTTTTCGCAACACAAAATCATTATGTTGACCCTGAACCATATCTTAAAACAAAATACACAAATTCAGGTTCCATAGCTGAACCAAGTGACACACCTCACAATCCTAATAGTCCTAATCACGCTAATTGCCCTGCTTTTGCTAAGGAAGAATTACAAGAATTAGAAAGCATGAAAGCAGTTGTTGAAAAAATATTAGACAGGGGGTCGTGGAATGCAGATACTTCTGCTCATTATAGTGGTGGTCAAGTAATGCACTATAAAGTGAAAAACGTAAATATATTGGGTACAACCATTACTATTGACTCAAATCTTGATGGAAGTAGGTCATTGATAATTCCACCTCTTACAACTGTTGATATAAGATTTTCTTGTTTTGGAGTTGAACCATTGGGTTGGAAGCTTGATATTTCAACGAATAGTGATGCTTTCATTGTAACATGGGAATTGTATTCAACATGGGTTCCTACTGCTGATATAAAAATTACAGAATAATAGCAAAGTGAAATCCCTACCCACAAAAAATACTCTCTTGCAATTCGCACAAGGCAACGTTTCAACCAAAAATTGCAAGATGGTATTTTTTTATACCTTAAAAACTATATTATAGCGCATTTAATTTAAATACAAGGCCACTCTGGTGAGAACTTGCTTTTTTTAGAAAAAATCGAACTGCCTTATTCTGATATTGGTTGGCATATTTTGATAAAGAATTATATTGAAGTTACGAAAATGTTCTTTTTATTTCAGTATTTGTATTACCGTTTTACACTCCAATAGTCACTCCTTTGCCAACGCTCCAAAAGTTTTTGTATGCCCTATGAAGTTTTATAGTAAAAAGGAAAAAACCGAAATGGGCAACAAAAAATTTTCTCCAAGCTGTTTTACATAACGTGGCATTATAGTTCATAAAGAAACATCTTGCACATAATAAAAATCTCGGATGAACTATAATAACGTTATGTAAAACAGCCGCTCCGGCCAACGCGCTAGGGGTTTGCTCTAGGACAACTTTTTGAGCAGCTCCCATCCCACCAGCCAGCCGCTCAAAAAACCGTCCTTCACAAACCCCAAACCACTGCTTCGATTGAACGTTTTTATTTAACGATGATGTTCCCGCTTTTTCAGAAACTATAACTTGTTCTATCAGTAAACCGCCTAAATCGGAAGTATTTGCATTTGCTTTTGTAGGTGCTTTTTTAAAAGAGCTGATTTCATTTTAATTGAACCAAAGCACCCACAAAAGCAAAAAAGCCCGCAAGAGTATCATTTTTTATTTGTCAGCAACAAAGTAGTCCATTGCTTTTCCGTTAGCTCAATGCTTAGCGTTTCCATAACAACGCCTTTCAAAAAACAAACCTTCTTTCTTCAGTACATGACAAAAATTATATTTCGCTGTTAGTCAGTAAAATACGAGGTAAGTATTAGGAAAAGAGACCGGTATTTTGTAAATTATAAGATT
>NZ_FRBU01000068.1 GCF_900142695.1 Flavobacterium xanthum | reverse complement strand
GTTATTTCCGATTTTAGCCTAGAAAATAGAAATGAAAACTTAAAAAACTATCTTAAGTTTCTAAAAAAGTTGCATCGCGAATAGGTCGCAGCATAGAATCTTATCGAATGACTATATATATCCAAGATCTATTAACTAGCATGAAGAAATATGTTATTCAACATGATTTTCAAGATGAAAAAGAAGAAATAGAATTTTTCAGAATTATAAAACCACAAATTTTAGGCAAATTAATTTATTACAATAAAGTGTACCGGATAGAAACTTCTTGCCCTGTAAATAGTGGTAAAATGTATTATGAATACTTTTCAGTTGAACTACAACAATTAAAAAAAGAGTATGAGGAACATATTCTCAGCTCTGACTTTTATAGATATTATCGTTCGGGCAGAACTGATCTTGATCATGAATATTTTCAATTGGGAAAGATTAATATCAATACAGGACTTAACAGTTTTATATTTGAGGCTGATACACAATTTTCAACTTATTATGATTACAAAGTGTCAAGGATTATTGCAAATGAATTATTATACAATTATTTAATCATTAAAGTCAATCCTGTTGATATCTCTAATTTGGGTACCTTTAATGGGGAAACTTACGAAAATCTTATTTGGACGGAATCAAAAAATGCTTTAATTGAGCTGATCTACGCTCTACACTCAGCTGGTGCTATTTCTTATGGTAAAACAGGGATTCGCAAATTAAGTTCCGTTTTTCAGACTCTATTTGGTATTCAACTAGGAGATATACACCACGCTTTTCATCGTATGAAAGATCGTGCTGGCAATCGAACGCTATTTTTAGACCAGCTAAAATCTTCAGTCGAGGATTATATGGACAAGGATTTGTAATATGATACATTTTAATGTTTCGAAGAGGCTGTCCGAAAAGTAATTTTCGGACAGTTTTTTTTGTTTATAATTCTGATATTTAGTATATTTAAGTACTAAAATCAATGTTTATGCAGCCAGTTTTCAAACATCATTCTGTTCATCAACAAGTACTTTTTCCTCTAAATTTAAATGATTTAATATCTGAGAATCACTCTTCAAGATTAATTGATTCTGTAGTTGAAAAATTAGAAATATCTGAAATTATATCGCAATATAAAGGAGGAGGAACATCAAGTTATCATCCTAAAATGTTACTTAAAATTTTGTTTTACGGATATTTAAACAATACTTATTCTTGCAGAAAAATAGCCAAAGCTGTAAAGGAAAACATTTATTTTATGTGGCTTTCAGGTGGCTTACAACCTGATTTTAGGACTATTAATGATTTTAGAGGACAAAAGTTAAAAGGTAATATTGAAAAACTTTTTAGCCAATTAGTAATTATGATGGTTGATTTAGAGTTAGTTAGCCTTGAGAAACAATTTATAGATGGAACCAAAATAGAAGCTAATGCGCATAAATATAGTTTTGTATGGAAAAAATCAGTTGAAAAGAATAAAGAAAGACTTCAGTCAAAAATAGATGTTGTTTTAGCCGAAATTGGTCAAGCCATCGAATCAGACCTTATGCATACTGATAATCAAATCGACACGAAAATTGATAGTCAGAAATTAGAAGAAAAAATTCAAGCGATAAATAAAAATTCAAAGTCTGATTTTTTAAATAAAAAGCAAAAAAAAGTAGTTCAGAAACTAGAAAATGAACAACTTCCAAAACTAAAAGAGTACGAACAGCATCTTGAAATTCTCGGCAGTAGAAATAGTTATTCTAAAACGGATACCGATGCAACTTTTATGCGCATGAAAGAAGATCATATGCTCAATGGGCAGCTAAAACCCGCCTATAATATTCAAATTTCTACTGAAAATCAAATCATAACACATTACTCTACTCACCAAACCTCTACTGATTTTACAACTTTAGAAACTCATTTAGAAGGTTTTAAAGATGCTTATCAAAAACAATCCAATCAAGTTATTGCTGATGCTGGTTACGGAAGTGAAGAAAATTATCAATTGCTTGAAAAAAAAGAAGTTGAGTTTTTTATTCCTTATAATATGTATCGAATCGAGCAAACTCTTAAACATAAAAAAAACTTATTTCACACACAAAATCTTTTTTACAATCAAGAACACGACTTTTTGGTTTGCCCAATAGGACAAAAAATGAGCAAAATATATACTAAAAAATCAGAGACAACAACGGGATTTATACAATATCATTCTGTATATCAAGCAATTAATTGTGAAGGTTGTCCAATGAGAGGGCAGTGTTTTAAAGCACAAGGAAACAGGAAAATAGAAATTAATCATAATCTTCAAAAACTCAAAACTAAAGCAAGAGAAAATTTAGAAAGTGAGTTAGGAAAGGAAATTTATTCTAAAAGATGTATCGAACCAGAACCTGTTTTTGGAAATATTAAGCAAAACAAGGGGTTTAAAAGATTTACTCTAAACAAAATAAACAAAGTGAATATTGAATTTGGGTTAGTTGCTATTGCTCACAATTTTTCTAAATGGATAGCAAAAGTGTCTTCCGAGAATTATAAGCCAATTTTTACCCTCACAAATCAACTCAACAACTGTTTAGGGCAATTTTTGATGCTAGATTTGGAACATGCTAGAAATTATTAAGAAATCAAAACTTATAGATAACAAAAAGAGGCTGTCTTTTAGGACAGCCTCTTTTTTATGTTTACCCATCTACGCCAATTGGCAAAACGTCTTCTGACACAGTCTTTTTTTCTAAAAATAGTAATAAAGCCTTACGATCTGTCACTCTTATAAATTCATAAGTTTTTTAAATATTGTCTACTTCAATTGGTAAGTCTTGGCAAAATATTTTGGAGATACTTGGCAATTTTGTAACGGTCACTACAACATCTTTACTGTGGAAATTATAGCTTGAAAGAGTTACAATTCTCAATACTGGTAAATGAAGTGAATAATTGACCAATAGCAAGTCTAACACTATTAATTAATTAAAAACATACCATTATGAATATAGATAGAATGGAATTTATATCGTGGATGGAACGGATTATGGATCGTTTAGATATTTTAAGCGAACATATCACTGACATCCAAAAAAATCGAAATAACATTGACGGAGAAGAATTACTTGACAATCAGGACCTTCTTCAAATGTTGAAAATTAGTAACCGCTCACTTCAGCGTTATCGTTCAGCGGGTAAACTACCGTATTATACGATTAGTGGAAAAATTTATTACAAACTATCCGATGTTCATCAATTTATTCGTGACAGTTTTAATGCCCTGAGAAAAAATTAAAAGCCAACGAACGACAACATATACCCACCAAAGACAGTCATTAAATAATGCGTGTTTAACTATTTATTTTCGATTTAGTAAATTTTAAACAGCATCAACATGAACGAACAAACTATAAGTAATCCGAAATTAGAGGAGCAATTCTCGGATGTTTTGTTAGTATCTGATAGTAAAAAAAATGAAGTAAGGATAGATAATGTAATTGGAAAAGATAAAGAATTACAAGCAGTAGTCCCGGATAAAAAAAATGAAAGTCAGTTCCTGCGTATAGACAAACAAGGTGATTTGTTTTCTAATTTTTTCTCCAACTTTTACCGGCAATTAAAAGATCCTACACATTTTATCTTTTTTAGAGTTCCAGAAAACCAAGCAATACAAATAGCGAAAAGAATGCAGAAAGAAGTTGATAAACCGACCAAAATGGGAATGAAGCAATTTGAACAACATGAAATAAAAGTAGATTATAAACCTTTAAATAAAAATAAGATGAAAACAACACAATCAACACCAGAAGCTGGCGATTACCGCTTCAAATTAGAACAAATCGATTGGAAAGCAATGACTAATCTGGGATTAAGTAAGGAACGTCTCGAAAAAATGAACTTATTAGAGCCGCTGTTAAAAGGATACAAGACCAATGAACTAGTTCCTGTAAGTCTTGATTTAGGAACCTCCATCACTCGAATGGACGCTAGGCTATCACTACAAGAAAAAGAAAACGGACAAGTAGTTCTTTCTATTCATGGCATCCGAAAAGAACCTCAGTTAAACTACAAATTCTTCGGACATGAATTTTCAAAAGAAGATAAAGAAAACTTGCTCAAAAGTGGCAACATGGGCAGAGTCGTTGATTTGATTAATCCCAAATCGGGGGAAACAATACCTTCGATTATTAGCATTGACCGTTTGACCAAAGAAGTTATTGCACTACGCACAGAACATATCAAAATTCCAGAAGAAATTAAAGGGATAAAACTAAATGAGCAACAAAAGCAAACTTTGACAGAAGGCAAATCGTTGTATATCGAAGATATGATGTCAAAAAAAGGTGAACCCTTCAATGCATCAGTTCAATTCAATGCGGATAAACGTTACGTTGAATTCCTTTTTGATAGACCAGATACTAACAAACAGTCACAAAGTCAACAGAGAGAAGCTCCACAAATATTCCGAGGCAAAGAACTTGACGAACTGCAACACCAAAAACTTAAAGACGGACAAACAGTTTATGTAAGTGGTTTGGTTGATAAGAAGGGTAAAGAGTACCAAGGTTATATTACATTCGATAAAGAAACAGCCAAAACTGTTTTTTCTTTTGATAATCCTAATAAATTACAAGAGAAAGCATTACCTAAAGAGGAAAGTAAAACACAGGTTGCGGTTAACTCAGAAGGTAAAACCAACGAGGCTACAAAGAAAATTAAAGAGCCTTTAAAAAGGGAACAGAATAATCCTGAAAGTGCCAAACAGCAAGAACAACAGGATAAGCCAAAAGTAGCAGCTAAATCGAAAGGTCGAAAAATGTAACTATTCTAAAGACTTAATCTAATGAAAGTAGTAATTGCAGAAAAACCAAGTGTTGCTCGAGAGATAGCCATCTTGTTAGGAGCTACAGAAAAGAAGGAGGGTTACCTGATGGGAAATGGATATCAGGTAACCTGGGCGTTTGGACATTTAGTGACTTTGGCAATGCCAGAAGATTATGGTGTTACTGGATTTCAAAGAGAGGCTTTACCTGTATTACCTAATCCATTCTTGCTAACAGTGCGCAAGGTCAAGAAAGATAAAAATTATGTTCGTGATCTAGGGGCGATGAATCAGCTGAACATTATCGATCACCTATTTAAAAACTGCGAAAGTATTATTGTAGCCACAGATGCAGGACGCGAAGGGGAGCTTATATTCAGGTGCATATATGAGTATTTGAACTGCACTAAACCATTTGAACGTTTATGGATTAGTTCCCTAACTGAAAAAGCCATTCTAAATGGGTTTAATAACTTGAAACCAGGAAAGGATTTCGATGGTCTGCATCAAGCAGCACTAGGTAGAAGCCGTGCAGATTGGTTAGTAGGAATTAATGCCTCACAAGCATTAACTATTGCAATCGGAAGTGGTATTTATTCTCTGGGAAGGGTTCAGACACCAACACTAGCAATCATTTGCAAACGATTTTTGGAAAACAAGTCATTTGTTAGTAAGCAATATTGGCAAATTGAATTGGAACATCTTAAAGAGTTTATTGATTTTAAAAGTATTTCTACAATAAAGTGGGATGGAGGTAAACAAGCTGAAGACGCGTTGAAATCGCTACAGAGACATGGGATAGCCACGGTAATTGCCATAGAAATAAAAACAGTCAATGAACAGCCACCATTGCTATTCGATCTTACAGCATTACAGAAAGAGGCTAATATAAAATTAAACCTAACTGCTGAGGAAACTCTCAATATCGCTCAAAGCCTATACGAGAATAAATTCATTAGTTACCCTCGTACCGGGAGTAAGTATATTCCAGAAGATATGTGGGTAGAAGTTTCTAAGCTTATATGGATATTAGAAGAGATGGAGAAATTCAGAGGAGTAGTTCCTCAAATGAAAATAGGACGTTTAAATAAACGAATTGTTAACGATTTAAAAGTAACTGATCACCATGGTTTATTGATTACAGGGAAGGTTCCATCAGCTTTGTCTGCAAAGGAAAAAGCTATTTATGAAATGATCGCATACCGTTTACTTGAAGCCGTTTCTCCTGTTTGCATTAAAGAGATAACTGATGTTGTCTTGCAAGTCATACACTATGATTTTGAACTAAAAGGGATTAAAATTATTGATGCAGGTTGGAGAGCTATTAAAGGCAGTTTTTCAGATGAAGAAAGAGATCCTATTCAAGACTTACCAGAACTAAAAATCGATGATGAAGTCAAGATTAAGGCAGCCAGAATATTGGAGAAGAAAACCAAACCACCTGCTCTTTATACTGAAGCTAGTTTACTTTCAGCAATGGAAAATGCAGGAAATCAGATCGGAAATGAAGAAGAACGTAAAGTATTGCAATGTATTGGAATTGGTACACCAGCAACTAGAGCAGCTATTATTGAAACACTTTTTAAAAGAGATTATTTGAAACGCGATAAAAAGGCACTTGTACCTTCAGACAAAGGATTAATGGTTTACGAATTGGTAAAAGACAAAAAGATTTCTAATGTAGCGATGACCTCCGAGTGGGAATTAGCCCTGCAAAAAATAGAAGACGACGAAGAGGATATAGCAACATTTCAAAAAGAAATTGAAGCTTTTACAACGTATCCGCCCGACGAACCCCATATTTTTTAGATTAACCTAAGGTAGTAGTTTTGTTCTAAACAATTTAGACATGAATAAAAATGAATTTATGTTATCCCGAGTTGAATCTTGGAAACAAAGTGGACTTTCACAACAAGCGTATTGCGATCAAGCAGGTATTAAATTAGGAACCTTCAGCTATTGGATACGAAAAAGCAAAAATGAAGAAGCACAAAGCGGAGGTTTTATTGCACTGAAAAAACCAGTTTTCGCTTTAGAAAACAAATACGAAATCGTATACCCTAATGGAGTTGTGCTGCGAGTGGATACGGATAATTTAAGTGAACTTTCGGCTTTAGTAAACCTATATTAGTGTTTAGCCTAAGTAGTTCACATACCTTTTTGCTCTACCCCAAAGTTTGCGATATGCGCAAAAGCTTTAATGGTTTGTGCGGTCTTGTTGCCAATGAATTAGGACGCGTTGCACATAGTGGGGAAGTGTTCATTTTTATCAATCGAAATAATAATCAGATGAAACTTTTACACTGGGAATCCGGT
>NZ_FRBU01000055.1 GCF_900142695.1 Flavobacterium xanthum | reverse complement strand
ACCTCGGAAAAGGCATCAATTTGATTCTCCAAATGAAGTATATTTACAATTATTAAACAATAATCAGGAATTCGCATTAATTAATTGAATCCACCAAGTATAAAAAAATCACAATAAATTAACCTTTCTTTGAAGCTTTGTACAATGGCACAGCTGAGCATGCTTCGCCATACATAATACTTCGGGCAAAAGGTTGCAAATAATGTGCTGCGAGTACATAAGCCCGCATTGGAACCGGTTTTCTGGAGCATCCTTTTATAATAACCGGTTTGTTTTCATAAACCGAATAGTCAATTTTAGGTAATAATTCTTCGTAAAGGGAAGCGTCTAAATCTTCAATCGTTCCATTGATTATTTTCTTTGCAAATGGTGCTAATTGAATTGCAACCAAAATAGATGCCCAAGCCGGGACAATCGCATCGGTGCTGCAATGAATCGCAACATATTGATCTTGATATTGGGACCAATCTTGATTTTTAAGTTCTGCTCTAAAGTCTTTTTCTCGCAGTAAAAAGCCTTCCAAAAGCCATTTTGAGATATCGATTTGCGCCCGAATTCCTCTTGGATAATAATCCTCGAGATCGAAAACTTCCAAAACACTATTGGCTACTTTATTTACAATTTCATCTTCCATACTTTTATTTTATAGATAGCCTTCAGCCTGCAGTGTAAACAGTTGGGCATATAATTGATTATTCTCCATTAATTCCTGATGTGTTCCTGACTCTAAGATCTTACCTTCTTGTAGGACCACAATGCGATCGGCCTGTCTCACGGTGCTAAATCGATGAGAGATGATCACACTAGTTTTGTCCTTAATTAATCCTATAAACCGTTCAAAAACTTCGCTTTCGGCTTTGGCATCTAGCGCCGATGTGGGCTCGTCTAGAATCATTACTTCAGCGTTTTTCATGTAAGCCCTTGCCAATGCAATTTTTTGCCACTGTCCGCCGGAAAGTTCTTGGCCTTTGGCAAATCGTTTTCCCAGTTGTTGCTCGTAACCATACTTTAATTCAGCAACAACTTCATCGGCTAGACTTAATTCAGCCGCTTTCAAAATGCGTTCATTATTGTTAATCTCATCAATCTTGCCGATAGCAATATTTTCTTTTACGGAAAATTCATATCTGAAAAAATCCTGGAAAAGGACTCCAAAGTACTCCTGATAATTGGCCTTATTATATTGGTTGATATTGATGCCGTCTAGCAAAATTTCACCTGATGTAGGCTCGTAAAATCGATGCAGTAATTTAGTAAGTGTCGTTTTTCCTGCACCATTTTGCCCAACAAATGCTATTTTTTCTCCTGCTTTGATGGTAAAACTTACATCGTTTAATATTTGATTATCACTTTCAGGATAAGCAAAGTAAACATTTTTGAATTCAAATCCGATTTTGATTTTTTCTGGCATCGGAACCTCGTTTTTACTTTTATTTTCTGACGAAATGTCGATAAAATCAAAATAATCTTTGAGGTACAAAGCACTCTCTGATATTCGTGTAAATTTCGAAAAAAAATCGCGCAGACTACTCATTAATCGATTGAAACTCCCGGATAAAAAAGTTAATTCTCCCAATGAAATTCCGCCCGAAAGAACTCTGTAAATTATAAAAACATAAGCGGCATAATAACTGATCGATCCTAAAACATTAAATAAGAACCCATAACTGGAACGTTTTACAACAAGCGATTTATTTAATTTGAAATAGCGCGTTGCAAGGGTTTCAAATCTTTCCACCAGAAAACTAGTTAAACCAAAAAGCTTAATTTCCTTTGCCGTTTTGTCATTAGCACCAATAAATCTAAGGTAATCCAATTCTCTTCTTTCAGAAGTCCAGCTGCGGGCCAGCGAATATTGTTGTTGACTGAAACGGACTTCATTTATAAAAGAGGGAAAAATACTTAAAACTAATAAGATAATTAAATAAGGCTCAAAATAAATCAGTCCCACCACCAGTGAAAATATAGAAATAGTAGTTTGAGCCTGACCTAACACATTCGACATTAAATCAACACGGCCTGCCGTTTGCGTTCTTGCTCGGTCAAGCTTGTCGTAAAATTCAGAATTTTCAAGTAAACTTATATCAATTTCATTGGTCTTTTTAATGATTTTAATCGAACTATTGATATTGTACTGATCTCCAAGAATTCCATCCGTAAGTGAGATTGCACGACCTACCAAATCCGATAATACTACCAGAATGAATTCAATTACTACTGATTGCCAAAGTTCAGAATAATCCTTTTCTCCATGTGTTGTAATTTGGATGATAGCATCAAAAATAAGTTTTCCAACCCATAAAATCGCAACCGGTAACAAAGCAGCAACGATTCTGCACAAAGCAGATGTCAAGAATAACGATTTGTTAGTACGCCAAATTTCTTTGAAAAACCGGGGTATTAAGAAAAGCGAATCAAGAGACGATTTTAATCCAATTTTTTGATCGTTTAACGATTTGGGTTGAGTGCGTGCCATTTTATAGCATTCCCAATTCTAATTTTGCTTCTTCGCTCATTAAATCTTTACTCCATGGTGGGTCAAAAGTGATTTCTACTTCAGCATCTTTTACATGCTCAATTGATTTTACTTTTTCTTCTACTTCTCTTGGTAAACTTTCTGCAACTGGACAGTTAGGAGAGGTAAGTGTCATCAGGATTTTTACTTCATAATCGGTATTGACCATGACGTCATAAATCAGTCCTAATTCATATATATCTACAGGAATCTCCGGATCGTAAATGGTCTTTAATATTTTTACGATTGATTCTCCTAATTCTGTGGTGTCTATTTCTTGTTCCATTTTTTTCTATTTTTTTCTATTTATTTTGTAATTTTTTATTAACATATAAGTCATATAAGTTTTCTTTTAAGTAAAAGGAAAGTGAATTTAAGTTTTTATAAATTATTGACTTGTATGACTCCTATGTTTAAATCGTTTTTTCTATTAAAGTTTTTTATTCAGTGTTTGCAAATTTTTGACTTATGTGTTTAAATCATTTTTTCTATTCATCTAGTTTACGATAAAACTCGTTTACCAAAGTTTTTTGGCCTTCAAAGAAAATGTTTTTTACATTAAAGTTAATTAACAAACCTATAGGTGCATTTAATAAATTCATATAAGTAAGTAATTGCGCTTCAAAAATAGGGTTTATTTCGTTTACCGATTTTAATTCAACTACGAGAGTGTTTTCTATAAATAAATCACATCTTAATTTAGATTCTAATTCATGTCCTTTATATTTTAAAGGGACCAGTAATTCAGAAGAATAATTTATTTTCCGTAATTCTAATTCTTTTTTTAGGCATTGGTGATAAACACATTCCAATAGACCAGGACCTATACTTTTATGCACTTCAATTGCTGCTCCATTAACCTGATACACTAAATCCTTAAGATAACTTCTCGTTATGTTCATTATTGTCAAGTTTAGATTATATTAGGTTAGTGTGTGTTTATCATAATTAAAAAACTTATATGACTTATATGTTTAAAACAATTAATTCTTCGCATTGAACGCCAAAGCATACATTTTTATATTCTTGATCATTGAGACCAATCCATTGGCGCGTGTAGGCGATAAATGTTCTTTCAAACCTATTTCGTCAATAAAACCCAGATCAGCTTCCAGAATATCAGACGCTTTTTGATTGGAGAAAGTCCGAATCAATATCGCAATAATTCCTTTGGTCAAGATGGCATCACTATCAGCGGTGAAAACAATTTTATCGTCTGTTTGTTCCCCTTGCAACCACACTTTCGATTGGCAGCCTTTGATGATATTATTTTCGGTTTTGTATTCTTCTTTGATTAGCGGCAGTTTTTTTCCTAATTCGATGATGTATTCATACCGTTCCATCCAGTCGTCAAACATGGAAAATTCATCAACGATTTCGTCTTGTATTTCTTTAATTTTCATAATTAGCTGATTTTGTTTCCGTGTTACTCTTTTTTAACAAATGAATTTATCTTAGCAACGAATTTCTTTATTTCCTTTGGCGGAAAGCCATGATCAAAATCTGTTGTTTCATAGATTTTGTCTTTGTAATTGATTTTTAAGTTGGCGATAGCCGCACCATCATGAAAACGCTTTTCAGTTGGTGCTTTCAGTTCGGATAACCGATCTAACTCTAACTCTTTGAAACAAGCCACAACTTCTTTCCAGTCGGCATCACTAATTTTTATGGGTGCCGCTTTATCATTTCCATCTCTGTCTTTAGAAACAGTGATTGTCTGATTTTCTAGAGTGATTTTTTGATAAAAACCTCTGGTATTGGCGGTGTATTCAATTACGGCGTTTTGCATATCTTGAGCCTTAGCACTATCGCAACCGTTGCCTAAGAAAATGGTAAAGAATAAAATAGATAGAATTTTCATGTGACTTTAATTTTGGTTTTTAAGATAACATAAGCTGCGCTTTTTTAACTGCCGCTACCATGAGATCAATTTCTTCTTTGGTATTGTAAAAAGCAAATGAGGCTCTTATCGTACCAGGAATGTTAAAGAAAGTCATGATAGGTTGCGCGCAATGGTGTCCTGTGCGTACCGCTATTCCTAATTTGTCAATTATTGTACCAATATCATAAGGATGAATTCCTTCGATGTTAAACGAAATTACAGAAGTTTTTTCTTTGGCAGTGCCAAAAATTTTCAACCCTTCAATTTCTAGCAAACGTTTGGTACCGTAGTCTAGCAATTCTTTTTCTTGCTGTTGAATATTGTTAAAACCTACTTCATTCATATAATCAACTGCAGTTCCTAGGGCAATTCCCCCAGCAATATTTGGTGTTCCGGCTTCGAATTTATGGGGTAATTCCGCATAAGTTGTCTTCTCGAAACTCACTTCCTTGATCATTTCTCCTCCACCTTGATATGGCGGTAATTTATTCAACCACGCTTCTTTCCCGTATAAAATTCCGGTTCCCGTAGGTCCGCAAATTTTATGACCTGAAAAAACATAAAAGTCACAGTCCAATTCTTGGACATCTGGTTTCAAATGTGGAACGGCTTGCGCTCCATCAATCAAAATGGCAGCTCCCACTTTATGTGCTTTATCAATCATGTATTTAATAGGATTGACAGTCCCAAGGGCATTAGAGATATGATTAACCGTTACGATCTTTGTTTTGTTTGAAAGTAACGCGTCATATTCGGACATGATTAATTCGCCTTCCTGATTCATAGGAATTACGCGTAAGACAGCTCCAGTTTTCTCACATAACATTTGCCAAGGCACGATATTGCTGTGGTGTTCCAAGGCGGAAACCAAGATTTCATCACCTGGTTTCAAGATAGCAGCAAAGCCATTGGTGACCAAATTAATTCCGTGTGTAGTTCCCGATGTAAAAAGCACTTCGTGAGCGAATTTCGCATTGATGTGACTTTGAATTTTACCACGAGAAGTTTCATACGCATCGGTAGCCAATTGGCTTAATGTGTGAACACCGCGATGAATGTTGGCATTAATCTCTTGATAATATTTTGATATCGCATCAATCACTACTTGTGGTTTTTGCGAAGTAGCTCCATTATCGAAATAAACTAATGGTTTTCCATTTACTTTCTGAGTAAGTATGGGAAAATCGGCTCTGATTTTATTTATATCTAGCATAATTATTTAGAAAAGTTCTAAATACAAAAGTAGTGAAAAACCAAATCGTTTTAGCCACGAATTCACTAATTTTTATGCTTGTTTCTTATGCGTTTATAGAATTTTTTTATTGAATTAGTAATTGGATATTTTATTAAATTGCAATTAATTAATTCTGTAGTCAAAATGAAAAAATTCTTTAAGTTCGTTGGTTTTGCCGCTGTTATCGGAATGTTTTATTTAGGGTTCACAACCTATCCTAAATTAGATTTAATTTCAGGCTTTTCAGCCAAAAGTATCGCTTCAGGACATTTTATCGATCATCGTTCGCAAGGCATGATTGAAAAAGGGGACAATGATATTGATATGATTGACTTGGCCAACAACACAATTGAAGATGGTGGACAGTTTGCCGTTGCCTCAGTTTATGGTTTGAAGGAAAGAAAAGCGATTTACCGTAAAGGATTAGGAGCCACTTTGATCAACGATGATTTTGATGTTTCAAAACCGTATTTGATTCCTAAACGAAGTTTACCTAACAACACAATTCCTTTCCCTTACGGAAATAAAGAACCAAAAGATACGGTTTTTGCCAATATTGACTATGCTAAATTGAATGCGGCTGTCGCCAATGCCTTCGATACAAAAGGAGCAGTAAATAAAAGAACGCGTTCGCTACTGGTGATTTATAAAGACAAAATCATTGCTGAAAAATACGATACTGGTTTTGATAAGAACAGTAAAATATTAGGTTGGTCGATGACTAAAAGTGTTACGGCGACGCTGTTTGGCGTTTTAGAAAAACAAAGAAAATTTGATGTTGATACACCAGCTCCCATTCCAGAGTGGGCCAATGACAAACGGAAAATCATAACTACAAGTGATTTGCTCCACATGAATTCTGGTTTACAGTGGGTGGAGAATTACAGCACAATCTGTGATGCTACTAAAATGCTCTTTCAAGCAGAAGATATGACGCTTTCCCAACTAGATAAACCAGTGGAACATAAACCCAACACGCGGTGGAATTACTCTTCAGGAACAACCAACCTGCTTTCTGGAATTTTGCGAAAGCAATTCAAAACGCATCAGGAATATTTAGATTTTTGGTACACGGATTTGATCGATAAAATAGGGATGAACTCTATGGTAATTGAAACCGATATGGCAGGAAATTACATCGGTTCTTCCTACGGTTGGGCTACCACGCGCGACTGGGCAAAGTTTGGATTGTTGTATTTACACGAAGGCAATTGGAACGGCGAGCAAATTTTTAACGAAGGTTGGGCTAAATATACAGTAACTCCCACGAATACGTCAGACGGAAGATACGGCGGACACTTTTGGCTTAATGCTGGCGGATATTTTCCCGATGTTCCAAGAGACATGTATTATTGTAGTGGTTTTCAAGGCCAAATGGTTGCGATTATTCCGTCACTTGATTTAGTTGTGGTACGAATGGGTTTAAAAGAAAATCCTGAATTTGATTTTAATGGAATCCTGAAGGGGATAATTGAAAGTGTGAAGAAATAATTTTTATGATAAAGAATAAAGTTTTACAATCAGTTTTAATGATAATTGGAGGTTGGTTTTTAGGCGGTTTAGGTTATTCTACGAATCTAGGGTACTCAATAATAAATGCATTTTGTTTTTTTGGAGGTCTTGCACTATTGTTCTTAGGAATTATCATGTTTATTATTGCAGTAAGAGACTAAAATTAACCGCAAAGGGCACAAAGTTTAGTAAAAACCTTGTGCCCTTTGCGTCAATCTTAGCGAACTTTGCGGTTAAAAACTTAACTACAAATCAAATCCCATTTTCACACCTAATTTTGTAGCGATAATTTTGGTGATTCGTTGTTTTAATTCCGGTATTTTGATGTTTTCGATAACGGCATTCGAGAACGCATACATTAACAACGCTTTGGCTTCTTTTTGTGGAATTCCACGTTGCTGCATATAGAAAAGCGCAGTTTCATCTAATTGTCCGACCGTGCAACCATGAGAACATTTCACATCATCTGCAAAAATTTCCAGTTGAGGTTTTGCATTTATGGTCGCTTTATCGCTCAATAAAATATTGTTACTTTTTTGGAACGCATTTGTTTTTTGCGCTTCTTTTTCTACGTACACTTTTCCGTTGAAAACTCCCGTAGAACGATCTGAATAAATTCCTTTATAGTCCTGAAAACTTTCGCAGTTTGGAGTGGAATGTTTCACAAGCGTATAATGATCTACGTGTTGTTTTTCGCCAATGATAGTGATTCCGTTTAAGGTACTTGTCAATCTTTCGCCAAAATGATAGAAATTTAAGTTGTTTCTAGTCAAATTTCCTCCAAAAGAAAATGTATGAACTGAAACGTGACTTTCCTGTTTTTGGGAAACATAGGTGTTGTCAATTAAATTCGCTTCAAGTGTATCATTTTGTATTTTGTAATAATCAACGATAGCACGTTTTTGAGCAAAAATCTCCGTAACGGAATTCGTTAACACTGGATTTTCATTCAGGCTTTGATGACGCTCTATGATTTGAACATGAGAATTCTCACCAACAATCACCAGATTTCTTGGCTGCACCAGTAGCGCCGCTTCGTTTCCTGTAGAGAAATACATGATTTCAATAGGTTTGTCTGCTACTTTGCTTTTCGGGATGTTGATATACGCACCTTCCATGGCAAAAGCGGTATTCAACGAAGTCAAACTGTCGTCTTTGTTAGCGATTTGGTTAAAATAAGCGTCAATAACCATCTTGTATTTTGGCTTAGTCAATGCTGATGACATTAGGCATACGTCAATTCCTTCATGCGTTGTTGCTGATAAATGGGAGCTGAAAATACCATCAATAAACACTATCTTATAGGTGTCTATCTCGTGTAAAAAGTATTTCTTTACATGATTGAATTCAATTGCATTTTCTTTTTTTGAAAAAACGGTAAAGTCATTTTTTAAGATGGCGTTTAACGAGGTATATTTCCAAGATTCGTCTTTTTTGGTTGGGAACCCTTTATTTTCAAAGTTTTTTAAGGCAGCTGTGCGTACATCATGAAGTTCTGAATGAACATCGATGCGTTCTTCAAAAGCCATAAAAGACGATATTAATTTTTCTTTTAATTCCATTTTTGTTTCTTGTTTAAAGTTTAAGGTTCAAAAGTTTAAAGTTGATGATGTGAACTTTAAACTTTTGACTTTAAACAAATTTTAAGCTTCTTGTTCTTGTTTGATCCAATCGTATCCTTTTTCTTCTAGCTCTAAAGCCAAAGAAGCGTCTCCAGATTTTACAATTTTACCGTTGAGTAAAACATGAACAAAATCAGGGACGATATAATCTAATAAACGTTGGTAGTGCGTAATTACTACAATGGCGTTTTTGTCGCTTTTTAGTTTGTTCACTCCGTTTGCTACAATACGCAAAGCATCAATGTCTAATCCAGAATCGGTTTCATCAAGAATAGCCAATTTTGGTTCTAACATGGCCATTTGGAAAATTTCATTACGTTTTTTCTCTCCACCAGAAAAACCTTCGTTTAGAGAACGAGACAAAAATTTACGATCGATTTCTAATAATTCTGATTTCTCGCGAATCACTTTCAACATTTCGTTTGCAGGCATTTCTTCCAGACCGTTTGCTTTACGTGTTTCGTTGATTGCCGTTCTCATGAAATTAGTTACTGAAACTCCTGGAATTTCCACTGGATATTGGAACGAAAGAAAAACACCTTTATGTGCTCTTTCTTCAGGAGCTAATTCACTAAGATCTTCTCCGTCTAAAGTGATTTCACCGTCGGTTACTTCGTAGTTTTCGTTTCCTGCAATGATTGATGCAAGAGTACTTTTTCCAGCACCATTTGGTCCCATTATCGCGTGAATTTCTCCCGCTTTTACTTCAAGGTTGATTCCTTTTAATATTTCTTTATCCCCAATTGAGGCGTGTAAATTTTTTATACTTAACATTTGTTTCTTTGGTTTAAAGTTTAAAGTTTAAAGTTCTCATGTTTACTGAAACTTGGTGCCTTTAAAATCTTTCTTGTTTAAATATGATATAAAATTGTTTATTTTTCCGCTTAAATTTTCAAAATCTGTTTTCAAAATTTCAAACTTTTCATCACTGATATAATTGTAATCTAAAACGCGATATAATTGCGACCTTGTTTCTCCAGCGGATCCTTTTGCGATAGACAAAAACTGTCTAAATTCTAGATTTCCATTTCTTTCAAATCCTTCAGCAATGTTATCCATTACTGAGCCAGATGATGCTTTTATTTGATCTTTAAATCTGAAATCATTTTTTAAATCTGATTCTACAGCAATAATATGAATTTCTTTGGCCAGTCGTCGAGCTTCTTTCCAAATTTCTAAATCTTCAAACTTAGTTATTGTCGCCATTCATTTTTGTATAAAGTTTTTCTTTGTTTAAAGTTACCAATAGATTCCGGTTACACAACCTTAAACTTTAAACTTTAAACAAATTTTACCCTACCGAACCTTCTAACGAAATTTCTAATAATTTTTGTGCTTCTACAGCAAATTCCATTGGCAACTTATTCAATACATCCTTACTGAAACCGTTTACGATTAAGGCAATTGCTTTTTCGGTTGGAATTCCACGTTGATTACAATAAAAAACTTGGTCTTCGCCTATTTTACTTGTCGTAGCTTCATGTTCTATTTTGGCTGTAGGATTTTTGCTTTCAATATAAGGGAACGTATGCGCGCCACAATTGTTTCCCATTAATAAGGAATCACATTGCGAAAAGTTTCTTGCGTTATCAGCGTTTGGAGAAATACGCACTAAACCACGGTAACTATTTTGAGATTTTCCAGCAGAAATTCCTTTAGAAATAATAGTCGATTTAGTGTTTTTACCTAAATGGATCATTTTAGTTCCCGTATCGGCTTGTTGGAAATTATTAGTGACAGCAATCGAATAAAATTCTCCTGTTGAATTATCTCCTTTTAAAATAACAGAAGGATATTTCCACGTTATCGCAGAACCGGTTTCTACTTGTGTCCAAGAAATTTTTGCGTTTTTCTCGCAGATTCCTCTTTTAGTTACAAAGTTGAAAACACCACCTTTTCCTTCTTTGTTTCCAGGATACCAGTTTTGTACCGTAGAATATTTGATTTCGGCATTGTCTAAAGCAATCAATTCTACGCAAGCAGCATGTAATTGATTTTCATCACGACTTGGAGCAGTGCAACCTTCTAAATAACTTACGTAACTTCCCTCATCAGCAATGAGTAAGGTACGCTCGAACTGTCCTGTTCCTGCTTGATTTATTCTAAAATAAGTAGAAAGTTCCATTGGACAACGGACACCTTTTGGAATATAGCAAAAAGATCCATCAGAGAAAACAGCTGAGTTTAATGCTGCGTAAAAATTATCTTTTTGAGGAATAACAGATCCTAAATATTTACGCACTAATTCTGGATGTTCTTTGATGGCTTCAGAAATACTCATAAAGATGATTCCTTTTTCGCCTAATGTTTTCTTGAAAGTTGTCGCTACTGAAACGGAGTCGACTACGATATCCATAGCCACATTATTCATCATTTTTTGCTCATCGACAGAAATACCTAACTTTTTATACATTTCTAAAAGTTCGGGATCTACATCGTCCAATGTTTTATTGGGATCTACCGCCTTTGGAGCTGAATAATAGGAAATAGCCTGAAAATCAGGTTTAGTATAGTGTACATTGGCCCATTCCGGCTCGGTCATTTGCTCCCAAGCACGAAAGGCCTCCAGACGCCAATCGGTCATCCATTGCGGTTCTCCTTTTTTGTGCGAAATTGCGCGAACGATATCTTCATTTAAACCAATAGGAAACGTTTCTGATTCTAATTCGGTGTAAAATCCGTATTCGTATTCTTTAGTTTCGAGTTCGATTTTTAAATCGTCTTCTGTATATTTTGACATAATTTTATTTTTTAAAACCATTAAGACTTAATTTACTTAATTTCTTAATGGTTTAAATCTTTTTTATTTGGTTATAGTGAAAATGATTCCCCGCAACCACATGTTCTATTGGCATTTGGATTGTTGAAAACAAACCCTTTACCATTAATTCCTCCTGAGAATTCTAATACTGTTCCGGCTAAATAAAGGAAAGATTTTTTTTCGACTGCGATAGTAATATCGTTGTCTATAAAAATTTTATCGTCTTCGTTTTTTGTTTTATCAAATTTTAAATCATAAGATAATCCAGAACATCCGCCGCTTTTTACACCAACTCTTACGTAGTCGATTGCAGCATCAAAACCATCATCTTTCATTAAATCGATGATTTTTTTTCTTGCTGTGTCAGAAACTTTTATCATAGCTTATATTGATTTTGTCTAAATTAAGGACAAAGATAGTGCATAAAAAGCTTTTTCCATAATTCATAACAATTTTATAACTAATCCTAAAATAGAAAAAAGCTATTTGATTCGACTAAAAGGATTTGAATTCCTTAACTTTGGCTCCTATCAAAAAACACAAAATATATGAAATTATATCCCATAGAAACCGGAAATTTTAAATTGGATGGCGGCGCCATGTTTGGTGTGGTGCCAAAAACAATTTGGAGTCGAACCAATCCCGCCGACGAAAACAATTTAATCGACATTGCGGCTCGTTGCTTGTTGATTGAGGATGGCAATCAATTGATTTTGATTGATACTGGTATGGGGAACAAGCAGTCCGATAAATTTTTTGGATATTACTCGCTGTGGGGAACCCATTCGATGGATAAATCATTGGCAAAATATGGTTTTCATCGGGATGATATTACAGATGTTTTTATGACGCATCTGCATTTTGATCATTGTGGGGGAAGCGTGCAATGGAATGCAGATAAAACCGGTTATGAAGTCGCATTTAAAAATGCTAAATATTGGTCTAATGAAAATCATTGGGAATGGGCTACTAAACCTAATGTTAGAGAAAAAGCTTCTTTTCTCTCTGAAAATATTTTACCAATGCAAGAAAGTGGGCAATTGAATTTTATAAAAAGACCAGAAGGCGACTTTCTCTCGACCTCTGAGTTGGGGTTTGGCATCTTCTTTGCTGATGGTCATACCGAGAAACAAATGCTTCCACACATTCAATATCAAGATAAAACGATTGTTTTTTGTGCTGATTTGTTGGCTACAGCCGGACATATTCCCATTCCATATGTAATGGGCTATGATACTAGGCCGTTATTGACGATGCCCGAAAAGGAAAAATTCATGAATGCTGCCGCGGATCAGAATTATTATTTGTTCTTAGAACACGATGCACATAACGAAATCATTACGGTGGAACGAACGGAAAAAGGAGTTCGGTTAAAAGAACGTTTTTCCTGTAACGAAATCCTAACATAGTGTTAAGGACGGCTACATTTGTAACAAAAAAAATTATTTTAGACAAATATTTCAAAAACTTAATATAAATCCAATGAATACCATTAAACCTATTTACATTTCTGCTTTTGCCTTTTTGGTATTAGTAGGATGCGGAACCTCAAAACAAGTAGTAAATACTACTGGATTAGTTGCCATAACTGCTCCTTTGAACATTGCAAAAAAAGCGCCAATTAAGGAAAATGACCTACAACGCTGGAGTCATTTAGATATTATAACGGATACCATTCCAGGGATGAGCGTTGATAGAGTGTATGCTGAATTATTAAAAGGTAAAAAAGGCGTGCCCGTTATTGTTGGAATTTTAGACTCGGGTGTCGACATTGAGCATGAAGATTTAAAATCGGTGCTTTGGACCAATACCAAAGAAATCGCTGGAAACGGAATTGACGATGACAAAAATGGATATATCGATGATATCCACGGTTGGAATTTTCTTGGTGATAGTACCAAAGAGAATTTAGAATACGAAAGAATTGTAAAAGACAAAACCTTAGTCGATGAAGCGACATATCAAGCTGCAAAAGCGCTGAATGACAAGAAAGTGGCTGATGCTGTTGCCGGAAAAACACGTTCAGAGCAAATGTTAGAAGCTATTGTTACGGGAGATGCTGTTTTGGTGAAACATTTTGGTAAACCGGTTTATACTATTGAGGAGGTAACTGCAATTGTTTCTCAAGAGCCTGCAACCCAAAAAAGTAAAGCGACGATGCAACAAATGCTTTCTTATGGTTTGCCAATAGCAGATTTGAAAGTTGCTGTTCAAAAACAATTAGACGAACAGGTTGCTCTTATTAATGGCGATCATCTTAAAACAGACTACCGTAAAGTGGTAGGTGATAATCCAAATGATATTACGGATACAAAATACGGGAACAATAATGTGATGGGACCAGACAAGAACGAAATTCTTCATGGGACACATGTTGCCGGAATTGTAGCTCAAACTAGAAACAATGCATTAGGTGGAGATGGAGTTGCTAATAATGTTCAAATTCTTACGATTCGTGCCGTACCAGATGGTGATGAGTATGATAAAGACATTGCACTTGGAATTCGTTATGCAGTTGATAATGGTGCCAAAGTGATCAACGGAAGTTTTGGAAAAAGTTTTTCTCCACACAAGCAATGGGTTTACGATGCTATAAAATATGCGGAGAAAAAAGATGTTTTGTTTGTTCATGCAGCTGGAAATGATGCTAAAGACATTGATTATGCAGAAAATTTCCCTAATGATTCTGAGGATAAAGTAACCGAGTTTGCTGATAATGTACTTACAATTGGTGCGTTAAACTATGAATACGGAAATAAGGTTGTAGCTCGTTTTTCTAATATTGGAAAAATTAATGTAGACGTTTTTGCTCCTGGAGTAAAAATATATGCTACCACACCAAACAACACTTACAAGTACTTACAGGGAACATCTATGGCCGCACCAAATGCTGCGGGAGTTGCTGCATTGATCCGTTCGTACTATCCAAAATTATCTGCTAAACAAGTTAAACATATTTTGATGGATTCAGGAATTGCCATTTCAACAGATGTCATTGTGGGTGGAAAAGCAACAGATACACGTTCTTTTACTACGTTGTCTCAATCAGGAAAGATCGTAAATGCTTACAATGCTTTTTTGATGGCAGAAAAAATGTCTAAATAATATTTAATGCATTCTTTATATGGAAGGACAATTTGTCCTTCCATTTTTATTTAAATCAAATATGAAAAAACTACTATTATTTTCTTTTCTTACTTTAAGTTTTGGAAGTCTATGGGCTCAAAACACAGGATATTGGCAACAGCACGTAGATTACAAAATGGACGTGACTATGGACGTATCCACTTATCGATACAAAGGCACACAGGAATTGGTTTATACTAATAATTCTCCTGATACTTTAAAAAAAGTGTATTACCACCTTTATAACAATGCTTTTCAGCCGGGAAGCGAAATGGATGCCAGAATCCAAAGCATAAGAGATCCAGATGCTCGAATGGTCAACAAGATTAAAGTAGGTTCAAATGAAATGAAGCAAAGCCGAATCAAAATGTTGAAACCTAACGAAACAGGGTATCTGAACATTACTGATTTTAAGCAGGATGGAAGCACTGCCTCGGTAGAAACTATAGGAACGATTCTGGAAGTTACTTTGGCCAAGCCAATAGCGCCCAACTCAAAGACTACTTTTACTTTAAATTTTGATGGTCAGGTTCCAATTCAAATTCGTCGTTCCGGAAGGAATAATGCCGAGGGAGTCGCGCTTTCCATGGCACAATGGTATCCAAAAATGGCCGAATTTGATTTTGAAGGGTGGCATGCTGATCCCTATATCGCTAGAGAATTTCACGGTGTATGGGGAAATTTTGACGTCAGCATTACAATCGATAAGGATTACGTTTTAGGAGGTACTGGTTATTTGCAAAACAAAAACGAAATAGGTCACGGGTATCAAGATTCAGGCGTTGTCGTAACTGTTCCTAAGAAAGCGAAAACATTGACGTGGCATTTTAAAGCGCCAATGGTTCATGATTTTACTTGGGCTGCTGACAAAGAGTACATTCACGATTTAGTGAAAGGACCTAATAATGTCGACTTGCATTTCTTGTATAAGAATAATCCAAAATTTATAGAAAACTGGAAAAACTTACAGCCAAAAACAGCTCAGTTAATGGAGTTTTACAATAAAACGGTTGGCGATTATCCGTATAAACAATACTCTGTAATTCAAGGAGGAGATGGTGGAATGGAATATGCCATGTGTACCTTAATTTTAGGACAAGGAAGTTTTGACGGATTATTAGGAGTAACTGCGCACGAAATGGCACATTCTTGGTTTCAGCATGTCTTAGCTAACAATGAATCAAAACACGGGTGGATGGATGAAGGATTTACCTCTTTTCTAGAAGATCTAGGAATGAATGAAATAGCCGATAAAAAAGTAGAAAATCCATTTACGGGAGCGTATGCAGGTTATTTTTCAATGGTAAATTCCGGTAAGGAATTACCGCAATCTACACATGCAGATCGTTTTGACGAAAACAGAGTGTACAGCATCACTTCGTATAGTAAAGGAGAACTTTTCCTAACACAGTTAATGTATTTAATAGGAAAAGAGAATCTAATGAAATCCTTAAAAAAATATTACAGCGATTTTAAATTCAAGCATCCTACACCTAATGATATCAAAAGATCAGCGGAAAGAATCTCTGGAGCACATCTCGATTGGTATTTAACGGATTGGACACAAACGACCAACACAATTGATTATGGGATTAGAGAACCAAGAGCTATTGGAGATAAAACGATTGTTACTTTAGAGAGAATAGGCAGAATGCCAATGCCTATTGATTTGTTAGTGGAGTATACGGATGGAACAATGGAAAGTTTTTATATTCCCCTACGCATGATGAGTTTCAAAAAGGAAAATCCAAATCCCGCATTAAAAAGAACAGTTTTGGGTGATTGGGCTTGGGCATATCCTACCATGGAATTTATGATTGCTAAACCTAAAAGCACCATCAAAAAAATTACCATCGACCCAAGTGGTTTAATGGCGGATATTAAGAAGGAAAACAATGTTTATAAGCAATAAATATTTAGTTGAAAATGTAATTTTATGGATATTAAATACAATCAAACTACTGCATCAATTGAGATCAAAGATGGTTTGAAAAATCATTTTTTTATTGTGAAGTTGCTATTGATTATAACGTTCATCAATGCAGTTTTAAATTTATCCAATGCACAGGTAGCTTTTGGATTTATGAAATTAATTTGGTTGTTTATTGGAATGGTTGCCGTTTTTGGGCTAAGAAATTATTTTTTTAAAAAAACAGGTACAGATAAAATTCCAGTAAATCAAATAGTAGGAATCAAGGAACGTGTTTCATTTAGTAAAAAGATATATTTTATCCAATTGAAAAATGGGAAAACAAGAGACCTTTTAGAAGTTAAATCGGAATCACAGTTTAAAGAAGTTAAAAAATTGTTAGCAGAGATTAAATTATAATTTTAGAAAAAGCCGCAAAAATATTTTTTTTGCGGCTTTTTTAAATACGTTTGAAAGAGTTTTACAATTATCTGCGAAATTTAAAATAGTCGGCTAATGGATGTTTCTTGTTTTTTAGCATCTCTGAAACCAGTTCCATTCCAATGACTGAAAACGTGATACCATTTCCACCAAATCCCAAAACAAAATAAGCACTTGGAAAATTAGGATGTTTGCCAATGTAAGGGAGGCCGTCTTTGGTCTCGCCAAAAGTACCCGCCCAGACAAAATCCATTCTGAAATCATAATCAGGTAAAATTTTCTTAAGGTATTTGGTCAGCTTACCAGATTTATCATTTAATAAGGAATCTCTTTTTGTAGCATCTACAAAATCTTCATCTTCGCCTCCAATAAGCAATCGGTTATCATCCGTGGTTCTCATGTATATGTAGGGCTCCGCGGTGTTCCAAAAAAGAGTGTCGTTAAGATGCGATTGGTCATCTTCAAAACGTTCGCCTACCATAGCATAAGTAGAAAGTAGGTTGACAAATTTGTCTTTAATGATTTCAGTACTTTCAAAACCGTTGCAGTAAATTATTTTCTTGGCAGTAATAGTTGTTCCATGTTCTGTTAGAACGGTGACGCCATTTTGTTTGTAAGTAACTTTTTTGATGTCGGTTTTATCGAAAATCTGCAATCCATTTTTATGATTGTACGCCAGAATATCATGAGCTAATTGAAAAGCATCAATACTACCGCCTTGTTCTGATAAGATTCCGCCATACGAATGTTGGATGTGAAACTTTTTAGCAATTGCATCGGATTCAAGCCATTTTACAGGAATTCCAATTTTTTTTCGCGCTTCAAATTCTTTTTTTAACCAACCAACATCTTTTTTTAAAGCCGCAAAGTATAGCGATTCTTTTTTCTTGAATCCACAATCAGATTTCACTTCTTTTACTATTTTCTTTAAATCATCAATCGATTTATAACAGGCCCAATAGCTTGCAACGGCCGCTTCTTCGCCAATCAAATCAATCAATTGGTGCAACGGCACGTCAATTTCATATTGTAACATAGATGTTGTAGCCGATGTGCTTCCGTGACCAATTTCTCTGCGATCGATCAGCACGGTTTTGTAACCATCCGCCATGCATTGATGCGCTATAAGACTGCCGGTTATTCCTCCTCCTACAATTAGAATTTCTGTATCCAGATTTTCTCTTAATGACGGATAGGAGTTGATGATTCCATTTTTTACTAACCAAAAAGGTTCACTTGATTTTAGTTTCATAGTGCGGAGGTTTTTACCAAATTTAATAAAAAATGTATTGACAAATTCCGAATATTATTTTTAGACAAGAAAATATTCTTAAGCTAACTTGCTTTATTAGAGTGATTTTGCTCTCTGGCAAGGCTGTTTTTTAGTTTGTTTTCAAAGGACATATAGAGAATCCCGATTGCTATAAGTTGAAAAATCAAGGACAATAGGGATCCCTCGAACCCAAAATCACCTCCATTCCAGATGGAGGCCAACTTGTAATCGGTTTCAATGATGGAATAGTTTTCAATCCCACTAACATTAAATCCAAAAATTGTTCCTTGGAAAAAATTCCAGCTAAAATGCAAAGCAATGGAAAACCATATGTTTTTAGTGTATAAATAAGGCAATCCCAGTAGTATCCCAGCTACGAAAAGATCAATTAAGCCAAAAAAAGTAATGTTAGGATTACCGGCATGCAGCAAACTAAAAAGCACAGAGGATAGGAGTAAGGCTGTTACGTTATTAAAAGATTTCATTAAGTTGTTTAAAATAAATCCTCTCAATAAAAGTTCTTCCGAAATAGCTACACATACATAATGTAATAAACTTAATACGATTAATGGCAAGTTGAAATTGAGACTTCTAAAATGTATTTCGTCAAAAAGCAGTAGGCTTATGAAACCAATTAACATAATTATTAATCCATAATATATTCCGCGAATAGTGTCCTCTTTGATCGATTTTTTTTCAAATCCTATGCTGCGACCTATTCGCGATGCAACTTTTTTAGAAACTTAAGATAGTTTTTTAAGTTTTCATTTCTATTTTCTAGGCTAAAATCGGAAATAAC
>NZ_FRBU01000065.1 GCF_900142695.1 Flavobacterium xanthum | reverse complement strand
GTTATTTCCGATTTTAGCCTAGAAAATAGAAATGAAAACTTAAAAAACTATCTTAAGTTTCTAAAAAAGTTGCATCGCGAATAGGTCGCAGCATAAACCTATGATAGTAATGCTATTTTAACTAAAGTAGAAACAGGAACTGATGGAATTAACTACCAAACAGATGCAGATTATTACTACTACTTGACTGGCGAACTAAAAAGAGTTAACATTGCCCAAGGGGCACAAGGGCTTGATTACGTATATACCCTAGGTGGGCAACTTAAAAGTATAAACCATCCTAGCCTAGAAACCGCCAAAGATCCTGGAGGGGATACTAACGACTTATTTGGTATAACACTAGACTATTTCCAAGGTGATTATCTAAGAACAGGTAACAATATCACAACATCCCCATCGGCGGGAAATGATTACAATGGTAATATTAAAGCAGCACGTTGGGCCAATAAAAATCAAATGATGGATTTACAAAATTCATTAATCATACAAAAAGGCTATTTATACAACTACAATAGAGACAACTGGCTCACAAGCGCTACTTTTGGAGATACTAATGCATCAACGGCTGCAATTAGTCCTACAGGAAAATACAAAGAGGCTGGACTAAGCTATGATCCCAATGGAAACATTAAAACGCTACAAAGATCTGATAATAATGCAACCATTACCGATAATTTAACCTATAATTATACAAACACTGGAAAAAACCAACTTAACTACGTAACAGATGCAGTAACTACAGCTGATCTAACTGATATTGAGTCTCAACCCTCCAATAATTATTTATATGATTCCATAGGACAACTTATAAAAAACACTCAAGAAGATTTAACCTATGTTTATAACACCCAAGGATTGGTTATCCAAGTTAACAAAGGGACCAATCCTGTTATTAAAATGTACTACAACGAGAGAGGGCAACGCATCAAGAAAGAATCGTTCGCTACTGGAACAAGTACTTTATCAAGCACTGATTTTTATGCACTGGATCTCTCAGGAAATGTAATGGGTGTGTACAATAAACTAGGTAATAATAGCATAGTTCAAACAGAAAATCCTATCTTTGGGTTATCAAGAGTAGGTGTATACTATAGAGGTGGTGTCAAAAATTACCAAATCACCGACCATTTAGGTAACGTGAGGGCGGTAATTAAAAAAGAAACTAGCAACGGGACTACAACAATGATCTCCTACGCAGATTACTACCCTTTTGGAGAGCAATTACCTGGACGTAATTCGTTAAGTAATTATCGTTATGCCTTTCAAGGGCAAGAACTCGATAAAGAAACGGGAATGGAAGCGTTTCAACTTCGCCTTTGGGATGGTAGACTAGGAAGATGGTTGTCGCCTGACCCGTATGGAGAATTTCATAGCCCATATTTGGGAATGGGAAACAATCCTGTTAGTATGATTGACCCTGATGGAGGTTGTATAAAATGCCCTGGTGATGGTAAAAACCATATTGATGGTATGCCAGGAAGTGGAACTAGTCAACAGTTAAATGAAATTGTTATTCAGGGGTATAAGAAACCAGATGGTTTTTTTGCTAGTGGGGCATCAGCAATATCAACTCCAGATATGTTTAGCTTTAATGGTTATAATTTCGGATTTAAATCAGAGAATTATAACGCTAAAGTATCTGGGTACAATGCAGATTTTTCTAATAATAGTAGCCATTTATACGTAAATGGGTCGGCTGAAATTACAGGGATGAAAGGTGCAATTTCAGCAAATGCAGGTAACGAAATGCTTGGAGGTAATATTTCAGCTGAAGGTTCTGTTCTTGGTGCTTTTGCAAATGGAAATCTCGGAGTAATGACTGGACAAGATAATAAATTTGGTGTAGGAGTTGGTGCAGGTGCAGGTGCATATGCTGCAAAAGTTGGTGTTAAAGGAGGAGTTGCACTATTAGGAATAAAGGTAAATACTGGAGCATCTGTTTCATTCAAATCTTACCATGCTGGGGTTCATTTTAACACTTATTATGATTCAAACTCAGGTTCTCTGACAGTAGATGCGTCTGCTAATTTAGGATTAGTGGTTGGAGTATTTTTAAATGGTACTTTCCAACTGCCAATTGGCCATGTCATTGAACGTGTTATATTTTAAAAACAAATAAATGGATAAAAATGCTGTACTTTAATATTTTATTTTTCACATTTTTTAATTTTTTAATTTTTAAATCATTATCAATTAATTGGTTTAATATTTCTAGATTTAAACGAATATTTATTTTTATAATTTCAATTATAATTATTTCGAAAATATATAATCACTTCTTTATATTAACGTCTTTAGTTTCTAAGCAGACTTACATTATGCTTTTATCTTTAAGTTTAAGTATATTTCTAAATTTTATATTATTAAATTTTATTCTTTATTTTTTTAAATACATGATGTATCTTTTAGAATTAAATTTTAATCTTAACTATTCTTTATTAAAAAAAAACATACCATTGGTATTATTCTTATTGATTTCTTTAACTCAAATAATAATATTGATTTATTGAAAAAACCTTGCTGACACAAGCGATAGACAGAAATAAACATAAAAAAAACTGCAACTGGAATTCATTTTCTGGTTGCCCCATCTGGTGCGAGCAAAAATAATCATAAAGGCTAGTGCGATGCCTCTGGCTCGTACCAACAAACCAAAGCAAACCATAAACAAAAAGCAACTCTAGACTGAGTTGCTTTCTTGCTTAATAAAAGTATACACAAACGGAATGAGTTTTAACCTCTCTAGAGATCATTAAGGGTATTGAGTATATTCTTCTATCCTCGTCTTTAAAACTCTGATGGCTCGGATATGCAATAAATTTCTCGGTTAGATAGCGCAGAATTAAATTCTGTGCCCACAACAATGAGCAGCCAAAACAAGTCAAACAACAAAAAACCGAGCAGTTGCTCAGTTTTTTGTTTTAGAAGGATGCGTAAGCAGAACGAGCTATAGCATCTCTAATGAAAGCGTTAAGTGTATTTAGAATATCTTTTCTATCTTCTTCTTTTAAAAGCTGTATAGCAGTAATAGTATCAATTAAAGACTTATCTAGATCTACATCAGACAAACCAGTTAGGAAGTCAAGACAGACTTCAAGTGTTTCAGCAATTTTATAAGCTACTTCTATCGATGGCTTTACTTCCCCCTGCTGGCGCGAGCGTGATTGATCGAAAACGCTAGCGCAAGCGTCCCGCTTGTGCCCGCAACAGTGAGCAGACAAAACAAAAAAACAGGCATGATTGCCTGTCTTTTTGTTTTTAATAAGGCCCCTATCGCTAGGATATGCGATAAATATACTTTTAAGAATAGCGCAGAATTACATTCTGTGACCACAAAGTTGAGAAAACAATATCTATAAAACATAAAAAATAACGCAAAACTGTGTTACTTTTTTGTTTTATTACGAGAGTTTTAACAGCGCAAACGATTACTATACGTGTATTTAGAAATTCATTTCAATCTTCCAATTTCAAAAAGTGAAATAGAGGTAAAATCAACTAATTATAAATGAAGTTCAGCATCAATATAACTAAGTAAATAGAAAAGTTCCTTTTTTATGATTTTGAATAAAGCTATTTCGTTTCCTGACAAATAAAAACATTTTACCCCCGTTCATTACTATGATCCAGCAGTTCTTCAAACTAAAACAATCTTTATTATGATAATATTTTAAGTTATTTTCCTACCATTACTAAAAAAAATGTATTTTTATTGCAATTTTTTTTTGGTCTATATGAATAAATTTTTTACACTACTTCTTTTACTGCTTTCTTTATCAACATACGCGCAGGGTGAGGCCAACATTTGGTATTTTGGAGAACGAGCAGGAGTGGACTTTAACAGTGGTACTCCAGTTGCCCTCACTAATGGAGAATTATTTACATATGAGGGCTGTGCAACAATATCCAACAGTGCTGGTCAACTATTGTTTTATACTGATGGTCAATATGTGTTCAATCGCAATCATCAGCTAATGGTAAATGGAAGTGGACTTAAGGGTACTGATTCTAGTACACAATCTGCAATAATTGTAAAAAAGCCTAATTCCTCAGCGATTTACTATATATTTACCTGTGATGAAAGGGGTAATAAAGAAGGAATAAAATATTCCGAAGTAGATTTAACGTTAAATGGAGGTTTAGGAGCAGTAACATCTAATAAAAATATTTTACTAATCACTCCTACTTCTGAAAAATTGACCGCGGTACAAAATAAAACAGGAGATGGAATATGGGTTATTGGCCACGGTTTTGGAAATAATAATTTCTATTCATTCTCAATTGATAATTCAGGAGTAAACACAAATCCTGTTATAAGCAGTTCAGGTGCAGTAATTAACTCACCAGCTGGAATAGATGCCATAGGCTATATGAAAGTGGCACCATTAGGAGATCAGTTAATCTGTGCAAATAGAGAAAATTTAACTCAATTATTTGATTTTAATAATGAAACTGGTGTAGTCAGCAATCCGCGTTTAATAACAGACAAACAAACTAATTATGGAGTAGAATTTTCACAATCTGGGAAAATAGCCTATGTATCAACTGGAAATGATGTTACTGAAAAGTATGAAGTAAATCAATATGATTTAACAGCCTCCGACATTCCAAGTACTGAAATAAGATTGTTAACTGTGTTTAATTTACTGTACCAACCTTCAAGCTTGCAACTAGCCCCTGACGGGAAAATTTATTTAGCGATTTTTAACACCCCTTATCTAAGTGCGATTGCTAATCCTAATATTTTAGGTACTGGATGCAATTTTCAGCTGAACGCTGTTGATCTCAAAGGAAGATCTTCCTTCTCAGGACTACCACAATTTATACAATCCTATTTTCTATCTACTTTGAATGTGCAAAATAATTGTTTAGGAGAAATAACTTCATTTTCATTAACTAGCGGCAAAGAAATTATTGCAGCACAATGGGATTTAGGCGATGGTACTCTCTCAAACGAGATTAACCCTAAACATATCTATTCCTCAGTAGGCAAATATACCGTATCCGTAAAAGCTACCTCTAAGACAGGCGTGACAATAGAAACCAAAGATATAGTTATTTACGAAGTTCCAAAAGCGACACAACCACAAAATATAGCAATTTGTGATAGCAACAATGACGGTTTTGCATCTATTAACTTAACTTCCCAAAATGCCTCAATTCTAAACGGCCAAGATCCCAATTTATATACTGTAAGCTACTATGCAAGCGCTACTAACTATTCAGATAATATAGTTATTACTAACCCAACTACCTACACTAACACCACCGCTTATCAATCGCAAACAATAATTGCTGCTGTATCAAACAAAGCTAACCCTACATGCACCAGCACAACTACCTTTTCGGTTTCTGTATATGAAACCCCAGTTCCAAAGGATTCTAATGCGATACAAGATTTCATAGTTTGCGACAACACAAGTTTTGGAAATGATAAAGATGGACGTGTTCGATTTGATTTGACTCAAAAAGCCACAGCTATTTTAAACGGTCAATTAGAAACTCAATTTGTAATCTTATATTATAGGGATGCAGCAATGACCCAAAATATTAATGCGCCATCAAGCTATGTAAATGACTCTCCTACCCAAACTGTTTATGTAAAAATGTTTAATAAAGATTATCCTATTTGTTTTGAAACTACATCTTTTAAAATACAAGTTAATCCTTTACCTACCATTAATCAAAATGTAGATTTAAAGCAATGTGATGATGATATTGATGGTATTAGCATTTTTAATTTAGAGGAAGTAATCCCAAAAATCACAGGTAATGCAGCTAACGAAAACATTACTTTTTTTGCCAATCAATTTGACGCACAAAATAACACTAACCCAATTACCAATCCTACAAATTATACAAACCAATCCATAAGTAACGATGTAGTTTATGCTCGTGTTTCAAATTCAAATGAGTGTTTTAGAATTGCCACAGTAAATTTAATAGTCTCCACCACGCAAATTCCGATAAATTTTCTGAGGAATTTTACTACCTGTGACGACACAGTTTTAGGCACAAATAAAGATGGTATTTCTAGTTTTGACTTTAGTGGTTTGGATAATGAAATTAAAGCGATTTTCCCGGTAGGACAGCAACTAGCGATTACCTATTATCGCAATCTAAATGATGCATTGACAGAAAAGAATTCTATTATGGATATTTCTAATTACAGAAACATAGGGTATCCAAATTCACAAAAAATATATGTGCGTGTAGACAGTAAATTAAATAACGATTGCTTGGGATTAGGATCTCCAATTCAGCTAACTGTTGAGTCAATACCTATTATGCAACCCATAAAAGAAACACAATGCGATGACGACCGAGATGGAGTTTTTGCTTTTGATACGACAACCATTCAAAGCCGTTTACTTCAAGGATTGACAAATGTCACCTTAGCTTACTTTGATCAAAATAATAATTCGTTACCAAATCCTTTACCAAATCCTTTCATAACTATTTCGCAAATCGTGAAAGTAAAGGCAACTAATAACACTATGAAAGCGTGCTCATACGAAACAACTGTTGAATTTATTGTATCTACTCTACCACAAGTCTCCCCTATTCCACGCAGTTTAGTAACTATTTGTGACGATGAGATCGATCCTACTAAACAAGATGGAAAATATGCCTTTGACACTTCTACTTTTCAAAATACCATACTAGGAGGGCAAACAGATATGATCGTTAAATATTTTGATGCAAATAATAACTTGCTATCGAGTCCTTTACCCAATCCTTTTGTGACCAAGTCGCAAAATATAACTGTCGAGGTAATCAATTCTTTAAATACAACTTGTGCTTCTAAAATGACTATTCCCTTTGTCGTTAATCCTATTCCAGCAATCCAATTGACTGGTGAGGAATTGGTATGCAGTAACCTCAGTACATTCACTAAAATAATTGATGCGGGCCTTACTGATGAATTATTAAAAAATAGTTACACCTATGATTGGACTTTCGATGGAAAACCAATTACAAATGAGTCAAAATACAGCCTAACAATCAATAAAGCGGGAACTTATACCGTAAAGGTTAGCACTATTGATGGCTGTTCTAAAACTAGAGTTATAATCGTAGCAGCATCTAATATTGCTAAAATAGAAAACATAAAAATTGAAGATCTTACGACTTCAAATAGTATTCAAGTTTCAACAACTGGCACAGGTGATTATGTCTACGCTTTAGATGATCAAAATGGAAGCTATCAACAAGAGAATCTTTTTACGAATGTTAGTGCAGGAATCCATACAATTTATGTAAAAGACTTAAATGGTTGTGGTATTGCAATTCAAGAAGTAGCACTGTTAGGAATTCCAGCTTTTTTTACTCCAAATCAAGACGGTTATAATGATTATTGGAATGTACAAGGAATAAACAACACCTTTAATAGTGCAACTAAAATTCACATTTTCGATAGGTATGGAAAGTTAATAAGTTTGTTGAACCCTTTAAGTCAAGGATGGGATGGCACATATAATGGCCAAGCTCTACCTTCAGACGATTACTGGTACAACATAGCCTTAGAGGATGGCAGGGTTTTCAAAGGACATTTTACATTAAAAAGATAACTACAGAATATATCAAAAGTAAATTACCTACATTTAGGGCTGGGTCATTTTCAAATCGACAACTTTTACATAAAATAGATGATCAATAAATTCCAAAAAAATATGAAAAATAATTTTCTTTTACTTATCCTATATTTTTTCGCAGCTTGCCAATCTACCAAGATCAAAAATGATTATTATAAAGTTGCTCCATCCTCACCCGAACTAGGGAGTATTGGCGACTCTAAGTCGATTTTAGATCTCCAAAATGACTTTAACACTAAAACATTAGCTATTTTAGAAAAAAATATTAGACTGAGTATTGAAGTATTACCTTTTAATAACAGACTCAATGCTTTGTACAATGCTAAGTCTAAATACAACCAAAACCAACCGTCAATTAATTATATTGACAGTTTGCCTCAAAAGCCGGAGTTGGCAGTTATTCGCCTGCTAGATGTTTCTGGATATGTTGGTGAATTAAATTCAGACTATAATGCTTTAACCTTGAGGCTACTTCAAAATAACACCAAACTGAAAATCATCACTAGTATTGTATCTCATTTGACCGATGAGGAAATCACTAAAATTAAACAAGCTGACTCTTATTATTTAAAAAATGCTTTGGACAAAAAATATACTATACAACTTTATAAATCTGGAAAAAAAACAGATTTGCTAGCCATTGATCCAACTACAACTATTGCATACCGTACTAGTTCTTTTTGCTGGTCAACTACTGATAGAGGAAAGTGGTATATAGCCGATCTAACGGAAGGAAATGAAAATTGTAAAGGAATTACAAAATCAAAAATAAAAGATAAAACCAGAACTAAAAAGTTATTTGATTTATAAAAAATAAGGAAATGATAAAATTAAGAAGTATCTATAAATATTTTGTATTAATATGTTTGGCAACATTATCTTCATGTGAAGAAATTCTTCTTGAAGACAATATTTCTACAAGTGAGGTTAATTTAACAGCACCGCGAAATAATGCACAACTTTCTTCTACTAGTGTTAATCTATCCTGGGAAGAAGTTCAATATGCCACATCATACCATTTACAAATTGCTAAACCTAATTTTGAGAATCCAAGTCAAATTATCTTGGATACTATTATTTCAAAAAATAATTTTATCATCCAACTTAATATTGGACAGTATGAATGGAGAGTAAAAGCAATTAATAGTGCATATGAAACACATTATAAAAGTCGGTTCTTTTTTATTGAAAGTAATGCTGATTTTAAAAATAATACTGTAGTTCTTTTGAACCCATCTAGTAATTTAAATACCAAAAGTACGAATCAAAATTTCTCATGGCAAGAAATCATAGGAGCTTCCAACTATCAATTTCAATTATACGATCAAAACAACACTATTATTGAAAATAGAATAATGACCAACACTTCCCTCAATTATACTTTAAGTGAAGGTGATTTTTCGTGGCGAGTTAGAGCTAGTAATGATACAGAACAAACCTTATATTCGTCACGTAGTCTACTTGTTGACACTACTGCGCCTATCACTCCTATTTTAACAAATCCAACAAATAACAGTACTACAATTAATTTAGATATAAATTTTCAATGGAACCGAGCTCCTATGTCGGGAAGCATTGAGAAAGACAGTTTGTATATTTATAAAGATAGTGCGCTTACAGTTTTAGAGTCTAAAAATCAGGCAACAAATCCATATTCTAAAACATTGACTGTAGGTAAATATTATTGGATAGTAAGAAGTTTTGATGCAGCTGGAAATGTTAGCGCTAAGAGTACCATTTTTAATTTTACTATAAATTAGGCTTAAGATTTTAAATTAATTGAAAATCATAATAAGCATATCAATCATTTAAAATGAAAAACAAAAAAAATATTTATATCCTTCTTCCAATTATGCTGCGACCTATTCGCGATGCAACTTTTTTAGAAACTTAAGATAGTTTTTTAAGTTTTCATTTCTATTTTCTAGGCTAAAATCGGAAATAAC
>NZ_FRBU01000021.1 GCF_900142695.1 Flavobacterium xanthum | reverse complement strand
ACCTCGGAAAAGGCATCAATTTGATTCTCCAAATGAAGTATATTTACAATTATTAAACAATAATCAGGAATTCGCATTAATTAATTGAATCCACCACTTAAAAAAATGAATTTAGAAAATTTAAATTTAGTAGAGCTGAATGCTCAGGAAGTACAAGAAGTTGAAGGGGGAGCAATCTGGTGGCCATTTGCATGGTATGGACTCGAAGTTTTCAATAATCCAATAGCACATCACAAAGCTTTTTCAGCTGGATACAGCACAACCAATGACGCTTGGAATTAATTATCTAAACTTACAAACAATGGAAAAATTAGGACTTATAGATTTAAATCTTCAAGAGTTAATAAATATTGAAGGGGGAAGTGAACTTGCTGAAGGATTAACTTATTTAATTGGTGTAATGGGAGCATACATGAAAAGCGCACATCATGTTAGAAGTCAATATGATCTTATCGCTATGGGACATTAATAAATATTTATTGGACATTAAAGGACTTTATCTCCTTTGATGTCCAATTGTTATCGAATTAACAATGACATTTAAAAAAATATACTTTTCAATTTACATTAAGCTATTTCTTTGTTTTTTATACGGATTTGTAATCAATACTATTTACAGACCATATATTTACAAACACAATATTCCTGATTGTGGTCTAGCAGATGTAGGCAACAATATCATTTTTATCCCAACTACATATTACATTATTGGAGTATTTAATAAAAAGAAAAACCCTTTAAGCAAAATTGATGTTATAAAACAAGTTGTTATATTAAGTTTTCTGGAAATTATCTCTGCTTTCGTGCCACATATTGGAACTTTTGATATCAAAGATGTTTTTGCTCTAATAATAGGAGCGGTAGCGCTCCTACTTTTTGAATTTGATAAATTAAAAAAAGAATAATATTACGGAAGTATCTAATTTCTAAAAATAATTAAACTCATGAACTTCAGTTCAGACCCCATCAACACCTTAGAAAATCTAATCGCCAAAAACAAAACCAAGAGTATCTCTATTTACTTTGTAATAGTAATAGCTGTACTGGTTTTTATAGCATTATTGCCTGTGATCAAAATAGACATTAGCAGTCAAAGTCGCGGTATTATTCGCAGCACTACTGATAATGTTCAGGTAAGCAGCTTAGTCAATGGAAAAGTGACATTTGTAAAACTCAAAAACAATCAAGTAGTGCAGCAAGGCGATACCTTAATTGCTATTACACAAGAAAACCTCAATACTGAGAAAGTTACTAATCAAGTGGCTGCAGCTACTACTCAGGATCAGATTCATGATTTAACTCAAGTTGCACAAGGCAGTGCAACAAGCTTAAAAACTCCAGCTATGCAGCAAGAGTGGCTTAGCTACAGTAGTAAAAAAGAAGAGTTACAAAGTAAAATTGCACAAGCTAAAATAGTGTACGACCGCAACAAGCAGTTACACGACAAAGGAATAATTGCCAAGGCTGAATTCGAGAAATACAGTTTTGATTATACGTATACAAAACAAGCGCTTTCTAGTTTAGAGAAAAGCCAACGCAGCCTTTGGCAAAACAACAAACAAGAACTGGAAATGCAACTCCAAAACTTAAACGGAACGCTACAAAAAATAAAAGTAGAGGCTCAAAATTATTATATCATTGCACCGCTATCAGGAACAATCGAGAATTTCTCAGGTATTCAAAACGGCTCTTTCTTGAACGCCTCTCAGCCAATTGCCACTATTTCGGCTACGGATAAACTAATTGTGGAAAGCACCGTTTCACCAAACGATATTGGACTGATACAGAAAAACCAAAAAGTAAAATTCCAGATTGATGCTTTCAATTACAACCAATGGGGATTACTGGAAGGGAAAGTAGTTGACATCGACCATAATATTACCATTCAAGGAGAGCAAGCATTTTTTAAAGTACGATCTGCTTTGAATGCAACCACAATGAAATTACAATCAGGTTACAAAACCAAAGTCACCAAAGGAATGACACTCACTACACGCTACATCATTACAAGAAGAAGCTTATTTGATTTATTGTTTGACAAAGTAGATGATTGGCTCAACCCAAAACAATTAGAAATTAGAAATTAGCAAGTAGTAATTAGTAGTTGCTGAAATTTCTACTTTCTACTTGCTAATTACTACTTCTCTAAGCTTTCTTTCAATTTTTTAGTTATGGCGACCAAAAGCCTTAGTATTTCAATACAATCCGTAGACAATGAATCAAATTCCATTTTTGTAATGTATTCCGTTTCAAACAATAGTTCAATCCAATACTGGGTTTCGTTTGCTTCCTTTAAAGCAATGTACAATTTGTTCAGAAAATCTTTTCTGCTTTGGGCAAATTCACTTTCTTTAATTAAAGCACCAATTGCTGTTCCACTTCGAAGCATTTGTTTAGACAAAACAAATTCTTTTTTCTCTGTTTGTAAATACTTAAAAGTATTGATAATTCTAATTGCAAATTTTTTTGACTTTACATGGATAAGATTATCGTTTTTCATAAAGAAATTAATTTATAGAAAATCAAAATTACTAATTTCCAACTACTAATTTCTAATTATATAATGGCCTCAATAAAAATAAAACAACATGATATCAAAGATTGTGGCGCTGCTTGTCTCGCTTCTATTGGCAATCATTACAAAGTTAATCTACCTATAGCCCGAATTCGTCAATTTGCCAATACCGATAAGCGAGGTACCAATGTGCTGGGGATAATTGAAGCTGCAGAAAAAATGGGCTTTTCTGCCAAAGGAGTAAAAGGAGGTATCGATGCTATTGATAAAATTCCGCTCCCTGCTATTGCTCACGTGGTGGTAAAAGAACAATTGCATCATTATATTGTGATTTATTCTGTCTCCTCACCCTCTGGGAGGTCGGTAGGGGAAATTACAGCAATGGATCCTGCTTTTGGTAAAATGGAGACCTACACGTATGAAGAATTTCAAAAAATTTGGTCAGGAGTATTGATTCTTTTTGCACCGAATGATGATTTCAAGGAATACAACGAAAAAGTTTCTCCTATAAAACGCTTTTGGCATTTGGTACAGCCACACAAAACCATCTTAGTTCAAGCTTTGGTCGGTGCCATACTTTTTACCGTTTTAGGATTGGCCATGTCCATTTATATCCAAAAAATTACCGATTATGTTTTGGTGGAAGGCAACAGAAATTTGCTGAATCTGCTGAGTGTTTCCATGATTATCATCATTATACTGCAAGCCTACATCGGTTCTAAAAAGAGTGTTTTTGTTATGAAAACGGGGCAATTAATTGATGCTAAATTAATTTTGGGATACTATAAACATTTGCTTCATCTGCCGCAACGTTTTTTTGACACGATGCAAGTGGGAGAAATCACATCCTGGATTGGCGATGCGGTAAAAATTAGATCTTTTATCAATGAAGTGGCGATTGATATGATTGTCAATATCTTCATTGTGATTTTTTCCTTTACGTTGATGTTTACCTATTATTGGAAATTGGCTTTGGTGATTCTTTTGGTAATTCCTTTTTATGGAGCTATTTATTTTCTTTTAAATAAATTCAATAAAAAAGTAGAACGCGTTATCATGGAGAATGCTGCCGAATTACAAACACAATTGGTTGAAAGTGTCACGCATATCAGAACCGTAAAAGAATTTGGAATCGAAGAGTTTTCGAATCTAAAGACAGAAAATAAATTTGTAAAACTATTGTTCACCACCTACAAATCAGGCTTAAACAGTGTTTTTGCAGGGACTTCTACCCAATTTCTGGCTTCGATATTTACTGTTATTCTAATGTGGATTGGTTCGGGTTATGTGATTGACAGAGCCATTACTCCAAGAGAATTATTTTCCTTTTACGCTTTGATTGGGTATTTTACTTCTCCCGTTGCTACCTTGATTGGGATGAACAAAACGGCACAAAATGCACTCATAGCAGCTGATCGACTTTTTGAAATAATGGATTTAGAACGGGAAGAAACAGAAAACAAAGTCGAATTGCAAAGAGAAAATATGGGAGACATAAAATTTGAAAATGTAACGTTTCGTTATGGCTCGCGAACAGAAGTTTTCAAAGATTTTAATGCGGTTTTCAAGAAAAATGAAACTACTGCTATTGTTGGAGAAAGTGGTAGTGGGAAAACAACATTGATTTCGCTTTTACAAAATCTGTATCCTATTAAAGAAGGGAAAATTTATATTGGCGATTATGATTCTCAATTTATTCATTATCAAAGTTTACGCAACTGCATTGGAGTAATTCCGCAACAACTCAATTTATTTTCAGGCAATATTATAGAAAATATTGCTCTAGGATCTTCTTTTCCTGACATGCAACGCATTTTAGATTTGTCAAAACAATTAGGAATAACTGAATTTGTAGAGAAATTACCCAATGGTTTTGAAACTCAAATAGGCGAAAACGGCGCCATGCTTTCCGGTGGGCAGAAGCAACGACTTGCCATAGCCCGAGCTTTATACAAGAATCCAGAGGTATTATTAATGGATGAAGCCACATCGTCATTAGACACTAATGCAGAGTATATTGTTAAAAAAGTTATTGATGATTTTAAAGCGCGAGGTAAAACCATTATTGTTATTGCGCATAGATTAAGCACCATTGCAAATGCGGATACCATTTTAGTAATGGAGAATGGAACAATAATAGAATGTGGAAACCATATTTATTTATTAGAACAAAAAGGGAAATACTATGATTTATGGCAGAAACAAGGATTGTTGTAATACTAACTTACAAACACAAAAAAGGCGATTAAAACTTAATTTTAATCGCCTTTTTTATAAATCCAAGCGCTGTTTTATCCATTTAATACTTTAGCACCACCAACAATCTCTAAAATTTCGCTGGTAATTGAAACTTGACACGCTTTTTTATACGTTGATTTCTAAGTTCCGTTGCTTTATCCGTTGCTTTGCTTCGCTCGGGTGTGCATAGTAGTCATACGTGCTCTGAAGCAAATGAATAGAATTCCTTAGTGCAATTATTTCGACAATGATTTTAAAATCAGCTACAATGCAATTTCTTTATTTGTAATGCTTTTTATACCTTAAAAAATACATCCTCAATAGCAATATCCAATTCAGGAAACAGCGGGCTTGTAATTTTTTCGCCTTCTACTTGCGGTTTTAAACCAATAAATACTTCGTTCACTAAGGTGTAAACTAGAATCAATTTATCATTAGGTTCAATTATCCAGTATTCTTTCACGCCCGCTTCTTGATATAAATTAAACTTAGTGTGCACATCGTGTTTGCTATTATTAGTCGACATAATCTCAATCATCAAATCTGGAGATCCATTGCATCCTCGTGCATCTAGTTTGCTTTCATCACAAATAATACACAAATCAGGCTGAACCACGGTAGAGTCTTTTTTGGTTGATGGAATAGCTAAACGAACATCAAAAGGAGCTTGGAAAACATCACAAGACTGTCGCTTAAAATAGGTATTTAATTCAAACGATAAATTATTTGAAATTCTTTGATGCACCATACTTGGTGCTGGACTCATTTTCCGAATAAATCCCTTAATCAATTCTACACGCTCCTGAAATTGCCAACGCAAATAATCAGCATAAGAATATTGCTTAGTCAAATCTAAATCGGAAAAATTTGTAATTATTGCCATTTGTGTAGCTTTTGAAAAACAAATTTAATGAATTAACTTTTTGATTGCAAAAAAATGATTTTATGTGTTATTAGGACTATCAAATATTAGGTTTGTATTTAATCAAAAGTAAATAAGCAATTTAACGGTTTTCGTCAATAGAAAAAGTCCTCCAAATTGGAGGACTTTTAGATAAATATTCAGCTACTTTCTTACCCATTCAATGCTTCAGCACCACCAACGATCTCTAGAATCTCATTAGTAATAGAAGCTTGACGCGCTTTATTGTAAGTCAATTTCAATTGATTTCTCAATTCAGTTGCATTATCCGTTGCTTTGTGCATGGCAGTCATACGCGCTCCGTGCTCAGAAGCAAATGAATCACGAATCCCTTTGTACAATTGTGTTTTTAATGATTTTGGAATTAAAGTCAACACGATTTCCTCTTTTGAGGGTTCAAAAATATAATCCCCTGTCGAAACCGGTACATCAGATTTTATAGGTGCCAATGGTAAAAATTGCTCCGTTTGAACGATTTGTGTTGCTGCATTTTTAAATTGGTTGTAAATCAACTCAATTTTATCGTATTCACCGGAAACGAATTTCTCGGTTAACAAGTCTGCGATTACAGCCACATTATCAAAAGTCAAATCGTCAAATACAGCGCTATGATTGTCTACAACAGGAAGTGTTTTACTTAAAACATCATTTCCTTTTTTACCGATAGCAAAAACATCCACCTGTTTTCCAGCATAAAATTCTGCACGGCTTCTGGCTTCTTTAATGGCATTAGTATTAAAAGCGCCAGCCAAACCCCTATTAGAAGTTATTACAACAAGCAACACTTTTTTAACTTCACGTTGTGTTGTAAATTCTCCACCCGCATCACCTTCAAGTGTAGCAGAAAGATTTTGCAATAGTTCCGTTAATTTTTCGGCATAAGGGCGCATTGCCGTGATTGCATCTTGTGCTTTCTTTAGCTTTGCTGCAGAAACCATTTTCATCGCTGATGTAATTTGCATCGTAGATGAAACGGAAGTAATTCTATTACGGATTTCCTTTAAATTTGCCATTTTGTTTATAGTGAAAGGTGAATCGTGAAAAGTGAATAGCCTAACTACTCACTTTTCACTTTTCACTAAATTAGTTATATTTCGCTGATAATTCTTTTGCTACAGTTTCGATTACATCTGTAATTTCGTCTGTTAACTTTCCTGCTTTCAACGCATCAAGAGTCGCTCTGTGTTTGTTGTTCAAGAATTCCAAGAAATCTTTCTCAAATTCTCTTACTTTATTCACAGGAACATTTCTCAATAAGTTTTTAGAACCAGCATAGATAATGGCAACTTGATCTTCAACAGTATAAGGATCATTCAAACCTTGTTTCAAGATCTCAACGTTTCTTTTTCCTTTTTCAATTACGTTTAAAGTAACGGCATCAAGATCAGAACCAAATTTAGCAAACGCTTCCAATTCACGGAATTGTGCTTGATCTAGTTTTAAAGTACCGGCTACTTTTTTCATCGATTTAATTTGTGCATTTCCTCCAACACGAGATACCGAGATACCTACGTTAATTGCTGGACGAACCCCTGAGTTAAACAAATCTCCATCCAAGAAAATTTGACCATCAGTAATCGAAATTACGTTTGTTGGGATGTATGCCGAAACGTCACCCGCTTGAGTCTCAATAATTGGTAAAGCAGTAAGTGATCCACCACCTTTTACAATTGATTTCAATGAATCTGGTAAATCGTTCATGTCTTTAGCAATTCCATCATCAGCAATTACTTTACAAGCACGTTCTAATAAACGGCTGTGTAAGTAAAATACATCTCCAGGATATGCTTCACGTCCCGGTGGTCTTCTCAATAAAAGAGAAACCTCACGATACGCCACCGCTTGTTTAGATAAATCATCATAAACAATCAAAGCTGGACGACCTGAATCTCTAAAATATTCTCCAATTGCAGCACCTGCGAAAGGAGCATACACTTGCATTGGAGCTGGATCAGAAGCATTAGCAGCAACAATAATGGTATACGCCATTGCTCCTTTTTCTTCTAACATTTTAGCAATTCCTGCTACAGTTGACGCTTTTTGTCCAATTGCAACATATATACAGAATACTGGTTTCCCAGCATCATAAAATTCTTTTTGATTTAAGATCGTATCGATACAAACAGTTGATTTCCCTGTTTGACGGTCACCAATAACGAGCTCACGTTGTCCACGACCTACTGGAATCATAGCATCTACTGCTTTAATACCAGTTTGTAATGGTTCAGTAACGGGTTGACGGAAGATAACTCCAGGAGCTTTTCTTTCCAAAGGCATCTCGTATAAATCTCCACCAATTGGCCCTTTTCCATCTATTGGAAAACCAAGTGTGTTTACTACACGACCTACCATTTGTTCTCCTACTTTAAGAGAAGCAATACGTTGTGTTCTTTTTGCAGTTGATCCTTCTTTGATTCCTGTAGAGGGTCCTAAAAGTACCACACCTACATTGTCTTCTTCAAGGTTCAAAACAATAGCTTCTAATCCATTGTCAAATTCAACTAATTCTCCATATTGAACATTAGAAAGCCCGTAAACACGAGCAATACCATCTCCAACTTGAAGTACTGTTCCTACTTCTTCTAGTGTAGCACCAGATTCAAAACCTTCTACTTGCTTTCTTAATATTGCTGAAATTTCAGCAGGTTTAATTTCCGCCATTTTATTTTATAATTTAAACACTTAAATGTGCAATAAAACTAATTACTTAACTCTCTTTTTAATACTTGTAATCTGTTGGCTATTGAAGCATTGTATTGCTTGTCGCCTATTCTTAAAATAAATCCTCCAATAATTGAAGCATCTACTGTATTTTCAATTGTGATTTTCTTATCTGAAAGTGTTGCTATTGTCGCTTTCACTTTAGCTTCTAATGCAGCATCCATAGGAATAGCGGTAGTAACTTTAGCTACTTCAATACCATTCATCACGTCAGATAATTTGCTGTATTCTGTAGCAATACCTTCTAGAATTTCGAATCTTTTGTTTTCAAATAACAAATGAAATAATCCTTGAGTAACTGCATCAATACCTGCAAAAACTTCCAAAAGTGCTTTCTTCTTAACCTCCACTTTTAAAGTTGGATTTTGGATAAAAGTACTCAATTCTAAGTTTCCATTGATCGTTGAAGCAATCAATTTCATATCATTATTTACAACTTCGGCAACTCCTTTTGAGTTTGCTAAATCTAAAATTGCTGTTGCATAACGAATTGCTGCTCTTGTACTTGCCATAATTAGTTCAGTTTTACGTCACCTAACAATTTCTCCACTAACTTAGTTTGAGCTTCTTTGTTAGACAATTCGTCTTTCAATAATTTTTCAGCAATACTCAATGATAAAGTAGAAACTTGTAATTTCAACTCAGCCATAGCTGCATTTTTTTCACCTTCAATTGCCACTTTCGCTTGTTCAATCATTTTCAATCCTTGAACTTGCGCTTCGTTTTTAGCATCAGCAACCATTTTTTCTTTCATTTCACGAGCCTCTTTAAGCATGTTGTCGCGCTCTAATCTAGCTTCTTGTAAAATACGTTGGTTGTCAGCTTGAAGATTTTGCATTTCTTTTCTAGCGTTTTCAGCAGAAAGTAAGGCATTCTTGATTCCTTCTTCTCTATCATTTACTGCATCAAGAATTGGCTTCCAAGCGAATTTTTTTAACAAGAGTATTAATCCAACAAATATTACTATCTGCCAGATAAACAAACCAAACGAAAAATCATTTATTAACTTATCCATTATATCTAATTATAAATTTTAAAGTATGTATTGCTTTTAATCGCAATTTGTAATGTTTTAATTTTAAAAACAATAGTTACAACCAACCGTTGCAACTATTGTTTTATTTTAGTTTTAATTAAGATGCGAATAACGCAGCAAAACCAATACCTTCAATAAGTGCAGCTGCGATAAGCATAGCTGTTTGGATTTTTCCAGAAGCCTCTGGTTGACGAGCAATAGCGTCCATTGCTGAACCACCAATTCTACCAATACCTAAACCTGCTCCGATAACAATCAATCCTGCTCCTACAATAGTTGGAATTTCCATAATATATAAATTAAAAATTAAACATTCAATTTGATTTTAGATTGAAGATTAACGATTTTTGATTTCAGAATTGCAAAATCTGCAATCATAAATCAAGTTTCAAAAATCTGAAATCTAGTGAGCCTCTTCGTGATGATGCTCTTCGTTTCCTGCTCCAAAATACAGTGCAGATAACATGGTGAAAATATACGCTTGTAAAAAAGCTACTAATATTTCAAGTATCGAAAGTGCAAATGCCAAACCAAATGACAATGTGCTTCCAATCCAGCTTTTGAATATAAACATTAAACCAATGATACTCATTAAAACAACGTGCCCTGCTAAAATGTTAGCATACAAACGTATCATTAATGAAAATGGTTTGATGATGGTTCCCAATAATTCAATTGGAGCCAAGATAAATTTCATTGGAGTTGGTACACCTGGCATCCAGAAAATGTGTCCCCAATAATTTTTATTAGCCGTGAAAGTGGTAATTAAATACGTTAATAAAGCCAATGATGCTGTAATAGCAATATTCCCTGTTACGTTAAATCCTAGCGGAGTTAATCCTAATATATTTAAAAAGAAAATAAAGAAAAATATAGTCAATAAATAACTCATGTATTTTTTGTACCCTTTTTCTCCAATGTTAGGAATAGCTATTTCATCTCTAATATAAAGTACAAGTGGTTCAAAAAACCTTCCCGCACCAGAAGCTATTCCGTTATTTTTACCATACGATTTTGCTAATCCAGTAAACAAGACAAACATTAAAAGTGCAATTCCTAAAATACCAATTACACTTTTAGTAATCGACAAATCAAGTGGAGCAGCGTTTGTTGGGTGACCGTGCTCTTCTGTTAAAGTTCCAGTTGCGTCTGTTTTGTATATTTTTTCGTGGTGCAAAACATAGAAGTTTCCATTGTGTTCTGCTGTTTCCTCACCATGGTGAAATTTTGAAGAAGAAAATACTTGTAAACCGTTGTCCCAAAGAATAATTGGCAAAGAAAAACCATTATGCGCTCCAGTTGCCTCATCGACATTAAAAGTAAAATCATGCGCATCTAAAAGGTGATGATTGATAAATTCTTTAATTTTAGATTTTACATCTGTTGGTTCTGCATGAGCTCCTTCGGCTGCCTCAAGGGCAACTTCTGTTCTCACTTTTGTCGTATCCACTTCTGGATTTGCAAAACTAATTAAAGGAAGACACGCTACTAAAGTCGCTAATATAAATCTAAGTGCTTTGTTTGAAATCACCATAACAGTTAATTATCTTAATTTATTACGTTTCTGAAATTTGGTGCAAATGTACATCTTTTATTAATATTCAAAAGAATATAAAAATTTATTTTTGATGGATTTGTTCCTTAAATCACATATTCATTGCTTTTCGTTTAATATCCGTATTGTTAATATCGTTTCAATTGCTAAAAAGATAATAAACATCATAAAAAAATTAATTTTCTCCAATGTATTTTCCTCGTTTGTGACCTGCAATATAGGTTTTAAAATTACATAACAAACAATCATTTTGACACTTGTGCTCAAAAGAAAAGACATCCCTACATTGTCAAAACTGCGTTCTTTGACTTTCAACAAAACTACAAATACCATAATTGACAATACTAAAAACAAGAGATATAGGGTTTCTATGGAATAATAAAAAGGCGTATCATTTATTTCTAAAGCATAAAAAATAACGCGATGAATAAGGTATGCTAATCCTGCAAGTACTACTAAAGACAAAAGCGGTCTGTATTTTTTTAAACTCATTGTGTTTTATTAATTTCGTTTACTTGCCGAATCACGTTATACAACGCCAGTACAACACCAACGAATACTAAAATTTTAGAGTAATACACCTTGGGATTGGGATGATTTTCATCTAACCAGTCTCCAAGATAGGAGAACAAGAAAATAATAACTCCCATTTGAATGGGAATATTAATGAGTGCAAGCCATTTATTAGGCCTTTTTTGAGGCGGTTTGTTGTCCATTAGTAGGCATTTGATTTTTAATATTGGTCTTCATTGCACACGACGCACTAAAATCAGCACCTGGTTCAACAGATAATTTGCCTACGATAACTTCACCATGAATACTAGCTTTCGATTTTACATTTAGCACCTCCGTTACCTGAATTTTTCCGTCAAATTTGCCTTCGATATCTGCATTTTTACATACAATATCTCCCGTGACACTTCCTGCAGGGCCAATTACAATTTTTCCGCCAGACTCAAAATTACCAATCAAGTGTCCGTCTAATCTAAAATCAGCTTGTGAAATAATATCCCCTTTGATCGTGGTTCCCTCTACAATTCTATTGGTCTTTCCTAGAAGATCAGTATATGATTTTTGTTTTTTATCAAACATAATTATTGCTTTTTAGAGGCTAAATACGTTTCAAGATTTTTCTTGATTTGGATGACTTTATAATTTTCGCCTGAAACTACTACAGCCGCATCAGTAATTTTATATTTTATATTTTCTTCTAAAACCAATGCAATATCCGCTGCGTAGGCCTTTGATTTTATTCCATGTATCGTGATGAAATTTCCTTTGTCCGTGTAGATATCATACGAATAATACATTTTTTGAAAGTTTTCACTTGCCAAGAATACTTTTATTTTTTCTTCTAACGCTTTGGTGTTTTGAGCATCGCGTGCTCCCACTTGATATAAAATTTTCCAGTTATTTGAATCTGTTGTAACAAAGTCCATTTTTTCTAAAAACGGAATTTGATCATTCAATATCAATAGGGCATTTTTCCCCTCCTCACTATTTGGATAATTATCTGCAACCACTTGCAGCGCGTTTTTGTAAGCGGCAACCCCTTTTAGCTTGCCTATCACATTCGCTTTTAGCAGTTCAAATTTAGATCCAATCTCTTCGCCCGAAAACTGAGTAATAAGAGCATCGGCATTCTCTAAAACCAAAACAAATTGCTCTTGTTGAAACAGTTTATACCACTTGTTATAGACGCTTTCTGGCGAGTCAACTGCTGAAATCGCACTTGGATTGGTGTTGTTTATAATTTGGGCATAGCGGGAGTCCGGATATTGCGTTACGATTCTGTTTTTCATCGCCTCTGCTTTGCTGCTACCGTTGATTTGATATAACTTATACAAATTGTACATAGCAGGAAGAATCAGTTTTTCCTCTGGATTATTTTTTAATAGGTATTCCAGTTTAGCGATAGCCAAATCATTTTCTTTGAATTTTTCTTTGTAAATAATTCCCAATTGATAGTAGGCAAAATTGCGTTCTTTACTAATGCTGTCTAATTCTATTTGTGCGGTCGGAAGTTGTTTTAAATAATAATTCGTAGTGTACTGCTCTGCAACTAGTATGATGTCCGATTCCTTTTTTGTACCGTTCTTTTCCAAAGTCAAAGAATCAGCAGCCGCTGCATTTACATTTCCTGATGAAAGTCTCCAATTGCCATTTAGAACCCTGTCGCCCCATATTTTTTTAAATTCTATTTTACCAAAAGCCACGGTTGTAAAATTATAAAAGTAGAATGTACTCGCTCCAGGCTGCGCATTAGTGGACGCCGCTGTAGGTGGAGTCATTGTCGATTTGCGGTTAGGTCTTATCGGATCTTGAGTAGAAACTGGATCAATAGAAGAAGGTGAATTATTGCGTGCAGTGTTTTCTTGTATCACTTTGTTTTTTTCTTCTAAGAGCCTTTTAACCTCATCTTGTTCCTTTAATTTAGTAATGTATTTTTCATAATAAGCGGAACGATCCGCAGGATTCATTGCCACTACATTTAGAATACTGTCATTTTGCTTTGCCAACGCCTCGTATAAAATCACTTCATCGAGATTGCTTCTGATTTTTTGAATTTTACCAAATTCTCTAGTTTTCTTATTTAGCTTGACTAAAGTACTATCGTAGTATTTTGCCGCCAAAGGATATTCCGCATTTCTAAAATACATGTTTCCTAAATTTCTATAGTTAGAGGCTATTAAATAGCTGTCTTTCGAATTCGTTTTTAAGGAAGCACTATACAAATCCATTGCCGTTTTCCGATTGTTTTGCTTGTCATGATACACGGCCATTTGATGAAAAATCAAATCTTTGTAGGGACGATTTTCTCGGTCTTGCATCAGTTTATTGAAGGTGTTTACAAAAGAAATCGTATCTCCAATTTGGTAATCAAATAATTCCGCTTTTTTAGCATGTGCTTGAATAACAAATTTTCGCTCCGCTTTTCGGTTCATACTAATTACTTCTTGATAGGCTGCCACAGCGCTGTCTTTATACCCCAGCTCTAGATACAATTGTCCTAAAACAAAACGGTATCTTGCTCTTTCCTGATTTACTTTGGTGAATGCGATGGCTTCTTTTATTTTGGCCACGGCGCTATCCTTTTCTTCCAGGTTTAAAAAAGAAGCCGCTAAAAGGGCGTTTGCATCTGCAAAAACTTGTTTCTTTACTTGGTGCTCTTCTAATAATTTACTGATGTTTTTTATCACTAAAGCATCATTTCCCAGACGCATATTGGTTTTTTCTCGCCATATTTTAGCTTCGTAAATCTTGCTGCTGTTGGGGTATTTATAGAGAATGTAATTGAAAGCATCGAGAGCCGGCACAAACCGTTGGTCGTAATACCTCGCTTTTCCAAGCATGAGATAGGCTTCGTCAATTTGACTGTTTTTTTCTCTGCCTCCAATATTCATGGAGTGTTTCTGAATGGCTTTGGTCGCTTTGGTTTCAGCCAATTCAAAATCAGCATTTATTGGTTTTGTGGTAGCGGTGAAGTCCTCTACAATTTGCATTTTTTCTGGAGGTAAAAGTTGCCAGAAGTCATCATCATCATTAGATTTTAAAGTTTGAACTCCTTTGTCTAAGCCTACTTTACCGTTGTATAAAATGTTATACTTGGTGCTTAAGGCATGAGAATTCCGTGCCAAAAAAGTATCTTTCTTAGTAGAACAAGCTACCAAAAAAGCAAAAAACAACAAGAAGGGTAACGGTTTAAATATATTGATTTTCAAGGGGAAACGTTTTTATCAATTAACTTTTAAATATGCTTTTTAGTATACTGACTGGTAAAAATACGTTTCTTTTTGACATCGTGAAAATTATCCGGGTTTATTTGACTCTTTCGCGTGCGTGAGGGATGGAAGCGGCATCCTTTATTTTCTTTCTTTAAGAAAATAAAGATACAGCGTACAGCCCGACCCGAAGTTTTTCACGAAGGGTCACGCCCAAAGTAAAATCTAAAAGACTTACAGGTAGTTTTTGACTTGAAAGCCTAAAAATAAACCGCTAATTCGCATCGTAAACATTTAAAGTAATAAATGAAATTAGCGTAGTAGCGGTATACTTTTTTATGAGATTGTTAGGTTGAATTTAAACGGCAAAAAACAATTCTAGTTCCTTTAACGTTTCTGGTGAAGTTTGAATATCCTTGACCACTTCGCCTTTGTGCATGGCAACAATCCTGTCGCTAACCTCAACGGTATGCTGCAAATCGTGGCTAGAAACCAAAACAGTAATCTCTGGATTATCGGCTAAATCTTTGATGATTTTTTTTAAACGGAATTGAGTGGTTGGGTCTAAATTAGCAAAAGGTTCGTCCAGAATAATCACTTCCGGATTCCCGATTAAGGTAGCGATGATGCCTACTTTTTTCTGATTCCCTTTGGATAAATCGCGTAAATATTTCTTGTTTTTTAGGATTTCACCATTGAAAAATTCTTCGTGTGTAGCCAATAAAGCATCGACATCGGCTTTGTTTTGTCCGCGTAAATCACCTATAAAGTAAAAATATTCTTCGGGAGTCAAGTAGCCTATCAAGAAACTTTCATCTAGGAAGGAGGCGGTGAAGGGTTTCCAAGATTCGCTGGTGTTTACTTGTACGCCATGGTTGACAATGTTTCCTGTTGAAGGCTGGATTAAATCCAATAAAAGGCTAAAAAAAGTAGTTTTTCCAGCACCGTTATTGCCTACTAATCCAAAGCTTTCGCCTTTTTTTATCTCTAAAGAATCTATTTTTAATACGGTTGTTCCGTTGTATGTTTTCGAAAGGTTGTTTACTTGTATCATGTTTGAAAAAGTTTATTCGGTTATTTGTTGATTTCGTTAATCGCTGGATTATCCTTTTTGTTTGTAAGCAGCAATGGTCGCGTATTTCTCTGCTTTGTAGATTTTTTCGATCAAGGAGAACGCTTTGTCTTTGAAAGCAAAACCAATTACTCCTACTGCGGCTACTAGAGACAATCCGATAGTTGGATTTCCATATTTAGAACCTAGCCAATACAGTAAAACGGGCAGTCCTAATTGCGGTATAGATATTAGCATGGTTTTTACGTTGAATGCTTTTTTGTCTCCAAAAGCCCCTTTTCCAGAACTCAAATCGATGGGTGTTTTTGTATATGCGCCACCTAACAAAACCAAATGCGAGTTGATACCAATATTATAAATCGCTCCAACAACAATGGTTAAATACACCTGCACGCCAAAATAAAGATAGAAAGACGCGATAGTTGTAGTCACTAATGTTGCAATTACCATGAGCCACCACTTCGAACTCAAATAGCCTTTGTACGGAATGTTTTGTGTCATCATTAATTGGTAATACGCGCTGTCCCAACTTGGTACAAACTGCCCAAAAGTGATTAAGAATCCACCGGAGACAAAAATACCAGCAAAGATGTGCATTACTGGATTGTTGTACATTGCAATTCCATTAGTAAAGAACAAAAAGCCGTAAAATAAAAACATAACACTTAATCCTACGGTGGTTTTAGAACGTTTGTTTCTTTTAATCAATTTAATGTCGTTTTTCAAGAAGGTTCCTATAGTTCCAAATTGGTTCAACCAAGTCAAATCCTCTGTTTTGGCAATATCATGTTTGCTTGACAATCCTGCGTCGAGGTATAAATTGTTTTTGAAATACTGAAATGTGGCAACATACAACACAACAAGCGCCATAACTGGAATGGCAAAAGCCCAATAGGTATTGAAAATTGCATCAAAAAATGGAGCGGTATAATCTGTAATATTAAAATAATCGTAATAGTGCAATCCTCCTAAAATCGCAACTATCGCAAGGAAAATACCAAATAAATTATCTTTATTACTCAGTATAATATTTATGAAATTATTGATGTACAATAGCGAATACACGGCCGTGAACCAAAGCACTACTGACAACGCATCATAGCCTTCGATGATTAGTACAACGCTAAACGGAATCAGGAAAAAACCATGTACTAAATTAAAAAAAGATAAAATAGTTTTCCCCAAGGAGAAATGCACAATTGTCGATTTTTTGATTGGGAAAACCAGCATCGGGCGAATGTTTAAAACTGGGATTTTTTGTAATAGCAATCGGATGATTAAATCCATCAACACATAGTAAATCATGAACTTATTTACCGTTGCAACAGGATCCATGTTCTCTTTCTTGAGGATGTAAAAAACACCAATTCCCAAGGCTAAGAAAATCAGAATAAAATAAACGGCGACAAAACCCATCAGGATTTTTAAAGCTAAATTGGTCGCGAACGAAGCCGATCTAATAAATGCTTTCCATTCGAGATAGAGGAATTTTTGAATCATAGTTTGGTTTTTTGGTTTGCTAGTAAGTACCTAAAAGTAAGGAAATGTTACACGTTTTCTAATTTATATTCTGGATAAGTTGTTTGTAGATACTCTTCTGCTTTGGCTGGAATGATTTTAAAAATGATAAAAAGCAGTAAGATGACCACTACTAAAAAGAAACTCAATCCCATCATCCAATAGTAATTGCCTAAATACTTTTCGGAATGATTAAACACTGAAACGAATACATTAAACGGAAAAATAATAGCTCCTGAAAAGCTGCCGTATTGATTTATTATTTCTTCAAAAAGCCATCTTTTTTCTTGGGTTTGCTTTTTTCTTTTATTGTTTTTATTGTTTTTGAAAAGTTCGTAAAAAGTAAATCCTACTACAATAAGAGAGAGACCTACAAAAATCCATGCGCTATAAGCACTTATTTTTAAAATACTGTATAAAACTAGCGTCATGGCGATTGTCAATATAATTTTTGGGATGCCAAAGAAATCTTTGAAATGTTGCCAAACCAAACCATTGTATTTTTTACCCAAAACGGCTTGTCGTTTTTCGACCACATCCATAAACCCAAAAACACCAAACTTTTTGAATTCAAGTTGCAGCGCTTCATCAAACGAGCGATTTGGGTTTTCTTGCCATTGGGTTTCGATAGCGTTTGCTATGTGATCTACCAATTCTGATTGTAAGTCGTACCACTCTACATAATGCTGGCGAGTGAAAGTGAATAGGTGGTCAATTTGTTGAGAAGTTAATTTCATATTCTATTTTGCTATTCTTGAAAGTTATTTGTCACTTACGATTTTCTTGCTTTATTCGCTCTTTTTTGTCATGCTGAGGAACGAAGCATCTCTGTATTGCTACTCAAACAAGTGGTTCAAAAAATTCAACTTCGGATTAATTGTTTTTATTAGTGTGATTTTCTTGTCTTTTTTCCATCCTTTTATTTCTTTCTCTCTTGCAATTGCTATTTGAATCCAAGTGAACTTATGGAAATACAACAAATAATGTACATTATACTTGGCTGTAAACGAATTAGGATTTAAGGATTGCTTGTGCTGTTGCAGCCTTATTTTCAAATTATTGGTTACGCCAGTATATGAAACCGTTTTCGCTTTGTTAGTCAAAATGTAAACATAATACTTATGGTACCCTTCTTGAAATTCAATCATCTTTTTTCGCTCTAAAAGTGAATTGCCAATTTTGTGGAGATGCTTCGTTCCTCCGCATGAAAAATTTGTGCGATGTAGTTTATTAGTAACTGAACTAGCCTAATTTTCATTCTTTATGTTTTTGTGGCGTTATACACAAGACCGTTTGAAACCAAGATTTCCTCATATTGAGCGATTTGTTGTTTAGTTAGTTTCATTTTGTAACTTTATGAAAGTTGGTACTGTTTTTTGATTTTTGAAATAGTCATTTTTTGTAGGTGAATTGCTGTAATCATGAATAATATTCCTAATACCCAAAAACAACAAAAAAGCAATACGAGCCATTGGTGTTCCACTAATTCTTCTTTTAACTGTGTTGTGATGTTCATTCCTAAAGATGGAAAAGAAAACACTAAAAGGTTCGGATCCAAGGTTTGAAGAGTCAAAAATTGATTGCCATCAATTTCTTTACTTTTCCACCAATAATAAAGTAATGGTAAACCCAAAATCAATAAAGAAGAAAATAATACCGCTAAATATTTCTGAGGACTAACAAAATAAACTGAAAAAGCATATGCTAAATACACTAAAGTAATACTACCGATGATTTTTGGAAATGTTAAATAGTTCGCAATCATTTTTCTATGTTCTCTAGTTAATTCTTTTCTTAAACTTTTTGTACGCTCCTTTTCAATCGCTTTTATATCTTGTCTACTAAATTTATTAAATGCGTTTTCTTTCACCTGATCAAAAGTGAAATTAGGATTTATTGCCCAAAACTCCTCCATACTAGAAACTACGTGATCCGTCAATTCTAATTGCAACTCATACCATTTTATGCCAAAATCTGTAATTTTATTAAAAATATGTTGTGTTTGTTCTTGAGTTAATTTCATGTTATGTTTTGGTTTTTTTTGAATATTATTTACCGCATACGATTTTCTTGCTTTTTTCACTCTTTTTTGTCATGCTGAGGAATGAAGCATCTCTGCTCATTGCTACTCAAACAAGTGGTTCAAAAAATTCAACTCCGGATTAATTGTTTTTATTAGTGTGATTTTCTTGTCTTTTTTCCATCCTTTTATTTCTTTCTCTCTTGCAATTGCTATTTGAATCCAAGTGAACTTATGGAAATACAACAAATAATGTACATTGTATTTGGCTGTAAACGAATTAGGACTTAAGGATTGCTTGTGCTGTTGCAGCCTTATTTTCAAATTATTTGTTACGCCAGTATATAAAACCGTTTTCGCTTTGTTAGTCAAAATGTAAACATAATACGTATGGTACCCTTCTTGAAATTCAATCATCTTTTTTCGCTTTAAAAGTGAATTGCCAATTTTGTGGAGATGCTTCGTTCCTCAGCATGACAAATTTGCGCGATGTCGTTTATTAGTAACAGAACTTACCTAATTTTCATTCTTTATGTTTTTGTGGCATTATACACAAGACCGTTTGAAACCAAGATTTCCTCATATTGAGCGATTTGTTGTTTAGTTAGTTTCATTTTGTAACTTTATGAAAGTTGGTACTGTTTTCTGATTGTATTAATTGATTGCTTTTGAAGGTAAGTAGCACTCGCGACAAATAAAATCCCGAGTGTCCAAATCAAACAAAAAACTAGAACTACTGCTGGGTATTGATTAATTTCCTCTTTAAATGGATTAATTGAGCACATTCCTAATTGAGGCACTCCCATTATTGTTAAATAAGGATGTACAGATTCAATGGCGAGAAAACGTTTACCATTTATCTTGCGGTTTTTGTGAAAGAAATAAAGCAGTGGAATTGCTAAAACATATAATGACCAAAACAATGCTAGTATATATTTGTAAGGGCTTTCGAAATAGAATGATACTTTAAAACTTATAATAACAAGCAAAATACAACCCATAATTTTAGGAAACTTAAAATAAGTTCCAACCATTTTTCGTTGTTGTTTATTGTACTCTTCGACAAGAATTTGTTTACGCTGCTTTTCAATCGCTTTTAATTCTGGTTTTGTGAATTTTTTAAATGTGTTTTCTTTTACTTGCTCAAAAGACAGCTCAGGATTCTGTTCCCAAAATTCTTCCATACTAGTAACCATGTGATCGGTGAGTTCTAGTTGCAACTCATACCATTTGATATCTTTGGATTCAATGTGATTTGAGATGCATTGTATTTGTTGGTTGGTTAGTTTCATCCTTAGTTATTTTTTAATTTTCTTTCAAACTGAAAATGTTTCAGAGCAAATTGCAAATAAAACATACCCATTACAACATAAATAATAGATATAAAAATAGTAACAAAAGCAATTTTAAAATCCGGATGATTTAATTGCGCGGGAAACATTCCGATTCCTATCATAAAAAGAAATAAAATGACACCAAGACCTTTTTTCTTCATTAAGTAACTATACGTTGTTTGTCGCTTGGTGCTCCAAACCAAACCCAAGGATAAAATAACCAAACAAAATTCAACAACAATAAAAGATTTAAAAACTTGTTCAATGCTTTTGAACATGCTATTAAAAGTTGAATATGATATCAAAAACAAAACCAAGCATGTAAGTAAACCAGCTACAAAAAGTGCAAATAATAATTGATTTTTTATTAAATCATGGCATTTCGAAGTGATGATTTTAGGGTTGGAAAATCCAATTAATCCAGAAAAAGATAGCTGTAATTGTGGCTTCCATTTATCCAATACCAATTTAAAATTTTCTTCAAAAGGCAGTGCATTTTCCTCCATCAGAATTTCTATTTCTGAAGCCATATGATCCATCATCTCTAATTTTACATCATCATACATAATGCCGTTTGATAATAAGATGGAATCTATAAATTCTATTTGTTCCGCTGTTAATTTCATCTTCAAAAAATTAAAATTCTAAATTGGGTTTTGGGCTTACTAAACTTTGCATGTTCCTGATGAAATCTTCGAGCTCGGAGAGTCGGTTTACGGTTTCCTTGGTGCCAGCCTCCGTCAATTTGTAATATTTACGCATGCGATTGTCTACTTTCTCCATCTCTACGTCTAGAATTCCTTCTGCTTCCATTTTGTGTAGCGCAGGATATAAAGCGCCCTCGGTAATGTTGAGTTCGCCTTGCGTGATGGCCTTTACTTTTTGCGTGATTTCGTATCCATACATCTTGCCGTTTTCTTCTAGCAATTTCATGATGATGGTATTCAGACTTCCTTTGTATAATTGCGAGTTTTTCATTTTTTTAGTCATTCCGAGGCACGAAGCAAGCTCATATTGATACACAAATATACATAAGATTCTTATACATAACTTCATTAGGTATATAAATTTCAATCTTTTTAATTTTTTAGAAACCTATACACTTTAGTATATTTGCAAAAAAATAATCAGATGTCATCCTTTTTAAAATTAATTATAAAAGAAGTAAAACGCGAAACCAAAGATGCGGTTTCCATACTTTTTAATGTCCCTCAAGAACTAAAAGCGAACTATACCTTTATTGCGGGTCAATACTTAAACTTGAGATTAACCCTTGATGGTGAAGAAATTCGCCGTGCCTATTCGATTTGCTCTTCACCCGATAGCGGAGAATTACGTATTGCAGTAAAAGCGGTGCCTAGCGGTGCTTTTTCTCAGTTTGCTAATACCAAACTTAAAGTAGGTGATGCATTAGAAATAGGAACTCCAGAAGGTAAATTTACTTTTGAACCTCAGGCTGAACGCCAAAAAAACTATGCGGCATTTGCTGCTGGAAGCGGAATTACACCGGTAATGTCCATCTTAAAATCCGTATTGAAAAACGAACCGAATAGCTCTTTTGTATTGGTTTACGGTAACAAAACTCCCGAAGAAACCATATTTCATCAAGAATTACACGACTTGCAATTGCAATATGTGGGTCGCTTTTTTGTACATTATGTTTTCAGTCAAGCCAAAGTAGATCAGGCTTTATTTGGCCGAATTGAAAAATCAACAGTGAACTTTGTTTTAAATAATAAACACAAAGAACTTGATTTTGATAAGTTCTACTTGTGCGGACCGGAAGAAATGATCAATATTGTTTCCGGAGTTTTGAAAGAAAAGAACGTAAAGGAATCAAACATTAAATTTGAATTGTTTGCTACTTCAACACAGGTAAACGAGATCAAAAAATCATTAGGCGGACATTCTAAAATTACCATTTTGGTAGATGATGAAGAGACCACTTTTGAAATGTCACAAAAACAAACCGTTCTTGATGCAGCCTTGAAACAAGGTATTGATGCGCCGTATTCTTGCCAAGGCGGAATTTGCAGCAGCTGCTTGGCGCGTGTTACTTCAGGAACTGCCGAAATGTCTAAAAACTCTATCTTGACGGATAAAGAAATCGCCGATGGTTTGATTCTTACCTGTCAAGCACATCCAACATCAGAATCTATTTATGTAGATTATGATGATGTTTAAAAGATAAATTGCTTTATACATGAAACTTCTCTGAAAAGGGAAGTTCTTTTGTTTTAGGGAGGTTGGGATTCTTAGTATTTTGGTGAAATGATGAAACTGTAGAAAATCATCTAGTTACCAAAGGATAAAACACTAATAAAAGTGACTTTGCAGTTTTACATATCCTACTTAATTTAATGTGACAATCCATAACAACAATCTTAACATAATCTCAAAACCCTAGCGAGGAGGACAGAACGTTAAATTTTCCGAAAAAACATTTCAATTGTTACCAATATTTGGTACTTTAGTAAAAAATTAAAATCATGGGAAAGAACACATCAATCTCTTTAGGAAACCATTTTGAAACTTTTGTAGAAAAAAGTATTTCAAAAGGTCGGTTTCAAAATGCAAGTGAGGTTATCCGGGCCGGACTTCGCATGCTAGAAGAGGAAGAAGATAAAGTTTTACTATTAAAAAATGCCATTCAGGAAGGTATTGATAGTGGGCTTGCAAGAGACTTCGATCCAAAAAAACACTTAGAAACGTTACAAGCAATGAAAAAAGCAAATGGCTAAATATTATTTGACCAATTTAGCTGTTACCGATTTAGCTGAAATCTGGGAGTATACTTATGAGGAATGGTCAGAAAAACAAGCCAATAAGTATTATAAACTTCTATTAGCATCTTGTCAGGAATTAGCTAATTACCCTAACTTTGGCAAAAATTACGAGCTAATTCAACCTGATCTTTTAGGATTTAAAACTAATCATCACATTATTTTTTTTAGAATTATTTCGGTCAAAGAAATAGAAATAATACGAATTCTTCACGAAAGAATGGATTTAAAATCTAAGCTTTAATCCAAAAGTAGCCACTAAACCGTTTTTAAAATGAAATCCATTCGAGAACTTTTCAAAAATAACCCTTCCCTTCTTGACGAACCAGAAGTAGCGCAACTTTTGGAATATTGTGAGCAATTGCAAGATGAAATCGTGGAATTCAAATTTCAAAAAACAAACAACAAAGAATTAGCGATGCTTGATATGATTAAAGAAGTCATAAAAGGCTGCGATGCTACCGAGAAAGAACATGCTGAACATGACCGTTTTGGGTATGATGCGCCAAATTATCAAGAAACCATTTCGAATTTAAAAAGATATATTTTGGTTCGCTGTCGGGAGGAGAAAATTTGGCTTTAATTGCACTCCTTATTTAAACATCATTTTCAAAAATCAGTAATTTGATAATAGTCAAAACATTACAAGAAAGCATTCCACAAGAACATATTTTTCTGTCTTTTATTCTCTTCCTTGTCCTCTCCGTACGTATACCAATCCTTCGTTTTTTCTTCTATTAATGTTTTGAGTTCTTTTAAATCATAGGTTTTTTTAGCTATAGCAGGTTTAATCACAGTGCTATCTTTAATTTTTAAATCAATTTTGGTGGCTATGTATGACGTATACAATCTTGGTATTGAAAGTCCTAAAATCATTCCCGGTAAACCATTTATACTACATGGACCGCCAGAAATTGTAATGTCATCCGTATAAAAAGCAAACACATATACATCATCAAATATTTTACCAACCGCTTTTCGACAATTATAGCCTGCTATTTCTCTGCGCTCATTGGTGATTTTCCATTGAATATTCGGAATGCTATCCGCAATCACAAAATTAGTACCTACAATTTGTTTCTGAAGGTTCATTTTTTGGTTTGTAAAATCAAAATACCAAGAGTTTTCTTCGTCAGCTTCTTTCTCCTGTTTTGGTATTCTTGTTTTTGGACTCCATCGATCAAATTTAAATACACTTTTGTTGTCTTCAAAAGTATAGGTATAATACGATATTTTTAAGTCGGATAAATTATCTTTCATCATTTCATCCCAACTGTCATTGCTCATTGTTTTTTTGAGATTGGTGTTGACTTCGTATTCAATTACAGCTTTATCTACAAACTGTTGTGCATAAGATCCAGTAGTGAAAACAAATAATGTGAGGTAAAAATATATTGATTTCATTGCGTTGTATTTTAAAGTATTGAGATGATTAATTTTAAAAAATAATACTATTTTTCGATGTTGAATTACAATTTGTATCCGGCTTCTTTATTTTTTTTCGATGCCGCTTTTATTTTTAAAATTCCATGTAAACCCGATCATAGCATAGCGTCGGAGTCTATCATTTTGCTCTTCTCCTATTGTATTGTCATAAACAAATCTACTAATACCTATGTTTTGATTCAAAATGTCACGCACCATTACATAAGCGGTAAACTCATCGTTCTTAAAAGTACGTTGGAACCTGGCATTCCACAATTGATTGGTAAGATTATTTTGAAAATCAACTGTTTTTTGACGAGAATACAAATTATAATCTGTTGATAATTTCCATTTTTCTCTAAAATAAACGGCAACATCTAAACCTAAATTATTGGTATTAAATGATTTTACTTCATTGTTTTGAGAGGTACTGTTACGGCTATTTGAAAAAGTATTGCTTAGATTAATATCGTATTTCTTTTCTTTGGATTTATTCAAATAAACAGAAAAATTAGAACTTAATATATTCGAATTGTTGATTTGTCTATTAATGCTATTGACCGATTTATTGTAATTTATAGATGGACTAAGGTTAACATACATATTCATTTTTTTGACTTTAAACCCGTAACCCATATACAAGTTGGCTGAAAAATTACCATTTGTATTTATAGGTGTACTAATTGTTTTTGCACTTTCAGGGTCAATATCTCTATTGAAAGAAATCAAATTAGAGGTTGTTCTAAAAGAGAGGCTTTGATAAAAATTAGTTTCGGTCAAAATGCTGTAGCTGTTGTTAGAAACGTTGATGCTATTTGTGAAAGATTGTTTTAAATCCGGGTTTCCTAGCACTTGATTAAAAAAGTCTTGATTGTTTCGTAAAGGCTGTAATTGGTCAATAGTAGGCTGTCTTGTTGCACCTTGATAATTTACACGCAAATTACTGTTGCTTTTGTACTTATACGAAAAATTTGCGCTTGGGAAAAAGTTAGTAAAACTGCGTTTGTATTCCCTATTTAGGGTTTGATCTTGTAAATCAAATGAGGTAAAACCAAAACCACTACCAAAACTATAATTGATTTTTTTGGCATTATAACTTAATTTTAGAACGGGTTTATTTGTTGTAATGCTCTGCTTGAATTGGTTTGAAAGCGAATCAACTACTACATCATACTTGCCTGTTAGGTCTGAAAAATCGTAAGTCACAAAGTTACTATTGCCCGTATTGTGCGTAATTTGATAGGATAATTGCAAAGCAAATTTCTTTCCAATAGGCTCTGTATAGGCTACATTTAGAGCCAGATTTTGATTGCTTTTATCTCCAATTTTATTTTGATCTACCGCGTTACTAAAAGCAAAATCGCCTCCTTCATAACTCTCGTTAGCCGATTTTAAAAAATTATTAGCATTTGAATTCAACGTACTCCAACTCGTATTTACTGATAATGTTCTACGTGGTTTTACAAATTTATGCTTAAACAAAGCACTCGCAGACACCGATTCCTTGTTTGATTTTGTCGTAAATAATCGTTCCTGTCTGTTTCTTAACAATCCATCGCTTCCAGTGGTATTTCCCGTAGTAAATTCGTCACTTTCAGTATTATAAAAATTAGTTTTAGCCGTAAATTTCAGGGTATTTACTGAATCTATTTTTACATCATAAACCGCATTAAGTTTAAAATTATCTCTATCTACATGACTAGCAGTAGCTCTGTTCTCATTCAATTGAGTCGCTCCTACTTGAGTTTGCGTATTCCTAGTGCTATTGTTTTGATAACTTTGACTGTTGTATTTTGGTGATAAATTTAAGGAATGCTTGTCATTCCATTTGTTGTTATATTGCAATCCTGCATTAGTGTTTTTTATAAAACCGTTTTGAGTGTCTACATAAGGTTCGCCATCATTATCGCCACCGGTCCATTCGTAATTTACATTTCCGTCATCATCCATACTCATGCTGACATTTCCGTCTCCTCCACCAAATTTGTCACTGTCCTGCCAGCTTAACCCATCTTGACCCGTGTTTCCGTTTAACAAAAATGCCGAAAGCTTTCTTTTTCCTTTGAAACTACTCACCATGATATTGCTATTGTATCTAGAATCCGAACCAGTAAAGGGTTGGTTTGCTCCATCTATTTTACCAAAATAGCCTTTCTTTTTATCCTCCTTTAATCTCAGATTAATTGTTTTTTTAGAGTCGCCATCATCTATTCCTGTAAACTCCGCTTGATCGCTTTTCTTATCAAAAACTTGTACTTCTTTTATAGCATCGGCACGTAGGTTTTTTACAGCCATGCCTGGATCATCACCAAAAAATTCTTCGCCATCAACTAGAACTCTTTCTACTGTTTCGCCCATAGCTTTGATGGTTCCATTTTTATCAACTTGTATTCCCGGCAATTTTTTTAGCAATTCTTCCACATTGGCATTGGCATCAACTTTAAAATCACTAGCCCTGTAACTAGTTGTATCGCCTTTAATCTTGATAGATCCCGTTTTTATAATCACCTCTCGCAACAATTCCATTTTGCTCATCAAAGCAATGGCTCCTAAATCCTTATCAGTGCTAGTTACGGTAATTTCATCTAAATAATCCGCATATTGACTGTGCGATGACATTAGAATGTAATTACCCGGTTTTACATTATTAAGGTTGAATTTACCCGCTTTGTCTGATCGTGTAAATTGGTATAAAACCGAGTCTACCGGAGTTAATAAAGCAACAACTGAATTGTAAATGGGGGTTTTTTCACTTCCAGCGGTCAAAATACCTGAAAGTTTATTTTTTTGAGAAAACGCAGAAAAGGAGAAAATCAACAAAATTGCAATTGTTACCGTAATTTTTGACATAAATAGTTTCATATTTTTGTTAATGGCATATTTCAAAGTATTTCCAAAAAGTTGAACTAGCAAATAAGCATTTTTATTTAGTCTTTACTTTACGGTTTACGCTGAACGTATCAAAATCAAAAATAGTATTTTTCCCACTATGTGTTTATGCCTATTTGTTATAAAAGTGTTAAAATTAGCATTGCGTGAAAATTACATCAAACATACAAAAGGAAAATACAGTCAAGGATATGTAAACTGTAGCTAGAGTGCCTTAAGAATTGTATCAACGGTAATCGTTCGCATGGCATCTTCATAACCAGCTACTTTCTTGTTCCCATACACCGAAGTTGGTAGTTTAGGAAACCCATTTCTATCCGATACCAAAGCATTTTCCATTGGTTGATTAAAAGGTGAAAATCCCGAATACGGATGCGTAGCGCCCCAAAGCGTAATGACTTTTACACCAAGCATGGCCGCAATATGCGCATTCCCGGAATCCATGGAAAGCATGACATCAAGATTGCTAATGAGTTGTAATTCCTGCTGAAACTTAATTTTTCCTGCAACAACAATCACATTGTCTTTATTCGCAGCAAGCGAATTTAAGAGTTCTATTTCCTTTTTTCCACCGCCAAAAAGCAGAATAGTTTGGGTTGAATCCAAAGCCAATTGATCAATCACTTCCTGCATCAAATCCAACGGATACACTTTAGAATCGTATTGTGCAAAAGGTGCAATTCCAATTAGTTTCTGATGATTGGTTCCAATTATTGTTGAAATCTCCAGACTTAAAACTACCTTTTCAGGAAAAACTACATGCGATAAATTAACATTAAAACCGAGTTGTTCAAACACTTTCACATGTCTTTCGAACATCGTAGGCAGTTGCTGGAACACTTTATTCTCGGCTTGCGTCAAAGCTTTCTTCTCTTCTCTTCCTTTATCCACCGAAGCTGTTTTTTTTCCGCTTAACGCAAAAAGGTTTTGGATTATTTTAGAACGTAAAACGTTATGTAAGTCGGCGAAAGCATCAATTTCTAAACCTTTCAAATCTTGGAACAAACGCAACAATCCTAAAAATCCTTTGTGTCGTTCTTTTTCATCGAAAGCAAAAAAAGAAAGATTAGGAATTCCTTCAAAAAAGGGTTTAAAAAAAGGTCTAGAAATAACGGTGATTTTTACTTCTGGGTACTGATTTACAAAAGCGCGTAAAACAGGAACCGTCATGGCGACATCTCCCATTGCGGAAAGTCTCATGACGGCTATATGTTTGATAGTAGTTGACAATTAATTAATGTTTAAAAACCATTAAGGTATTGAGGAAAACTTAATGAATCTTAATACCTTAATGGTTCAAAAAATATTTTTTTACTTCTTGTTCTGATACAAAACAGGATTCAATTCATCGTCATTGTACATTTTCATTTGTTTGTACACTTTCATGAATTTATCACCGTTTTCGATGTCTGTTAACAAATCATCTATAGCGGCTGACAAATCGGATCTTTGTTCCAATAAAATATTCAATTTGGCCTGACATTTATCTCTGTGGTCTTGGGAAGCTTCAGAACGAGTCGCTTCTTCATTCATGTGATAAATTTTTAAAGCTAAAATTGACAATCGGTCAAAAGCCCAAGCTGGACTTTCTGAGTTGATTTTTGCCTCCTCTTTTACTACAACATGACTGTATTTTTGAAGAAAATAACTGTCAATATATTCCACCATGTCCGTACGTTCTTGATTAGAAGCATCGATTCTTCTTTTCAAAGTCAACGCTGCAACTGGATCGATATTTGGATCCCGAATAATATCTTCAAAATGCCATTGAACGGTGTCAATCCAGTTTTTGTGGTATAACAAATGTTCGAATTTATCCTTCGGGAAAGGATTGTTTATAGGCTGATCGACATTATCAAATTGATGATAATCCTTGATACTTTGTTCGAATACGGAGTACGCTAGTTTTGAAAACATATCTTTATATATTAAAAGACAAAGATACTTTTTATACTTTTATACCATAAAAAAATAACTAGAAGTTTAATTACAAATATACAACCATGCAAATTCATTATTTATCAGAAGGAAACAGTGTCCTTAATCATTTTTTGGGGCAAATACGGAATGTGAATGTTCACAATGACAGCATGCGTTTCCGAAGAAATATTGAGCGTATTGGCGAAATAATGGCGTATGAATTAAGTAAAGAACTGCATTACGCACCCATTGAAATCCAAACGCCGTTAGGCATAAAAAATACGACTGAGATCAAAGATCAGTTGGTTTTATGCTCCATTTTACGGGCTGGCTTACCTTTGCATCTGGGTTTTCTGAACTATTTCGATAATGCCGAGAATGGTTTCGTATCTGCTTTTAGACATCATCCCAATAATGACGATTACTTTGATATTTTAGTCCAATACCAAGCCATCGCTGATATCAATGGGAAAAATTTAGTACTAGTAGATCCCATGCTTGCCACAGGTCAATCCATAGTTGCTGTTTACAATAAATTAATGGAAAATGGGACACCAAAAGAAATTCACATTGCAGTTGTGATTGCCGCGCCTGAGGGAATTGCTTATCTAGAGGAATACTTGCCAGAACAATGTCATCTTTGGGTGGCTTCCTTAGATGAAAAATTAAATGAACACCGCTACATCGTCCCAGGATTAGGTGATGCAGGTGATCTTGCCTATGGAAATAAGTTATAGCTGGCTAAAAAAAGCAAATAAACTGCAGATAATTAGTACTGAAAGTACCATCTCTTGCTTTAATTTAAGCTGTGGTATTTCTATATAACTAGTTGCCATTATTGCTAAAGGTGCAACCGTAAAAATTAATAGGTCATTGCTTTTATTAGATGAGATCAAGAAAATAAGTACTCCAATAAAAAAAGAAGCAATGATTTTTTTGAAAGAAGTATGCAATAGTTGTGGTCTGCCTGATAATGTGGCAAACATAGAGACTAGAAAAAATAAAGCGATTGTAGCATAGATTGACAAAGCCGCATTTTGATAATTATTAGTAAAATAATCAATGCTAAAGTTTGTCGTTACACTATTAGTTATGTATTCTAGCACGTTTACATTGAACACTGTAGCATATACTAAGAAAATAATTGAAGTAATAAAAAAAGCAATAAAAGGCAGTATCCAGTTTCTATAGTCTCTAGAAACATGGAAAATTATAGATATAAAAACCAATACAATAAAAATTATACTCCAGAAATGAAATAATGTTGCCAGAAAAATCCACAAAGAAGCATCAAATATTTTTTCTTTGGACGCTTTCAAAGATTGTAACGAAATCAATCGGCGTAGGGCTAATAAAATAAAGAAATTAGACAAAATCAGACTTAAATTATCCAGTACGGTTGGAAAAAAAAGCAGCAATAAAAAATAAAAAAAGATCGTGTAGGTACTGTCTTTGCTCAATCCGTTCTTTTTAGCTACAAAATCTGTAATGAAGATAGAAGCCAATAAAAGACACAGTAATCCACCCTTACTTAGCATTAATAAAAAGGAATTGGTCCAAGATAAATCTTGAATTTGAAACAGGAAAAAGAAAATCAGCATTAAAATTAAGACCAATGAAAAATTTAATGGTGTAGATTTTCTAAAAACACTTGTTATCATAAGGATATTTTATACTTTTGTGTTCGTAAATATAATACTTGTTTAAAAAGTAAACCCTGCAAGTTCAAAAAGATTCTTCTAAATAAGACTTTTTACTTTCCAGAGTTCCTCAAAAACAATTAATAAAATTAATTTTATACATTATGAAATCATTTTTCGAAGGAATACAGTACTTATTTGTAAATATTTTATTTGCTCCTCTAGACTTTTTACGCTCATTAGAGCTATCTTCTTGGTTTGTTGCTAATACAATCAACTGGATTTTCATGATTATTTGTGCCTCTGCCATGGTGTATTGGATCAAACAATTGAAAATTTTTGAAGACGCTGGAACAGAGAAGCAAGATACTACCGCTCACTCTTTCTTAAAATAATATTTAAAAAAAAGTGAACGATAATTGGAAATTATTTTAAATCGTTTCCAATATCTTTTCTAAAATACATCTTATCAAAGTGTAGCTTGTCTATATTTTGGTAAGATTTTTTTATGGCCTCTTCAAAATCATTTCCATACGAAGTTACGGCTAAAACCCTTCCTCCATTTGACACTATATTTCCATTATCCAGTTTGGTTCCAGCATGAAAAACAATTGAATCTTGAACGTTCTCTAATCCAGAAATTACTTTTCCTTTTTCGAAATCCTCCGGATATCCACCAGAAACAACCATAATTGTAGTGGCGCTTCTTTCGTCAATTTCTAAGGTGATTTCATCCAGTTTTTTATTGGCTACAGCCAAAAACAATTCTACTAAATCTGTTTTCAATCTAGGAATCACGACTTCGGTTTCCGGATCGCCCATTCTTACATTATATTCTATTACGATTGGCTCATTATTGACATTAATCAACCCAATGAAAACAAAACCTTTGTAAGGAATTCCATCTTTTTGAAAACCATCAATTGTTGGTTTTACAATACGTGTTTCAATTTTTTCCATCAAAACAGCATCAACATAAGGAACTGGAGAAACTGCTCCCATTCCGCCTGTATTCAATCCTGTATCGCCTTCGCCAATGCGTTTGTAATCTTTAGCAGTTGGCAATATTTTATAATTTTTTCCATCGGTGAGAACGAAACAGCTTAATTCTATTCCGTCAAGAAATTCTTCTATTACCACTTTAGAACTGGCGTCACCAAATTTTTGATGAACCAGCATGTTTCTTAATTCTTCTTTGGCTTCTGCCAAATCTTGAATAATCAAAACCCCTTTTCCTGCAGCTAATCCATCAGCTTTCAAAACATAAGGCGGTTGCAGCGTTTCCAAAAATTTACATCCATTTTCCACCGTTTCAACTGTGAAACTATCATAAGCGGCAGTTGGAATGTTATGTTTGATTAGAAATTCTTTGGCAAATTCTTTACTACCTTCCAATTGTGCTCCCATTTTTGATGGACCGATGACCGGAATATGATTTAACGCAGGATCATTTAAAAAGAAATCATAAATCCCTTTTACCAAAGGATCTTCTGGTCCCACCACTACCATTGCTACTTTTTCCTGAATTACAAATGCTTTTATGGCTTCAAAATCAGTTGGACTCATCGCAACATTCGTCGCTATTGAAGCAGTTCCAGCATTTCCTGGCGCTACAAAAAGTGTGTCGCAAAGCGGACTTTGAACCATTTTCCATGCAAAAGCATGTTCTCTTCCGCCCGAACCCAGTAGTAAAATTGTCATGTGTAGTTGTGTTTAGTTGTCGTGCAAAAATAGTTCGTTTTATGTTGAAATAATAATTTTTTTTACTTACTTTTAACGTTAGTAACGCTAAAGATATGATAATTTCATTTGGCTCTAAAGAAACCGAAAAAATATGGAATGGAATTGTTGTAAGGAAGCCTTCAATTGAATCCCACAAGAAAAAACATTCTTATACCTGCGAAATGACAAAGTGGGCTCCTGACGACCTTGGGCAAATAACTGCTCTTCCGGAAGAAATTCAAAAAATTGGCAGACGAAAATTAAGAATGCTTAACAATTCGCAAGATTTGAATGACTTGAGAATACCTCCATCTAACCGATTAGAAAAATTAAAGGGCACTTTAAAGGATTTTTACAGCATTCGAATTAACAATCAATGGCGTATTATTTTTATTTGGAAAGACGGAAATTCAATTGCTGTGGAAATAATAGATTATCATTAAAATCGTTAAAATGGAAAAATTAAAAAACATACATCCAGGTGAAATTCTGTTGGAAGAATTTCTTATTCCTTTAGAAATATCAGCCTATAGATTAGCTAAAGATTTGAAAATTCCACAAACCAGAATTTCTGAAATTACTAAAGGAAACCGACGAATTACAGCTGATACCGCTTTGCGTTTAAGTCTGTATTTTGGCAATTCTGCGAAGTTTTGGCTTGGTCTTCAAGATGATTTTGACATTGAAGAAGAAAAGGAAAATAAAGCCGAGGAATTGCAATCCATCAAACGTTTTGATGTTTCAAAAGTAGCGTGATGTTTCCACTATTCGACTTATCCTTGCGACTAAATGGCTTTCCTATGAAGGAAGCTAAAGCCGAATTGCGGAAAATTGTAGCCTTTTCTGAAAAAGAACATCAAGTTTTTGTTCAAAATAAAAAATTGGAAATTGTCCATTTTCATTTGCAAAATAACGCTTTTTATAAAGATTTAGTCGGTTCAGAAAATTATGAAAACTGGGAAGATTTACCAGTTCTAAATAAGAAAAACTTACAAAAACCATTACTGGAAAGACTTTCAAAAGGCTATTTCGTTAAAAACAGTTATGTAAACAAAACTTCCGGTTCCAGCGGGACTCCGTTTATTTTTGCCAAGGACAAATATTGTCATGCCTTGACTTGGGCTTCAAATATGTACCGTTTTGGTTGGTACGGAATTGATTTTAATACTTCCTATCAAGCGCGGTTTTATGGAATTCCGATGGATTTTATTAGCAACAAAAAAGAACGTTTCAAGGATTTTTTAAGCCATCGTTTTCGGTTTTCCATTTTTGATTTATCGGATGACGTTTTAGAAAAGATACTGAAAAAATTTCAGAATGAAAAATTCGATTACATCAATGGCTATACGAGTTCCATTGTTTTATTTGCTAAATTTTTGCAAAAGAAAAACATCGTATTAACTTCAATTTGTCCGAGTTTGAAAGTTTGCATGGTAACTTCTGAAATGCTTTTTGATGACGATAAAATGCTTTTAGAAAAACAATTTGGCATTCCTATCGTCAATGAATATGGTGCTTCAGAATTGGATTTAATTGCTTTTCAGAATACGGAAGGAGAATGGCAAGTGAATTCAGAAACGTTGTTTGTAGAAATTTTAGACGAAAATAATAAAGCGGTTGCAAATGGTACTTCGGGCCGAATCGTCATTACCTCCTTGTTCAATAAAGCGCATCCTTTTATACGATATGACCTTGGTGATATTGGAATTTTGGATGAAAAAAGTACGTTACAAAAACCCATTCTGAAAAAATTAATAGGAAGAACTAATGATGTAGCAGTTTTGCCCAGCGGGAAAAAATCACCTGGACTTACCTTTTATTACGTCACAAAAAGTATTATTGAGGATGACGGAAACGTCAAAGAATTTGTGATCAAACAGACCAAAATAGACTGCTTCGAAATTGAATATGTCAGCGAAGCCGAATTGAATTTGGAACAAATAAAAAAGATTAAAAAGGCGATTGAATTGTATCTCGAACCGCATTTGAATTTTATATTTATCCGAAAAAATAGTTTAGAAAGAAGGAATCGAGGAAAATTAAAGCAGTTTAAATCGATGCTTTAATGGTTTTAGAATAGCGTGGTTTGAGTAGCAATTGTGTGAATAAAAACCCGATCATACAAAGCGTTGCGCCAATTAAATTCAAACGGTGATGCGTTCTATAAACCGAAAAATTATGTTTAATCAGATCGAGTTTAGAGGCCGAAATCGAGTTTTCTCGAATGCGATACAGCGCTAAACTTTCCGGAACAGGTTGTGCGAATTGTATTTTTTTTAGAATAGTCAACCACATCATCCAATCTTGCCGTTTCCGAATTGAGGAAATAGCAATTTTTCCAAAATAATTGACATCATAGATTCCCGTAAGGTTCCCAATATAATTACAAAAAAACAACTGTTGGTACGAAAGATGCAAAGGCGCTTCTACTCTTTTGTTCAAAGGTATGCCTGCTTCGTTAATGCAATCATAAAATGAAAAGGTGAAAGGAAGGTTATTCGCTTTCATAAAAGTAAGCTGTTTGTCTAATTTTTCGGGTTTCCACAAATCATCCGCATCTAGAAAAGCAATGAATTTGCCAGTTGCTTTCTCCAAAGCAGTATTTCGGGCAATTCCAGTTCCAGCGTTTTTCTGGAGTTGAAAAAGATGAATTCTATTGTCATTATTCACGATTTCTTCAATAATGGAAATCGTTTCATCTGTTGAACAGTCATCCACAATAATCATTTCCCAGTCCTGATACGTTTGATTTTGGACTGATTGGATCGTTTCTGCAATGAATTTAGCCGAATTAAAAGAGGGTGTGATTATGGATACAAGTGGGTTTTCCATTTCTAATATGCTTTTTTATCACCTCTTAAAGTGTTGTATATTGTGATGAAAATGATCTTTATGTCTAATAAAATAGACCAATTTTCCATGTAAAAGATGTCAAATTTGACGCGGTTGATAATATCCTCATCGGTTTCTACTTCACCTCGAAATCCTTTAGTTTGAGCAAGCCCCGTAATTCCTGGTTTGACAAAGTGACGCACCATAAACTTATCAATTTTTAGAGCATACATTTGGGTATGACTTACCATGTGCGGTCTAGGCCCAACAACAGACATATCTCCAAATAATACATTGAAAAATTGTGGAAGCTCATCAATGCTTGTCTTGCGTATAAAGCGCCCTATTTTAGTAACGCGTATATCATTTTTACAAACCTGATTTAAATGTGCCTCCTCATTAATCTCCATCGATCTGAATTTGTAGCAACTAAATTCTTTATAATTTAATCCGTTGCGCTTTTGGATAAAAAACAAAGGTCCTTTGGATTCCCACTTAATTAAAATTGCAAGAATTATACTCAACCATGAAAGCAGACCAAATATGACTACAATCGAAAACAAAAGATCAAAAACGCGTTTGATTATCTTATTCAAAGTATCATCTAACAAGATATTTCTCAACGAAATTACCGGGATGTAATTGTAATATTCAAAAGTGAAATTTCGAGAAAGAATTTGCTTTTCATCAGGAATAAACTTTAACGTCTTCAGATTATTATCAGCAAAATAAACGATCTCATTCATCTGATTTTGTGTTAAATCACGCATCGAGCAATACATTTCATCTATTTTTTGCTCTAAAACATAGTCAAAACTCTCCCGAAGAATGCGGGTTTTATCCTTTTCAAGATCAAAAACACGTTCTAACTTATATCCATAATCTGGATTCTCCGTAAAGAAATGCTGTAAGGGTTCAATACTTTTAGCTGTTCCTAATAAGATAACCGTTCTGAAATTCCCACCGAAAAGAACTCTGAATTTCTTTAGAAAGTAATAAATACATAATTTAACCACTAAGATTACTGCAAGTGATAGCGCAGTAAAAAGGACAACTTTTTTAAAACTAGAATTTTCCGAATCAAAAAAAGCTAAGGCGAGACAAAAAAGAGTAAACAAAACACCTTGCTTTAGGGCGCAGTTTAGTATTGATATCACTTTAGTGTATCTGTAAACTTCGTAAAAGCCAAGGTTTGCAGCGATGACAAACCAACTGACACTGATAAATAAAGGATAAAAAATCTTATCTACAGGGAAGTCGGTCAAGTATACTGAAAGTACATTGATAACAATCAAGTCTATGACAAATGAAAAAGGGCGAATATAGCCTGAATATCTTCCCGTTTTGGTTTTCACTACTTTATACAATTAGAAAAGTCATGCTACTTTTCTTTTACTACTATGATTACACTCCGACGCCAATAATAAGTGGCTGTAAAAAGCACTATTTTCACACCTAAATTATACTTTTTAAAACAAAAACAACGAAGTGGGTTAGCTAAATTTTAAAATAATTCATTGCTCACTTATACTCCGCAATCCAGCGTGTAAAGATGGTTTATATTAGTACCATAAAAGATTAAACATTGTATAATAAAACCATACATAGCCTTTAAAAAATAATTTTTGCGTCTAAATCACGGCTTTAAAAAATATATTTTGAAAAATCCTTATGTTCTTCTTTAGACAGCTCTTCTATAGACAAGGATTTGAAATAATCGTAGGTGATTTTCATTCCTTCGGCCCTGCCTACTTTGGCTTCCCAGCCTAATAACTTTTTAGCTTTAGTAATGTCAGGCTGACGCTGTAAGGGATCGTTTATTGGTAACGGATGATAAACCACTTTTTGATTCGTTCCGGTAAGTCTGATGATTTCTTCTGCAAAATCCTTTATTGTTATTTCATCTGGGTTCCCAATATTTACTGGAAAAACATAATCTGAATGCAGTAATCTGAAAATACCTTCTACCTGATCATCGACATAACAAAAGGAGCGCGTTTGCATGCCGTCACCAAAAATCGTTAAATCTTCGCCACGAATCGCCTGACCAATGAATGCTGGAATCACACGTCCATCATTGAGTCGCATTCTTGGACCGTAGGTATTGAAAATGCGCACAATTCTAGTTTCTACTCCGTGAAAGGTATGATAGGCCATGGTAATTGATTCCTGAAAACGTTTGGCCTCATCGTATACGCCTCTTGGCCCTATCGTGTTTACATTACCGTAATATTCCTCGGTTTGTGGATGGACCAATGGATCTCCATAAACTTCAGAAGTAGAGGCGATAAGAATTCTGGCTTTTTTTACTCTAGCCAATCCTAAAAGATTGTGCGTTCCCAAAGAACCCACTTTCAAAGTTTGAATTGGAATTTTTAAATAATCTATTGGACTTGCCGGTGATGCAAAATGAAGTATATAGTCTAAATTACCTGGAACGTGAACAAACTTTGTAATATCATGGTGATAAAATTCAAAATGTTCCAATTTGAATAAATGTTCGATATTTTTTAAATCTCCTGTGATGAGATTGTCCATTCCGATAACAAAATAACCTTCCTTGATAAAACGGTCACAAAGGTGTGAGCCTAAAAATCCTGCAGCTCCGGTGATAAGTATTCTTTTCATGAAATATTTTTGTGTTCGCAATATATAAAAAATGCTCGTTTTTAAAAGCGAATTATAGAATTATATTACGTCTTCTTTTTTACTAAACTGCAATGGCGACTTAGAATCATAACCTATGGCGGTGTTAAATAAATAAGAAAAATTATTGCCGTTTTACTTCCTTATGATTTTCACAGCATTGTGTAATTTAGCTTTTAATCTGGAACGACGAAATGGCTATTAATTTCACTGCAATCTAAATTAATGAAAATCATAAAGACTGGTATCAATTTTAAAAATTATTTTTCATCCAAGAAGTAGTTATTGCCACGCTCTCCTCTAATTTATAAGGTAACTCTCCACATAGTTTTTCTAATGAGGTAGTATCATATACCATATTTGTGATTAGGTTATTTAATCTAAAAGTCGTTAATGGTGGATTTTTCCAACCTACTTTTTGAAGTGCATCGCCTATTTTGGAAGCCATCTTTAAGGGCAACATTGGTATAGTTTTTATCTGTTCTTGATTAAATTCTACAGCAATCAAGTTAGCCCATAATTTCAATTCTAAAGCTGGATAATCCGCTAAATAGTAATTTTGGTAAACCTTTTCCTTTGACGCAAACAGTATTTTTTCTATTTGAAAAGTCGTATTGTGCACAAAACCAAATGATTTTTTAGGATTATGGTTTCTGGGAATAAAAAACATTTTTTTTCGAACAGCATCAAAAAAAGTTCGGTATGGAATTTCGAAATATGGTCCCCAAATAGAAGTAGGTCGGACAATTACAAAATCATGGTTGGCTTTTTCTTTTACTATTTTTTCTCCAATCACTTTACTTTCTCCGTATAAATTAGGAGGACAAAAATCGTCAAATGATTCAGGCGCATAATCTATTCTGCATACCATTCTACTAGAGGCATAAATCGTTCTTTTGATGGTTGGATATTTATTTATGAGGTCGATTATATTTTCGACACCTTCGATATTTGTGGCATATCCCGTAATAGATTGTTTTTCATCTAAATCTGTTCGTGCTGCTAAATGAATCACATAATCCGGGTTAAAGGACTCAAAACATGCTGCAAGATCTTTTTGATTTAGAATATCTCCTTTGACCCAGTTTTTTATAAATGATTTATTTCTGGGCTTTTTAATATCATAATTGATAACCTGATGATTTTTAGAGCTCAAATATTCAACAAGGTTTGAGCCTATAAAACCTGAACCTCCTGTTACTAGAATCTTAACCATAAGAATTAATCCTTTTTTGATGTTTTTTTATATAGTAAATCAACTTCAATATATTTGTTTTTATGTCCTAAATTGAAATCAAGCATTCCAGAAAGTTCAAAATGCTTACTCAAGAGATGCGTGTTCATTTCAGTAAATGAAGGTTGATTTGTATAAAGTTGTTCTAAATTAGCTTCAATTATAATATAATCTATGTTTTTTAATGATTCTTCAGCCCCTTTTAAGACTTCTAATTCATAACCTTGAACATCTAATTTTAACAACGTAATTTCGGCCTTTAAACTATTTGTCAATAAAAGAGAATCTAGCGTTTTAATTTCTACCTTAATCTGCGACAAGTCATTCTCTTGTTTTGGGTAGTGTATATTGTCCGAGCTGATATCTAATATAGAACTAATATGACCGTATTTGTTTTTGTTGAAATTGATTACACCCACCTCGTTTCCTAGAGCAAGGTTGTATGTTTTGACTTTTTTATTGGAATCGAATAATTTTTCGATTTTTAAATACAAATCTGGTAATGGCTCAAAGGCGTTTATTTCTGCGTTAGGATAAAAATGGCTAGCGACTTTAGAGAACTGGCCTGAATTAGAACCTACATCAATAATCGTATCTAACTGGGGTACCATTTTTTTTAAATTAGAAACTACTTCAAAAGAAGCTATGGAAAAGAGTTTTCCTTTAACTAATTGTAAAGCCCATTTAGATTTTGCAACAATAAATAGCTGTTTGATCAGTGTAGAATACCTCATTATTTTTTAATTGTCTAGCGCTTCTATTAACTTAATTTTACTAGTGCAAGGTAAAATAAAACCTAAACAATATCCTGTTTAACACTACTATTTTGCTTTTATTGTTTAATTAAAGATACCCACTGATTTTAAGGGTTTACTGCTATAAATATTGTGTGGTTTATCAAGAAATAAAAGATCAATTGAAGCATTTAGGGTTCCATTTACGAGCATTAGAAAACGGATTCTATGATAAATTTACTAAGGAACAGCTGGAAGTTGATGGTACATTTTATAAATAAATTAAAATACATCAAGAAACTTAATTCCTTTTTTTTATCAAATCTTTCTCAAACTGCGGCAATATACTTTCGAGAGCAAAATTTTCTACCACGTATTGTCTGGCTTTTAATCCCATTGATTTTGCCATTTCTGGATTTTTTTTTATCCTAAACAACAGTTGTTTTATGATTTCAATGTTGTTTTCATGGAAATAAAATCCACCTTGAGAATGCTCAAAGTTATTTTTTATCTCAGAATCTCCATGGCCAGTAACTATGGAAGGCTTTGCGCTTGCCATCATTCCCAAAATTTTTGAAGGCATCACTAGGTCTTTGAACTCTGGTTTTTGGAACAATACATGGACATCTGCATGACACAACAAATCATTTAACTGATTGTAAGGTACTGGTGGACAATAGGTAAAATTCCCAAGACTTTGCAACTGCCCCACAATCTCCTCTCGTTTTGCTCCTTCACCAACCAAATAAAAATGGAATTCAGGATGAACCTGCATTGCTGTTACAAACTCCATGTAGAAATCCCAGTCTTGTTTTTCACCAATGTTACCAGAGTAAAGAATGTTGAACGTAGTAGAACTACTGAATGTCTTGTTCTCTTGGGCAGTTTCAGGATTTATCATAGAATAATCGATCCAATTAGGAAAGTAAATTGGATTAACCTTAGATTTTTGCGCTAATTTAATCATCATGCCTTTACTGATGGTGCTGCTACAGTCCGCTCGGTTTAATGTCCATTTTTCAATTTGAAATAAAATCGTAGAGGTGATCTGATGCTTCGACGGCATCTTAGTCTTAAAGGCGGCATCAAATTCAAAATCCTGAATGTGAATCCATAACATACCTCCTTTACTTATTTTTAAAAACCAACCCAAGATAATGGAAACTGTGAAAGGCACAACGACAATGATCACATCTGATTTTTTGATTTTTAAACCATTAACAACAGAACCAATAAAAAAATGAACCATTTGAAGGACTCTCTTAAAAAAAGTTGGTTTCGCGGGCGTGTATTGCTTGAATCTATATACCGTGACATGGTTTATCGTTTCTTTCGAAAAAAGGGGGCTATCAACATAATCAGCATGGACCTTCCAGTGCGGATAGTAAGGAACGCCAGTTATAATGCTAACCTCATGTTTGAGCGCCAAAAATTCGGCCATACCTGTAGTGTATAAACCAATCCCGCTGTCCTCTGGAAAATAATTATGCCCAATTATAGTAATTTTCATAGGTGCCGTTTATTTCCTTATTGTTTCTAAAATTATACTTTCTAGAGTAGTAATAAATTTAGTTTCAGTAAACCTAAGCCTAGCATACGCGCCATTTGCTATTGCTTTTTTTTGCAATTCCTCCCAATTTGAAATTGCGTATTTCAATTTTGAATACAGATCTTCTTCACTTTTTTCGACGCAAAAAACAGCATTTTCCTCTGAACAAATATCCGGAATTCCGGCATGTTTTGTAGTAATTATTAAGGAATTAAAAGCCATCGCCTCCAGAATACTAATGGGTTGTCCTTCCATACTGAAAAAAGTGGGTAAACAAAAAACATTTCCCCAAATCAACAAGTCTTGCTTGATTGTGCCGGAGACAATTCCCAGATAGGCTACATTACTTAATTCTGCCAGCAATGCATCTACATTATTGTCTTTGATTTTATTTCCTGCGATTTTAACTTCAAGAAATAGACCCTCTTCATTCAGTCTTTTTATCACTTTAAGCAACAGGTTTATCCCTTTTTCCTCTAATAGATTACTTAAAAAGAAAAGTCGTATTGCTGAAAAATCTTTTTGCTGCAACACTATTTTCTCAGAAAGCAATAATTTATCTTCCACAAAATTATACAATTCACAAACAGAATCCTCCGCAATAAATGGAGTCAAATTATCTCTTAATGAATTAGAAAGTACGATTCCTGTATCGAATGAAGCAATGAGTTTAAAAAAAAGGGCTTTTTTTATTCCATGTAATGACTGATATTCTTTTTTTAGATGGTTGCTGTGCAAATGAAGGAGTGTCTTCTTGTTTAAAATTTTCGCCAAAATGATGAAAGGTGCGTATTTTACAACGCCAAAAAATGTAATACCAATCGTGATATAAACAGCATCAGCTGTAAAAATTTTGTAGCTCTGAAAATAAGTCTTTAGGAAGGACAATTTCTCAAACGAGAAATCACCAATGGCGCTATTGACAGTATCTGAAAGTTCCGTATTTATTTTTTTTACATTCCAACCCCTCTTGGACAAGCCATTTGCAACAACTTCGTTCGACAAACTAATTCCTTTTGGTGGACCTGGAAAAGGGCCAATGATAAGCACGTTCTGTCTCATTTTGAACTATTTTTATCAAACTCTGAACTGTAAATAAACATACTGCTAATAAAGGAGTAAATGATTATTCCGTTTTGCCGTTCCAAAACACTTTCGAAAAGAAAAACAAAAATAAAAAATAATAAAAAAACGATTGCTTCCGGATTCTTTCGTTTAATAAACTTTTGAATGAAATAAAGTAACGAAAAGAAATACAAACAAACACCAACAACACCAATAGCGATCGCTATTTGAAGAAATTGATTGTGCGCATTATAATTTTCTTTGGATAAAAAATCGTAACCATCCAAAGCCAATTGTTTGCTTAAAACTTCTTGGGCATCTCCTATGCCATATCCCAAATAATTTGAATTTTGAATTACTTTTTCACTTGTATTCCATAGAATATACCGAATTCCAGTGGATGTTTCCTTGTTATTTACCACTTTACTGCTGTCGAATAGTTCTAAAAAACGGCCTCTGATTTCAGTAACACAAAGTGATAAAAGAAATAATCCGATAAAAACAAACACCAATTTAGCCGTGTGTTTTTTATCCTTTTTAAGGAATAAAAAAATACCAGATAGAACAAAAAAGGAAGCGATTACACCTTTCCTGGCTAGTATTAAAAGTCCAAAAATTAAAATCAAAAACAAAATAGAATTGAAAATCTTGTTTTTGAATCCTTCTATCAAAATAAAAAACAAGGCGATTGAAAAAAAGATGGAGCTATAAATAGGATGTTCATTCAAACCCCAAAATTCATACGTTATATAGGAATAGTAAGTATACAAATCCAGTTTTTGGCTAGAATAACCCAATTGGAATAAGTAAATAAATAGCAGACTTGAGTAGATACTAGCAGCAATAATAAACGTTTTCCGGAATAGTTTATTAAAAATAATTTTTGTTTCCAAAGTCAAAAAAGAATATCCAAGTGGAATGAGGACAATGGGAATACACCGAATTAAAATTGTAAAACCCCTTTGAATATTTTCCGAAAACAGTAGGCTGACTGCATAGCTAATGAAGAAAATACTGCCTATAATTAGCGTTTTTATTTCAATTTTAATGGTTTTTCTGTTTTTAAAAAGCGAAAAAAGACTCCAGACAAAAAAAACAAATACCGTTAAAGGCTTTAGTTTAAAAGGCAATAAAACGAATAAACCACAAAAAAAAGCAACATAAGTGCCTATTTTTTCAAGTGTGAAATCTTTTATTTTCATCCTCATTGTTTCTGGAAATTACTAGAATTTGTTTTAAGAGGCATTTTAATTTTAACTCTTTTTAAAATAAAATAAAGCACATAAAGCGCCATCGAATAGTAGATAAAGCGATGGGAAGACCTAAGGTTGTATTCAAAACTATGAACTACATATAAAGCTAAAACCAAAAATTGGAGTACTGCCCATAAGTATTTTTTATGAAGGACTTGAGTTTTTATAAAAAAATCTACTGCGGCAAAATAATAACCCAATCCCGAATAATAAAAAATACTGAAAAGTGGGTATCTAGCCAGTTCACCTATGGCTGTATAGGGAGCGATTTCATTTATCCTGAGTTTTGAGGCAATTGCATACCAGTTTGTCAACCTTCCAGGTAATGGGTTTAATGTGGTGACTAAATTACGTATAGAAGCATTTTCATAAAGGTGAATGGTCTCCGAAGTAGCATAAAATCCAAAAATAAACGTATAATAAATATTCATGATTGTATACTTGAACAGAATCTCCGGTTTAGAAACCGTTGCCTTCAAATAGGGAATAAGCCCATGCGTATTGGACTCCAATCGCAGCGAAATATTATACCCAAAAAAAACAATAACAAAAGGAATAAAGAAAACAAAAAATCTTTTGGCACGCTTATGATTCAAAAATACCGAATAACTTAATCCAAATGCTACTAAATAAATTGTTGCTGACCTACTCCCCACTCCTATCCCAACGGTCATTGCAATAAGAAAAGCCGCTACTGCAAGAGATCTATTTTGCCTGTAAAGCGTCCCTGACAATAGGCAAAGCACAATAAATAAATTTTGATAAATAATTTTAAAAATTGAATTGTCCTTAGGGATATATTCGACCCGATAAAACAACATTGAACCATAATCAATGTAAACCAAAACGATGCAAACAATAGCTATCGCAAATATTACGATGGAAATTTGATTGGTATTGAGCTTTATATTTTGAACGTTTATGATTTTGATCCGCTGCTTCGCTAAAGTAAAATACGATTTATTCAAAAAGGAATATATAAAAACGCCTATTAAGAAAAGTAAAAGCATTTTTATGTAAACTAAAAAGGTTCGGTTAAACTTATTTTTTCCAATAAAATCAAATTGAAAAAAATTAAATTTCTCATACCTAGGATAGAAATTATGATATAGAACCGTTGAAACTAAAACCCCAATAAAGAATAACACAAAAACATCAACAGGAGACAGCAAAAATATTTTTCGCTTCCAATAGAGCATCCCTACCAGCAAGAACAAAAAAAATAAAATTACGATCATCATTCTATGTTTTGGAAATACTAGCTTCTTTCAAGCGCTTTAATTGCAGCGTTTGTATTGTAAAAATTGGCTGTATGTCCTACAATATACATATAGAGCTCGCCCTCTTTCTCGTCCATTAAGGAAATTTGAGGACTCGATTCTGGTCCTTTGAATACTTTAATAGAATACGTTGGTGTTTTGTAAACTGGAATACTATCCGCATTTGTAGCTTCATACCATCCAGAAGCATTCTTCCCTACAAATACCTTTCCTGTTAACCGGTTTAAAACGACTAAGGTATACTCATTAGCCTCTACTTGATAGAGTTCCATTTGATATTTTTGTTTGTTTACAATTTCTTTTAGACTGAAAGAATCCGCTTTCTTTTCCTCCTCTTTACAGGATACTACCAATGCTAAAACAAATATCAAATAAATATACTTTTTCATTTTTTAGTTTTTTTTAATTCAGATTTTGTACAAATATAGTAGCTATTTTTAATTTTCATTATTAAAACACATTATAATCATCACCTTTTAATATCGTTTCCTGTATCTTATTTTAGGTTCTAATTACAATAACGTTTTCTTTTTAACAGCAAAATAAAAAATAAGTAAAACCATAATTATATCAACACTTATACGAAGAATAACTAAATTTTTAAAACTCATTTGTCCCATAAAGTACAGCAACAATACTACAAAAATATAAATCAAACAAGAAAAAACAAGCGCGTAATTATATTGTTTTAATGCCCCAAAAGCTACTAATGAACAACTTCCTATGATAATGGAACTACTGATCACTGGTATCAATACTACCAATTGTTTCAGTAAATAAGCATACTTCCCCATGGAAATCCCACCAAAAAACACCATTAATTCTTCGGAGAAATAATAAATACTTCCTGCAAACAACAAAGCGCAGCAGATAGTAAAAAGAACTAGTTTTTGTAAGAATAGTTTATTCCTAGTGCGAACAATAGAAGGAAAAACAGCTTGTTGAATGACTTCAAATGGAAAAATGAAAGCGAAAATTATTTTAGACGCAATGTCAAAACCGGAGACTAAATTTTTAGAACAGAAATAACCAATCAAAAAGATGGTTCCGAAATTTAAAAAAAGTGTTGAAAATCGTCCTAAAAAAAATAAGTATCCTTCTTTTAGGTACAATTTCAGCGTCGCTAGAGGAACGACTATAAATTTAAAGTTGGATACTTTTTTCAGGAAATAAAATCCCAATCCTCCCCAAACTAAGTTCGAAAGTACCAAAATAAATACATAGACTAAGATATGACTAGCATTTTTTACAAACAGTATTGTAAGAATAACCAATAAAGATCTTGAAATAACACTAACAATGGCAATGGGTTTCATTTTTTCGATTCCTTGAAAATACCAAATTGGAAATAAAATTTCTCCAATTCCCATCAGTAACATAAAAAATAGCAGGTGGATAACTTTCGTTATTTCATCATTGAAAGAAAATAACCCCAGAAGCACAAAACCAAAGACAAATAATCCTGTTTTTATAGTTAAAATGGCAGAAATAATTTCGTCTATTTTAGCCTTATTTTGTTTGTTTTCAACAATATATTTTGCCACATACATGTCAAACCCAAAATTAACCAGTATTAAAAAGTATTGCGTAAAGGAATCAACCCAAGTAAGAATGCCATAACCATGTTCTCCTAAAGTCCTTATTAAATAACCCAACAAGATATACTTTGAAAGTATATTGGTAAACTTAATAACGCTAAAATAAAAGAAGTTATGTGCGACTTCATTACTTAATGATAGGTATATTTTTCTCCACATTTACTTTCAAATGAGTTGTGTTTCCTTAGACTAAATTGTTTCGTCCCATGTTTTAATTTCAATATCAAATGTCTTTTTGATCTTACTTTTATCTAAAACACTGTAGCGAGGTCTGTGTGCAGGGGTTGGATACTTTGAGCTTGGTATTGGTTGTAAATCAATTTTGATGTTGTTAACTTCAAATATTTTTTGGGCAAAATCAAACCAGCTGCATGCTCCTTCGTTACTGAAATTGTAAATACCGTAAGTGTTAATTTCTGGATTTTTAAAAGTATACAAAATAATCTGTACCAATACATTCGCTAAATCCACCGCATGTGTAGGGGTTCCTATTTGATCATCAACCACCGCTAATTCGTTTCTTTCTGTGGCCAATCGCAACATTGTTTTCATGAAATTATTCCCAAATTGTGAATAAACCCAGGATGTTCTTACGATAAAATAGCTTTGTAAAATGCTTTGAATCGCTTCTTCTCCATCTAATTTAGTTTGTCCATAAACGCTTTGTGGATTTGGAATTGCTTCTTCTGTGTACGGTGTTTTTGCGTTTCCATCAAAGACAAAATCCGTAGAAACATGAATTAATTTGGTTTTAAACTCTTTGCAGGCTTCCGCCAAATTTTTGGCACCGGTCACATTGATTGCAGTTGCTTTATCTGGTTCGCTTTCGGCCTTATCAACGGCAGTGTACGCAGCTGTATTAATACAAAAATCAGGTTTAATTGTGTTGAAAACGGACGCTATTTCTACCTTTAAAGTAATATCGAGTGCTTTAGAATCACAAAAAACAAAATCAATTTGAGAGTATTTATCGGCAACAAATCGAAGGGATTGCCCCAATTGTCCATTCGCACCTGTTACAAGCACTACTGGGCGCATTTTGCGTTCTCTAAGGTTGGCAATAGGTGGTCTTTTTCAGAAATAACTAATTCCGTTGCTGGAAATTGCCAATCTATATTGAGTTGCTCATCATTATACATAATTCCACCTTCTGAATCCTTGTTGTAAAAATTATCACATTTATAAAAGAACGTGGCTGTTTCGCTCAATACTAAAAATCCATGCGCAAAACCTCTTGGTACAAAAAACTGCCTTTGATTTTCGCCAGAAAGTACCACTGAAATGTGCTGCCCAAAAGTCAAAGAATCCGGTCTAATATCTACCGCAACATCTAAAACTTCGCCTTGTAAAACGCGTACTAATTTAGCTTGTGCATGGATTCCGGTTTGATAATGCAATCCTCTAAGTACGCCTTTAGTTGAAAAGGATTGGTTGTCCTGAACAAAATGAACGTCTTGATGGACTCCTTTTTGAAAGGTATTCTCGTTGAAACTTTCCATAAAATAGCCCCTTTCATCTTTAATGATTTTAGGTTCTATAATATAACATCCTTCGAGTGTAGTAGGTATAAATTTCATAAATTATTTTAAATAATATCTAACAAATGCGTGCCGTAGCCACTTTTTAGTAACGGTTGTGCTATTGCTTTTAACTGTTCGGCATTGATGTACCCCATGGTATAAGCAGCCTCTTCGATAGAGCCTATCTTAAGTCCTTGGCGCTCTTCAATAACTTGTACAAACTGGGATGCCTGCATCAAAGAATTAAAGGTTCCGGTATCAAACCAAGCTGTTCCTCGATCCAGAATACTGACTTTTAATTTTCCTCTTCTAAGATATTCCTTATTCACATCCGTAATTTCAATTTCTCCGCGTTGACTCGGTTTAATATTGGCTGCAATTTCAACAACGTCATTGTCATAAAAATAAATACCTGGTACTGCATAATTGGATTTAGGTACCAACGGTTTTTCTTCAATAGAAAGTACGTTACCATTGGCATCAAAATCAACCACGCCATAACGCTCCGGATCATTCACATGGTACGCATAAATTATCCCGCCATCTGGATCATTATTAGCTTGCAACAAGCCTGACAAACCCGTTCCGTAAAAAATATTATCTCCTAAAACCAAAGCTACTTTATCTTTGCCAATAAAATCCTTGCCTATGATAAAGGCTTCTGCTAAACCGTTTGGGTGTTCCTGAACAGCGTATTCAAAACGACAGCCCAACTTAGATCCATCACCAAGCAATTGTCTAAATAGTGGTAAATCATGCGGTGTAGAAATAATAAGTATTTCTCTAATTCCTGCCCACATCAAGGATGATAGTGGATAGTAAATCATGGGTTTGTCATAAATAGGCATCAATTGTTTGCTTACGGCTAACGTCAGTGGATGCAAACGAGTTCCTGATCCTCCTGCTAATATTATTCCTTTCATAGATTGCAATTATAGTTCAAATTATATTGCTATTTGTTGTGCCTTTAACACTTGCTTTTTATAAAAAGCGATAAAAAATGAAATAGAAATGAAAATAAAAATAAATAAAAACGGCAGTATTAATTTCATTTTGCCATTAATAGAGGCTGTATTTTCAATATTTATGGCGGTGCTATTCTCTTTTATAATTTTATCCGAAGTTAACAACGCAATTTTTAAGTTTCCAATTTCTGTAAGCAATGATTCTTTCGTTTTAATGACATCATTCAGTTGTGTATTTTCATTGTAGTACACTAATTTATCACTTTTTTGATTGTTTCCAGCTGTAGCATTCGAAAACTCGTTTAAGATTCCGTCTATTTGAGAAACAATTCCCTGGTTGGTCTTTATCCTTTCTTGAATATTAATCACGGACGCTTTCTGAATTTTAGTATAGTAATCGCTCGTGTTCAAATAGTTTAAAATCGGTTGTATCCCCTTTTCATTATTAGTTATTCCCTTTGTTAAAAAAGTAATGGTATGAAAAGCATAATTCTTACTGGTGGTCGTTTCCTTCACAATGGATTTTAAATCTCCATCTTCTGCCATTAACTTTAGCAGTGCAAAATTTTGATCGCTGTTATTGATAAAACTATAAACGTCGACAATGGGTTCAATAGAGATTTTTGTTATTTTAGTTGGCTCTAGAATACCGATTGATTTCAAAAAAACAGTATCTCTTTCTTTTACTTTAGCTGCTAATAAATCAATTTTCGAATATAAATAATCCGTACTGCCAAAATTAGGAGCTACAATAACCTCACTTTTATAACTCTTATTTCTGTAGTCTATAAACAGTCCTAAAGCAAGACCAACTACAAACAAAATCAAAATTACTCTCACATTCTTTACAAAAAACCCAATGCAGCTGAATAAGAAAGTATTAAAATCTTGCAGCAAATTGCCAATTTTTTTTGAAATTTGAGTCAAATCTATTTCTTGTTCTTCTGAATTATTGGGCACGTTTGTACTCATTTATAGTATTATTTTGCGTTGAAAATTTGTTCCAATATTTTAATGGTAATCAAATAAGTTGGCTTTACACCCGTAGTTCCTAGTCCTCCTGAAGCTAATGTACTTCCGGTTTCCAAAGGATTATCAGAGGCATAATACGCATATCTTACCTTAACATCATGAGGAACACTCTTTCTGATTTTTGAAGCAGATTGAATGGCTTTTTGATAATAGGATCCTTCCATTTCCAACCCAATAATTCCCCAAGTTGATTCGTGGAAAAACTTCAATAAATCCCTATTTTGTAATGACGTTCCTAATACAGTAACCATTGGACCTGCAAAAACAGCAATATCATTTCCTTCAAACATAGCAGCTGTTAATTCATTTTCGAAAAAATAATTATCCGCTGTACCTTCATTAATATGTGCATTTGGAATCATAATATCTCCTTTTCCACCTTCCAGAATTCCTGCTTTCCCCATAATAGAAACCGATTCTACATTTAATAATGTATCTTTTTTAAACGGTTTCAACAGCTCGTCAATGGTTTCATAGGCTTGTTCTCCAAATGCATAATCCATAACAATAAGCACTGGTTTTTTATCACCGGTATTTGCTTTAGGAAAAGATGTTTTTGCCCAATCCATTTTGGCAGTGTCAAAAATTTGAACATCTATATTAGTCCCAGAGGTGTCTGGAATCGAAATCATACCGCTTTTTAAAGCTACTTCTTCTACTTGGTTTCGTAGGGCATTCGCACCAGACTTACTCAATTCCTCATAAATAAAGAAATCGGATTTGTCTTTGAACTTGGTTTTTAAAACTTCTGTCGCAAAAATAGAGTTCATCACACTGTGCATGTTTGCACTTATTACGTGAATGGGACGGTCTAAAAGTTCGTTTTCTTTCAAAACCTCCTTGATGCTAGTCGCCCAAATCTCCCCGTGAATGTGGTGCCCCAATCGTTCTCTTAAAATAGGACTGAAGGTAATGGTTCTCTTATTATCATCTACAATTTCTTCAATGGCTAGTTTCCCCAACCAAAATATAACATGCAAAAAGCGATCCGGTGCAACTGCTGAACCAAAAGCATCATAAATGTCCAAAACTTCTTCAAAAGTTCGTCCAAGAATGTTCGCTGCATGTGAAATCGCTTTCTCTTTTTCTACCTGAGTCAGTTTTTTATTTTGTGAAACTGCTTGTTCCAGTTTAAACCAATCGCGCGAAACTTCCCCGGCATCATCCAGTAATACTCGGTTTCTAATCTTGTGTGATTCAATGAAAATAAAAGTCAAATGCGTCAAAATATCATAAATATCGGAACGCCCGCGGGTAATCTCCACGTTCATTTGCTCTTCATCGATACGGTAACAATTTCTTTTTCTTTTAGGAGGGACAATTGCTTTAAAATGAGATTTAGAATATCCTTCTTCTGAAGTTAAATTAATAAACCGACATTCCTCAATTCCCACTGGAAGACGCTCAATTACATATAAAAGCCCGTTCAATTCTACTTTTTCTTCAGCAATATTTCCATAAATTTCTGGTCGTAATGCTAATAATGCTTCCCGCAACGTATCGCCTGAAATACCCATTGGCTTGTAAAATCCCCTGTTGAAAAGATGACGCATGGTGATGTACATTTTTTCAATGGCTGCCGATGATTCTTGTGCTCTAGAGCGTGATATATTTTTTGTTTCTTTCATTTTCTAACTATTTTCTAACCTGCAAAGGTAGTTTTTTTATTTTCTAATTTGTTAACGTAAGATTAATTGCGGGCTCGATAACTACTTTATTCATGTTTTCTTTTAACGAAGAACCTTTTCTTGAAATCCATTTCCCTTCTCGATACGCAACTGTATTTTCCGTTTCAACTTTATGCACCATGACAGCGGGAGCGTAAGTTATAGAATACGTATTTGAAGATTCTTTGGAAAAAGATTTATATAAATATTTATTTTCTTCGATTATCATCCATTCATACGCTATAAAAATCCCATTATCTGGGAAAATTATATTGAATTTGGACAAATCAATTACATTTTTAATTTTTCCTGATTTTACAACAACTGTAATATCTTCTTTCAATAAATCTTCTCCTGGGAAACCATTTCCCATCACTGAAAAAATTCTCAATTTGAATTTTGCATTTTTAATTTTGCTCTTTGTAAACACGATTGCATTTTTTAAAAAAGGAGTTTTTTTATACACCCCATCAAATTCAAATCGTTTAGCATAAATCCAGGGCACAGAACCTGAAAAATGGCTTCCAATAGATATTTTAAAATTTCCAATTTCTCTTTCTATTGATCCTTTGCTTTTAGTGATTACAATTTCTTCAAGATTATAAACGGCGGTCTGCAAAACCACCTTATCATTATTTGAAATTTTAATTTTCTTAGTTTCAAAACCTACTGCTGAAAAAACCAAAATCTTTTCATTGGTTGTATTAATTAAGAATTCTCCATCCTCATTTGAAGTCGTTCCGATATTTTCATTTTCAACCCAAATATTAACATAGGAAATGGGTTTATTACTTTCATCAAGAACAATTCCTTTAAATTGTGAATAAATAGAACTACTAACAACTAGTAAAAGCAGCGTTAATTTTCTCATTTTATAATTGGTAAATTTTCTAATTGATCCACTATATTTCGATCATTAGAAAGTCTTGGAATTTTATTTTGTCCACCCAGCTTCCCAATAGATTTCATATAATCCTGAAATCCGTTTTTAACAACCTTCGTAACGACCACTTTTTGCAATACTTTGCCCACAATCAAATCATCGTAATACATGTTTTGTTTTCGCATAGCGTTGTCCAGCGCTTCCGCAAAAGTTACGCTGTCTTCCGGTTCGTTCTCAAATTCGATGCACCATTCATGATACGGCAATCCATTTAGTGGACTAATTTGTGGCGCCACCGTAAATTCATTGATGCGAATATCTGTACCAAGAATTGCTTCCTGCAACGCACTTTCCACTTCTTTACCTATCACATGTTCTCCAAAAGCAGATATATAATGTTTGATTCTTCCAGAAACGATAATTCGATACGGTTTCAAGGAAACAAACTGAACCGTATCACCAATATTATAACCCCAAAGCCCTGCATTGGTGGAAATAATCAAAACATAATTTACATTTAATTCCACTTCACCAATAGTATACCGCTCTGGATTTTCAGAATAAAATTCATCACTTTTTATAAATTCATAGAAAATTCCCGAATCCAAAAGCAGTAACATGCCGCGTTCCTTCTGTGAATCCTGATACGCAAAAAATCCTTCCGATGCCGGAAATAACTCAATGCTATCAACTTTCCGACCAATCAAATTTTCAAATTTAGCGCGATACGGTTCGTAATTAACACCACCGTAAATAAATAAATTAAAGTTTTTGAAGATTTCGCCGACGGGCTTTCCTCCTTTTTGGTGTATTTTTTCAAAATACATTTGTACCCAAGAAGGGATTCCCGAAATTACCGTCATGTTTTTATCAAAAGTTTCTTCGACAGTCGCATTTACTTTGGTTTCCCAATCCTCAATACAATTGGTTTCCCATGAAGGCATTCGGTTTTTTTGAAGGTATTTCGGAACAAAATTAGCTACAATTCCAGACAAGCGACCTAATTTAATTCCGTTTTTTTCTTCTAATAAAGGGCTTCCTTGCAAGAAAATCATTTTTCCATCCACAAAAGCAGCATTTCCAGTTTCATGAATATAGTGTAAAATTGCATTTCGAGCCGCTTCAATATGAAAAGGCATGGATTCTTTAGTCAGCGGAATGTATTTTGCTCCCGAAGTAGTTCCAGAAGTTTTAGCAAAATAAAGGGGCTTGCCTTTCCAAAGAATATTTTCGGCACCTTTCACTACTTGATCTACATACGGTTTCAACGCTTCATAATCGCGTACAGGAACTTGTTTTGCAAAATCCTTCTCGTTTTTTATTGTTTCAAAATGATGGTCTATACCAAATTGAGTGTTTTTTGCAGCTGCTATTAATTCCATTAACACTTTTTTTTGAGTTACAATAGGATTAGTAGCCCAAAGTTGTGTTTTCTTGTATATTTTTTGTGCAAATATTTTTGCCGCAATTGATTTTATTGACATTTTTTACTCTTGATTTTTATTGTTTTTTACCACATGCATTCAATATTATGTGCACTGAAAACTGTTTTACTTTTCTGAGTTCTGGCTTCCTCTCCTTTGGGGAGGGTTGGGGTGGGGATTCTCTTCCACCGCTACTTGTTTTCGCAACTCCATTTCTTGCTTTGAAGCTGATAAATTAACTTGCGGTACCACTTCATCTGCAGCCGAAAGTATAGAATCTTTATTGAATTTTGCATATTCTAGTTCACCGGTTAACACTTTCTGGATTGATTGAATATAAGCTTCATTGCGCTGCAGCGCTTTTGACAAAGAATCCGACTTTAAAGCGAGTTCCAGTGCATCTCTCTTTAATTTTGACGAGGAATAGCCTGGTATAAATTCTCGTAACGGGGTAAAAGCTATGATAAATGTAGTGACAATTGTAATAATTATAGCTCCTAAAGTAGCTACCACAAAAACATTCATTAAGGTAAGTTTCAACGAAAAAGTTTCTTCAAAAGTATCCTCGTTTAAAATAATTAAACGCCTTTTATTGAATAGGTTTTCCTTTATTACTTTGCGTTTTTGTCTTTTCTTGGACATCTAAATTGATTATTGAACAAATATAACAATTATTGTCATTGATTGTATTCCCTTGCATTGACGTCACTGTTCTTAACGTAAATTTATTTTTAGCAAATTTTTAACGCTTATGAAACCAAATAAATGCTACAAAATGATTTTCGGTTAACTAATTCTATATACCTTTGCCTGCAGTTTTATTACTAATTTGCTTCGGCAATAAATTATTCAATCATGGGAAGATTAGGTGTTACAGAAATCCTTGTTATATTAGCGATTGTTTTATTACTTTTTGGTGGTAAAAAAATCCCGGAATTGATGAAAGGTTTAGGAAGCGGAATCAAAGAATTCAAAAACGCTGCTAAAGACGGCCAGCCAGCTGATAAAAAAGAAGAAGAAACAAAATAAAAAAAAGGCTTTTCATAATTTGAAAAGCCTTTTTTTATGGTTTAAATAACCATCGTCAACTGAATTCTCTTTCTATCCTCATCAACTTCCACCACTTTTACGGTAACATGTTGGTGTAATTTAACCACTTCATTCACATCGCTTACAAATCCTGCTTTTAGTTGGGAAATATGAACCAAACCGCTTTCTTTGACTCCAATATCCACAAAACAACCAAAATTTGTAATGTTATTGACAATTCCAGGTAAAACCATTCCTGTTTTTACATCTTTTATTGTTTTTACATTCGGGTCAAATTCAAAGACTTTAGCTGATTTTCTTGGATCTAATCCTGGTTTTTCTAATTCTTTAATAATGTCTTTCAATCCCAATAACCCTATATCTGGTGTAATGTAATTTTCTGGTTTTATCAACGCTGTTTTTTCTTTGTTGGCAATCAAATCATGCACTGTCAATTTCAAATCTTTCGCCATTTTCTCTACAATTCCATAGGCCTCCGGATGAACCGCTGAATTATCTAACGGATTTTTGGCATTCGAAATTCGAATAAAAGCAACGCCTTGCTGGTATGCTTTTTCACCCAAACGCGGTACTTTTTTAAGTTGTTTCCGATCTGTAAAAGGACCGTTTTCCGAACGATAATTTACAATATTTTCAGCCAGCTTCTCTCCTATTCCACTCACATAACTCAACAAATGCTTGCTTGCAGTATTGATGTTTATCCCAACTGAATTCACACACCGAATCACTGTATTGTCTAATTCTTCTTTGAGTTTAGTTTGGTCTACATCGTGTTGGTATTGGCCTACGCCAATGGCTTTCGGATCAATTTTAACCAATTCGGCTAACGGATCACTCAATCGTCTTCCGATAGAAACCGAACCTCGAACCGTAACATCATAATTGGGAAATTCGTCTCTGGCAATTTTCGATGCGGAATACACCGATGCTCCAGCCTCCGAAACGATGAAAACCTGAACCGGTTTATCGAAAGCAATTTTCTTGATAAAAAATTCGGTTTCCCGCGAAGCGGTTCCGTTTCCTATAGAAATCGCATCAATTTTATATGAATTCACCATCGAACGAATTTTTTTCATTGCCATCGCTTCCTCTTTTTGAGGTGCGTGCGGATAAATAGTTTCGTTATATAATAAATCCCCTTTTTCGTCCAAACAAACAATTTTACAACCGCTTCTAAATCCTGGATCAATGGCCAGAATTCGTTTTTCACCCAAAGGTGGTGCCAATAATAATTGCCCTAAATTATTCGCAAAAACCTGAATCGAATTGGCATCAGCCTTCGCTTTGGCCTCTTGCAACGCCTCGTTTGAAATGGCCGGATTCAGCAATCGTTTGTAACTGTCTTCTATGGCTAATTGCACATGTGGGGTGGTTTTGTTTTGTCCTTTTAAAACTAAAGCATCAATAAAATCATACGCTTCGTCAATATCGACTGCTACTTTGAACTTAATAAAACCTTCATTTTCAGCACGAAGCATTGCTAATAATCTGTGCGAAGGTGCTTTACTTAATGGTTCTGACCAATCAAAGTATTGATTGAATTTCTGTGCGCCTTCGTCGTCTTTCTTCGTTTTTACAACTTTAGTAGTAATGATTGCTTTACGTTCATACAATCGTCGGAGTTGCTTTCGAACATAAATATTTTCATTAATCCATTCGGCAATAATATCTCTGGCGCCTTGTAATGCCGCCTCTTCATTGATGACATTTTCGTTTAAATATTTTGTCGAAATAAAATCGACATCGTCATTATTTTGCGCCATTATGATTGTTGCCAATGGTTCCAATCCGTTTTCGCGGGCAGTATCGGCTTTTGTTTTTTTCTTCTTTTTAAAAGGTAGATAGAAATCTTCCAATTCTTGTAAATCAAAACTTTGCTGGATTTTTTTGTCTAATTCTGGGCTAAGCGCGTTTTGTTCTTGAATCGATTTTAAAATCGCTTCTTTGCGTTTTACTATAATTTCGTATTCCTTTTGAAGCTTGGCAATTTTCTCGATTTGGACTTCATCTAGATTTCCGGTCGTATCTTTTCTATAGCGTGAAATAAACGGAATTGTGCAATCTTCTTGTAATAATTGTACGGTATTCTGAATGTTGATTGCTAGTGTGGCAACCTGTTGTTTAATAAAATTGATGTTTGTCATGTTGCTGACCATTTAGGCGGATATTAATTTATTATTTATACAAAAATACATCGTTTTTCATCTAATTTTTAAAGTTGATTAAATAAAATTGAATTTTCATGTTGTAGAATGTAAATTTTTTATTAATTTTATAAGTCCCTGATTTACAGATATTAAAACCTACTAACCATAAAAAGTAAGTAATCAATTAATACCTCACAAATATGGAAACTACTACTACTATTAAAAAAGTTTTGCTGATTGGATTGGCTTTAACTTTAATATCCTTTGAATTGCCTTCTGGCTGGTTTAAATCTGGAAGCGAGCCAGAAAGTTATGACATGAGGATTGAAAAAGGTGCCGGTTATGACGGGAAAAATGCGGCTACAATTGAATCCATAACTCCTACCGTTTCCGGTTTTGGAACTCTGATGCAAAGTTTTATAGCTGAAAAATACTTGGGAAAAAGAATCCGACTTTCAGGTTACGTTAAAACAAAAGACATTGCGGGAAAAGCTTGTTTTTGGTTAAGAGTAGAGAAAGCTAATTCTCAACAAATATTGGCATTTGATAATATGAATAACCGACCTATAACCGGAACGAATGATTGGAAAAAATATGAAATTGTATTGGATGTACCTGCAAGTGCGTCAAAAATTTCGTACGGCGCTTTAGTAAAAGGAACCGGACAAATTTGGTTTGACAATCTAAGCTTCGAAATAGTAGACAGCAGTGTAGCGACCACGGGAAAAAAAATTGAAAAAGTAGAGAAAATTATCGAACCTTCTAATTTAAATTTTGATGAATAATAGATCTAAATTTTTAATCCGATTAATCAAAAAATGAAATTCCAATCTCGAAAAATTATGTTTTCAAGATTGGAATTTCTGTTTTGAACCACTATTTTTTTATGCGTTTACAAAATTTGAATCACAACCAGTCCATTATAATTGTAAGGATAGTATTCTAATTAGACCATTTACTATTGTTCGCTTTTTATGCTGCCAAAGTGTTATCTTTGGTTCAAAATCCCCTGTTTATGTCTTTTCTATTTTGGTATTTTCCTCTTAGTAACTTAATAGCTTTTTCAATAATTGGAATAGACAAACGACTGGCTATTCAGCAAAAAAGACGCGTTTCAGAGCGAAGTTTATTACTTACAAGTGCAATAGGCGGTACGATTGGTTCCGGATTAGCGATGCTTTTTTTTAGACATAAAACAGCAAAAAGGTCTTTTTTATGGAAGTATTTTTTAATTGCAATGCTACAGATTATTTTAGTGTATTTCTATGTTATAAAATCTAAATAATTACTCTTGTTTATTACTTCAAAAGTAGCATCCGGATATGCTTTTGCGAAAGCAGCAGGGATTTTGACTTTTTTAGTTTCACTCCATTTAAACTCAAATCCAGCCAGTTCTTCTCCTATTTCTTCCAACCAATCCAGTTCTTGCTGATCATACGTTCTCCAAAAATAATTTTTAGCTTTTATCTTTTGATAATTTTGTTTTTTAACTCTTTCTGAAGCAAGATAATTTTCCCATAAATCGCCAATATCAGTCCTAGAATCCAAACGATTAAAGTTATTGATAATACCATTCCGAATGCCATTGTCATAAAAATACCAGCGACTGGATTTTACAATTTCCTTTCGAAGATTCCTGCTAAAACCTTCTACTTTGAAGACAATAAAAACTTTAGAAAGCAAATCTAAATAATTTGCAACTGTATTTTTAGACATGTGTAATTGAGTTGCCAGCTCCAACAACGAAACTTCTTTCCCTACCTGATACGCTATCAAGCGCAACAAATCGTATATTTTATCAGAATGTTTGATGCCATCAAATATCAAAATGTCTTTTAACAAATACGAATTGATGATTTCATACAAATACTCTTTTTTATCTTCCCAATCCACGTATTGCTCTAGTTCCGGATAACCACCAAAAAGCAATCGTTGCTCTAGATTCTCGCTGGTTTGTTTGTAATTTTCATAAGGAGCAAACTCAATTTGTGCCAATGGAAAAAGATATAAAGTGTTTTTTCGCCCCACTAAAGGCTCGCCCAAATTATTATTCAAATCAAATATAGAAGAACCCGTCGCAATGATTTTTATACCAGGAATAGAATCAACAATCAATTTTAAAATCAAACCGATATCAGGAATAATTTGTGCTTCGTCTATTACTAATAAATCGATATTCATCAACAATCGTTGGTAATTGCTCACGGAACGTTCCTTGAGTAAATTCGAGTCGTTAATATCTTCTCCATTAAGTTTCAAGTAACTTTCACTGGGAATGGTTTGAAGATAATTTGTTATCAGTTCCGTTTTTCCCACACGTCTTGCCCCTAATAAAATCAAGACTTTATTTGGAAGTAATTTTCGATTAAATTCTTGAACAATCGCTCTGTTAAAATAATTTCCCATATTATTGTTTTAGAAATCTAGAACAAATATAAGTAAAAAACGTTAATTCGGTCAACGCACTGACCAAATTAACGTTAATTCAGTCAGTGCGTTGACCGAATTACTATAAATTTAGTCATTTGAAATAAAAAATCGCCGAATTGTTTTGAAATAATTCGGCGATTTCTCTAAGACAATAGGTTCTAACGTCCTATTTTATTTTGTTTTACTAACAGCTAATCTTGTCTACTCTTGTTTGGTGTCTTCCACCTTCAAAATCCGTGTTTAAAAAGGCATCGACCATTTCTACTGCTTGAGGAATTGAAGTGAAACGAGCAGGAATACTAATAATATTGGCATCATTGTGCTGACGAGCTAAAACCGCAATTTCCTTCATCCAGCATAAAGCCGCACGAACTTTAGATTGCTTATTTGCTGTCATTGAAATTCCGTTTCCGCTTCCGCAAATAACAATTCCAAAATCAGCTTTTCCTTCAGCAACATCTGTGGCTACAGGACGACCAAAATCAGGATAATCTACGCTTTCCACTGAATCGGTTCCGTAATTCATTACTTCATGTCCTTTTGCTTCAAGCATTTCAACGATTGCTTTTTTGTAATCCGGTCCTGCGTGATCGTTTCCTATGGAGATTTTCATATGATATGTTTTAAGTTGTGTGCTGCAAATTTAAATAAAGTAATCTAGTATGAGGAATTTAAATTTCGCTTCTTTGATAGATTTTTCAATTTTATTTGGGTATCATAAATAATGTAAATTACCAAAACTGTAACTAACAGTCCGTGATACAATTAGCAGTTATCAACAATTGGATTATCTGTATAAATAGCTGTAAATCAATATAAATTATCTACTTTAAATGTTAAAAATTTACATTGTTAATAGCGAAACCTAATTGCTTGATATTCAGTTAACTTTAAGTTAACATTAAATGTTGATAAGTTCGGATAGAATTTTAGAAGTTTTTTTGGGTACTTAAATAAAAATAAGTAATCCAAAACCTGTTTTTTAAAACCTAATTTAGTTTGATAAAATTTTAGAATAGTTATCAATATTAAAAAGTAGGTTATCAACAAAAAGGAGTAGTGTGAGTTATTTACAAAACCAATAGTCTTTCTGTTATCAACCATTGTTAATTAAAATATAAAAACCCTTTAAAACGAATACTTTATCCTAAGATAAGTATGTTAATAACTCCCAATAACATCTTTAAACTTGATTTCAATGCGTTTTAAAATAAATTTATTGCCACTATTAACAAGCTATAATAACAACCAAAAAATAATTTAAATTTAATTTTTCTTTTTGTTTATATTAATATATGTTGACAACTTTCAAAAAAATTAAAGTCAAAAAAATGATTTTAGATTGATTTCAGTTTCAAACAATTTTCAAATTGCTATTCAAATTATCTAACAGTTCTTGAACTTTTTCAAAATCGTTGAAGTGAATTTTGAGTTTGATTCCACCGTATGCGAAACTGCCAAAAGGATCGATGGATACCAACGTTTCATTTTCAAAAAAAAAGTTAATCTCTTCCTGCTCTAGCAAATGCTTTATTACTACAATTTCATGGGAATAATTGAAAATTGCAATAGTTTGAAAATCTTCCATTTTAATACTTTTTATAAAGATACAACTATTCTGTAAAGTTATATTTTCTTTAAAACTGTGCACTCTTTATGGATAACAGTTTAGTATTTTGTAATTTTAGACTTTTAAGAACAGATTTATGAGTAAAAGATTAAGAAAGCCGGTAAAAAAAGGGAAAGACTTCTCTGAAAAAATAGTAAAAATATTATCGCAAAGTGCTAATAAAGCATTCAATTATAAACAAATAGGAGCAAAGTTGGAGCTCGATGATACTGAGAGCAGAAACCAAATTATTAAAGATTTGAAGATTCTGGCTTCGCAAAACAAAATTATAGAATCAGAACCTGGAAAATATTTAATAAAAGCAATCAGCAAGGACTATTACGAAGGTAAAATTGACATGACTGGGCGTAAAACAGCCTATTTTGTATGTGCTGATTTAGAAGATGATGTTTTTATTCCTACCAATAATTTAAATCATGCTTTAGACAAAGATATTGTCAAAGTGTATGTTTATAACAAAAGAAGTGGTAAAAAACCTGAAGGTGAAGTTATTGAAGTATTAGAAAGAAATAAAACAGATTTTGTTGGTGTAATTGACATCCAAGCTAATTTTGCTTTTGTTTCTACTGCAAATCCAAAAATGTACACTGATATTTTTATTCCAAAGGATAAAATAGGCGAGGCGGAGCAAGGCGATGTAGTTTTAGTTCATATCGAAGATTGGCCAGCCAGAGCGGATAGTCCTTTTGGTTCCGTAATTAAAGTTTTAGGGAAACCAGGAGAACACGATACAGAAATCCATGCGATTCTTGCTGAATACGGACTACCGTCAGAGTTTCCTATTGAAGTAGAAACGTTTGCACAAAAAATCGATACTTCGATAGAAGAAAGTGAAATTGCCAAACGTCGCGACATGCGCGATACATTGACTTTTACTATTGATCCAAAAGATGCAAAGGATTTTGATGATGCACTTTCATTCAAAAAATTAGAAAATGGTAATTACGAAATTGGTATTCACATTGCCGATGTTTCTTATTATTTACAAGAAGGAACAATTCTGGATGATGAAGCATATCAAAGAGCAACATCCGTTTATTTAGTGGATAGAGTAGTGCCCATGTTACCGGAAGTGTTGTCCAATTTTGCGTGTTCTTTACGTCCAAATGAAGAAAAATATACGTTTTCGGCTATATTTGAAATCACAGAAACTTCTGAAGTGGTGAATCAATGGTTTGGAAGAACGGTAATTTATTCCGATCAACGTTTTGCTTACGAAGAAGCGCAGTACATCATAGAAACCAAAGACGATGTGATTCCGGAAGAAATTTCGATTACAGGAAGTTCGTATCAAGTTTCAGAAGCAATTGTTGCTGCGACGCTAAAAATGGATGAATTAGCTAAAATTCTTAGAAAAAGAAGAATGGCTGATGGTGCCATTTCTTTTGATAAAGTAGAAGTAAAATTTAATTTAGATGAAGCTGGAGAACCTCAAGGCGTTTATTTTAAAGTTTCCAAAGATGCCAATCATCTGATTGAAGAATTCATGCTTTTAGCCAATAAAAAAGTAGCAGAATTCATTGGAAAACAAAAGAAAACTTTTATTTATAGAATTCACGATGAGCCAAATGAGGATAAACTTTTTGCGATGCAAGCAGTAATTGCCAAGTTTGGACATAAAATTGATTTCAAACAAGGTTCTATTTCACAAGCTTTGAATAAATTAATGGAAGATGTAAATGGTAAAAAAGAACAAAATCTTATTGATACTTTAGCGATTAGAAGTATGAGTAAAGCCAAATATTCTACAGATAACATTGGACATTACGGCTTGGCTTTTGAATATTATTCTCATTTTACATCACCAATTCGTCGTTACCCAGATGTAATGGTGCACCGATTATTGCAGCATTATCTCGATGGTGGAAAATCTGCTGATGAAGAAACCTATGAAACCAAGTGCTTACATTCCTCCACAATGGAAGGTTTAGCAACCAATGCGGAACGAGATTCTATCAAATACATGCAGGTAAAATACATGCAAGATCATCAGGATCAGGAATTTTTAGGAGTAATTTCGGGTGTAACCGAATGGGGAATCTATGTAGAAATCATCGAAAATAAATGTGAAGGAATGTGTAGAATTCGAGATATAAAAGACGATTACTACACTTTTGACGAAAAACAATATGCACTAACCGGCGCAACTTCTGGTAAATTATTACAATTAGGAGATGAAATTTACGTTAAAGTAAAAAATGCCGATTTAGTTAAAAAACAATTGGATTTTAATTTTTTAAGAAGAATTGAAGAACCATTAAAATAGATAAAATGAAAAAATTAGTGATTATTGCTTTTGTATTTTTAAGTCAAATAACACAAGCACAAGTAACTAGAAACTTAGGGGATTTTGATGAAGTTAAAGTATTTGATAAAATCAATGTCAAATTAATTCCTGCATCTGAAAATAAGATTGTCGTAACTGGAGCACGCGCTGATGAAGTAGAAACGGTAAATAAAAATGGAGAATTAAAGATTAGAATGCCTTTTCCACAATTATTATCCGGTGAAGATATTATGGTTAAATTATATTTTAAAAACCTCGAAAGTATTGCTGTGAGCGAGGGAAGCTATGTTTCCAGTGAAGAAGATTTCAAACAAACAAGCTTAGATTTAAATGCAAAATCAGGAGGAGAAATTAATTTAGATATAGATGTTGACAAAGTAAATGTAAAGGCGAATGCTGGTGGAATAATTACTTTATCAGGAAAAGCGAAAAATCAAGATGTTGTAATAACTTCTGGAGGAATTTTAAACGCTAAGGATTTAGAGACTTTACAAACTACAATAAGCGTTGCTGCAGGAGGAAAATCTGAAATTAATGCCTCAACATTAGTTGATGCAAAAGTTCGTGCTGGTGGCTCTATATTTATCTACGGTAAACCCAAACAGATTAACAAGGAAGTTTTCATTGGAGGTACAATTTTAGAAAAATAGTAGTACTTTGGTTTAGATTTTAGCGTAATAAATTTAAATTTTTAATGATAAACGACATTTTAGCTGGTATTCCTTGGGGAATTTTCTTGAGTTTTATGATTGGTCCTGTTTTTTTTATTTTACTAGAAACAAGTATTATAAAAGGATTTAGAGCGGCTTTGGTATTCGATTTAGGAGTTATTTTAGGGGATATTGTTTTTATTGGAATTGCGTATTTAGGCAGTTACCGCTTGATTCAAAGTTTAAAAGATCAACCGGCTCTTTTTATATTTGGTGGAGTATTAATGTTGGCTTATGGTATAATTTCCTTCATACAGTTAAAAAAAGAACAGAAAATCAATACGGATATTATCGACAAGGAAATTGTCAAAAAAAACTATATAAGCCTTTTCATCAAAGGATTTCTATTGAATATCATTAATATTGGTGTTCTTGGTTTTTGGTTGGCAATTATCATTTCTGTAGGACCAAAACTCGAAATGCAAACCTCCAGAATGGTCACTTTTTTCACCTCGGTAATTATCTCTTATTTAGTTGTTGATTGTGTTAAAATACTTTTGGCAAAACAGTTAAAAACAAAGCTTACACCTGTAAATATTCTAAAAATTAAAAAAGGAATCAGTATTATAATGATGGTTTTTGGTATCGTTTTGATTACGCAAGGTTGGTTCCCAGAAGAAAAAGAAATGGTTAAAAAAGCATTTGAAAAAATAGATAAGTAATAATAATTTTAAAAAATAGTAAAAGCCTTGAATGTAATTTATTTATATTCAGGGCTTTTTATTTAAACATATAAGTCATTTAAGTTTTTTTAAATCACTAATAAATTAAGTTTTATTAAGATGTAGACTTAATTTTTCTTAATTACAAATGGTTAAAAATGTAAACTTCTTTTATTCCTTCTAAAATTAGACTTTAAAAAACCGCCAAATTACTTTGTACGTTTTAGAAAATTATCCAGATTTGAACTATAACTTACTTAATTTTTTCTAAAAATTAGTCCTAAAAAAAAGAGACACATTTCTGTATCTGTTGTTATGGCATCGTCTTGATTCGAACGCTATATTTACTTAATTTTTCCTAAAAATTTGACATAAAAAAAGAGACACATTGCTGTATCTCTTTTAGAGGCATCGTCCGGATTCGAACTATAACTTTACTTCATTTTTATTAAAAATTAGACATAAAAAAAGAGACACATTTTTGTATCTCTTTTAGTGGTATCGTCCGGATCCGAACCCTATATTTACTTAATTTTTCCTAGAAATTAGACATAAAAAAAGAGACACATTGCTGTATCTCTTTAGAGGCATCGTCCGGATTCGAACTATAACTTTACTTCATTTTTATTAAAAATTAGATATAAAATAAGAGACACATTTCTGTATCTCTTTTAGAGGTATCGTCCGGGTTCGAACCCTATATTTACTTAATTTTTCCTAAAAATTAGTCCTAAAAAAAAAGAGACACATTGCTGTATCTCTTTTAGAGGCATCGTCCGGATTCGAACCGGAGTAGGAGCTTTTGCAGAGCCCAGCCTAGCCACTCGGCCACGACGCCATCGTTGAATGGACGGCAAAAGTACTCAAAAAGTTTAGAGTTTTAAAGTATAAAGTTTAAAAGTTTTAAAAAATATTTTTATTCTAACTCCTATACTCTTCCATTTCTATAGTAACTGCTTCAACATCACCGCCAATAGGAGGGTTTAGTTTAGAAACTGCGACAATAATTCTGGAAACTTCAGGAATTTCTTCAAAAATTCGAGTCACAATTCGGTGTCCTACATGTTCTAATAAATCAGAACGAATAGCCATTTCTTCTACAACAATGGTATTCAAAAGCACATAATCCACTGTATCTTTTAAATCATCCGAAAGGCTGGATTTTCTCAGATCGGTCTTAACTTCTAAATTTACGGTGTAGTCAGAACCAATTTTACCTTCTTCAATTAAACAACCGTGATAGGAGTAGGTTCTGATATTTTTAAGTTTTATAATGCCCATTTCTTAACTGTTTTAGTGAGAGTAATCATTTACTGAATTCAGTTCTAAAGAAAACTGTAAACTGTAAACTGAAAACTGTAAACTTTTTTATCTTTGCTAAAATAAAACAAAAAAATGTCAACTGAAGAAAAATCACTCCATTTTATAGAACAAATTATTGAGGACAGTTTATCCAATGGATTTCCGCAAGATAAATTACGTTTTCGTTTTCCGCCAGAGCCTAATGGGTATTTACACATTGGACATGCTAAATCGATTTGTTTAAATTTTGGTTTAGGATTAAAATACAATGCGCCAGTAAACCTGCGTTTTGATGATACTAATCCAGCTAAAGAAGAGCAGGAATATGTAGACGCAATTAAAGAAGATTTAAAATGGTTGGGTTTTAATTGGACCGAAGAATTGTACTCTTCTGATTATTTTCAACAATTATACGATTGGGCTCTTGCCATGATTAAGAACGGTAAGGCCTACATTGATAGTCAATCGTCAGAAGATATGGCTGTTCAAAAAGGAACACCAACACAACCTGGAGTTGACGGTCCTTATAGAAACCGGTCAGTGGAAGAAAACCTTACCTTGTTCGAAGGAATGAAAAATGGTGATTTTCCGGAAGGAAGTCATGTCTTACGTGCCAAAATTGATATGACTTCGACTAATATGTTGATGCGTGATCCATTGATGTACCGTATTTTACATCGTCATCATCACAGGACAGGCAATCAATGGAATATTTATCCAATGTATGATTATGCACACGGTGAAAGTGATTATATCGAGCAAATTTCACATTCTATTTGTACATTAGAATTTGTAATGCACAGAGAATTGTACAACTGGTTTTTGGACCAAATTTATGATGATTCAAAAGTGAGACCACATCAATATGAATTTGCCCGTTTGAACTTGAATTACACCGTAATGAGCAAGCGAAAACTATTGCAATTGGTTCAAGAAAAAATTGTAAATGGTTGGGATGATCCAAGAATGCCCACAATTTCAGGATTGAGAAGAAGAGGGTATACAGCGAATTCTATTCGTAAATTTTGTGATATTATTGGTGTTGCTAAAAGAGAAAATATCATTGATTTCTCGCTATTGGAATTTTGTTTGCGTGAAGACTTGAATAAAACTGCTCCAAGAGTAATGGCGGTGTTAGATCCAATAAAATTAGTAATCACGAATTATCCTGAAGATAAAGAAGAATGGCTGGAAGCCGAAAATAATCAGGAAGATGAAAGTGCCGGATTTAGAAAAGTTCCTTTTGCAAGAGAATTATACATTGAAAGAGAAGATTTCTTAGAAGAAGCTCCTCCTAAATTTTTTCGACTGAGTTTAGGACGTGAAGTACGACTTAAAAATGCTTATATAATCAAAGGAGAAAGTGTTATAAAAGATGCTGCGGGAACGATTACGGAGATTCATGTAACCTATGACGAAGACAGTCAAAGTGGGAGTGGGAGTGAAGCGAGTCAACGAAAAGTGGCTGGAACCCTGCATTGGGTTTCAATTCAACACGCTTTAGAAGCCGAAGTGCGTCTTTATGATCGCTTGTTTATTGATGAAGCACCAGACAGTCATAAGGAAAAAAATTTCTTGGAATTTATGAATCCTAACTCGTTACAGATTGTAAATGGATTTGTAGAACCAAGTTTAGTTTCGGTACAACCGGGAGACAAATTCCAGTTTCAACGTTTGGGTTACTTCAGTGTGGATAAAGATTCAGCTGAAGGCAAAATTGTCTTTAATAAAACTGTTGGATTGAAAGATGCGTGGGAAGAAAAAGGTAAAAAAGAAGAAAATTTATTGATGAACACTCAAAAAGAAATCAATAAATATGTAAAAGAAAAGGATGAAAACAATGCTAATTTGATTCTCAACAGCATTGTTGCTAACATAAAAAGTATCGACAATTATAGTTTAATTATTCACACCATCGTCAAAAATGTTAAGAATGACAATAACTCCTTGTTGTTTTCTAATTTGATTTTGCATTATTCTGATAAAGTAAAAGTAAAAGATATTGAAGAAGAGGCGTTGATTAAATTATATTCTATGTCATTGAAAAGTCAATTGGCTGCCGTTAGAATTTTGGCCATTGAAAATTTACAAAATGACTTGAATCATTTTAGTCTTTTAGAGCATCAGCTTATAGAGTTAAAAACAAAGGAAAAAAATGAAAAAGTACTGCAATTATTAAACAATCTTAAAATATAAGTTATATGAATAAGTATAGGTTTTATCAATTAAAAGCTCTCTTTTTAGAGGGCTTTTTCTATTATTTAAAATTCTTATAACAATTGGGTTTTTCATATTATTTTTCAATTAAAAACGAAGCGCATAAGTTGGTTTTAAGCTTACTTTTTTGAATTTATATAAGTAAGTATAAAATTAAAATATAGGTTGTTTAGCACGCTTTTATTTGATTTTTGACCTATAAATTTGCACTTTAACGAGTTGTTAACGGGATGTTGTTAATAAATCTGTATCTTTATGAAACAAACTTTTAAACTTTAGAATTATGTCGAATAGTACAGGTAATACATTAGTGGCCGTTTTAACTGGAGTAGTTATTGGAGCTGGATTGGGAATTTTGTATGCACCAGATAAAGGTTCTAAAACCAGAGAAAAAATAAAAGATGGGTATGATGATGCCAAAAACGATTTGCAAAATAAATTTGACACGGTCTCTTCACAATTTAATGATAAGTTGACATCTGCTAAATTTGATTTAGAAGAAACATATGAGGATATGATTTCCAATATGAGTCACAAAACCGAAGAGGTAATTTCTTTTTTAGAAGAAAAATTAGCGGAGTTAAAAAGGCAAAATGCTAAACTTCAAAAATAATATGGTTTAACCCATCTACTAAATCTTAAAACAAACTACATGGCTTTTGAAGAATTAAAAGAGAATACAGAGGAAATTCAAGACCAGATTCATGCTTATATACAGAGTAATGTATCTTATTATAAATTATGGGGTTTTAAAGTGGCGATGAAATCGACCACTATGATTTTCAAATTTTCTTTGATTTTTTTGTGTTTGGGTATGGTTATATTATTTTGCTCCATCGCGGGAGCCATGGCTATAGGTCAATCTTTAGAAAGTTATCCCTTGGGATTTTTAATAATGGGTGGAATCTACCTCGTGGTTACAAGCCTCTTGTTTTTAATCAAAGATAAAGTTATTGAAGGACCAATACTCGAGAAATTTTCTGAAATATTTTTTAACGAATAAATTATGGAAACCAAAAAATATTCCTCTTATGCTCAAATAGATAGAGAATTAGAAATTTTAAAAATTGAAAAAGAGATTAGTTATCAAAAATTAGTTTTTGGAGTAAAGAAAACAAAAGAAAGTTTCACACCTCAAAATATTGTAAGTGACTTAATAGGCAGTTATAGTGCTGCAATTCCTTATGGAGCTCTCGTTTCTACAGCGGTGCCTTTTCTACTAAACAAAGCAGTTCCATTTGTCAAAAATTGGTTTGCAAAAAGAAAAAGAGGCGTTTAAGCCTCTTTTTTTATGATTATTAAAGTATTTATTCCTCATTATCTGGAGTTTCTGGGGTTTGTGGCAATTGATAATCGGTTGTATCTTCTTTTCTAGTACTTCTTTTCCCATTTTTATTTTTCATCATTTCACCTACTTGGTTGGAAGCGCTAAAGGATGCAATCATATTGTTGAGCATGTCACTTCCGGCTTGTGGCGAATTAGGTAACAAAATTAGATTAGAATTGGCATCAGCACCAATAGCTTGTAACGTATCATAATGTTGTGTTACTACAATTAATGCTGAAGCTTCTTGAGAATTGATTCCAACTCTGTTCAATACATCAACACTTTCTACTAAACCTTTAGCTATTTCTCTTCGTTGGTTTGCAATACCTTGTCCTTGTAAACGCTTGCTTTCTGCTTCAGCTTCAGCTTTTGCTACAATTCTAATTCTAGATGCTTCTGCTTCAAATTCAGCTACTGTTTTTTCTCTGTCAGCAGCATTGATTCTATTCATCGCATTTTTTACTTGAATATCCGGATCGATATCTGTTACCAAAGTATTGATAATCGTGTAGCCATAAGTGGTCATAGCCTCATTTAATTCTCTTTTTACTGCGATGGCTATATCATCTTTTCGTTCAAAGACATCATCTAGTTTTAATTTTGGAACTTCAGCACGTACAACATCAAATACATAAGATGTAATTTGATCGTGTGGATATTCTAATTTATAAAAGGCATCATAAACGGTTTCTTTGATAACCATAAATTGAACGGAAACCTTAAGTTTTACAAAAACATTGTCTTTGGTTTTTGTCTCAATGATAACATCTAATTGTTGGATTTTTAGATTGACGCGCCCAGCAATTCTGTCAATTAAAGGAATCTTTAGATGCAAGCCTGATTGTCTGATACTTAAAAATTTACCAAATCGTTCTACAACTACAGCCGTTTGCTGTTTTACTGTAAAAAAGGAGGATAGTAAGATAAAGAATCCAAAGACCAGTAGGATAATTAACGTAATATTCATAATTTTTTTTGTTTTTAGTTAAAATTTATCTCACAATTTACAAAAAAACTTTAGGTTTGTCTTCGTAAATTTTAATTATATGAGAAAGTTAACACTTGTCTTACTTCTTATTTTAGTATCTGTATCCGCCTTTTCCCAATACAGATATAGGGATTCAAATAGGATTGGAATTAGTTTTGGAGGCAATCAATTTTCCTTAAATACTAACAATTTTGAGGCAAAACCAGACTTGGGTTGGAATGCGGGACTTTCTATGCGGGGAAATTTCTATAACAATTTGGAAATGGTTTATTCGATGCAATTTAGTGAGAATAATTTTTCTGTTGCCACAATTAATTCGTCCAGCGGTAGAGAAGATGTTGCTTATAAATTGGCTTCAGGACAAGTTGCTTTATTGGTCAGTTATGTTATTATCCAAAGTCATTTGAGTATTGAGTTTGGACCTGTTGTTCAAGTCAATGGCAAATTAAATTTGGATAGTAGTAAAGAAAACAACGTCATTGCTGGAACAACTTTGCTAGCCAAAGATATTAAAGCTATTTCTAATTTTAATTTTTATCCAACAATTGGAATCACATTTGGAGTTCGTCATTTTAGAGCCAATGTTTCGTATCAATATGGAGTCAATAACATGCTGGAAAATTTGAACAAAAAGAATTTAGGAGTCAATTTTAAAGGAAATCTTGGAATACTAAACGGAAATTTGATTATTTATTTATAACCAATCACATAATGAATAAAGTTAGAAGGCTCAAAGTTCACTAAATTTAGTGAACTTTGAGTCTTCTTTGTTAACTTTGTGTTTAAAAACTATAAAGTAGCTATTGCTTTTTGAATTCTGCTAATGGTTTCGTCTTTTCCAATTACTTCAACGATATCAAATAGGTGAGGACCTTTCAGTGCACCAACTAAACTCAAGCGAAAGGGTTGCATTACTTTTCCCATTCCAATTTCGTTTTTTGTCATCCAGTCTTTGACTATCATTTCAATGTTGACAGAAGTAAAATCACTAATTTCCTCCACAACAGAAATTAATTCTTGCATCAAGGCTGGAGTTTCTGCTTTCCAGTTTTTAGTGGCTTTTTCATCGTAAGCGCTTGGAGCTACAAAAAAGAAATCACTCATTTCCCAAAATTCAGAAACAAAATGCGCTCGTTCTTTAATCAAGGAAACGATTTTTATAAGTTTTTCATCTGTCATATCGAGCGCAGTCGAGATACCTTTTTCAGTCAAAATAGGAGCATAGGCTTTCGCCAAAGTGGCGTCTTCTTGCTTGATCAAATACTGATGATTGAACCATTTGTTTTTTTCAGGATCAAATTTGGCTCCAGATTTATGCACTCTATCTAGATCAAATGCTTCCACTAATTCTTCTAATGAAAATATTTCTTTGTCCGTGCCATCATTCCAGCCCAACAAAGCCAAAAAGTTGATCACGGCTTCCGGGAAAAACCCTTTTTCTCTATAGCCTGATGAAATACCTTCGGCCGTATTCCAATCCAATGGAAATACTGGAAATCCCATTTTATCTCCATCACGTTTGGATAATTTTCCGTTTCCAACAGGTTTCATAATCAATGGTAAATGTGCAAATTCCGGCGCTTCCCAACCAAATGCTCGGTACAATAAAACGTGCAAAGGCATCGATGGTAACCATTCTTCACCACGAATTACATGAGACGTTTCCATTAAATGATCGTCCACGATATTAGCCAAATGATAGGTTGGCATTCCGTCACTTTTAAACAATACTTTATCATCTAAAAGGCTCGTTTCAAATTTTACATCGCCACGAATGATGTCATGCAAATGCAAGGTTTCGTTCACCGGAGTTTTAAAACGGATTACATAATGTTCTCCAGCAGCTATTCTTTTGGCCGTTTCAGCCTCTGAAATCACTAATGAAGTGTCCAGTTTTTCTCTGTTGGTATGATTGTAAATAAAAGTTTTTCCTTGTTCTTCTTCTAATTTTCTTGCTGCATCTAGATCTTCAGCGGTATCAAATGCATAATAAGCATTACCGGAATTGATTAATTCGGCTGCATATTGTTGGTACAACTCTTTTCTTTCGCTTTGACGGTAGGGACCAAATTTTTCGTTTCTTCCAATGGTTTCATCTGGCGCAATGCCTAACCATTCGAGTGCTTCCATGATGTATGCTTCGGCACCAGGAACAAAACGGTTTTGATCTGTATCTTCAATTCTCAGGAAGAAAACCCCATTGTTTTTTTTGGCAAATAAATAATTGAATAAAGCGGTACGAACGCCGCCAATATGTAAAGGTCCAGTTGGACTTGGTGCAAAACGCACCCGAACTTGTTTAGACATTATTGTTGATTTTTGGCAAATATAATTCTATTTCTATAGATTACTTCATATTTACAGGTATTCGTTTATTCATCACAGCAAACCAAAGGGGTGGAAAAAACGATAAAACCATTGACGTAGGATATCCATAAGGCATTTGGGGTGACACATCATGGTATTCTAGAATTTGGTATTTTTTTTGAGATTTAAAGTGGTGATCGCTATGTCTGGTAAGTTCATATAGTATAATTCGGCCAAGGACATGGTTTGAATTCCAAGAATGTTTTTCGGTCACCCGTTCATATCTACCGGAGGCAAGTTGATTTCTTTTCAAGCCATAATGCTCAATATAATTGATGGTTTCCAGCAGCAGAAATCCAACAATTCCTGAAAATATAGCAAAGAATAATCCAGTAAAGCCGAAGAAATAATAAATAGTAAGTAGGTAAGTTACTTGAATGACAGTAAACCAAAACATATCATTTTTAATAGATAGTAAAGAGCGATTCTCTATTTTATTTAATTTTTTTTGTATTTGCCATGCTTTTGAATAAGTGCCAGTCACGGTTTGAAACCAAAAAGAATACAGGCTCTGATTGAATTTCGCTGTTGATGGATCTTCGGGGGTGGAAACGTGCAAATGGTGTCCATGATTGTGTTCAATAAAAAAGTGGGTGTAATGACTGGGAATTAAAAGTATTTTCCCCATTATCTTTTCAAACATTGTATTTCTGTGACCTAATTCATGGGCAACATTTATTCCATTTGCGCCCAAAATAATTCCTAAGCTAAGGGTCATTCCTATAATTTCATAAATAGGCAGTTGGTTTTGCGTAATGCGATACAAACTAAAAAGTATCGCTCCATAAACTATAGGGACGTTTAGTAATAGTAAAACGTCAAAAAATTTATTGTGTAAACGTTTTGAGATGGTCTCGGTATCATAATTTTTTTCATCAATGGGCAATATTAATTCTAATAGTGGGATCATGACAAAGGCAAACAATAAGGCAGCATAGGTCCAGAAACCTCCAAAATATATTCCTATCATACCAATAACAGGAATACTATAGGCAAATAAATATTTCATAGTCAGTGTTTTTCCATAAAATTAGTAAAAGGTTTTACATTTCTAATCATAAATAATAACAACATTTATTTAACAAGTAGCACTAAATATAAATTAGTACATTTATTGGTTCTTGAATTCAATTAATAAATGCGAAAGTTAGGAATCTCAAAGAAAGATGAAATATTTTTTCAGAACAAAGAAAAGAAAATTAATTCTTTTCCCTG
>NZ_FRBU01000091.1 GCF_900142695.1 Flavobacterium xanthum | reverse complement strand
GTTATTTCCGATTTTAGCCTAGAAAATAGAAATGAAAACTTAAAAAACTATCTTAAGTTTCTAAAAAAGTTGCATCGCGAATAGGTCGCAGCATAAAGGTTATATAAAGGATGACGAACAGCTTAGAAGAAATGCTTTAAAGTGGCTTAAAGGAGAATATAAAACCAAAACGGAGGCCAAACAAGAGTTAGGTGTAAGAGATATAATTAATGACCTTAATTACTATGACATGCTTAAGAATTTTTGTAAGTTGTTTGTAAATATGGGATATAGTGGATTTATGATAAATTTAGATGAAGCAATAAATTTATATAAGATTTCAACCTCTGTAATGAGAGAGAAAAATTATGAAAAAATTCTTTCTATTTATAATGATTGTTTCCAGGGAAAAGTAGCTAATCTGTTTTTTAATTTTGCAGGTACGAGAGAATTTTTAGAAAACGAAAGAAGAGGATTATTTAGTTATCAAGCATTAAAATCTCGTTTGGAAACAAATAAGTTTGAAACTCTGGAAGTAAGGGATTTTGCCCAGCCTGTAATTCGTTTAATGCCGTTAAGTCATAATGAAATTTTCGTTTTACTTAAAAAACTTAAATTAATTTTCGATTATAATTATAAAACAGAAATTGATATTTCAGATAATGATATTCAACAATTCATGGAAGAAATTTTCAATAAGCCTGGTGCTTCCGAGTTTCTAACCCCTCGTGAAGTTATCCGAGATTTTTTGAATATACTTAATATTATTAGACAAAATCCTAGCATTGATAAAAACATATTATTTGGAGAAATTGAAATATCAGATGAAAGGCCAGATGAGTTATCTTTAATCAATAGTATTGAAGAATTATAATGTCATCTTATAATTTACTTTCAGATCCTATAAAAAAATATGTCAGGGACAAGAGGTGGGAAGAATTGAGACCTATTCAGGATGCTGCAATTCAAAGAATCATTTCCACTAATGACAACTATATTTTGGCTTCAAGAACAGCTTCGGGTAAAACTGAAGCTGCTTTTCTTCCTATACTTTCAAAAGTTAATTTTAATGAAGCTGGTATTCAGGTATTATATATATCAACTTTAATCGCCCTTATTAATGATCAGTTTTATAGAATAGAAGAACTTTGTAAATACCTTGAAGTTCCAGTTACAAAATGGCATGGAGAAGCCAATAGAACTCTTAAAGAAAAAATAATAAAAGATCCTAGCGGCATAATGCTGATTACTCCGGAGTCATTGGAAGGTATCCACCCGAGCAACTACATATTGTTTAGTTCAATAAGATTAATGATAGGAGCGTAATTTTACAATGGTTTAGATTCCGCTAGCTGCTTGTAATTGTGGGGATACAGGTCTTTAATATTCTTGTGGTTTATAGATTGGATATTCTCAAGGGTATATTTTAGCCACTCAAAAGGATTTACGTTATGCTTTTTGCAGTTAGAAAAAAAGGTATAGGCCATAGCCGCTCTTTGAGCAGCATCGTGCGATCCGGCAAAAAGATAATTCTTTCTACCCAGGGCCACTGGTCTGATTGCATTTTCCACCAGATTATTATCTATTTGCAAGTTACCATCTAATAGGTATGCCGATAAATTATCCCATCTTGTTTGAG
>NZ_FRBU01000011.1 GCF_900142695.1 Flavobacterium xanthum | reverse complement strand
ACCTCGGAAAAGGCATCAATTTGATTCTCCAAATGAAGTATATTTACAATTATTAAACAATAATCAGGAATTCGCATTAATTAATTGAATCCACCCTGTAAATTTAAACATTATCTATATAAAACAAGAGGCTTATGCGGTAAGTTGCACAAAATCCTTCATAATAATTTTATAAAAAACAGCAAACACATTAATTATAATTGTTATTTTGTACATTCTAATTTTGATTTGATATGTTGAAAAACAATTTAAAATACGCTTTCTTATTATTGCTTTTAATAGTTGTAGGTTGCGCCAAAAGGGGCTCAATAACCGGTGGGCTGAAAGATACTATTGCTCCTGTATTGAAAATGAGTTTCCCAGAGAACTTCAGTACTAACTTTAAGGGCAATGAAATTAAATTAATATTTGATGAAAATGTTAAATTAAAAAACCTGAGCAAGCAATTGATTATTTCACCACCAATGAAAAACGAACCCTTAATTCTTCCAACAACCGCAAGCAAAACGATTACCATAAAGATCAAAGATACTTTACAAGCAAATACCACTTACAGCTTTAATTTTGGCCAAAGCATCGCAGATAATAATGAAGGAAACCCATACAATCAATTCAAATATGTGTTTTCTACTGGCGCATTTATTGACTCTTTAAGCCTTGGCGGCAGCATCAAAAGCGCTTTCGATAGAGAAGTAGAATCCTTTGTTTCAGTAATGCTATACGAAGTAAATGATAGTTTTAAAGATTCTATAGTTTACAAAGATGTACCTAGGTATGTAACAAATACCTTAGATAGCTTAAAAACGTTTCGACTTGAGAATTTAAAAGCTGGAAAGTATCTTCTTGTAGCCATGAAAGACTACAATAGCAACAATAAATACAACCCAAAAACAGATAAAATTGGATTTAGCAAGGACTTCATCACGATTCCTAACGATACGGTGTACGAATTAGAAATATTCAAGGAAACACTTCCTTTTAAAACTTTTAAACCCATTCAAGCTTCTGGAAACCGATTATTACTTGGATATGAAGGCAAAATAAATTCAGGTATTTCTAAACCCAAAATAATCCTGAAAAACAACACTGAAATCCTATCGACGGTCATTACTAAATTCCCCAAAAAAGATTCCCTGCAAATCTGGTACAAACCCATTAAAGCAGATTCGCTAACCTTGGCTGCAGCCAAAGAAAATTACCAAGCGAACTTCAGTTTTAAAATAAAAGACCAAAAGAAGGACACACTGAGTATTATCGCTTTGCAAACCAATACTTTAAAGTTTAGAGAACGCTTTACCTTAGAGAGCAATACGCCTTTAATTCGTTTCGAAAATTCTAAAATGAAGCTGATTAATAATTCAAAAACAACGGTGCCATTTACTACAGAGTACGATGAGTTTAATCAGAAATTATATTTTGACTTTAAAAAAGAACCTTCTGAAAATTATACTTTTGAAATTTTGCCCGGAGCGTTAACTGATTTTTTCGAACAGACAAATGACACCTTAAACTACAAAATAGCAACCAAAACCACTTCCGATTACGGTAACCTAACCGTAACGTTACAGAATGTAAAACATTTTCCGCTTATTATCGAACTTACTAACCTCAAAGGAGACGTCCTAAACTCGGAATACACAGAAAATAACACCACGATAGATTTTAATTTAATTGAACCTGCGCTTTACACCCTGCGTATTATTTATGATACCAATAAAAATAAAGAATGGGACACCGGTAATTACCTTGAAAAACGACAGGCTGAGGAGGTCCTTTATTTTTCAAAAGAAATTGATGTTCGTGCTAATTGGGATGTAAATCAGCTATTCGATTTAAGCCTTCCCTACATTCCCGAACCAAAAAAGAAAACCGAAAAGAAAAACTAGAAGTGCCTATTTATTTATTTCAAAAGTATCTCTATCGTTTAGAAACCCTAGTTTGTGTCTAGTTGCTAGCATAATTTCTTTGTCTAATAGCACCGAAAAAGTACCTTCGGATGTAACTGGTTCCAAAGTATAATTCCCTAGAAAATCTACTGCTTGCGAGTGCCCTATGTATTCGTAAGCATTACCATCAACCCCTATTCTATTGACCCCAATAACATAACTCATGTTTTCAATCGCTCGGGCCTTTAATAAAGCACCCCAAGCATTTGTTCTGATTTTTGGCCAACTTGCCACATAAATCAATAAGTCATAATCCTCAGAATTTCTGGAAAAAGCAGGGAAACGCAAATCGTAGCAAATTAGCGGGCAAATTCTCCAACCCAAGTAGTCAATTACTATTTTTTGGTTTCCACTAGTATAGACTTTGTCTTCCCCAGCTAAGGTAAACAAATGTTTTTTGTCATAAAATTGAATTTCACCTGATGGAAATACAAATACCAATCGATTGTAAAAATTCTCATTTTCCTTTATAACTAAACTTCCCGTAATGGCGCAGTTTTTGGCTTTCGCCAAAGCTTGAAGCCAAGTTACCGTTTGACCTTGCATAGTTTCAGCAACAACTGTGGCATTCATAGTAAAACCACTTGTAAACATTTCAGGAAGCATAATCAAATCTACATCCTGAGGAATAGCATTGATTTTTTTTTCAAAATGTTCGCGATTAGCCACTGGATTTTCCCAAACTAAAGCCGATTGAATTAAGGTTACTTTCATGATGATTTATTTTTATAAAGGTAAAAAAAGTAGCTTGTATTGAAGTACATATCCACTACCTTTTTCTAAACAAAATGGAACTGGAAACGGATTTTCTTTTGGGTGAGGGATAGTAGTGAAAATCCTTTTATGGAATGCAATGGAATAAAAGATTGCAACGCATAGCCCGACCTTGTTTCGGCTTTTTAGACGAGACAAGGGCACCTCCAAAAACAAAAAACGCATCCAAATAAATGAATGCGTTTTTTAAAAATCTATTGCGAGGTTTTATCCTTTCAAACTTGCAGATAAATATTCTCTATTCATACGAGCAATATTCTCTAAAGAAATTCCTTTTGGACATTCTACTTCACATGCTCCAGTGTTGGTACAGTTACCAAAACCTTCTGCATCCATTTGAGCAACCATATTCAGTACACGGTCAGCAGCTTCAACTTTACCTTGTGGCAATAAAGCAAACTGAGACACTTTTGCAGAAACAAATAACATAGCCGAAGAGTTTTTACAACTCGCCACACAAGCGCCACAACCAATACAAGTTGCAGCGTCAAAAGCTCTGTCTGCGTCATGTTTAGGAATAGGAATTGTATTTGCGTCGATTGTGTTTCCAGATGTATTTACAGATATAAAACCACCAGATTGCTGGATTCTGTCAAATGAACTTCTATCAACAACTAAATCTTTAATTACGGGGAAAGCTTTTGCTCTAAATGGCTCAATAAAGATAGTATCTCCATCTTTAAATTTACGCATGTGCAACTGACACGTCGTAACTAAACGATCTGGTCCATGTGCCTCACCATTGATGTATAACGAACACATTCCGCAAATTCCTTCACGACAGTCATGATCAAAAGCAACTGTGTCCTCACCTTTTACAATCAATTCATCGTTTAAAATGTCAAGCATTTCAAGGAAAGACATATCTGGTTCAATTCCGTCAATTGGGTATTCTACGATTTTACCTTCTGCAGCGGCATTTTTCTGACGCCATATTTTTAATGTAAGTTTCATATTTTTAGTTTGAAAGTCATAAAGTCGAAAGTCGAAAGTCGAATGACAGGGTGCCATTTGACTTTAAGACCTGAGACATTTGACTAAATTATTTATAACTTCTTTGAACTAGTTTCACATTATCAAACACTAATTGCTCCTTGTGTAGCACTGCATCGCTAGGTTTTCCTTTGTATTCCCATGCTGCAACGTAGGCAAAATTTTCGTCATCACGTTGTGCTTCTCCTTCTGGTGTTTGGTATTCCTCACGGAAATGCCCTCCACAAGATTCGTTTCTATGCAATGCGTCTTTAGCAAATAACTCTCCTAATTCAAGGAAATCTGCAATACGAAGTGCTTTGGCCAACTCTGGATTGAAACTATCTGCTGTTCCAGGAATTTTCACTTCTTTGTAAAATTCTTCTCTAATAGCTGCGATTTCGTTTTGTGCTTCCGTTAAACCCTCAGCATTACGTGCCATTCCAACTTTGTCCCACATGATTTTTCCTAATTTCTTATGGAAATAATCTGCTGGTTTTGAACCTCCATTATTCATCAAGGCTACAATCTGTTGTTTTACATTATTCTCTGCTTGCTCAAACTCAGGTGAATCAGTAGAAATGGTACCCATTTTAATATCTGGTGCCAAATAATCTCCAATAGTGTATGGCAATACAAAATAACCATCAGCCAAACCTTGCATCAACGCAGAAGCTCCTAATCTGTTGGCCCCATGATCTGAGAAGTTAGATTCTCCAATAGAGAAACATCCAGGAATAGTCGTTTGTAAGTTATAATCAACCCAAGTTCCTCCCATAGTATAATGCACTGCAGGATAAATCATCATAGGCGTTGCGTATGGATTCTCATCTACAATTTTCTCATACATCTGGAATAAGTTACCGTATTTATTAGCTACAACTTCAGTTCCTAATTGAACAACCAAAGCTTTATCATTCTCGTCCAAGTGCTTTAATCGTGCTTGATCTACTCCATATCTTTCGATTGCCGCAGCAAAATCAAGATAAACCGCTTCTCCTGTTTTATTAACACCAAAACCAGCATCACATCTTTCTTTAGCCGCACGAGAAGCAATATCTCTAGGTACTAAATTTCCAAAAGCTGGATATCTTCTTTCTAAATAATAATCTCTGTCCGCTTCTGCAATTTGAGTTGGTTTTAATTTTCCTTCACGAATCGCTTTTGCATCTTCTAATTTTGCAGGAACCCAAATACGTCCGTCATTACGCAAAGATTCTGACATCAAGGTCAATTTTGCTTGGTGATCTCCAGATACTGGAATACATGTTGGGTGAATTTGCGTGTAACAAGGGTTTGCAAAATACGCTCCTCTTTTGTGAATTTTCCAAGCTGCTGTTACGTTACTTCCCATTGCGTTAGTCGACAAGAAAAATACGTTTCCGTATCCACCAGAAGCAATAACAACGGCGTGTGCGGAGTGTCTTTCGATTTCTCCTGTAACCAAGTTACGCGCTATAATTCCTCTCGCTTTTCCATTTACGATAACTAAATCTAGCATCTCGTGACGGTTGTGCATTTTTATTTTTCCACGACCTATTTGGCGGTTCATTGCTGAATACGCTCCTAATAGTAATTGTTGTCCTGTTTGTCCTTTAGCGTAAAAGGTTCTAGAAACTAATGTACCTCCAAAAGAACGGTTATCTAATAATCCACCATATTCACGAGCAAAAGGAACACCTTGAGCCACACACTGGTCAATAATATTCACAGAAACCTCAGCAAGACGGTGCACGTTTGCTTCACGCGCACGATAATCGCCTCCTTTTACTGTATCATAAAACAAACGGAAAGTTGAATCTCCATCTCCTTGATAGTTTTTTGCAGCATTAATCCCCCCTTGCGCAGCAATGGAGTGCGCACGACGTGGTGAATCTTGAAAACAAAATGCTTTTACGTTATATCCTAACTCTGCTAATGTAGCAGCAGCAGAACCTCCAGCAAGACCTGTACCAACTACAATAATATCTAAATTACGTTTGTTAGCAGGGTTTACTAAATTAATATGATCTTTATAATTTGTCCATTTGTCCGAAACTGAACCTCCTGGAATTTTTGAATCTAATGCCATTTATAATTTAATATTAATGATTAAAATGATGAAATAATGCAATGAAAATGAAACCAAAAGGAACTACAATTGCAAAAGCATATCCTAATGTATGCAAAGATTTTGAGTATTTATTGTTAAATCCTACTGATTGAAACGATGAATTAAAACCATGCCATAAGTGCAATGACAACAAAAGGAATGATAAGGAATACAAGCCCGTACGTACTGGACTCTCAAATTTTTCAGCTAATTCATGAAAATATCTAGTTTCATTCAATGGACTAACATCTACATATTTGTAAACCATTTCGGGGACCCAAAAATCATAAAAATGCAATAATAAAAACGCTAAAACCACTGACCCAGAAACAATCATATTTCTTGAAGCCCATGAAGAATTAGCCGCTCCGTTATTCTTTGCATAAGAGATTGGTCTTGCACTGTTATTTTTAAATTCCAAGACAAAACCCATGATAAAGTGAAAAATTACCCCTACAATTAGTATTGGCTGTATAACAAATTGTACTAGCGGGTTATTCCCCATAAAGTGGGAAATGGAATTAAACGTATCGGCACTGAAAACCGATGTCATATTGATAAAAAAATGCTGTGCTAGAAACAACACCAGAAAAAGGCCTGAAAGTGCCATAGCTACTTTTTTTGCTATTGACGATTTCAATAATGCAGATTTTGCCATAAGATTTAAATAATTGATTTTAAAGAATTGTACAAAAATAAAGCAATTAGACAGCAACTACAACCTTTTCGCTGTTATTTATAATGAATTTAAAGTGTTTTACACAAAACACCAAGAAATCCTTAAAAATCTAACATATACCCTAAAGTTGGCAGAAAAGCGATTAAACAAAAAAGAAAAAAATCTTAAATAGCTCATCGCGATATTGCTGAAAAAGCAAGCTGTAAACAGTCTAAAAATAGCAATTCAATAATTTTTATCGTGCTAAATTTCCAATTCAACAAAAAGATCAAAACTTCCCATTTTACGACTCCAAATCACTTGCTGTAGCTAGCCATACTTTTAACTTTGTCTTTTAAAATTTAAAGAATGAAAATAGGAATTGACGCTATCACTTTTGATGTTGCAAAAATACATTTACCAATTAAAACTTTGGCAAAAGCCAGAAATATTGATCCAGAAAAATTAGAAAAAGGACTGGGACTGCTCAAAATGACCCTCCCGGATACCCATCAAGATTCAGTCGTTTTTGGTGCTAATGCCTTGACAAAATTAATTACGGACCATGCAATTGATCTTACAGAAATAGCTCGAATTTATATAGGTACCGAAAGTGCTATTGACGGCTCAAAACCACTAAGCTCTTTTTTAGTCACTTTGATGGAACAAAATTTTGGAGAAAACACGTTATCCGAATGCGATGTGGTAGATTTTACTTTTGCCTGCATCGGCGCGGTAGATGCGATGCAAAACTGTATTGATTTCATACACTTAAACCCAACTAAAAAAGCAATTGTGGTTGCAACTGATTTTGCTAAATACGATTTAAACTCTACCGGAGAATACACACAAGGAGCAGGCGCATTAGCCATGTTGATTACTGCAAACCCGAGAATTATTGCTTTCGAGAACCATTGGGCAACCAGCACCAAAGGCGTTTTTGATTTTTTTAAACCGTATCGTTCCATTTCTAAAACTGCCATAACTGGAAATGCAACCAACGAACCTTGGTTTGAAAATTTAGAAAGTGAAATTGAAATCCACAAAGACCAACCCGTTTTTGACGGCCAATATTCGAATCAATGTTATATGGATAGGACTCGAGATGCGTATTTCTCCTTTAAGAAATTAAAAAACACCTCTGAGACGATCTATGATTCTTGGCAAAGTATTGTCATGCACCTTCCTTATGCTTTTCAAGGACGACGAATGTTATCTGAAATTTATGCTTTGGATGCCTCCAAAACGACTATCACAGGAACAGAAGATGCTGTGGAATACCAAAACATACTGAAAGATGTCAGCAAATCTGAAGCCTACAAAGTATTTGTTGCCGAAAAATTAATGCCTGCTGAAATTGCTTCATCACTGATAGGAAATCTTTATACCGGTTCTATTTTTATGGGTTTATTGTCCACTTTAGCTCATTATTACGACACAAAAAAAGAAATTTCTGGAACTACATTTGGTTTTTTAGCCTACGGAAGCGGGTCTAAATCGAAAGTATTTGAAGGAACCATTCAACCCAATTGGAAATCAGCCATGATAAGCGTACACCTCTTTGAAACCCTAGAAAAAAGCTTCGAGATTGATTTTGAGACCTACGAAAAGCTGCATAAAAAGGAACAAAAAACTAGTGTCCGAGTTCCGAAAAACGAATGGACCCTGGATCGCATTGAAACTGAGAATCCGAATTTATTAGGAGCACGTTATTACAAGTGGGCTGAATAATCAAACCCTAAAATAAGAAAGCGACGAAAATTCTACTAGGAATTTTTCGTCGCTTTCTTATTTTAACACAACATCCAACTAACTAAACTTCGCCATATACTGCTGCACAATCAAATCTGTATTTTCATTGCGTGTTTTCTGCTCCAATTGAATTGGTGGAGAAGCTCTTTCCAAACAATTTTTAACTGCACAGGTTTCACAAGTTACTCCAACCACTTGTTTCTTGATGGAATTACTCTCCATAAATTTAAATTTCTTTTTAACCGCTGGCGTGATCAAAATTCCAACAGAAATACTGCGAATACAATCTACCTTGAACGGATCTGGTGTTGCTGATGAAAAAACCAAGTATTCATTTTTACTGTTTTCATAACTGGATATTTGAGCGTCAAAGAAGTGGCTTTTCTTTTGCTTCAAAGATTCCTCGATCGTGCGTATAGAAACCCATCTTCGGCAGTAATGCTCATTCATTTCATTCGCATGCGGTTCCTGCTGATTCGTGATGTGCAATTCCTTTTTTATCTGGTATGTATCAGCTCCAATTTTATGAGACAATCGAAGAAAAAAGAGATTTTTTAATTGAAAATCTTTTGGTAAAATATTGGTTAATCTTTGGTAAAAAGATTCCGGCGAAACATTAAATCCGCTCATCAAGGCAATCATTTCCTGAGGTTTTGGATCTGTTTTTGACAAAAATAAATTCAGTTCGTCTATCAATTTTTGTCTAGGTATAAGTAAGGCCCCTGCAAAATAAGAGGCATAAAAATTATTTAAAACCTGATCAAAATTATCAAATTTAATCCAACTGAAGGTATACAACCGCTCTGTAATTTCTAAATAATTATAGGCAATTTCTTTGGCTAGAATAAAGGCTTTTTGAGGTTCATCAATATCTAGTGAAAGTAATAACGTCTTACTTTTTGGCACAAATATCGATCGTAAGTCCCCTAACTGCTCTTGTTCAGAAAAAATAAGCTCTTGGATTGTGTATCCATATTCCTCAATCAATATTGCCGTGAGCTCCTCAATAGAAATTTTAGTATCAATATTTACATAAAAAGCTTTAGAGAACTCCAACACCTTTTGCTCTAAATCTTCAAAGTAGTTATTGTGCGCCTCTTGATACGAACGTAAAGAAGCCAAAAAGAAACTTTCTCGGGTCAAATTATAATGTTGCGCAATCTCAATAATCGTACTTATAAAAGCGTTGACTTTTGCAGGAGCATTAGCAATAATATCAATCAGATCGTTTTCCTGAATTCCGAAAATTTCCAATGGAATTTCTTTCAAAATGCCAGATTTTAGAATTTCTCCAATAGGTGCTAGATTATTATCCAGTTTTAAAGACACCATATTATCATACGAAACTTCTAATTTTTCAGCCAAAAGAATGATTTTATCTGTTTTAGGATACTTCTTCCCTTTTTCAATTTCATTTAAATATGATTTTGAAAGGTCTGTAATTTTGGCTAAGCCAAATAAAGATAAATTCTTATTCGTTCGGGCCTGCTTGAGTTTTAGGCCAAAAATCAGCTTGATGTAATCCTTTTCTATGTTCATATTTCAAAGATACATTAAAAAATATTTGCGTCAAAAAAATTATTTTCAACTTTTAGCGTACGTTCGCTTGTTTTATAAAAAACTTTTTGTAGTATTGCAGTGTTGAATAATTATATATTCTTATCAAAAGTCAATTAGTGTTAAATTAAATAAGCCATAAAATGAAATTTAAAGAAGTATATTTGGAAAATTTGTTAAATTTTTCAGAAGAAACCACGGAACGTTTCCCAGAGATCTTAACTGACGAAGCAATGACTTTTTTGTCTTTACTTCATGAGAATTTTAACGAAAAAAGACTAGCGCTTTTAGAGGAAAGAAAGAAGCAACAAGCATTATTCGATGCAGGTGCAGTACCCACTTTTCCACTTGAAACAAAAAGCATTCGAGAAAGTAATTGGGAAGCCGCTAAAACACCTGAAGATTTATTAGACCGAAGAGTAGAAATCACAGGTCCTGTAGATCGAAAAATGGTCATCAACGCATTAAATTCAGGAGCAAAAACGTTCATGGCTGATTTTGAAGACAGCACATCACCAACTTGGAGCAACTTAATGACCGGCCAACAGAATCTTAAAGATGCTGTAAACAAAACCATCACATTAGAGGACACAGTAAAAAATAAAAAATACAGCCTCAACAACAAAACCGCCGTATTACTTGTTCGCCCAAGAGGATTGCATCTACCAGAAAAACATCTTTTAGCAAATGGAGAAACAACTTCAGGTTCGTTAATTGACTTCGGCTTGTATGCTTTTCACAATCATAAAAAGCTAATTGAAGATGAAACAGCACCCTATTTTTATATTCCAAAACTAGAACATTACCTAGAGGCTAGATGGTGGAATGAAGTTTTTGAATTCACACAAGAGTATTTAGGTGTAAAAAACGGAACATTCAAAGCAACGGTTCTAATCGAAACGATAACTGCAAGTTTTCAATTGGACGAAATCATTTTTGAACTGAAAGAGCATATTGTAGGCCTTAACTGCGGAAGATGGGATTACATTTTCTCTTACATCAAAAAACTTAGAAATAATCCAAATTTTATAGTTCCAAACAGAGATCAGGTAACCATGACTGCACCGTTTATGAGTGCCTATTCCCAATTAGTAATTCAAAGATGCCACAAACGAAATATTCATGCAATTGGCGGAATGGCCGCACAAATTCCGATTAAAAATAACGAAGAAGCCAACAAAACAGCCTTCGACAAAGTAATTGCCGACAAGGAACGCGAAGTTAAAAATGGTCATGATGGTACTTGGGTTGCACATCCTGATTTAGTTTCACTTGCCATGACGGTATTCGACCAATACATGCCAGAAAAAAATCAAATTGCTGTTAAAAGAGAAGACGTACACGTTACCGAAAGTGATTTATTGGAAACTCCAAAAGGAACCATTACTGAAGAAGGGGTTCGGAAAAACATCAGTATTTCCGTTTTATATATCGCTTCATGGCTCAACGGACAAGGCGCTGCCGCCTTACACAATTTAATGGAAGATGCCGCGACTGCTGAAATTTCAAGATCACAATTGTGGCAATGGCTGCAAAACGAAGTGGTTTTGGACAATAAAAAAGTATTAAATACAAATTACTATCATCGTTTAGCAATGGAAGAATTTGAAAAAATCAGAAAGCTCGTTGGAGATGACAATCATGAAAAACAAAAATACAGACTGGCGGAACAATTATTAGACATTCTAGTCGTAAACGATAATTTTATCGAATTTTTGACTCTTCCTGGATACAAATACATTTAGAATACCAAATACAAAACCTATAAACAAGCAACTAAAAAAAAAAAGATGAAAACTACAGAAACAAGAATTCAAGAATTAGTTACCGACTGGCTTACAAACTCTAGATGGGATGGTATTGAGCGCCCTTATACTGCTGAAGAAGTGGTGAAATTGCAAGGATCGTATCAAATTGAGCACAGTATCGCCAGATTTGGAGCCAATACATTGTGGAGCAAACTAAATTCTCAGGATTTTGTAGCCGGACTTGGCGCACTAACCGGAAATCAAGCCATTCAAGAAGTGGAAGCAGGTTTAGACGCGATTTATTTGAGCGGATGGCAGGTTGCTGCTGATGCAAATGTTGCAGGCGAAATGTATCCTGACCAATCTTTATACCCTGCGAACAGTGTTCCATTGGTAGTAAAAAGAATCAACAATGCCCTTTTGAGAGCAGATCAAATACAAGTAGTAAACGGAACTGCTGACAAAAAAGACTACCTAGTACCTATTGTTGCTGATGCAGAGGCTGGTTTTGGAGGAAATCTTAATGCTTTTGAATTGATGAAATCCATGATTGAAGCAGGAGCTGCAGGAGTTCATTTTGAAGATCAATTGAGTTCTGCTAAAAAGTGCGGACATTTAGGTGGGAAAGTATTGGTTCCAACACAAGAAGCCATCAACAAACTAATTGCGGCTCGTTTAGCAGCTGACGTTATGGGAACACCAACCATTGTGGTTGCTCGCACAGATGCGGATGCAGCTAACTTATTGACCAGCGATATTGACCCAAGAGATGCTAAATTCATCACGGGAGAGAAAACTGGAGAAGGCTTTTTCTATGTAAATTGTGGTGTAGAGCAAGGTATTGACAGAGGATTGAGTTACGCGCCATATGCTGATTTAATCTGGATGGAAACTAGCAATCCGGATCTGGATTACGCAAGACAATTTGCTGAAGGAATTCATGCTAAATTTCCAGGAAAAATGTTGGCATACAATTGTTCGCCTTCTTTTAACTGGGCTGCAAAATTATCAGTTGCTGAAATGGAAACATTCCGCGAAGATCTTGCCGCAATGGGATACAAATTCCAATTCATCACATTGGCAGGATTCCACGCATTAAATACTAGTATGTTCGAATTGTCTAAAGCCTACAAAGAAAGAGGAATGGCCGGATATTCTGAATTACAAGAAAGAGAATTTGCGTTGCAACAACACGGATTCAAAGCGGTAAAACACCAAGGTTTCGTAGGAACTTCTTATTTTGATGCGGTACAAAATACCGTGACAATTGGAAAATCATCTACAACTGCAATGAAAGATTCTACAGAAGCGGCGCAGTTCTAATGCCAAAATTATTATAAAAAAAGCACGATCTCAAATGAAATCGTGCTTTTTTGCTTTTTAAGATAATAGTATTTATTTTGATTCAATAATCTCAAGATCTGTTGTCACTTTTTCTTTCCCTTTTTGAATACTGATTTTATTCACCGAAATTGGAAGATAATAGTTGCCGTTTTTAGCTGCTTCCAGTTTAAGTTTTTTGTCTTTATTTTTCCAATTATCAGCAGTTGCTTTACTTATGGAAAGATCATAAACGTGTTTGCTTAGTCCCTTCAAAGCTTTCACTTTCTGAGAATAAACGACTTCTTTCAAGCTGTTTTCAATTTGCAAAAGCACTTCTGAATCCGTATTGGAATAGAACCAAATCTCTGCTTTTGGCTCTGAAGCCTTAGCCCAAGAACTCCAACTATTTCCCCATTCTCTTGATTTTTTTATCTTTTTAAGTTCAAAAATATGAAGATTTTCCGCTACAACTTTATCATTCAGTTGTTGCACTTGATCCAAATTAACTTTATAAATCGAACGACCATGAGTTCCCACCACTAAATCTTTTGCTTTCTTTTGAATCACAAGATCGTGAACGGCTACATTTGGAATTCCACTAGAAAAATCATCCCAACTCGTTCCTTTATTTAACGAAACATACAATCCGTTATCCGTTCCCAGATACAAAACATTCTCATTTACATGATCCTCCACGATCACATTCACAGGACTTGAAGCCAAATTAGCAGCTATATTTTTCCAAGTTTGTCCAAAATCATCCGACGTATACACATAACTCCTGAAATCATCATTTCGATATCCGTTTAAAGTAGCATACACTCTTTCTTTCTTGTGTGCCGACGCCACGACCCTAGAAACCCAACGATTTTGAGGCAAATTCCCCGAAATTTTATTCCAAGTTACACCACCGTCTTTCGAAACATGAATCAATCCATCATCACTTCCTGTGTAAAGTAAACCAAACTGCAAAGTGCTTTCGCTAATAGCAGCGATGGTTCCAAAAGCGACATTTCCTTCTTTCACTCCTTGTGTCAAATCCGGCGAAATCGCAGTCCACGTTTGTCCTTGATTCATCGAACGGTGCAAGAAATTAGATCCCATGTATAAAATATCCTGATTGTGCGAAGACAATAGAATAGGCGTTTGCCAATTGAATCGGAATGGTTTTTCGTCTTTTTTAGGTTTTGGCGAAATGTACTCTCGCTTGTTATTCGCACGATCAATTCTGTAATAATTTCCAAATTGAAATCCTGTAAAAACAATATTTGGATTTCTTTTGTCGATTTGAGTTTGCATTCCGTCGCCACCCAGCAAATTTTCATACGGATATTTTCCGGTTTGGTACCATTCTGAGGAATATTTGTAATTACTTGGTCCAACCCAAACACCATTATCCTGCATCCCACCATAGATATTATACGGTTCTTGCTCATCTACATTTACCGCATAAAACTGACTCACGCTATGGGAATTCCCTTTGAACCAATGCGCTCCATCATCATACGAAATATTCAAACCACCATCATTTCCATTAATTAAATGCCCAGATTTATTTGGGTTCACCCAAACTACGTGATGATCTGCGTGAACATTCTCTTCGCTTATGGAGGTGAATGTTTTTCCGCCATCATTTGATTTTATAATGGGCACACCCGATAAATAAATTTTATTGACATCGTTTGGATCCACTGAAATAACACTAAAATAATACCCATACGAATAAAAGAAATCATCGATAAAATCTTGGTGCGTTTTCGTCCAGTTTTTTCCTCCGTTACTTGATTTGTAAACTTCGGCTCCAATAACTTCTGTTTCGGCTAAACTATTTATCGCATCCAAAACTACTTTGGCCGCTTCATTGGGTTGCAAATAGCCGTTTTGAACCCAATGTTTGATGTTCTCGGCTCTGTATTTTTCGGTTAAACCGTAATTCTTTAAAATAGAATTCAAACTTTTATTGGGTAATTTCAGGAATTCGTCTCCCGGCATAGAAAACGCAATGGGTAACGAATTACTTTTTTTGGATCCCGACGGTCTTTTGAATTGGTTATCCAAAATAGCATATACGTTCTCATCGTCATACACCGCTAAACCAATTCTCCCAACGCCTTCTCCAACAGGAAATCCGCTTTCAGCAGTTGTGAAAAGTTTCCAAGTCAATCCCGCATCTTCGCTTTTATAAATTCCCGAAGTGGCGCCGCTTCCAATAAAATCCCACGCTTTCCTGTCTTTACTCCACGAAGCCGCATATTGAACCTTGAAGTTTGTTGGCGAAACAGCCACATCAATAATCCCGGTTTCATCGTCGATATAAAGGGATTTATTCCACGTTTTTCCGCCATTTGTCGTTTTATAAATTCCTCTCTCTTCATTTTTTGAATACAAATGTCCTACGGCACCCACAACAACTTCATCTGGATTTGATGGATTTATCAGGATTCTACTAATGTGATGGCTGTCGTGCAATCCCATATTTTGCCAAGTCTTTCCTTTATCTTCCGACTTTAAAATTCCAATCCCAGCGTAAGACGATCGGGACGAATTGACTTCGCCAGTTCCTACCCAAATCGTTCCTCGTTTCCAGTCTATCGCGATATCGCCCACATTTTGCGTAGGCGCCGAATCCATAACAGGTGAAAAACTCATTCCGTTATTATTCGTATACCAAAGTCCACCCGAAGCATATCCTACGTAAAACTCGGTTGGGTTTTCAGGATTCACATCCACATCCACCACGCGCCCACTCATAACCGTGGGACCCACATTTTCGAAAGTAACATTCTGAAAAAGAGATTGATTTTCCATTTGTTTCTTGGCAACCAATGCTTGCTGAATCGCTTCGGTAGAGACTTGCCCATAAGAGACACTTTGCAAAATAAGAGCAGAGAATAGTACTAATTTTTTCATGGAAACTAATTTGAATCGGAAAATTAATCATAAAAAGACTTATCTGAAAATTTTATAGTGTAATTAACATCCGTTTCTTTCAAAGTTAGTATTTTTGAATAATCAATATAAAAACAGGGAAAGAAGATCAAAAAATTATGGTTATTAAGAAAATAACGGATCCTAATTGCCTTTCGAACCTAAAAAAAAAAAACCACACAAATGAAATACCACCAAATTGACCGAGATTTATTTATAAAAAACAGAGCAAAGTTCATGGCTCAAATGAAGCCAAAGAGCGTAGCTGTTTTCAATTCTAATGATATTTATCCCGTATCGGCTGATAGTACGTTGCCATTTGCACAACACCGCGACATCTTTTATTTAAGCGGAGTCGATCAGGAAGAAAGTATTTTATTGCTTTTTCCAGATGCTCCTTATGAACATCAAAGAGAAATGTTATTCTTAAAAGAAACTAGCGAACACATTGCCATTTGGGAAGGTGAAAAACTGACTAAGGAGCGTGCTTTTGAAGTAACAGGAATCAGAACCGTGTATTGGTTACAGGAATTTGAGAAAGTATTATTCGAAATGATGACGCACGCTGAAACAATTTACATCAATACAAACGAGCATTATCGTGCTACCGTAGAAACTGAAACACGCGAAGCCCGATTTGTAAAATGGTGGAAAGACAAATATCCTGCACATGCTGTTGCCAAAAGCAACCCTATTTTGCAACGCCTGCGCTCTGTAAAAGAAACCGAAGAGTTGGATTTAATTCAAAAAGCCTGTAATATTACCGAACTTGGTTTTAGACGATTATTGCCTTTCGTGAAACCAAACGTGACCGAATACGAAATTGAGGCCGAGTTGATTCACGAATTCATTCGCAACCGTTCCAGAGGTTTTGCTTACACGCCAATTATCGCTTCCGGAAATAATGCCAATGTGTTGCATTACATCGAAAACAACCAACAATGTAAAGCCGGTGATTTGATTTTACTGGACGTTGCGGCTGAATATGCAAATTATTCTAGTGATATGACGCGCACCATTCCAGTTTCTGGTCGCTATACCAAAAGACAAAAAGAAGTGTACAATGCCGTTTTAAATGTTAAAAACGAAGCGACCAAAATGCTGACTACAGGAACACTTTGGAAACAATACCACATCGAAGTAGGGAAATTAATGACTTCAGAACTGTTAGGTTTGGGTCTTATAGACAAAGCCGATGTGCAAAACGAAAAACCAGAATGGCCAGCTTATAAAAAATATTTCATGCACGGAACATCCCACCACATGGGATTGGACACGCACGATTACGGTATTTTGACCGAGCCAATGCAAGCCAATATGGTGTTCACCGTAGAGCCCGGGATTTACATTCCTGCTGAAGGTTTCGGAATCCGTCTGGAGGACAATATCATCGTTCAAGAAAGCGGCGAACCGTTCAACATGATGCGCAACATCCCTATAGAAGTCGAGGAAATCGAAGAATTAATGAACGCATAATACGTCTTTCCTATCTAAAACAGGCAGTCTAGAGCAATCTAGGCTGTTTTTTTTTGGAGCAGAAAGTATTGTTTTTCAAAACAACGTTTCCTCCTGCTGTCCGTTATATCTCTTGTTCCGTTGCACTCTACAAGAGGATACCACTTCCATCAGGGCTACACAGAACGTATATTTTTCAGAAGAACGAAAATGTTAAATCCATTATAAAACCTAAAAAAAGCTGTAACATTTTATACCTATTTCCAACTTATCTATTCAATCAAAACACTAAAAATCATGCAAGCACACGAAATAGACTACCACATTTACGGCGAGGAAATGCAGTATGTGGAAATAGAATTAGACCCACAAGAAATTGTAATTGCCGAAGCGGGCAGTTTTATGATGATGGACAATAACATCCAAATGGAAACTATTTTTGGAGATGGTTCCGGACAGGAAAACGGATTATTTGGCAAACTTTTAAGCGCCGGAAAAAGAGTACTGACTGGCGAAAGTCTTTTCATGACGGCATTTATCAATCAAAACAATACCAAAAGCAAAGTTTCCTTTGCATCACCGTATCCCGGAAAAATAATTCCAATTGACTTAACGCAATTTAATGGGAAATTCATTTGCCAGAAAGATGCTTTCCTTTGCGCTGCCAAAGGCGTTTCTGTGGGAATTGAATTCTCTAAAAAACTCGGTCGTGGCTTATTTGGTGGAGAAGGTTTTATCATGCAAAAAATAGAAGGCGATGGTCTGGCGTTTGTACATACCGGCGGAACATTAGCCAAAAAAGAATTAGCCGCAGGCGAAATCCTAAAAGTAGATACCGGTTGCATTGTAGGTTTCACCAAAGATGTCGATTATGATATTGAGTTTATTGGCGGTATTAAGAATTCCATTTTTGGTGGCGAAGGTTTATTTTATGCTACACTTCGTGGTCCGGGAACAGTTTACATACAATCTTTACCTTTCAGCCGACTAGCCGACAGAATCATCGCATCTGCACCAAGAGCTGGCGGAAACAGTCGTGACGAAGGAAGTTTATTGGGCGGATTGGGCAGACTGATAGACGGTGATAATAGATTTTAAAATATGAGGCTCTCAGGAATGAGAGCTTTTTTTGTTAACATATAAGTCATATAAGCAAATCAAGACTTACATACCTTATATGATTAAATACTTGTTCTAATATAATTCTTTTTGACAACCACAATCACACAAGCAAATTAACACTTATATGTCCTTATATGACTTATATGTTAAATTACATTAATCGTGCTTTTCAATAAAATCCAGCCAAAAAATTCTTAAACTTAAATGACTTATATGTTAAAAAAAATGATTTAATAGCAAAAGTATTTCATACAAATCCCGTTTGGTGATCAACTTGATAAGATTCCTCCTTCGTCGGAATGACAAACTAGATACTGAGAATTTAGAATAAACCAAATCAAACATGTATAAAAAATTATCGCAATTTGCGCATTCCCTTACATGACCTTATATGTCTTATATGGTTCCAAATAACCAAAAACCGTAAAGCAAAAAAACTTAAATGACTTATATGTTTCAAAAAAAAATTAAAACCTTAGTTTTGCATTCGCATAAAAATGACAAAATTGAAACAAATTCTCTTTAAAAACACCAACATCTCCTATTCCGATACCGGGAAAGGAACCGCTATTGTCTTGCTTCATGGTTTCTTGGAAAATAAAGGCATGTGGGATTTTTATGTACCCGAATTGGCTAAAAAAAACCGTGTCATCAGCATTGATTTATTGGGTCATGGCGAAACGGAATGTTTGAGTTATGTGCAAACAATGGAAGACAACGCCGATGCTGTTCACGCTGTTTTATCAGAATTGCGCATCCGAAAAGCTATTTTTGTCGGGCATTCTATGGGTGGTTATGTCGCTTTAGCTTTCGCCGAATTGTATCCAGACACGATAAAAGGATTGGTTTTATTAAACTCGACTGCTAGAGCCGACAGTGAAGAACGAAAAACAAATCGGGATCGCGCTATCAAAGCCGTAAAACAATCTTTTATCAATTTTATTTCCCTTTCTATCGCTAATTTATTCAATGAAAACAACAGAGAACGACTCGCAGCAGTTATTGAAAAAGTAAAAAAAGAAGCTTTACAAACACCGCTTCAAGGAATCGTTGCTTCACTGGAAGGAATGAAGATAAGACAAGATCGAGAAGTCTTATTACACCTCACGCCATTTCCTAAACTGTTGATATTGGGCGAAAAAGATCCTGTTTTAAATTACGAAGAAACCAAAGAGCAAATTGAAAACACAACCGTGAAACTGGTAACCTTTCCGGACGGACACATGAGTCATATTGAAAACCAAGACCAATTATTGATTGTGCTATTGGCTTTTTTTAAAAGTATCTAAATCATTCCTGATTTTAAATATCCTTTTTCTACTAATTCGCTTTTGTCTTTCAAGTGGTGCATTTTTCCCTCTTTCATCAACGCCAGTTTTGTGGAAATTTTTATCACATTTTCATAATTATGATCCGTGATAATAATGCCTTTTGCACTGGACATTTCAGTGATTAATCCATTTATCTTTTCAATCATAATTGGTGATAAACCATTATAAGGCTCATCTAGCAAAACGAATTTCGACGCGTTATTCAGTATTAATTTAATTTCCAAATACCGTAATTCTCCGCCGGACAAATGCTTTATTTTTTTGTCTAACATCGATTGAATCATTTCGTCGGCATAAAAATCCTGTAATTTCTCTTTTGCAATAGCCAATTGAATTGTCTTTTGTATTGAAAATGAATTCGGAATAAAATTATCCTGAGGCAAATAACTGATTTCATTTAGCAAATCGCTGGTTTTTGATTTCACTGCGCCATCAACCCGAACAAACTTAAAATCAGCATTTACAATTCCGAAGATAATTTTCAACAGGGTGGATTTCCCAGAACCATTTCTGCCAAGAATTCCAATAATATCTCCCGTTTCACATTTTAAATACACATCAGAAACTATGATTTTTCCATCATATTGTTTTTGAACACTGTCTACTTCTAAAACACTCTTTGTCATACAAATTTCAGTAGTAAGTTAATGATTAAAATCAGTACAAGCGAAAAAGCAAAATTCATTAGAAAAGTGTAGATAAACAACTGTATTTTTGAGATTCCGTTGTTGTAATAAAACAAGTATTCATTTTTAGCATTTACTTCTTTTATCAAAAGGCTAATGAAGAAACCAAAGATAATAAGTACGTATTTGAAGGTTTCAAATCCTCCAAAAACCCATGCCAAACTGCTTATTGACAGGTTTATCGTCAAATTGCTTTTGTAAAACTCGAAGATGTTGGCTAATTTTCTGATTGGGAATTTTATTTAAATTATTTTCTCTTTAAAAGGAATATTTTGATCTAAAATTTCGCTTAATAACAGTACCATTTGTTCTAGATAATTTCTTAAAATTTCTTCATTTATAATCGAATTTATCTCTTTGTCTTCTTTAAAATTGAACGGAAGAAAACCTGCTTTTAAATTCTTAAAAGAGATAATTCCAGCTTCAATTGGTTTTCCTTTCGCTTCATCTTCATACATATAAGCATACGCCAGCACCTGAATGATTTTATCGCTTTTAATATCTTCCGTTAATCGGTTCCAAGATTTCAGAGTAACGCTTGCTTTTTCTACTTTCCCAGTTTTATAATCAATAATTCGGATGATTCCGTTGCGCTCTTCAATTCTGTCCACATTTCCTTTTATCAATACGGGAAAAGGCAAATTAGGATGATTTAAAGTTCTTCCAAAAGTTTGTTCTAAAGCTAGAATTTTTATCGCATCGCCGTTTTTAATACTTTCTAATTCCACTTTTAAGAAATTAGAAACATTTCGTTTGGCTACTTCAAATGCTAATAAATTTCTACCTTTTTTGATTTCACCTTCTTTGTACACTAATTTAAATTGTTTTAGAACCTCAGCGTCTATTTGTTTGAAACAATTTAGAATATCACTTTCTAAAATAAATTTACCAATAAATGGTTCGTATAAAACCTTCAACGTTTCGTGAATAATGGTTCCCAAGGTGTTCAAGGCGATATTCTCCTCGACTTCTTCGACTTCACTGATGCGTAAAATCTTTTGGAAATAAAATTGAATCGGATTCCGAATATAACTCGTCAATGCCGATGGAGAAAAGCCTTTTTCGGTAATTTCTTTCAGTCGTAACATCACGCTTTCCGATTTAGGGATATCCATCGGTTGATACGCTGTTTCGGGCAAAACAGCATTATAAATTTCATGAGTAAGGGCATGATTTTTTAGCTTTTCAACTTCCAATTGCGTTATGAATCGGCTTTTTTCACCGGCATCTAATCCCTCACTTTCCGTATTATAAAGCAAGTAAATATTTTTGGCACGTTGTAATAAATGATAGAAATGGTAGGTATAAATAGCGTCTTTTTCTTTGAATGTCGGCAAACCCAGTTCGCGTTTCACATCATACGGAATAAAGGAATTTTGTGATTTCCCAGCCGGAAATTTCCCTTCATTCATCGAAGTGACAATAACAGTATCAAAATCCAAAACACGGCTTTCTAATACTCCCATAATCTGCAAACCATTCAACGGTTCTCCTTCAAAAGAAACTTCAGCCAAATCAATTACTTGTTTGTAAATGGCATAAAGCGTTTCTATTTTATCGATGTGTTCGTGTTTCGAATAGTAATTAATCAATTTATTGATGACTTTGAAAATCGCAAAGACAAAAGCTTTTGTGATTTTTTCTTCTTCATTGTCGTTGCTTAAGTTTTCTTTTATAGTTTGCAATAATCTAGAAATAGTTTCCAATACTGGTATCGAACCTTTTTCCCATTTTTGGAATAATAAAAGAAACAATTCGCTTGGAATTACATTCAATTCCATCAATTTTTGATGCGTAATAAAAGTATAATTATTTTGATTGATGGTCTGAACAAGGGCAGTCGTTTTAGCATACGGCTCTACTAGTGGATGCGTCAAAATATCCAACACATCTTTGTAATACAACACATAACTTTTGGCATTTCTTGATAATGCATTTGTGTGCATTTTGAATAACTTGGCAATCAAAATTTGAGCTGGATTGTTCTTGCTGGAGTATCCCATTGTAATATTCAAGGCACCAACGCTTGACGGTAACGAATATAAAAGCGGCACCAAAAGATTTTCTTCGCCCAGAACCACAGCCACTTTATCCAGCTTGCCGATGGGATTTTTATTGATGACATTCTCGATAATACTTCCGGCTATTTTGGCTTGACCAATAGTTTTTGGTGTACCAATAACCTGAATATTTTTAATCTGCGAAAAATCATCTACAATCCATTCAAACGGATGCAATTTATAGTGCTTCCAATTTTCTTTAAAACGCCTAACAAACAATCCTGCATCGTGATAGGGATCATTTAAAAAAGTTTGATCTACATCCCAATATATTTTAGCTTGGTCAGCCGCAATAAGGTGCTGTATTATTTTTTCTTCGGCAGCATTTAATGCATTAAAACCAGCAAATACAAATTGTTTCTCTTGAACAGAATTCGTAAAATGATCTAAGTTGTTAACTGCCTCTCGATAAATCAAGCCTTGATACCCTATTCCTTTATTCAGTAAATGTGTATAAAGGGATTGATAGTAATTGGGCAGTAATTTCCAAAAATCAATATATTTTTCTAGTAAAGGAGTTTTATTTTCGACTTCAATTCCCCATTTTTTGATATCTTCAATATCTTTCAGATACGAAAGCACGTGAGAAGGATCTAATAAATAGCGGTCAATTTCATTAAAGTCCTGTAGTAGTGTTTTAGCCCAGTTGGCAAACAACTCAAAGGATTGTTGGTTTGCTTTATCGGTAATAGATAAGTAGACTTCATAGAATTCAAATAATAGTTCAATAGGATCTACGGTCCGAATACCGGCAATATTTTGTACAAAATCTTCAATACTTATAATTTTGGGAGAAAGTATATTTGTGGTAACTTGATTTTTTAACGCCTCAATTAGAAATATTTTAGCTCGTTTGTTTGGTAAAACTACAATCGTATTGGAAAGATTGCCTAAATAATTTTCAATTAATACTGAAGCTATTTTATCTAAAAAAGAAGTATTTGTCATTCTATAAAAATAAAAAAACGCCCCGATAAATCGAGGCGTTTTCTAAAAATATTTCGAATAAAATTATTTTTGTAAAATAACTTCTGTTCTTCTGTTTTTAGCTTTGCCAGCAGCAGTTTTATTTGTTTCAACTGGACTTCCTTCACCAAAACCAACAGCATTTAGGTTTTCACCTTTAATACCTCTTTCTAATAAAGCTTCCCTAACTACGTTAGCTCTATCTTCAGAAAGTGTTTGATTGTATGCATCTGAACCATCGCTATCAGTATGTCCTTCAACACTGAATTTAGCATTAGGGTAGTTTTTAAGAATATTTGCCATAGCATCTAATCTAGCTGGAACATCACCAACTTTGAAAGTAGCTTTACCTGAATTAAAGTAGATTGCTCTAGCTTGAATTTTAAGGTTATCTAACGCTTCAGTAGTTACTTCAGGACATCCTCTGTTGCTAGCTGGACCAGCTACAGTAGGACAATCGTCATCTTTGTCTAATACACCGTCTCCGTCAGTATCAGGCCAAGGACATCCACCATTTTCTTTAGGACCTGCAACAGTAGGACATTTGTCATCTTTGTCAGCAATTCCGTCACCGTCAGCATCTGGACAACCGTTCAATGCAGCTAAACCAAAAACAGTAGGACAAGCATCATTTTTATCAGCAACACCATCTCCGTCAGTATCAGGACAACCGTTTAATGCAGCTAGACCAAAATCATTTGGACATTCGTCAGCACTATCTTGAATTCCATCTCCATCAGTATCAGGACAACCGTTGAATTCTTTCAAACCAGCAACTTCTGGACAAGCATCATCTTTGTCGTAAATTCCATCACCATCAGTATCTTTTCCTCCAAATTTGAAGATAAGACCAGCAGTGTGTTGAAAAAGAGAAGGAGCATCTGGAGTAGCAAAATCAACATTACCTTCCGTTCTATCACCAAAAGCTTTTTTGTATCTTGTAGCAAGTTCCAAACCTACATTTTCAGAAAACCAGAAAGTCAAACCTGCACCAGGATTGAATGTTCCAAAACTACTATCTCCGAAGAAAGTATAACCTCCACCAACAGATAAAGACGGATCAATAACTTTAGATTTAATTAGGTTCATGAAGCTATATTTGATAGTAGCATCAACACCATAATACATTAAATCACCTGGATTAGTAACTAAATATCCACGATCATCACGACCTGGAGTCGCAGGAGAAAACGTTACAAATTTATCTATTTTGTTCACAGTTCCAGAAAGACCGAAAGAGAAATTATCTCCTACGTATCTAGAAACGCTTAAATAAGATACAGATGGAAGAATATTCCAATTTTCTTTAACCGCAAAAGGTTGAGAAAAATGACGATCAAGCCAGTTATGTCCTCCCTCTGCACCAGCTTTGGTGTCAACGGCATTAACTCCAAAAGCGATAGCCCAAGGATTGTTACTGTCTTGTGCGTGAGAGCTTAAACCCATCACCATCATCACAGCAACTAAAATTTTGTTAAGATGTTTCATACTTAATTTTTTTAATTACAATTTAGTTAATTATACGCAAAAGTAGTACGTAAATTTTAAACTACAAAATTAAATGTTAAAAAAAACCTTCTTACACAGTCAAAAGTGGGAATTATACAACATTCAGGGCTTTTCCAACCTCAATAAATGCCTTTATTGCCTTATCTAAATGAGCTTGTGTATGCGCTGCAGACAGTTGTACTCTAATTCTCGCCTTGTCTTTAGGGACTACTGGAAAAAAGAAGCCAATCACATAGATCCCTTTTTTTAACAGTTCATCAGCCATAGTTTGTGATAATTTTGCATCATAAAGCATCACCGGAACTATAGCAGAGTCCCCATCAACGATGTCAAATCCCGCATTTTTCATTCCTGTTTTGAAATAATTGGTATTCCACTCTAGTTTATCGCGTAACGTGGTGTCCTTTTCTAATAATTCAAATACTTTGATGGAGGCACCTACAATTGCAGGAGCTAGGGAATTAGAAAACAAATACGGTCTCGATCTTTGACGCAATATTTCGATAATTTCTTTCTTGGCAGTCGTATATCCGCCCATAGCTCCACCTAACGCTTTTCCTAATGTTCCGGTAACAATGTCCACACGTCCCATTACACCTCTTGCTTCCAACGTTCCTTTTCCAGTAGCACCAATAAAGCCAGCAGCATGGCATTCATCGACCATCACCATCGCATCATATTTATCTGCTAAATCACAAATTTGATCCAATGGCGCTACTACTCCGTCCATTGAAAAAACACCATCAGTAACAATCAATTTAAAACGAGTTCCAGCTTCTGTAGCTTTAATTAACTGTTGTTCTAAATCTTGCATATCACTGTTAGCATAACGATAACGAGCAGCTTTACACAATCGAACGCCATCAATAATAGAAGCATGATTCAAACTATCCGAAATAATGCAATCTTGCTCTCCCAATAATGGTTCGAAAACTCCGCCATTCGCGTCAAAAGCTGCTGCGTAAAGAATCGTATCTTCTGTTCCGTAAAATTCAGAAATCTTCTTTTCTAATGTTTTATGAATATCCTGTGTTCCACAAATAAAACGAACCGACGACATACCGAAACCATGCGAATCCAAGGCGTCTTTTGCAGCCTGAATCACTTCCGGATGCGATGACAATCCTAGGTAATTATTGGAACAAAAATTTAAAACAGTTTCTCCAGTTGAAATAGTAATTTCTGCTCCTTGAGGCGAGGTAATGATTCGTTCCTTTTTAAAAATTCCGTTGTCTTCAATGGTTTGTATTTCTGCTTGAAGATGTTCTTTTATTTTTCCGTACATTTTTTATGTTTTTAAAGTTCAATTTTTGCGAATAATTCATTTTTCAGGTTACAAATTTACTACATCGATTTCTTTTCCGATATAAATAAGTGCTTTTTTTACCACTTTATATCCCATTAATTCAATTGCACTTTGGTAATTTTCCAATTGCAATTGGTATTTTGAATTGTGCGTTCCCGTTTTATAGTCCAGTAAAAACACTTCATTATTTTTAGTCAGAACCATTCGATCTGGCTTGATGGTTTTTCCTTGCTTTTGAATGATGGTTTGCTCGTTCCATACTTCATTCCCTTCAGCAAAACAAATCTCTAACTCCCTGTGATTTACAATTTCCTGAATTGTATTAAAAACTATTTCTTTTTGAGCAAAAGTGATTAATCCGTCTTCAATAGATTTTGTAATTGCCAAATCAACATCATTTTTAGTTTTTACAAAAGATAAAATTTCATGAATTATATTTCCGTACTCAATTGCTTCCTGCTGATGCGTTCCCCACATTAAAGCTTCTCGCTGCGCAATTTTTATATTCTTTGGATTCAGAATTTCCGCAACCAAAGGAATTCTTTTAGAAGTATCAACGTGCTTTTTATTTGTTGACAGTTTAGTCTCTTTCCCAAATTCATATTCTATCTGATCTGCCTTGAATACGTTTTTACTTTCCAAATAATTGATGAAAAAGGTACACATGTTGTTTGTAGGAACTTCCCCTTTTCGAGATAAATTCATATTGGAAATCACATATAGTTGTTCTTCAGCCCGAGTTAAAGCTACATACAAAACATTAATATTGTCCAACAATTCTTCCTGCTTTTTTTGATTGTAAACCCCAGCAGCTTCTTCTCCAAACCCTTCTACCGCACTGCTATTGTCAATTAAAACCTTTGGCAAACCAAAATCCTGCTCCTCAGCATTCAGCCACAACTTATCTTTTGGCTTTCTATTATAATCTTCCTCGGCAAAAGGAAAAATCACCACAGGAAATTCCAATCCTTTCGATTTATGAATCGTCATAATCCGAACGGCATTAGTCCCTTCGGGAGACGGAATACTGAACTTCTCTGCATTTTTATCCCAGAAATTTAAGAAATCTGAAATTCCTGCTTGGTTACGAATGTCACGCTCGAGAACGATGTCTAGGAAGTATTGGACGTAGGCATTCCCCACCCCAGCCCTCCCCGAAGGGAAAGGAGCCATAACCGGAGAAATAGAATCTTGAAAAACTTCTTGACTTACCAATTCCTTTTTTATTTCTTTTAAAACTTCGGAAATACTCTTTATGACTTGCTCATTAGTAAATCGAATCACTTTATAACCTAATATTTTTAGAGTTCGGGTTCTATTCTCATCTAAATCAATCTGTTCATCAGAGAAATGGTAATCACCATCCACTTCAACAATCAATTTTTTTGACAAACAAACAAAGTCAACAATAAAATCATCTATCAAATGTTGTTGCCTGAATTTATACTCTTCTAATGATTTAGATTTAAGCTCCATCCACAGAATTTTTTCAGCAGACGTTGGCTCTTTTGTCTTCTCTTTTGCTTTTTCTATCAAAAGATGAGAATAATTTCCGCCTGTCATGTAGCCTAATTTATCCACACCGTTAACCGCTTCGTCACCCTTTCCTCTGGAGAGGGCTGGGGAGAGGAACTTTGCCACTATAGTTTCTACAGCTTCATACAATGATTTTTTTCGAATGTTTTGAAACGAAAGTGAAACATCAAAACTCATCAACCAGTTTTCAAAATCCGTTTCTTGAAACAACGACATTCCTTTGGCAATAAAATCATGAACGGGTAATTTATCCTGACTGTTTTGAGCTAAATATTGAAGAAAGTTTGCTTTGGATTCCAAGTCAGAACTATTTTTCAAATATTTCAATAAATGAATAATCAATCTAACTTCCGTCGCATTTTGAATCATTAACGTTTCTGATGACAACAGCGGAATTTGTTGTTCAGTCAAATAAGTAGCAATCGCAATTCCTTGACTTCGTTTTCTGGTCAAAATTACAATGTCTTTGTATTCAAAGCCCTCCCTAATTACTTTTTGAATGGTGTTTAGTGTCGCTAAAACATACAATTCTGTTTTATCCAACGCCTCTTCCTCCCCCAAAGATTCGGGATTAACATCTGTTTTTTCTACTTTTGGAATGAAAGAAATATTTACATAACCGCCCTTTTTATCATTCAACTTCTGATGACTGTGATTGGCATATAAATCTTTATAATCTAAGTGCTCAAATTCATTCGACAGCATTTTAAAAAAATCATTATTGAATTCAATTACCTGTGAATACGAACGGTAATTTTTATCTAAATGTTTGAGAACTTTTTCCGGATTATTAAACGGATTTTGGTCTTTACTCAGATCTATAAATTGCTCTGCTTTGCCGCCACGCCATCTATAAATAGATTGTTTTGGATCGCCAACAATCATCAAAGTCCCCTTTTCACCATCAATTTCGCTAGATGTGGCATTATCAATTAATGGAATCAAATTTTGCCATTGCATTTCGGATGTATCCTGAAATTCGTCTATAAAAAAGTGACGATACCGTTCTCCCAATCGCTCGTATATAAAAGGAGCGGGTTGGTTTTGAATTTCCCTATGAATTATTGCATTAAATTCGGAAATAGATAGCACGTTTTGCTCGCTTTGGATTTTTGCCAATTCATTACTAACAGTGTTCAACAACGACAAAGGCGTTATGTTTTTTAGGAAAGCTTTGTAGAAATCTCTCTTTTCGAAAGTTTTATAAATAGTAGCTACTAGTTGAAGTAATTCAGGAATTATGTTTTCTATAATCGCTCGGTCTTTTGCCGTTTTATTGATTTTTATATCATCGTATTCGTGATACGTTTTGTTTTTTGGATTGAATTTCCCTTCTTGAATGCTGATCAAATGTTTTGGGAAATATGCTCCAGAAAATGACTTACTATCAATTCCATTTTTTTCTATTAACAAAAGGGCTTCCTCTGCAAAGGCTACACTTTCTTTCTCCAAAACTTTACAGGCCTCGTTCAATTTTGCTTTAATTGCTACAAAATCAGCTATTGACTTGTCATGGAAATGGGTAATTTCGTTTCGGTTATTTTCGTTTAAAACCAAACGACCGGTATCAAGAATTTCCCGTGAAATATCCCATGATTTGTCATCATCGGTTTTTTCCATCGTGAAATCAATCAATAACTTTGTCAATGTTTCATCTTCTCCGGCTTGAGCGATTATGGCATCAACGGCTTCTACCAACAAATTTTCAGTATCCAAAGTAACTTCAAAAGTCATAGGCAACCCTAAATCATGAGCAAACGCGCGAATTACTTTGTGCGTGAATTTATCAATAGTCGAAATATCAAAAGCGGCATAATTATGAATGATATGCTTGATGATTTGTTGTGATTTGGTTTTTATTTGAATAACAGAAAGTGCTGTATCCACTGCCAAATCCTGCATTAAATCTACTGCTTTTGAGCTTGGTTCGTCTTTGGCAAATTCAGAAAGACTGCCTACGATGCGGCTTTTCATTTCGTGTACCGCTTTGTTCGTGAAAGTAATGGCGAGAATATTGCGATACGCGTCATTTTTCTTGGCAACAAGAATAATTTTTAAATATTCTTTGACTAATGCATAGGTTTTTCCGCTACCTGCCGATGCGTCGTATATGGAGAAGGATGGTCTTTGCATTAAGATTTTTGATTAACGATTTTAAATTTCTGATTTCTGATTTAAGATAAGCTTTCTAATTTCCTAAATCTCCTAGCCCTGATGGAAACGACATCCTTTCTTGCCGGTTTTCGGCAGGAAAGATATAGTGAACAGCAGGAAATAGCTCCTAAAAACACAACTATTTACAGGTTACTTTTAAAATTTGTCTTGAAACTTCGGGATAAACCTTAAAAGTAGTATTTTTGCAGCATGGAAACAAATAGACAGAAAAAAATAGGTGGGGTGATCCAAAAAGATTTGGTGGATATTCTGCAAGGTGAAGTGAGAAAAAACGGAGTTAGTAATTTGATAATTTCGGTGTCCAAGGTTGTTGTTACTTCAGATTTATCTGTAGCGACGGTTCATTTAAGTGTTTTCCCTCAGGATAAAGCAAAAGAAATTTTAGAGGCAGTAAAGTCGAATTCTAAAACAATAAAACATGACTTATCACAAAGAGTGCGTTTGCAATTGAGAAAAGTGCCAAATTTGGTTTTCTTTATTGACGACTCTTTGGATTACATTGAAAAAATTGACAATGCCTTAGCAAATAGAGACAATCCTATAGAAAATAGAGACCTTTTGGACAAACGCAGATTTCAATAAAATTTGAATTTCCCCCTTTACATAGCCAAACGCTACATTCTTAGCAACAGTAAAAACAACGCTATCAATATCATCAATCGCATTGCCAGCATGGGAATTATTGTTGGTGCAATGGCTTTGTTTGTGGTTTTATCTGTTTTTAGCGGACTAAAAGTTTTTAGTCTTTCGTTTACCAATGACATTGATCCCGATTTAAAAATAAGCAGTATTTTAGGGAAATCCTTTCTTATTTCTCCAGATCAAGAAAGTAAAATTAAGAAAATTGAAGGTCTTGCATCCTATACCAAAATTATTGAAGAGCGGGTTTTATTCACTTTTGATGGCAAACAGGAAGTCACGTATTTGAAAGGTGTAGATGCTAATTTTAATCAAGTAAATGCTATTGAAACCAAACTTTTCAACGGCCAATGGTTGAAACCAGATACGTATCAAGTGGTAGTGGGCTACAGTATTGCTCAAAAATTTTCGATGGGATTGTTGGATTTCAATCGTCAATTAGAAGTTTTGGTTCCTAAACCAGGAAAAGGTGCTATCGAAAATCCCGAACAAGCTTTTAACAAAACGGATGTAATACCTGTTGGGATTTATGCCATTAGTGAAGACTTGGATTCTAAATATGTTTTTGCCGATCTAGGTTTGGCTCAGGAATTATTGGAATATAAAACCAATCAGGTTTCGGGAATTGAAATCAAAACGAAAACTGGCGCTGATGAAAGTGCAATTACAGAACAACTTCAAACTATTTTCAATAATAAAATTACCGTAAAAAACAGAGCGCAACTCAACGAATCGCTTTATAAAATGTTGAATACAGAGAATATTGCCGTGTATTTAATATTTACTTTGGTGATTGTCGTGGCACTTTTTAACTTGATTGGCGCGTTGATTATGATGATTTTAGACAAAAAAGGAAACCTAAAAACCCTTTTTAATTTAGGAACCGAAATCAAAGATTTACGTAAAATATTCTTGCTACAAGGTACTTTATTGAGTGTTTTTGGCGGAATTATCGGGCTGGTTTTAGGAATTATAATCGTTTTGCTACAAGAATATTTTCAACTAATTATGATTACACCCACTCTTGCTTATCCGGTGATTTTCTCTCTCGAAAACGTATTGATTGTCATGGGTACGATTGTCACGCTTGGCTTTATTGCTTCCTTAATTGCCAGTAGTCGCGTGAGTAAGAAGTTGTTGGAGTAGGAGTTATACTATTTTAGACAACTTGTTTGGAATGTCCTCTTTAGTATGCCAAAAAGCCAAAATAGAAACTTCACTATTTTCCGAGATATAGTACAAACTATAAGGAAATCTGTCTAACCAAAATATTCTGATTTCAAAATAACGGCACTGAAAATTTTCAGGATTTTCAGCAATAGCATTGAAGCCAAATCGTATTTCTTTTTCAATTCTTTTTGCTAAAACCTTATTTATTAAAGCATAATACGCAATTGCATTTTCAATTTCGATAGCGGCATTAGTCTTTAAGATGAGTTTGTTATAACCCATATTTAGATTTTAAAGAATCTAAAAAGTCAAGTGCATCTACTCCAGATATCGGATTTTCTTGATGTTCCAATACTCTTTTGTCTAGTTCTCTTTTTTGATTTTCTGATAATGTAACGGGTTCGATTTCGTACAATACAAAATTCTTCACTTTCTGAATGATAGAAGCATCATTAATGTTTTGAAGTAAATCAATTAAAAAAGATTTTTCGGTTTGAATACTCATAATCAAAATTATTAATAACAAATATAATAAAACTTATCTACAACTAATTGTCTTTAACTTTTATGTAAAAAATCTAAACCACCTCGTAACCCACATACGCATCTTCGATTTCATTTAAGGCAGCAAACAATTCTTCCGGACGATCTAGTGTAACTAACTGTTGTTTATGAGGCTTAAAAGAATGAATTCCTTTGAAATAATTGGTGTAATGCGGTCGTGTTTCCACAATTCCTAATCGTTCGCCTTTCCATTCCATAGCCCAAGTTAAATGGTTTCGCACGGCTTCGACTCTATCGATAACTGTTGGCTTCGCTAAATGCTCTCCTGTTTTGAAGTAATGTTTGATTTCGTTGAAAATCCAAGGATAACCAATTGCAGCGCGACCAATCATGATACCGTCAATACCGTATTCGTTTTTATATTGCAATGCTTTTTCAGGGGAATCAATATCACCGTTACCAAAAATAGGCATCGTAATTCTTGGGTTGTTTTTTACTCGGGCAATATGCGACCAGTCAGAATGACCTTTATACATTTGGGCTCTTGTTCGCGCGTGAATGCTCAAAGCAGCCACGCCAATATCTTGTAAACGCTCCGCAACCTCATCAATATTAATCGAATTATCATCCCAACCCAAACGGGTTTTTACGGTTACTGGTAAATGGGTACTGTCTATAACGGCTTTTGTTAAGCGAATCATTAAATCAACATCTTTTAAAACTCCAGCACCGGCTCCTTTACAAACGACTTTCTTAACTGGACAACCAAAGTTGATATCAATTATATCTGGGTTTACGGCAGAAACAATTTTGGAGGACATGGCCATAGCTTCTTCATCGCCACCAAAAATCTGAATTCCCACAGGACGTTCGTAGTCGAAAATATCTAATTTCATTCGGCTTTTGATGGCGTCGCGGATTAATCCTTCGGAAGAAATGAATTCAGAATACATCATATCGGCACCATGCATCTTGCACAATCGACGAAAAGGTGGATCGCTCACATCCTCCATAGGAGCTAGAAGTAAAGGGAAATCAGGTAATTCTATGTTGCCAATCTTGACCATCTGCTTTATTTTTGTGCAAAATTACAACTTTTAGGTGAACCACCGAAAGCAGGAAGAGAAAAGACTTAGTTATAAACCTTTTAGTTTGTAAATCTAAGCTTTGAAACTATTGATTTTAACGTATATTTGCAGATTAATTGTCGTACTGACGGGTTTTCGCGTGAGGGATAGTAGTGGAAATCCTTTTCCTTTTTTCTTTAAAAAGGAAAAGATTGTAGCGGAAAGCCCGACCCTTGTGGTCACGCCCACGCTTCGACTGTGCTCAGCATGACATATAAATTTGATATAAACGGAAAATGAAACATATAAGAAATTTTTGCATTATTGCACATATTGATCACGGGAAAAGTACGCTTGCGGACCGTTTACTTGGGGCGACTCAAACGGTTACGGCTCGTGAAGAGAAGGCGCAATTGCTGGATAACATGGACTTGGAACGCGAACGTGGAATCACGATTAAGAGTCACGCGATTCAGATGGAATATACGTATAAAGGACAGGAATACATCCTGAACTTGATTGACACTCCGGGACACGTGGATTTTTCGTATGAGGTTTCTCGTTCGATTGCAGCCTGTGAAGGTGCGCTTTTGATTGTAGATGCCGCACAAAGTATCCAGGCACAAACGATTTCAAATTTGTATTTGGCTTTAGAAAATGACTTGGAAATTATTCCGGTTTTGAATAAAGTGGATTTACCAAGCGCCAATCCAGAGGAAGTAAGTGACGATATTATTGATTTATTGGGATGTAAATTGGAAGATATTATCCATGCATCTGGAAAAACAGGTTTTGGTGTCGAAAATATTTTGGCCGCTATTATCGAAAAAATTCCACCTCCATCAGGAAATGTGGATGAACCATTGCAGGCATTGATTTTTGACTCACATTACAATCCGTTTCGTGGAATTGAAGTTATTTTCCGTGTGAAAAACGGACAGATTAAAAAAGGGCAGAAGATTAAATTCATGGCTACGGGAAATGAATACTTTGCAGACGAAATTGGTACTTTAAAATTGAATCAAGTTCCGAAACAAGTCATTTCAGCAGGTGATGTTGGGTATTTAATTTCAGGAATTAAGGAAGCCAAAGAAGTAAAAGTAGGAGATACGTTGACGGATGCAAAAACGCCAACAACGAATATTATTAAAGGTTTTGAAGATGTGAAACCAATGGTTTTTGCTGGAATTTATCCTGTAGATACTGAAGATTATGAAGAGTTGAGAAACTCGATGGAAAAATTACAGTTAAACGATGCTTCGTTGGTCTTTCTACCGGAAAGTTCTGCAGCTTTAGGTTTTGGTTTCCGTTGTGGATTCTTGGGAATGTTACACATGGAAATTATCCAGGAACGTTTAGAGCGTGAGTTCAATATGACGGTTATCACAACAGTTCCCAACGTTTCGTATTTGGCTTACACCAAAAAAGATCCTACGACACCACTTATTGTAAATAATCCTTCGGACTTGCCAGAACCATCGCGTCTAGACCACGTAGAAGAACCTTTTATCAAGGCTACGATCATCACAAAATCCGATTATGTTGGAAATGTAATGAGTTTGTGTATCGAAAAACGGGGTTTGATTACCAATCAAACGTATTTGACAACAGAACGTGTTGAATTGACTTTCGATATGCCGTTGGCTGAGATTGTATTTGATTTTTACGATCGTTTGAAAACGGTTTCTAAAGGATATGCTTCGTTTGATTATACGCCAATTGGAATGCGAACTTCTAATTTAGTAAAAGTAGATATTTTATTAAATGCTACCATTGTTGATGCTTTGTCCTCTTTAATGCATGCTGATAATGCGTATTCCATTGGTAAAAAAATGTGTGAAAAGTTGAAAGAATTGATTCCAAGACAACAATTTGACATTCCTGTTCAAGCAGCGATTGGAGTAAAAGTAATTTCTCGCGAAACGATAAAAGCGTTGCGTAAAGACGTTACCGCCAAATGTTATGGTGGAGATATTTCTCGTAAACGTAAATTATTGGAAAAACAGAAAAAAGGGAAGAAACGTATGAGATTAGTTGGAAACGTTGAGATTCCACAAGAAGCGTTTATGGCTGTTTTGAAATTGAATGATTAGATTTTTTAGTATTAAGATTTAAGTTTAAAGTATTAAGAAGATCCTGATAATGTAAAAATTGTCAGGTTTTTTTGTTTTTATTTATTCTTCAACCATTCAAACAATCGTTTTGCATCTTCGCCTTTAAACAATTGGGTTCCTTCATTCATCGTTGCTGCTGATCCACAAGCAACTCCCCAACGAATGACTTCTTTCAGACTTTTATTTTGCGAAAGCGCCCAAACCATGCCACCAACCATACTGTCACCGGCACCAACAGTACTTTTCTTAGCAACATTAGGAGCAGGAACACATTCATAAGAATCTTTCGTTACCAAAACTGCACCTTGCGGTCCAAGAGAAACGACTACGATTTCGGCACCGCCTTTGGCAATGATTTGTTTGGCGGCTTCATTTACTTCTTCTAGTTCCAATCGTTCTATGCCAACCAGTTTTGCGAGTTCACCTACATTTGGTTTAATCATATAAACCCCAACTTCTAATGCTTTTTTTAATGCATCGCCTGAAGTGTCCACAATTAGTTTAGCATTTGATTTTTTTGCAATTTCTGCAATTTTCGAATAGAAATCATCGGACAAACCTTCATTCAAACTGCCACTAGCTACTAAGAATTTTGGTTTTAAAGCTGCTATTGTTTCAAGTATTCTATTGCTTTCCTCTTCGGAAATTTTCCCGCCTGTAAACCCAAATCGGTACTGTGAATTCGTGTTATCATCTACAGCAACAAAACTTTCTCTGGTCCAACTCTGAACGGCAACGGCTTCATAAGCAATCGATTCTTTTGCAACTAAATCTTCCAGCATTTTACCTGTTGGTCCGCCAGATGTAAAAACCGCTAATGAATTTCCACCCAGACGGGAGATTGCTTTAGATACGTTGATTCCGCCTCCACCAGCATCAAACCGTGGTTCCTCACATCGTATTTTCTGTTCTGGGACTAATCCTTTAAAATGAGTGCTCTTATCTAAAGCTGAGTTGACTGTTATAGTAACGATATCAAATGATTCCATTGTTGATGAATTTAATAATTTAAAGATGCGAAAAAATGGCGAAAATTGATACAATTCGAGGCGAATATTTCTTTGTATATTTGCAACTTCAAAACAATAAAAATAATGATCGAAGATAAAAGCCCACAACGTACAAGTATTGCCCAATTAGGAGAATTTGGATTGATAGACCATTTGACAAAAAACTTTGAAATCAATCAGCCTTCTACTTTAAAGGGGATTGGGGATGATGCTGCCGTTTTGGATTTCAAAGATAAAAAAGTAGTTGTTTCTACAGATTTACTGATCGAAGGAGTACATTTTGACTTGGCTTATATGCCGTTAAAACATTTGGGCTATAAAGCTGTTGTAGTCAATGTTTCTGATATTTGTGCGATGAACGCCAAACCAACACAAATCACGGTTTCTGTAGCGGTATCCAATCGTTTCCCATTGGAAGCATTAGATGAATTGTTTGCAGGAATTACACATGCAGCCCGTGAATATAATGTTGATGTTATAGGTGGCGATACCACTTCCTCACAAAAAGGATTAATTATCAGCATTACTGCTATTGGTGAAGCAGATGAAGAAGAGATTGTGTATAGAAACGGTGCCAAAGAAACTGATTTATTAGTGGTAACCGGTGATATTGGTGCTGCGTATATGGGATTACAAGTTTTGGAACGTGAAAAGCAAGTTTTTCAGGTAAATCCAAATTCACAACCTGATTTAGATGCATATACGTATTTAATCGAACGTCAATTGAAGCCGGAAGCCCGCAAGGATGTTCGAACTTTATTGCACGCTTTAGAAATAAAACCAACTTCAATGATTGACATTTCAGATGGATTATCATCAGAAATTATGCACTTATGCAAACAATCTAAAGTAGGTTGTAATTTATATGAAGATAAATTACCTATTGATCCAACATTTATTAATGTTTGTGAAGAATTCAATATCGACAGTACAACGGTGGCCATAAACGGAGGTGAAGATTACGAATTGCTTTTTACCATTGCCATGGAAGATTTTGAAAAAATCAAAGCAAACCCAAATTTCACTATTATTGGTCATATGACACAAGAAAGTGAAGGCATCCATTTAGTTACGCGAGCCAACACCAAAATTGCTTTAAAAGCACGGGGTTGGGATGCCATTAGCGAAGAATAAACTTTGAAAAAAGAAAAAACGACACTTTCTTAAATGTCGTTTTTTGTTTTTTATTTGAATTTCAAGAGTATTAAAAAAGTAATCCTTTATTTTTAGCTTCTCGTACCAAGTCCGTATCACTGCCTTCTTCTATTTTCAATAATTCTTTTAAATTTATTTTCCTTCTTTCTATTGCACCTAATGAAATTGGAATGTACTGTGTCATATCCTTTAAAGTCGTGCCTTTAGAAATGTGAAATAAAATTTGTTTGTCAAATTGGTCTATTTCTATAGCATCTGCTTCGGATTGATTCAACATTTTAAGGACAGATTCACTGTAATATTTTTCATTTTTTATAACCTTATCAAAGGCAAAAAGCAATTCATCAAAAGTTAAATCGTTTTTTATGACCAACCCGTTTGGGTTTATGGTTTTAATAATTGTTTTTATCTTCAGCAACTCTGTGTACATGGTAAGCAAAATAATTTTGCAATTTGGCATGTATTCAGACAGTAATTTGGCTAAATCTTCTCCGGAAAAAATGCCTTTTTCGTCATAAGGAGGCATGCTAATATCTAAGAAAGCGATATCAAACGGAGCAGTGGCGGGATTTGTAATAATGCCATAAGCTGATTCACAGTCTTTAGCTTGCGTTATAACAAATTCAAATTCTTTAGGATTGTATCTTGTGATTGCATTTTTATACCCTTCAATAATAAAAGGATGGTCATCAACAATTAGTATTTTATTTTTTACAGTTTCTATAGTAGCTAAATCACTCATCATCTTCTCTGGTTTACTTTTTTTACTCTATGGGCAAGGTAACTGTTATGATTGTTCCTTCTCCTTTTTTTGATTTTATATCGACAACTCCATCACATTCATTGGTTCGAAACAGGATATTTTGTAATCCAATTCCTCTCTTAGCTGTTTTCACATTAAAACCTATTCCATCGTCGCTCATTTTCAAAATCAGGTGGTCTTCCGCCTTTTTGAATTCTACGCGAATGATGTTCGCTTGAGCATATTTATTGATGTTTTGAAGCGATTCTTGAAGAATCCTATACAAATTAATTTTTACAGAATTACTTACGGCTTCCCATCTAATACCAGAATCAACAATTGAAATTAACTTTGATTTATAGGTCTTTTTTTGCTCTTCGAATAAGCCGTCAACAATGGCGACGAAGTTATTAATTAATTCCGACTTCTCTCTATTTAGATCATGCGAAATTTCACGAATGTCTTGCTCAATATTTTTCAATTCTGACAAATAGTTCGTTCGCTGGTTTACCGCCAGTTCATCTTGAAATCTATTCAATCCATCTAAGTTCATTCGCACACCAAACATTCTTCCCAAAACACCATCATGCAACTCCCTTGCCACTCTTTTCTTCTCTTCAATTCTGCCCGTTTCGATCGTATTCTGTTGTGAGATCATCAAATTGTAGATTTCTGCATTCGCATTTTGTTGCTGCTGCTTGAATAGCAACTCTCTGTTTTTTGCCTTTTGGGTTTTAATAACAAAAATAAACAATCCCAATACGCCTAAACCAGTAAAAAGAAACACTAAATTTCTATTTTGTGCTACTAAATCAATATTTTCGTCCTTTATTTGATCTGTTTCATACTCAATACGGGTAAACTTATCCCCCATTTTACGCTCTGCCGTTTGGAGACTATCATTAATGTGAATGTATTGTTTGGTGTAATTTGAAGCATTTTGGGGTTCTATTATTGCTAACCGTTTTAGTGCTGCTAATACACTCCTGTAATTTTTAGAACTCATAGATTCATTCAGTGCCTCCTTTGCATATTGCAATGATTTGACTGTATCTTTTTTAAAAGCAAAATATTCCGAAAGATGCATTTTATTTGCAATAATTCCAGATGTTAATTGCAAACTATCCCGAAGTTGAAGCGCTTGATAAAATAATTCAGGTAAACCGCTATCATCTCCCGTTTTAAATTTGGAATAAGCTAGATTGTCCAATAACATCGCATAAACAAAGGGCTTGTCTATTTTTAAATTTTCTTGTTTTAATCCCTCTCGGAAATAAGTTATGGCTTTATCGTGGCGATTCATATTTTGATTCACATATCCCATATTATTTAAGGAAGTAGCCTTTGATTGAAAGACAGCTGGGATGGTTTTATCATCAATACTAGCTAATGCTTTCGAATTGTATTCAATTGCTCGATCAAAATTTCCTAATTCACTACTTATTAACCCCAAATGATTATACGACTCATAGACGATACCGCTAGCCTTTTCTCCTTTTACCGCACGCAAAGCATTAAAAACCGCAACTTCACTACCTAAAAAATCACCTTCGTTAAATTGCAGTATTGCTTTATTTAAACGGGTTCTGGCCAGATTTTTAATATCATTATGCTGTAAAAACATCTTTTCGGCTTTAAAATAGTAGAGGAAAGCACTATCTGAAATTGCTTGTGACACATAAAAATCACCCAAATAGGTATAGGCTTTTGCTTTACTAATTGTATCCCTACTAATTATCGCTTTTTCTAAAATAATATCAACCGTTTTTTTAAAATCGACCCAATTGTCCATATTGTAATAGCGGTTGGCTACTTTAAATAAATTGACATTATTTAACGAATCATCGGATTGATTACTAATAATCGAAAATGCTTTTTGATTGAATTGTTCTCTTTTTTCTCGAGACAGATTAAAATCATTTGCGATTGAAAGATAATAAGAAAGACTGTCCTCGTTAGAACTGATAGTTGAGTTGAATTTATTTTTTTGAGTACATCCAAAAAAAACAAATAGTAATAGCAAAAATATAGTGTAAATATTTTTCAATAGTTCCCTTTGAATTTTATCAAAAATAGTAAAACTATTGACATAAAAAAAAAGCTGTCAATAAATTTGACAGCTTTTAGCTATTTTTAATAAAACTTTAAAATTTTTATTCGTCTACTTTTTTGTTTCCACCTGTCGCTCCTGAACCAATTAGATCTACTTTCTTATTTCCTCCAGTTGCGCCAGAACCTATTAGATCTACTTTCTTATTTCCTCCAGTTGCGCCAGAACCTATTAGGTCTACTTTCTTATTTCCTCCAGTTGCGCCAGAACCTATTAATTCTACATTACCATTCGCATCAATTAGCACTACAGGATCTGTTTTTGGAGTTGTGAATGAAGTCAATACCATTACTAAAGAAAATAAACCGATTGTTAAGATTGCTTTTTTCATAATTTGGGGGTTTTGTATTTTTGTTATTTGTTTGTTTGATTTAGAATCACATTAGCTGTTGAATTCTTTTGTAAAACTACACAGACAACATCAGTTTATTCTCTAAAAAACAGCGTTTATGGTAGAATGCGGTCGTTTAAGAGTGAATGACCGCCAAATTAAAGTAGATGACTGTTTTTTAGATTTCAAGATAATTTCCGTTGGCAAATTCAGAGATAATAAGGTCAATATTTACCTTGTACGATTTAGAAAAAGGAAGTTTTACAGCACTGTTTTTAATATAACAAACTGAATTTCCGCTATGAATTCTTGAAATATAATTGCGATTGACAATGTAACTGTTGTGGATTCTGATAAAGGGGTAGGACAACACCCCTTCAAAGTGTTTTAATGTCTTAAATGCCGTTATCATTTCTCCATTGTACAAATGAAGGTCCGTTGAGTTATTATCCGCTCGAAGGTAACAGATGTCTTTTGCATCGATGTAGCGATAATCCCCATAAGACTTAATACATAAAGTCAACGATTGACCTTGACTTACTGTTTCCTGTTGAGGCAGAAATACTGGCTTCACATCATTAAAAATAGGCTCATTTAAATCCTCTGCTTTTTCAACTTTCGACTTATTCAATTTTAAAGTTAATTTGATTAAATCGATACGCAACAACGGTTTTAATAAATAATCCGTAACTCCGTGTTGTATTGCATCAAAGGCTAGGTCTTTTTTGCTGGTTGTAACAATAATTTTAGGGATGACTTTTAAATACCTATGCAGTTCATTGATCAATGCCAAAGACAAATTACTGGCTGTATCTATAGGATCTATTTCTAGAAATACTAATGCAGGTGTGTGTTCTAATATCAGATTTAGTCCCTCCGAATAATTATTTGCGGATGCTAGAAATTCAAGCTCCGAAAAACGATCAGCAATGCCTTTTGTTTTCAAAACATCTTCTTGATTAGCATCAATAATAATGTACGAATAATTCATCAACAGTTTTCCAGGAATTGTTAGGCATTATCTTAAATAGCTGAAGCAAAACACACTTCAGAACATTAACTTATTAGGATAGATTTGAGAAATTATTAAATAAAAACTTGATATATTAGCTAAAAAACTCTTATTTAACATTCTAAAAATAAGCATTTAACCATTTTTCAATAAAGGTTGTTAATATGTTCTTAACAAATGTTGATACATTATGATGAAATGCAAATATATCCGATAAAGAGCATTTTTACTGTCTTACAAGAAATTGAAAATCGAAGATTTAGCGCCAAACCTACCTAAAAAACTGTGTATCAGGAATAAAAAAAAAGATCCGTTAGTAATTATTTCTTGTATGCACACTGCTGAGTAATGGCACTTTATCCCTTAAATAAAACTTGTCCGAATTAACATGTAAAAAAATTTCACAAAAAACACTTTTTTTACAAATTTATCTTACTTTTATGCAAAAAAACTACTACTATGAAAAAACTATTTATTGTGTTGTGCTTCGCTTCTTTTTTATCTGGTTTTAGCCAAGAAAAAGAAACAATTGATTTCAAGCGAAACGAGATTAAACTAAATGTTGCGTTTTTAGTTGCAGGTGCTTTCGAAGGCACTTTTGAAAGAATAATAAACGAAGAATCCGCTTTTGGTGTTTCGGTATTTGTTCCAATAATTGAAGACATTGAACCAAATTTTCAGTTAACACCTTACTACCGCTATTTTTTTGGTAAAAAACCCGCTGCAGGATTTTTTGCGGAAGGATTTGGTATGTTAAACTCTTATGAAAGCTACATTTATAGCAATACTAATAATTCAAATATAGAAAACAGAACTGATTTTGCTCTTGGTTTTGGTTTAGGCTCTAAATGGATTACTAGTAAAGGTTTTGTTTTTGAAATAAATGCAGGCGTTGGAAGAAATTTATTCAATAGTAGTGATACCGATTATGAGATCGTTGGTCGCGGTGGAATAACTTTCGGCTACCGATTCTAAACAATAAACAAAAAAGCTTCTCCATCGAGAAGCTTTTTTTATACAATACAAAAACAATTACATTTTCATCAACCAGTTTTTCATTGAAACCTCATTTTCTATAATGGTTTTCAAGTCTGCAATGGCAACACGATCTTGTTTCATGGTATCTCTATGACGAATCGTTACGGTTTGATCCTCGATTGTTTGATGATCCACCGTAATACAAAACGGTGTTCCCAACGCATCTTGCCTTCTGTAACGTCTTCCTACAGCATCTTTTTCATCATAAGCTACATTGAAATCCCAACGTAAATCGTCAATTATCTTATGTGCAATTTCTGGCAATCCATCTTTTTTAACTAATGGCAAAATAGCCGCTTTTGTTGGAGCCAGAACCGAAGGTAATTTCAGCACTGTTCGTGTTGAACCATCTTCCAAGGTTTCTTCCTTTAATGAAGTGGCAAAAACTGCTAGAAACATTCTGTCTAATCCTACCGAAGTTTCTACCACATAAGGAACATAATTTTGATTCAATTCCGCATCAAAATACTGTAATTTTCTACCCGAGAATTGTTCGTGTGCTTTTAAGTCAAAATCAGTTCTGGAGTGAATTCCCTCTAATTCTTTGAATCCAAAAGGAAAATTAAATTCTATATCAGCGGCTGCATTGGCATAATGCGCTAGTTTTTCATGGTCGTGAAAACGGTAGTTCTCTCTTCCTAAACCAAGAGACAAATGCCACTTTAAACGAGCGTCTTTCCAAAATTCATAATGCTTCATTTCTTCGCCTGGACGTACAAAAAATTGCATTTCCATTTGTTCAAACTCACGCATTCTAAAAATAAATTGTCTTGCAACGATTTCATTTCTAAACGCTTTTCCAGTTTGTGCAATTCCAAAAGGAACTTTCATTCGCCCTGATTTTTGTACATTCAAGAAATTGACAAAAATACCTTGAGCTGTCTCTGGACGCAAATATAAATCCATTGCTGAATCAGCTGAAGCGCCCAATTTTGTTCCAAACATCAAGTTGAATTGACGTACTTCAGTCCAATTTCTAGAACCTGATTCTGGACAAGCTATTTCTAATTCTTCAATTAACGCTTTTACGTCTTCTAAGTCTTCATTCCCTAAAGAACGTGCCATTCTTTCTAGAATTTCTCTTTCTTTAGCTTTGTACTCCATTACACGAGCATTTGTTGTAACAAATTCTTGCTCATTGAAAGCATCACCAAAACGAGCTCTTGCTTTTTCGATTTCTTTGATTGCTTTCTGATTTAGCTTTTCGGCATAATCTTCAATCAAAACATCAGCTCTATATCTTCTTTTCGAATCTTTGTTATCAATCAATGGATCATTAAAAGCATCTACGTGGCCTGATGCTTTCCAAGTCGTTGGATGCATCAAAATGGATGCGTCAAGACCGACAATGTTATCGTTCATTTGAACCATCGCTTTCCACCAGTATTCGCGTATGTTCTTTTTTAATTCTACTCCGTTTTGTGCATAATCATAGACTGCACTTAAACCATCGTATATTTCGCTTGACGGAAAAATAAATCCGTATTCTTTTGCATGCGAAACTACATTCTTAAATAAATCTTCTTGTTTTGCCATAATGATGCAAAAATATAAAAAGTGAACTTAAAAAAAAGAAAATTGTTAAAGATTGAAGCATTGATTTGTCTATTTTTATAAATAAATCCCTGATTACATGTTTGAAAGCCTTATTAATCTCTTTTTTCCAAAAGTCTGTTCTGGTTGCAGTTCTTTTTTATTGACCAATGAAAATGTGATTTGTACCATTTGCCGCCACGATATTCCGCTAACGAATCATCACCTCAATCCAGAAAATGAGGCGTACAAAAAATTCTATGGAAGAATTCCCGTCATTCACACTTCGGCATTATTTTATTTTCATAAAAAGGGCATTGTGCAAGAACTAATCCATAATTTAAAATACAAAGGGCACGAGGAAATAGGAACCATTCTAGGCGAATGGTGCGCCGAAGATTTAAAAAATATCGAATTATTACAATCAGTAGATGAAATTATTCCCGTTCCCTTGCATAGCCGAAAATTAAAAGAAAGAGGGTACAATCAGGTAACTGCGTTTGGGAAAGCACTATCTTTCAATTTAAATCTGACTTATAACGATTCCTTATTGCTTCGCAATGTGTATTCAAAAACACAATCCAAGAAAAATCTTTTAGGTAGAACAGAGGGCATTGCTACGGTTTTTGATGTTTCGTATACGGAGAAAGATCACAACAAACATTTCTTATTGATTGATGATGTTATCACCACTGGAGCCACACTTGAAGCATGTTCTCGAGCCATACTTAAAATTCCGGGTGCAAAAATTAGCATTGTTTGTATGGCAATGGCGCAATCTTAAAAGATAATTTTCGATACTAATTTTTTTCGAAAATTAAACAATGGTATAAAACACAATCGGATTTTAAGTTCAATAACTTCACCTCACTTTTATTCTTATTGGAGTTTCGTAAACTTTGTTTATAACGTAAACCCATTTTAATTTTTCCAATAAAAAACAAAAAGATTGCAGCTGGAAATAGGAATTAGCTCCTAATTTACAACGAATTGTATTTTTAATAAAACACACTATCAGTTAATTTAATGAAATTATAACGAAATAGAATTTCCGTTTCCAAAGTTTAATGTTTAAATTTGGATAAAATAATAACATAAATTAATTTAAACAATCATATTATGGCTTTTGAATTACCACAATTACCTTATGCGTATGACGCATTAGAACCTTATATTGATGCTCGTACGATGGAAATCCATCACTCAAAACATCACAACGCTTACATTACCAACGTAAATGCTGCTATTGCAGGGACGGATATGGAAGGTAAGACAATTGAAAATATCTTGATCAACCTTGATATGAAAAACATGCCCGTTCGCAACAACGGTGGAGGTTTTTACAATCACAGCTTATTTTGGACTGTAATGACACCAGACGGTGGCGGACTTCCAACAGGTGATTTATTGGCTGCAATTGAAGCTGCTTTTGGAACTTTTGAAGAATTTAAAGCAAGTTTTAGTAAAGCTGGAGCTACTCAATTTGGTTCGGGATGGGCTTGGCTTTGTGTTCATAAAGGCGGAAAAGTGGAAGTTTGCGGTACTCCAAACCAAGACAATCCATTAATGCCAGGTGTAGGTTGTGGTGGAACTCCAATTTTAGGAATGGATGTTTGGGAACATGCTTACTACTTGCATTATCAAAACAGAAGACCAGATTATATCGAAGCTTTTTTCAATGTAATTAACTGGACGGAAGTGGCTAGAAGATTCGCTTTAGAGAAATAAACAAAGGGTTAAAAGAAAGCTTTTACTATATAAATTGCTTTTCCTTTAAAAACAAAAAAGTCGGATGAGCTCATTAGTTCATCCGACTTTTTTTGTTGTTATCTTTTAACCTCATTTACTTCACTTTATTCCAATAAAAAAGGTGGAATTTCTTCCACCCTTTTTGCCCCAAATCTACCATAAACTTAACCTACTAATGTTATGGTGATTCAAATTTATACTAGTTCTTGGTTGCTACCAAATAAATTAGATGAACAACTTAGAAAACCGATTAAAAACTTACAGCCCTAGATTATCAGTATGCTCTTGCGTCTTTTCCTTCATAAAAATTCATGAAGGCACGGTTTACTACTCGGTTACCTCCTGGCGTAGGATAGTCTCCAGTAAAATACCAATCGCCTAAATTCTTTGGACAAGCGACATGTAAATCCTCCACGGTTTGAAAAATAATTTTCACCTCTGCCTTGATTTCAGGAGAGCTTAACATTTCTGCAATCTTATCTGAAACTTCTTGTGGCTGAAAAGGAGCGTATATTGCCGTCACATAATTAACAACCTCACTATCTTTAAAGTTTTCCTGTGCTTTACATTTTGCATACACTTCATCGACAATATGGTATAAGTTTCGTTCTTTAAGCAATTCTAATGCTGCTTTAAAGGCCACTAACCCTTCCAGTTTAGCCATGTCAATTCCGTAACAATCTGGATATCTAATTTGAGGCGCTGATGAAACAACAACAATTCGCTTTGGATTCAAACGATCCATCATTTTGATGATACTCATTTTCAAGGTAGTTCCCCGAACAATACTATCGTCAATAATTACCAAATTATCTGTTGGTTTAATTACGCCGTACGTAACATCGTAAACATGGGCAACTAAGTCATCCCGACTGCTATCCTCCGTAATAAAGGTTCTGAGTTTTGCGTCTTTAATCGCTACTTTTTCGGTACGTATTTTTACGGACAGTAATTCTTGTAGCGATTCCTTTGTTAAGGTATTTCTATTTTGCAGAATGTAATTGTTCTTTCTTTGGTTCAAAAAATCTTGTGCCGCTTCTACCAATCCGTAGAAAGAAGTCTCAGCCGTATTTGGAATATAGGAGAAAACCGTATTGTCCGTATCTTGATCTATTGATTTTAAAACTGCTGGAAGAATAAGTCTTCCCAGTGTTTTTCTTTCTTGATAAATTTCAGCATCACTACCTCTAGAAAAATAAATACGTTCGAAAGAACAGGCTTTTTTAACCGTTGGTGGAAGAATTTCCTTCATAGAAATCGTTCCGTTTTTCTTAATTATCAAAGCATTTCCTGGTTCAATTTCTTGTACTTTGTCAAAAGGCACATTAAAAACAGTTTGAATAACAGGTCTTTCTGAAGCCACTACCACAATCTCATCATCTTGATAAAAATAAGCGGGACGAATTCCTGCCGGATCTCTGAAAACGAACGAGTCTCCGTGACCCAAAAGGCCTGCCATTGCGTAACCTCCATCTAAATTTTTTGAAGCTCGGGTCAATATTTTTGCTACATCTAACCGCTCTGCAATTACTGGTGAAGCTTCTCTTTTGGTAAGACCTTCATTTTTACATTCTTGATATAAATCGGTTACTTCATCATCTAAAAAGTGCCCTATTTTTTCCATTACAGTAACAGTATCTGCCATTTCTTTTGGGTGCTGACCCAGTTCAACCAAACTTTGAAAAAGCTCTTTCACATTAGTCATGTTGAAATTTCCAGCTAAAATCAGGTTTCGATGCATCCAATTATTCTGACGTAAAAAAGGGTGGACGCTTTCTATACTGTTTTTGCCAAAAGTACCATACCGCACATGTCCTAAAAACAATTCGCCTAAATACGGTATCTTGTGTTTTTGAAGTGCGACATCATCTGCGTACTCGGGATGAGCCGCCATTTCCTCATTTATTCTGTCGTTAATTTGAGCAAAAACATCTTGAATAGGTTGGGCGTGATTGGATCTTACGCGACTGATGTATCGTTCCCCTGGTTCCACGTCTAATTTTATGCTTGCAAAACCAGCACCATCTTGTCCGCGATTGTGCTGCTTTTCCATCAAAAGATACATTTTTTGGATTCCGTAAAATGCCGTTCCGTATTTCTCTTTGTAAAATTCAAGCGGTTTAAGTAGTCTAATTAAGGCTATACCACACTCGTGTTTTAAAGCATCGCTCATTGTAAAGTTGTTTGTGTTGTTGTGTTATTCTAAAATAATTTGACCTGATTAAAAAAAACGGTAAATCAGATGTAATTCCCTGCTAATTTTATTTAACAAAAAAACCCCGTTTCCGAGGTTTCAATATATTATAATTCTATGTCAAATTGTGTCAGTGATTTGAATTGTTGCAATCTGGATATTACTTCCTCTTTATCTAAATCAACCATTCTCTCGGTTCCAAATTTCTCCACACAAAAGGAGGCCAAATTAGATCCTTGAATAATTGCATTTTTCATGTTTTCGAATGAAATATTTTCACTCTGAGTTAAGTAGCCAGCAAAACCTCCGGCAAAGGTGTCTCCTGCTCCAGTTGGATCAAAAACTTCTTCAAGTGGTAAAGCGGGAGCAAAGAAAACTTCTTTATTGTGAAATAACAAAGCGCCATGTTCTCCTTTTTTAATTACGACGTACTCAGGCCCCATCGTCTGAATTTTTGCCGCTGCTTTTACTAGAGAATATTCTCCAGAAAGCTGTCTTGCTTCCTCATCATTGATTGTAATTACATCTACCCGTTTTATTACGTCCATCAATTCCGGCAATGCACAATCCATCCAAAAGTTCATAGTATCCAATACTACTAATTTAGGTTGTGTTTCCATTTGGTCCAAAACACTGCTTTGTACTAGTGGATGTAAGTTTCCTAACATTACTATTTCGGCATTTTTATAATCTTGAGGAACTTTTGGTTGAAAATCAGCCAAAACATTTAATTGTGTGTCTAGCGTATCTCTTGAATTCAAGTCGTTGTGATAGCGACCACTCCAAAAGAAGGTTTTTCCTCCTCTAACAACTTCAAGACCAGAAATATCAATATTTCTTGCTGTCAATAAATCTAGATATTCTTGCGGAAAATCATCGCCAACTACAGAGACGATAGCAGATTGCAAGTTAAAAAAAGAAGCAGATAAACCAATATAAGTTCCCGCACCACCTAAAATTTTATCAGTTTTTCCGAATGGAGTTTCAATTGCGTCAAAAGCTACTGTTCCAACAATCAATAATTTATTCATTTTATGAATTTCGAATTAGGGTGCAAAGATACTTCATAAGTTACAATATTGCAACGGTTTACACTCTCAAAATTTTCATAAAAAACCATTAACAATTTTGAAGTTAAAAGTATTGTAAATGAGCAAATTATCTTGTTTTTTTGATTGATTAAATTAAGTTTTTTTTCTTTTAAGAAACAACTCTTTTTCTGGAATAAAGATTTTAAATGTTTTTTGATTAATGATCGAAAAAATAAAAATTACAACTGACATCTCTTATTGTAATAGTTCTTCAATAAAGGTATTTGAATCAAAACCATAAAAGGAACAATTAAAATAGCGTATAAAATGTTTTTCGAAATATCAATTCCTGAAAACAAATCAGAAATTTTCTCTGTAAACAATTTGTTTGTTTTCAGGTCATATTCACCACTAGACATAAAGGCACAAACAACCAAAACAATTAACACCCCAATAATAAGGAACCAGGTTTGTTTTGAAATTAAAGGTTTGTATGCTTTGATTTTACTTTTTTTGGCAGCTAAAACCTTAACCATTATTTTTGAAGTGAAGTCAATTGATGGCGATTCCAAACTGCTTTCGGCCATCATTTTATCAATAAGATTTTCTATGTTTTTATCGCTCTCTTTCATAACACTCCAGTATTTCAGGTTCTAATTGTTTTTTAAGGATAACCGCTAATTTTTGCCTACTTCTGAATAGTTTTACTTTGGCATTGTTGGCCGAAATATTCATGATTTTTCCAATTTCTTGTAAATTCTTTTCATCAAAATAAAACAGCGTCAGCAGGAAGTTTTCGTCGTTTGGCAACAAATTTAAGCAATTTTGAATAGTCTGTTGTCGTTCTTTATCTTCTAATGCACTCAATGCATTATCCATCGTTTTAGTTAATTGTACCGAAAACTCCTCTATCGAAATATTGTTTTCTTCCTTTTTATTTTTCTTCAAATGGTCTAAGCAGGTGTGATAAGCAATTTTATAACTCCAAGTTGAAAATTTAGAATCTCCTTTAAACTTGCTTAAAGAATTGTAAATCTTAAGAAAGGTCTCTTGAGAAACATCTTCGGCTTCTTCACGGTTTTTAACCATTTGGAGCGCTAAGCTGAAGATCATATTCTTATAACGATTTACTAACACAGCAAACGCATTGTGGTCACCCTGTATAATTAAATTGATATAATGCTGATCTTCTAATGTACTCATATTCTATAGGACGACACCTTGCTGGTTTAGGTTACAATAAATTACAAATATTTAAATACAATAAAAATTAAAACATGTAAGTAATATAAGTAAATATAAGTTTTATTTCAAGACTCAAAGTAAAGACGTGATTTAGCTTTTCAGCGCAATATTGCCATTCCGGAGAACATGAAATCCCCGCAAGTAGTTCTGTAAAGAAATAAACCTGAAACTTGAAACTTTTTTCAAAAAATCTGTAACCTTATTTAAACTTCTCTCGTCATATGAAGTATCAAATCAATTAAAACAAAATATTATGTTAGCAGGAATTTTAATACCACTTAGTTTTTTTCTAATGATCTTCGGGATCGTTTATCTTATTTATTCAACAAGAAACAGAGAACGTTTAGCACTAATTGAAAAAGGTGTTGATGCCAGTATTTTTTTGCAAGCCAGAGAAAAAGGTATCCCGATGTGGAAAATCTTTGTTGTTAACCTGGCCTTTTTACTAATCGGCTGTGGCGTTGGAATTTTTATTGCTTTACTAATAACAACTTACACGTCTCTAAAAGATGGCGCAGTTTATCCTTCGATTATTTTTATCATGGCAGGAATTGGCTTACTGTTAGGATTTCGTAATGCTAAAGATTTAGATAAAGGATAAATAAAGCTCAAATAAGCAAATAAAATAACGTATCAAAAACATTGTTTTTTTGTACGTTATTTTTTTATTCTTTAGAAGCCATAGTTTCATAAAAAGAATCCACAGAAAGTTGATTTTGCATCGAAGCCATAACGGCTAATTCATCACATCTCTCGTTTTGAGGATGATTGTTATGTCCTTTGATCCATTTGAAATCAACTTTCTGTATTCTATATATCACTAAAAAACGTTCCCACAAATCGGAATTTTTCCGGTTTACAAATCCTTTTTTCTCCCATCCCAGAACCCATTTTTTCTCTACCGAATCGACCACATATTTAGAATCAGACACAACTAAGACTTTGGTATTCGCGTTTTTCAATTTTTCAAGACCGACAATAACCGCCAAAAGCTCCATTCTATTATTGGTTGTTAATCTAAACCCTTCATAGAATTCTTTCTTGTACGGTTTTCCTACCCATTCCATCACTACTCCATAACCCCCATTTCCGGGATTTCCTTTAGCAGCTCCATCTGTGTATATATGCACTTCGTGTTCCATATTGAATTTTTAGACTTAGTGAACTTTTTAAATTACCAGATTTTTTTATAATCATACTAATAGCTTTTTAGGAAATCTTTTAACTTACTCTTCTAGCAATTTTTTAATTATTTCCGGGAAATATTTTTGTTCTAATTGATGTATTTTTGTGGCTACTTCTTCTGCTGTTTCGTCGCCCGTTAAAACAAAACTTTGCTGAAAAATAATATTCCCTTCATCATAATTTTCATTTACAAAATGAATGGTAATTCCCGTTTCCTTTTCCTTATTTTCAACAACTGATCTGTGAATATGCATGCCATACATTCCCTTTCCTCCATACTTAGGCAACAAGGCGGGATGAATGTTTATGATCTTATTGGGATAAGCACTTATGATGTTTTTGGGAAATTTCAATAAAAATCCTGCCAAAACAATCCAATCCGGTTTGAAATTATTTAATATTTGTAATACTTCACCTTCATTTAAGTCTTCTTTCGAGAAAATTTCTAATGGTACGCTATACTTTTTTGCTTTCTCAATTACACCAGCAGTTGGGTTGTTTGTAAAAACAGCCACGACACTTCCAGTTTCAGTTTTTTCGAAAAACTGCATGATGTTTTCAGCGTTAGTACCCGATCCAGAAGCAAAAACAACAATTTTTTTCATAACCTAGTCTCTTTTAATTGTACAAAAAAAAGCATAATAATTGAAAATAAATAACATTGCGTCTGCTTTGTTAAAATAAATTTCATAAATTAGATGTCACATTTATTAACTAAATAGTTGTTTTAAAATAAAGTTTTTTATTTTTGCCAACAAATTAAATTCTAAAATTAAAGATTATGTCAGACATTGCATCAAGAGTAAAAGCGATTATCGTAGACAAATTAGGTGTTGACGAAAACGAAGTTGTAACAGAAGCAAGCTTCACTAATGATTTAGGAGCTGACTCATTAGACACTGTTGAGCTTATTATGGAATTCGAAAAAGAATTTGACATTCAAATTCCAGATGATCAAGCAGAAAACATCGCTACTGTAGGTCAAGCAATCTCTTACATCGAGGAAGCTAAAAAATAATAAAGACACACCCGTTTGCAATCCTGTAAACGGGTGTTATTATTTTTTTAAAATTAAATTCGAGATTGAAATTCAATCAAAACTATATTTATTGTAACACCCATGGCTCTTTTGTAATATAATACAGTAAAGAAAGCATGGGTTTTATTTGTTTAAAGTTAACAAAAATAAAGATTTTATGGTATTAAGACGAGTTGTAGTAACAGGTTTAGGCGCTCTTACACCTATTGGAAATAATATTGAAGAATATTGGAACGGACTTATTAACGGTGTTAGTGGAGCCGCACCAATAACCTATTTTGATGCTTCAAAATTTAAAACTCAGTTTGCATGTGAATTAAAAAACTTTAATGCGGAAGATTTTTTAGATAGAAAAGAAGCTAGAAAAATGGACCGCTATGCACAATACGCAATGGTTTCCTCTGATGAAGCGGTGATTGATGCTGGTTTTAATTTCGAAAAATTAGACAAGGATCGTGTAGGTGTTATTTGGGGTTCTGGAATTGGAGGCTTGGAAACCTTTCAAATCGAAATGTTGAACTTTGCGGCAGGAGATGGCACACCAAAATTCAATCCTTTCTTTATACCTAAAATGATTTCTGACATTGCCGGTGGACACATTTCTATAAAATACGGATTTAGAGGTCCAAACTTCACAACGGTTTCTGCTTGTGCTTCTTCCACTAATGCAATTATAGATGCTTTTAATTACATAAGATTAGGTCATGCCGACGCTATGGTAACTGGAGGCTCAGAAGCCGCAGTAACTATTGCAGGAATGGGTGGTTTTAATGCCATGCATGCCTTATCAACCAGAAATGACGATCCCAAAACAGCTTCTCGTCCCATGGATAAAGACCGAGATGGTTTTATTTTAGGTGAAGGTGCTGGCGCGTTAGTATTGGAAGAGTACGAACATGCAATAGCGCGTGGAGCTAAAATTTATTGCGAAATAGGCGGTGGCGGTATGTCTGCTGATGCCTATCACATAACTGCACCTCATCCTGATGGATTAGGCGCTAAAAACGTAATGCTAAATTGTTTAAGAGATGCTGGTCTTCAAGCTACTGATGTAGATGGTGTGAATATGCACGGAACTTCTACTCCCCTTGGTGACATGGCAGAATCTAAAGCAATATTGCATGTTTTTGGTGAACATGCCTACACGATGAATCTAAATTCTACTAAATCCATGACAGGTCATTTACTTGGCGCAGCCGGAGCAGTAGAGACTATCTCTTCGATTCTTTCGTTAAAATATGGAATAGTACCTCCTACCATTAATCATTTTACAGATGATGAAAACATCGATTCTAAACTAAACTTCACCTTCAACAAAGCTCAGAAAAGAGACATGAACGTTGTTATGAGTAATACTTTTGGTTTTGGAGGTCACAATGCTTGTGTATTAGTAAAAAAATTAGAAATCTAATTATAGATGCGTATAATCAGAAAAATATTTTCAAAATCCCGTTCTCTAGAAGACGGGATTTTTTTTGATTCTATTCAGAAGATCTTAGGATTTGCACCCATAAATCTTGATTGTTACAAAAAGGCATTCACCCATCGCTCCTCAAATCGTTTGGATATATTAGGGAATCCTATTAATTATGAACGTTTAGAATTTTTAGGAGATGCCATGCTAAGTTCTGTTATTGCTGCTCATTTATTCAATAAAGCCCCAGCAGGTGACGAAGGTTATCTTACTAAAATGCGCTCCAAGATTGTAAGCAGAGAACATTTAAACGAACTAGGAAAAGATCTAAATTTAGTCCAATATATCGAAAGTAAAGTGCCTCTTCAGCATTTTGGCGAAAACATTCATGGCAATATTTTTGAATCACTAGTGGGAGCAATATACTTAGACCGTGGTTATGTATATTGCGAAAAATTCATTCAAAAGAGAGTTATAATTCCGTACGTGGACATTGCCAGATTGGAAGGCAAAGTAATCAGCTATAAAAGCTTAGTCATCGAATGGTGCCAAAAAGAAAAAAAAATATTTCATTTTGATATTTTCGAAGACAATGCCATCGATGGACAACGCCTTTTTGGTGTTAAGCTTAGTATCGATGATAAAGTAATTGCGAAAGCCAGAGCCACTTCAAAAAAGAAAGCAGAAGAAAAAGCATCACAGCGTGCTTATTTTGCATTTCAAGAAAAAATGGACAGAAAATAACTTCACTATTCTTAAAACTATAACGTTATCGTTCATAAATTAACAAAAACATCCTCTCTCAAGAGACCAATACTTCGCTAGAAATACTATATTTACATCTTATTTTTTCATAAAATGGCTATTCATAAACTGGATCTTGGCGAATTTGACGAAATAGATTACTATCTTTTTGCAATTCATACTTCATTAGAGGACTATCGATTGGCCTTTTTTATTAATCAAAAATTACCAGTGAATCTTAGTAAAAGTGAAAATGAAATTCAGATCACTATAAAAGAAGGACAAACAAATTTTTCCAGATTTTATTATAATGTTCAAGAAAGTAGCATTTCCTGGAATTTAATTCAGAATAAAAATGAGGTGCTCCAATTTAATAAAGGAATCACTCACAATCTATTTTCAAATGTGACTGTAGAAGTAGCAACAAAAGTTTTTTTACTTCCTGAATTTAAAAAAGTAGATTATTTTTTGAAAATTGAAAAGAACAACGATGCTATGGACATATCCAAAATACAACTACTATTAAATACCATAGACAGCATATCCGCAGTTTACATAGTAGAAACAAATAAAATAAAATCTAAAAACAATTTAATTTTTTAATACAAATGCTTACAAACAAAAAAACTAAAATTGTAGCCACACTTGGGCCCGCATGTAGTACAAGAGAAATCATAAAAGACATGATTGACGCAGGTGTAAATGTGTTCCGAGTAAATTTTTCACATGCTGACTACGAAGATGTAAAAGAAAAGATAAACCTTATAAGAGGTTTAAATGAAGAGTTTGGTTATACCACTGCTATCCTTGGCGATTTACAAGGCCCTAAACTTCGAGTTGGAGTAATGGAAGAAGGAGTTGTAGTGCAAGATGGCGATTTAATTACTTTTACTACCGCCGAAGACCTCCTTGGTACTGCCAAAAAAGTTTTCATGAAATATAAAAACTTTCCAAATGATGTAAATCCTGGCGAAAGAATTTTACTTGATGACGGTAAACTTATCTTTGAAATTGTGGAAACTGATAAAAAATCAGAAGTTATTGCACGAGTAATTCAAGGTGGTGAATTGAAATCTAAAAAAGGAGTTAATTTACCAAACACTAAAATATCTCTCCCTGCAATGACGGAGAAAGATATTGCAGATGCGATATTTGCTATAGAACAACATGTCGACTGGATTGCATTATCATTTGTAAAAACACCAGAAGACCTGCAAGACTTGCAGGAATTAATTGCTAAACATTCGGACTACAAAATTCCAATTATTGCCAAAATCGAAATGCCTGAAGCACTAGAGAATATCGACAAAATCGTTGCCTACTGCGATGGTTTGATGGTAGCACGTGGTGATTTAGGTGTGGAACTTCCTGCTCATGAAGTACCTTTAGTACAAAAAGAATTGATTCGCAGAGCCAAAACTGCTCGTATTCCTGTAATTGTTGCCACACAAATGATGGAAACAATGATCACTAGCTTGACACCGACACGTGCCGAAGTAAATGACGTGGCGAACTCTGTTATGGATGGTGCTGATGCTGTCATGCTTTCTGGAGAAACCGCGACTGGTAATTATCCCGTTCAAGTAATCCAAAAAATGACACAAATCATAGAAGCAGTTGAAGATTCTCCACTTATTCAAGTGCCACAAAACACCCCACAAATAAAAACAAAACGATTTATAACTAAAACGATTTGTCATCATGCGGCCACTATGGCAAATGTAATCAAAGCAAAAGCCATTTGTACATTGACAAACAGTGGGTATACTGCTTTTCAAATTTCAGCTTGGAGACCAAATGCACATATTTTAGTATTTACCTCAAACAAAAGAATCCTTACTCAACTTAATCTACTTTGGGGAGTGAAATCTTTTATTTACAATAAAGACGAAAGTACGGATGATACTGTTACTGACGTTAACGAAATTGTAAAAGAAAAAGGATTTGTCAAAAAAGGAGATTTTCTTATTAATTTAGCAGCAATGCCAATTAAGGATAAAGGAATGGTGAACACCTTAAGAGTTTCAGAAATAGAATAGGTTATCCGTTTATGGAGACCATTATAAAACCGTCTTGCTAATGTTGCAAGACGGTTTTTTATTTTCATAAAAGACCGCTCTTTTGCAAAAAAAATTAAGAACAATTAAACACTCTTGTGCAAAATAAAATTTATATTTGACTAACAAAAAATCACTACAATTATGAATTTTAGTTCTAAAAATCCATTTTTAAATAATAAAACTTTTTCGACTGCAGTTTCAAAAAAAGACCAAGTACATCCGGCCACTATTATCGATTATAATGACGAGATGACATTATCAGGAACTATAAATAGAAGCTTGATTTTATTCTTACTTCTCACAGCTTCCGCAACCGTAATTTGGTGGATGACATTTAATGGTATGAACCCAATGGCTCCAGCAATTGGAGGTGCCGTCATGGGATTAGTTTTAGTTCTCATTGCTGCTTTCAAACCACACTATTCCCCTTACCTTGCTCCTGGTTATGCTTTGTTTGAAGGTTTATTTATTGGTGGAATTTCAGCTTTATTTGAAGCAAAGTATCCTGGAATCGTAATTCAAGCCGTTGGTGCAACATTTGTAACTTTTATGGTTTGCCTCGTATTGTATAAATATAAAATTGTCAAAGTAACAGAACAATTCAAATCAGTCGTTGTGGCTGCAACACTTGCCATTGCAACGTACTACCTTATTTCGTGGGTTTTTTCGATGTTTAGCAGTTTTACACCCGTGCATTATGGGAACTCACTGATGAGTATTGGAATCAGTATTTTTGTAATCGTCATAGCCGCTTTAAACTTATTCTTAGATTTTGACCGAATTGAAAAAGGAGCTGAGCAAAAAATGCCAAAATACATGGAATGGTACAGCGCCATGGGATTGATGATAACGTTAGTTTGGCTGTACATTGAATTTTTAAGGCTGCTTTCTAAACTGAATAGCAGAAATTAACACTCATGCAAAAATTTAAAAAAGGAAAACCCTTTACAGAATGAAAATGCCCCAAAAAGTTAGAAACTACTTGGGGCACTTTTTAAGGAAGGAAAAGTAAAGTATGACTGCGCCTTTAAATCAAAAGGATTTTTATATTATGCAGCTTTTTCAAAAGCTATGTAATGCCTTAATTCACCCTTACTGTTGAAAACGGGAAATCCTTTTATCAAACAAACATAGACCTCACCATTCTTTTTATAATTCATAACTGTTTTTTCGAAAGGCTGTTGGTGTAATATTGCCTTACGAATTTCATTTGACGTAATCTGGTTTGTGGCTTCACCTTGAAACATCTTTGGACTTTTACCCAGCACTTCTGCTGCAGAATATCCATTCATTGTCATCATGTTATGTGATGCAAAAACAATTTGTAATTTTACATCCGTTACTACAATTACTTCCTCTTTAAGGCTTTTTTTAAGATCCCAATTGTTTTGAGCCCATTTATTTTGTACTGCGATTGCATTCAATTTACTCAAATCTGCAAAAAAGTTTTTAATTGCAGACAAAAAATCACTGTGAAAATCCCACGAATATACTGGCACAGTCTTAATTGTTAAATTCCTGTGGTACATCGCAATAGCCTCTTCATATTGTCTAAAATCACTCATGATATATTGATTTAAAGATCAAATGTAATTTTATTTACGACAATAAAATAATACTTTTCAAACTTTAACCCTTGTTGAACGCAATGCGTATCATTTAGAAATCGAATTTTAACTGTACCACAACGAATTTCTTCTGCTCTGTATTCAAATTGCTTACTGAAATACCAAGCAATCGTACAGAATCCTTCATTCGTTCTTGATACAAAAGCTCGCTAACAATTTCTAATAGTAAGGTTTTATCAGATATAAAATAAGGCATCGTTTTACTACGAGTTTGCTGTGAAAAGTCGCTGTACTTTATTTTTAAAGTTATTGTTTTACCAGCAACAGTGTGTTTTTTTAATCTTTTTTCCAAAGCATTCGCTATGCTCTCCAATTTCTCCATCATAAAAATTTCCGAAGAAAGATTAACATCAAAAGTATGCTCTGCAGCAACTGATTTAGTAATTCGATTTGATTTAACTTCACTGTTGTGAATGCCTCTCACCACATTGTAATAAAAATTACCAGATTTACCAAAGTGTTTCTCTAAAAAATCTAAAGACTTATTTTTTAAATCCAGTCCTGTAAAAATTCCTAGCTGGTACATCTTTTCGGTTGTGACTTTTCCAACGCCATGAAATTTCCGGATGGCTAGTACCTCTAAAAAAGAAACAACCTCATCTGGATTAACTGTTTTTTGACCATTCGGCTTGTTGTAATCGCTGGCAATTTTAGCCACAAACTTATTAACTGAAATTCCAGCCGAAGCGGTCAAACCGACTTCATCAAAAATGCGTTCTCTGATTTCCCTTGCCAATAAGGTTGCACTTGGATTTCCTTTTTTATTAACAGTGACGTCTAAGTACGCTTCATCAAGCGATAAAGGCTCTACAAGATCCGTATACTCATAAAATATTTTTTGAATCTTGCTAGATATTTGCTTGTACCTCTCAAATCGTGGTTGTATAAAGAGGAGCTCTGGACAATTTTTTTTAGCCATAACTCCACTGATGGCACTACGAACTCCAAATTTCCTAGCCTCATAACTTGCTGCAGCAACGACTCCACGGGTTTCAGAACCTCCAACGGCAATGGGTTTTCCGCGTAAAGCCGGATTGTCCAGTTGCTCAACAGAAGCATAGAAAGCATCCATGTCAACGTGTATAATTTTCCTAATTGGAATTAAATCCTGCATCTTAATCGAATTGAATAATAATTCTGCTTTTTCAACGACTCTTTACACTACAAATTTTTAACCTCTTTGACATGCAAATAATTTTCGGCTACAGCTGATTTATTTTTAATTTCTGTTGGAAAAAAGAAACTAAAGGGTCTTGACTTGAAATGATTTAAAATCGACACAGCAACAAATCGAAGTTCAAATAATGAGATCGCTCGCGAACGGAATGCCAAGCCTAATGAAAGACTGAAACTTACCATAAAGTTGACTAATCCTATAATTCCAATGCCAAAAATACCCCAAAATAACATCGAATCACTAACTTCATAATTGGCGCCATACAAAGCTAAAGCAAGGTTCCCACTGGCAAAGGTGATGTGTCTAATGTCAAGATTTAATCCTAAAAACAACCCAATGGATGCCGTGCTACCCATGAATATTCCAAACCAGAAATTAGAAATAATTCCTGCCCATCTTTTTTCATACAATTTTGCTAGTTTCAAAGTTTTTATTTTTCCTAAATTCCTTTTAAGGAAAGGATGTTCTGTAATTCTAAAATAAACCTGATTGTGTTTGTCTCTATTGGCCACACTGCCCGAGATAATCCCCGATAAAAATAGAAAGACCCCAGCTATAGCTGCATGAAGTATGGCTAAAGAGTGAATGGGACTCAAATCAATAAGTAAACCTTCCCATTTAGTTGCAGCAATATTGTACTGCATCGTGTAATCAATAAGCCAGATTCCCAATAAGGAAACTGGAAAAGCCATAATTACATTTCCTACGAAAGCGATAAACTGAGACCGAAATACCCGTGCAAATAAAATAGCAAAAGCTTTATACTTTTCAGCATCTCTACCCTGCTTCAGCACGCCCTCTTCAAGTGCTTTAATCAAAGCAGCAGCAGTCATTGCAGGTTGCTTAGTTGCCAAAGTAAAGCCTAACAGATAAATTGCTATAAAACCAAAAGCATAATTCATACTGTAAAGAAAAGCATGTCCAAAAAAACTGGTGTCGGCCTTAGAAAGCAATACTTTGATAACACACAAAATTCCTACTATCAAACCACCTCCTAACGCTGTTTTGAACATCTTAAAATATTCATTACGACCTTCTGTAATATATTGCTCGCCTGTTTTAGCCGTATGCTGTGTAATCTCGTATGAAATCAATTGGGTACTTTCTGCTACAAATTTTCGAACATTGTTTTTGTAGCAATTAAACTTTATTAATCGCGAAGCTACTATAATCCCATTGTTCTTTTTATCTTTCTCACTGTCTACTATCAGTAATGAAATTAAAAATTTCAGGCGCTTTAATTGCTGTCTAATTTTTAATAAATTCTGGTTTACACGAAGTGAAATACCGTATTTTGAACTATTATGAAATGCTTTCTCCACAAATTCTTCGCATTGCTTGTGCAAAACTAATAACTGCGCATATGATAAATCATTTGACGTAATGTAATGCCTGTCTGACATTCTAATTCGATCTTCCAACAAAAACAATTCCTTTTCAAAAGCAGAAAATGGACTTTCGAGATCATCAAATTCGGGTACCATTTTGATTACATCCGTTTCCATAGCGCGACCACTGATGCGCTGCGTAATCAAATGCATAGCGACTAATACTTCCGACAAAATAGAATCAGGCTCCGCACTTTCATAAATCGACTTGAATCCCAAAAGATCGTAAACTTCACCTAATTGGTTCAATGGTATTTGGTTAATCCAAATCCCATCATTGGCAAGATAAAAAACCTGATTCAGCACATATTCTAAAGTATCAATCTGTGGCTGATAAGGCAAGAACTTAGCGAAAATTCTCTTTTTTACTTCAAAAAGAAAATCTACATCTTGCAAAATAGCAGCATCAGAAAGAATTTTATTAAATTTCCTGTCTTTTAAGATCTCTTTGAGGTAGATAGAAAACTGCTTCCTACACGCATAATTTTCTTTTAAAAAAGAAATAATTTCTTGCAAATCTACCTTTTGTCCCTTTTTGACTTTTAAAGGGCGTATCAGACGAATTAACTCAACTAAAGGTTCCAAGCTGTCGTTTGTCTCGCGCCAAGATTGTGCCTCACCAAAAAATTCAGTTAAAAGTCCTGCAATAGTGGCCTTAGGCTTAGCTTTGAAAAATTCCTTCATTCTTTTAGTTCAATTTTTGTAAAAATACAAATAGGCCAAACAAATTCAGCGAACTTATTCATAAAAAATTGATACGTAAGGGCAAAAAAAGTAAATAAATACCATTGCTTTTTTGAATTGCCTTCTTTTATATTTTCGAGATTACAATTATAGTGCTGTACAACCTTAGTAAATGAAACGCAACTTCGCATCTACAACCTAAAGTAGCAATTCGTTTGCAGTAAAAAGATAGAAACCGACTAAAGTAAAAATATTTAATACCTTTGAATTCTGAGATTAGAAACAATAACAAAGAAAATCTTCCAATACTAAAGCTGTTTTTTTTAGTAGAAAAAAGAATATTAGGAAATATCTGTTTCAGCAAATAAACTTACTATTGCTGACCAAACAAACAATTGCAAGCAGTAAAAATTCAAAACGATATGATTGAAATAGAAAGAAAATTTTTAGTTAAAAATGAATCGTTCAAGGAAGTTGCTTTTGCTCAGAATCCTATTGCGCAAGGCTATTTGAGTTCAATTCCCGAACGTACAGTTCGAATTCGAATCAAAGGTGGCAAAGGATTTTTGACCATAAAAGGGAATTCAAATAAAACAGGGATGTCCCGATTTGAATGGGAAAAAGAAATCCCTATTGCTGAGGCTAAAGCATTACTACTATTATGTGAAGAAGGCGTCATTGAGAAAACCCGTTTTGAAATAAAATCTGGGAATCACACTTTTGAGGTAGATGAGTTTTACGGTAAAAATGAAGGGTTAATTGTTGCAGAAATCGAACTTAACGCTGAGACGGATTCTTTTGATAAACCAGAATGGCTTGGTGATGAAGTAACCGGTGATATCCGCTATTACAATGCTTATTTAAGCAAAATTCCCTTCCAGAAATGGTGATTATTTGCTCAACACTTCAATAGTTACCAGCATTCCTCCACTCCCTCTATTAGAAGTAATATCCATAAATGCCCGTTTTGAGAGGTCAATTTCCCTAGACTTTACAAAAGGTCCTCTATCTGTGATTTCCACAATTACCCATTTTCCATTTTTTTCATTAGTGACTCTAACTTTTGTCCCAAAAGGAAGTTTTTTATGTGCAGCCGTATATTTGTTATTGTCAAATTTTGTACCACTAGTAGTGCGTCTTCCGTTGAATTTATCTGCATAATAAGAAGCATGGGCTGCTTTTTTGAAAGGCTTAAAAACGCCCAATACCGCTACTAAAGAATCCAATTTTTTTTCCTCAATTTGAATTCCCATTTTACTCTTTTTGATGGAGTCTTTTTGAACTAAGGTTTTCTGTCTTACTGAACTTTGACTATAAACTGCGCAAATTATTACCAGTAAAAAAAATAAAGTAATTGATTTTTTCATATATCTTGTGTTAGTTAAACCTATTTTACAAAAACCATACCTAGAAAAAAAAAGCTCTATTTCTAGAGCTTTTTATTAGGTTTTTTATAACCATATTTTCCATGGAATTCTACTCAATATAAGCAATAATCCCAAACCATAGAAAATAGAAAAGGTTTTAAACTTTGACTCACTAGTCATCAATTTTTTATGTTTAGACCAACCTATAGTGATTAATACAATAGCAATAACATTGATTAACGGATGCTCGAGCGCTAACAATCGGCTTTCCGTTGTTAAACCTCCCATTCCCACCGCTTTTATCATATTTAATCCGTTAGGAGAAACAAAATATAAAATGATACCCACTAAAAACTGAATGTGAATTGCAATCAAGGCAAACAAGGCAATTTTTCGATCTTTAGAAAAAAATTCTTTTTTAGAAAACATTCCAATTAAGGAATTTACCACCGCAACCACCAATACTAGAAGTGCCAAATAAGCCCAGCCAGAATGAAATTTTTGAATAAAATCGTACATATTTATTATTTTTGTTTTAACAAATATAACAAAAAAAGGCATAAAAAAAACCCTCATTTCAATTGAAATGAGGGTTTTTAAATTATAAACTAAATTAGTTGAATGTATAACGAACACCGGTTTGCATTTGCCATCTTGATGAATTCAAACCTACATCGTCAACTTGATTAATATTGTTTCCTACTGCAGGATTGTAACTAAAAGTAGGTGTATTTGTACCTGTTACGAAACCAACTTGTTGTAGTAACTGAACTTGGTCATTATTGGTGAAGTATCTCTTACCCCAATTTTTATTTAAAAGATTGGTAAAGTTAAAAATATCTGCTGTGAATTCCAGTGTATGTTTCTTTTTACCTATGTTAAAAGAGAACTCTTGAGCGAATTTTAAATCAACTATATGACTCGTTTTCAAACGATCTCCATTACGTTCTGCATAATCTCCTTTTCTACCTTTTAAATATTCATTACCTTCGATAAAAGCACTTAAAGCATCCCATTGTTGTTGTGGAGTCAAAGTGTTTGAAGAAGTAGAAACAAGTCTAATATCACTTTGCGCAGCAGGAACATAAATTAACGCTGAGTTAGAGAATGTATCCTGTAATAAACGCCCTGCATCATTATAAACATAACTGATTGGAGTTCCTTGAGCACCTTCATAGAAGAAACCGATTCTAGATTTAGTGAATTTACTCCATTTTAATGTCGCATTACCATTAGAAATAATTCTTCTTCCTGGATCAAAATCAGATCTTGAAAGTGATAAATAATTAGCACCATTAACAGTTTCCGTGTTGTTCCACTGAGAACTATTTTGAGAAGACGTTGCGTCTAATAAAACAGTCGATTTACCATAAGAGTAAGTTCCTGAGATATTACCATCAATAAAATCAGATCTGAAGTTCTTAGCTAATGTAAAAGCTACATTATAAGCTTTCCCTTCACCTGTATTAGAGCCTAAATACACTCCTAAATAAGAGTTATCAACTCTAGTATTACCATTATAACGAGGTCTTGTATCAGCACCTGTCAAGTTACTAGTTGAACTTCTGATGTTTAAGTTTTCGTAGGTAACGGCACTAATATTATCATTGTACGTGATTTCAGAAGTCAAAACAAAACCTAAAGGTAGTTTTTGATCAACAGCAAAACTCGCTTTGAAAACTTGAGGCAATTTGAAATCTTTTGCAAACAAATCGATATTTCCTCCTGTACGTCCTGAACCTGGGCGAGGATATGAAGCAGGAAGCGGTGCAATCTGACTATCAACACTAGTATTAGGATTAAAAACAGGCATTTGCGCTGCTGATGTTATTTGGATAGCTCCTTGAGTAACACCATTATTGTTGTATGTTCCACCTGGCCATACTAACGGTAATCTTGAAGTAAAAATCCCTACACCACCTCTAATTTGAGTAGATTTTTTACCATTTACATCATAATTAAATCCTAAACGCGGTGCAAAATGAGCTGTAGTGTTAATTCTTTCTCCTACTCTAGCACCTTGTAAATTTTTACCTGCAGCTTCTAACAAAGGAATAGTTCTGTTATTAAAATCATCATTACCTAGACCATTTTCCCAAACTGGTACGTCAACCCTAACACCGTAAGATAATTTAAAATTATCTGATAATCTCATGTCATTTTGTAAGTAGAAACCAAATTGCTTAGTACCAAATTCAGCCGCTCCTAGAGACCCATCTCCACTTCCTCCGATCAAAGAGTAATTCAAAATATATCTGTTCGGTTTTCTGTCAAGTAAGAAATCGTCAAGATTAGAATATCTGTAAGATCCAAAATTATTTCCAAAAAATACATTTTTAGATTGTGAAAATTCATTGTGAGTACCAATTGTAATTTTATTGATACCTGTATTGATTTCAAAATTATCAGTAATCGTTAATATCTTTTGATCTAAAAGATTTGCTGTAGAAAATCCTTCCGCACCAAAGAAAATACTTTGATTAGCTCCATCAAAAATTTGAACAGTTGGAAAAGGATCTCCAGCTGCATCTCTATCATCAGCAACGTTAGTGTAAGCAACAACTAAATTATTTGAGAATTTATTTCCAAATCTTGAGTTCAATTCTAAAGAGGTTGAATTAGTTACAGAATTGAATAATTGACCACCATTACCGAAACTGATTGCAGTTGCGGAAGAACGGCCTGGAGAAAATTGCTCTGCAGTAACATAACTATGTTTAAAAGACAATTTGTGGTTATCATTAATATTCCAGTCTATTTTACCAATAATTTTATCACTTACAAGCGTACGCACGTTATTATCAAAAGAACCTGGATCATAACCATAAGTAGCTAATTTAGCTCTTAATTCTCCTATTCTATTTCCTGACAAACCTGTGTAAGTAGATAATTCAAAAGGCTGTGGAGTTTCATTATTTTGTTTTTCATAATTTATGAAGTAAAACAATTTATCTTTTACAAGTGCTCCACCAGCACGAACTCCATAAGTCTGAGCTGAGAAATCTGCCAGTTTTTTTCTACCGTTTGTTCCAGCTAAAGAAGGAGGTGTTTTACCTGCAATAGATTCATCTCTATTTAAAAAGTAAGCCGATCCTTCAAAATTGTTGGTTCCAGAACGAGTAATTGCACTAATCGCTCCACCTGCAAAACCTGATAGCTTTACATCATAGGGGGCTACACTTACTTGGAATTGTTCGATAGCGTCAATAGAGATAGGACTAACTCCTGTTTGACCCCCATTAGTTCCGTTTGCAGCCAAACCAAAAACGTCATTACTTACCGCTCCATCAATATAAATTGCATTAAATCTGTTGTTTTGACCACCAATAGACAAAACATCATCACCTCTCAGTTGAGCTTGAGGTGTAAGTCTTGCAAAGTCAGAAATATTTCTAGACAAAGATGGCAATGCATTAATCTTGTCAGCATTAATTACTGTCTGAGCTCCAGTTCTTTGAGTATTAAATGTGTTATCTCTAGAAGATTTTACTACAACTTCTTGTAACTCATTTGACTCTTCTAACAAAACAACCTTAAAAGTTTTGTTCTCACCTAATTGAAGATAAACATCACTGTTTACAAAATCCGAGAAACCTACAAATGTTACAGTAACCTTGTATGGTCCTCCAACTCTCATATTTGAAATACTAAAATTTCCTGTACCATCCGTAGATGCTGAGTAACGAGTACCGGATGGAGTGTGTACTGCAAGAATAGAGGCCCCTGGTAAGGTTTGCGTATCCTTATCGTAAACATTACCACTAATAGAAGAATTTGTGTTACCCTGAGCATAAATATTAGAGTTCGCGTAAAAGAACACCGCCAGCACAAAAAATAACTTTAATAATTTTTTCATATTGATTAGTTTAAAAATATTTGGCAAAATTATAACATTTTTAGTTTAATAAGTTAATACAACGTTAAGAATTCCTGTTTTTGAAAAAATGAGGAATTCAATTAAAAATAATTTTATCGGTATTTTTAACAATAAAAAGGTTTTGTATCAATAAATAACTGTTTTTATTAAACTATTGTCACTATTTATCATATTGCAACCATTAAAAAAAACTCAAAAAACTCAATAAAACTATTAAAAAAGAGACACTTAGCCATAAAAAAGCCCTGATTTCACTCCAATCAGGGCCTTAAAAACTATATTTACCGCTCTAAAAAGAGCTATCAATTCAAATTATGTGAAAATTTATGAAAAATATAAATTTTCTAGTTCTTTTTACTCCTTAAAAAATGATTCAATAAAAATGCCGTAGAACTATCATGACTTTGAACTTTTTCCGTATTAATTTCCTCTAGTATAGAGTTTGCCAATTGTTTACCTAACTCGACTCCCCATTGATCAAAACTAAAAATATTCCAAATAATACCTTGAACAAAAATTTTGTGTTCATACAACGCAATTAAAGATCCCAAGGTTGCTGGTGTTAGTTTTTGAATTAAAATAGTATTCGTTGGTTTGTTTCCTGCGAATACTTTAAAAGGCAAAAGAAATTTAGCTTTCTCTGCTGCAAGCGCTTGCTTATCAAATTCCGCTTGTACTTGTGCTTCCGGTTTACCATGAAGTAATGCCTCGGTTTGCGCAAAAAAGTTAGACATCAGCTTATTATGATGATCTTCATCTCCATATAAAGGATTCACAAATCCAATAAAATCAGTTGGAATCAATTTAGTTCCTTGATGCATTAATTGAAAAAAAGCATGTTGTGCATTCGTTCCTGGTTCTCCCCAGATAATAGTTCCGGTTTGATAGTGGACCGGCTTGCCATCACGACCCACACTTTTACCATTGCTTTCCATTGTTCCTTGCTGCAAATAAGGTGCTAATTTTTGCAAGTATTGTGTGTACGGAATCAAAGCTTCACTTTCGGCACCATAAAAGTTATTGTACCAAACACTTAACAAAGCTAAAATCACGGGCATGTTTTTATCGAAATCGGCTGTTTTAAAATGTTCGTCCATCTCATTTGCCCCTTTCAACAAATCATTAAAACTATCGTATCCTACCGCTAAACTTATCGTAAGGCCAACTGCACTCCACAATGAGAATCGACCGCCAACCCAGTCCCACATGGGAAAAACATTGTCTGGATTTATACCAAATTCAGTTACTTTATCAATATTGGTGGAAACCGCAACAAAATGTTTCGCTACATCCGCTTGAGTTGTTCCAAAATCTGGGGACAAAAACCATTTTCTAATGGTTTCAGAATTAGTCAAGGTTTCCTGTGTGGTAAACGTTTTAGAAACAATAACAAACAAGGTTGTTTCAGGATTTAACTTTTTAATGATTTCATTGACATGATCACCATCAACGTTGGAAACGAAATGAACATTTAAATGATTTTTATAAAACTGTAATGCCTCTACCACCATAGCGGGTCCCAAATCTGAACCGCCAATACCTATATTCACAACATCTGTAAACGGTTTCCCTGTAAAACCGGTTCTACTGCCTAAGGTAACTTCGTTTGTAAATGTCTCTATTTTACGTTTTACATTATACACATCAGGAATTACATTAATTCCATCAACAGTAACAACCGCAGATTCCTTAGCACGCAAGGCAGTATGCAATACGGCTCGGTTTTCAGTTTGATTGATTATGGCACCATCAAAATAATCCGCAATAGCACTTTTAAGCCCCATTTCATCAGCTAGTTCTATTAATAATTGAATGGTTTCCTGATCAATACAATTTTTAGAATAATCAAGTAAAAAATCATTCCACTGCAGATTGAATTTATCAATTCTCGTAGGATCCAGTTGAAATAATTCCTGCATAGACACTTTTTGCATCTTGTTGAAATGCATTTCTAGTTTCTTCCAAGCAATTGTTTCCGTCGGGTTTATCGTATTTAAAGCCATTTATAAAGGATTTGTAGTAGTATTTAAATTCTGCCAAAAATACTCAAATTAGTTTTAATGAAAAATGAGTTTTGAATTATATCACAATTTTGCGGCAAAACAGTTAATTTGTCAAGTACGAAATAAACCAAAGGATGGTGATTTATAACCAAAAACAATCCAAAGTCTAGAAAAAAGGACCCAATTATAAATTGGCAACACTGTCCAGTACAAATTTCAACGGCGTAATTGCTTTAATAAACCGATTTTTACTGGCACCACTCATCGGCTCTCCGGTTGGTAATTTAAGCTTAAGGGCATCTACTTGCCTGCCATTTTTCCAGAATCGATAACACACATGAGGTCCAGTAGCGAGACCTGTACTTCCCACTAAACCTATAACTTGTCCTTGATTGACCCGTTGCCCACGTCTTACTAATATTTTAGACATGTGCAGGTATTGAGTAGAATAGGTGCCGTTATGTTTCACTTTTACAAAATTTCCGTTCCCAGCAGTAAAACCGCTTTGCTCTACAATCCCTCCCGCAGTGGTCGTAATAGGAGTACCTCGTGGAGCAGCATAATCCGTTCCTTTGTGCGCTTTCCATCGGTGTTGCACTGGATGAAAGCGACTGGATGAAAATCGGGATGAAATTCTGCTGAATTTGATGGGTGATTTAAGAAAGAAATTTTTTAGGGTTTTTCCTTGCTCATCATAGTACTCTTTTTTATCTGAATTGAGATTCTTCGCAAAAGGAAATGCATAGATAATTTTACCTCTGTATTCAAAAAAGGAAGCTTCCAACTCTTCCACGCCGTCATAGATGCTATCATTTATGAATCGTTCCGTAAAAGTTATTGCAAACCGATCGCCTTTTTTGAGCTTCATAAAATCAATAGAATAGGCATAAATTTTAGCAATTTTGCTGGCTAGCGCTCCTTCTATCTTTGCATTGCCTAAGGTTTCAGACAATGATTCTTTTAAAACTCCGCCAATGGTCCGGCGTTTAATCGTAATGGGTTTTATTTTTTTGTAAACAACCACTGCGCTATCTCGCATATCAATTACGTAATAGGTTAACGCATCCGGTTGATATATAAAAACCTGTAAGTCATTCTTTTTATTTTTGGAGCGAAGCAATGTAAAAGGCTTATTTATCCTGATGCTTCTTACATCAAAACTATCTCTTACTTTAGCGACAATATCAAATACTTTTCGATCTCCAATATTTTGCTCTTCTAGCAACGTGCCAAAAGTGTCCCCTCTTTTCACAGTGTCCTGAACTACATTAAAATCAGCATACACAAACCCAAACTCACTTTTTTTAGGGACTAATTTTACGATCTTTTCCTCCTTTATTTTCTCTACTTTTTTACATGATACTAAAGAAAATAGCGCTATAACAACTATAAATATTTGTTTCAAACCTTGTTTTTTAGTTCAACCTACATTTCTACTCCCCAATTTTCTAATTCATGGCTACTCCATAAATCCGGGAAGAAAATTCTTCTTTGGTATTTAGGATGCATGTATTTCTTCCAATCACTTCCACCCGTAGCTTCGCCATCTCCTTTTCCGCTTTGATCAATATATTTTTTTGCCGTATTCAAATGTTGCATTACCCAAGTAATATTGACCGTATGATCATAATGACGCATGGCTTGAATTAGCTCTGGATTTTTTTGATCTAATTCAGGCAATTGCTTGAATTTTTGCCAAATATTAATGGTGTTGTATTCTTCCATGTGTGATAAGAATATCTTTTTATATTTTCTTTCGAACTCCTCTAATAGAAAAGATTTCTTTCCGGTATGATACTCTTTTCCCGCTGCTTGCCAGTACAAATGCTCTAAGGCAAATTCATAAGGTGTATTTCTATCAATTGAATCTCTATAACGATGATCGATCAGATTTATTAGGTCTGTGGACGAAAATTCTATCAGACGGTATTGTGCGCTTTGAAAACCACTAGCAGGAGTTAACGTATTTCTAAACTTCATGTATTGCTCAACTTCCATCCCATCGCCCATAATACTGAAGGAGGTGGTTAACATATCGAAATAACGACTAATTCGCATTAATCTTTCTGTAAAAAACACCGTATTGATCTCCTTACAATAAGAGATCTGCTGCATTTCCCACAGAATCATTTTGAATATTAATTCATTTACTTGGTGATACATGATGAAAACCATTTCATCAGGAAGCGTCGTTCTTTGGATTTGAAGGTTTAACAAAGCGTCTGTTTGAATATAATCCCAATACGTAATAGGTTTAGACCAAAGCAATCCTTCTAACTGCGTCTCTGTTTTTTGATTTATTGCATTGTATTTAAGCTCAATTTCTTTTAAGATAGCTTCTGAATTCTCGTTATTATTCATTATTATTTTGTTTTAAAAGGAGTCTTTAATCCTTTGTATGCATCAATATCTGCTTTAATTGAACCTACAGCTAAACTAGCTTTTATTCTAAGTGGCAATTTATTATCGTCATCCGAAATCCAAACGGTAAGACTTTCTTGCTCCTTAAAAACACGACCTGATTGTACTAAAGGTCTAAAAATCATCGCTGGAACAACGCCAAATTTAGTGGTAATATTTTCGCGCCCAATAAACTTTAGCTTAAATTTTGTCGTTTCATCATCAAAAAACATGTCAATGGCCACGGCTTCGCCAATTTTTAACTTATCAATATTAGGATGATTCCTTAAATAATAAAAAGTGGATAAAATATCTTGTGTGTTTTTTGGAATGTAAAGCGTTTTTTCTGTCTTGTGTTTATAATCTTTTACAACCACTCTATTGCTGGATTGATTGAAAAAACCTTCTTGATTTTTAGTGTATCCTCCTTCATCAATTTTTCGAACAAACTGATATGGATTTCTGGTTTCTTTGTCAATATAACTTTCGTATAAATCGTCAACCTTGAAGAAAAATCGAGACATTCCGGTAGTGTATCCCTTACCGACAACATGAAACGTTTTTTTATTATTTATTGTCGCATCTTTGACTTCTAGCGTGGCATAACCCGCATTTACTATTCCGTAATGGATTCTAAATTTGAACCACTCGCCAACAGCATAAGCATCTTCCTGAGGGGAATCAAAGCTACTTACAGTTATAATCAATAAAAAGAATAAGAATAGTTTTTTCATTACTTGATTTGTCTATTTATGGACTGTACTAGCAAATTTTATTCCAAATATATCAAAACAAAAAAACTCAGTCAAATAATGACTGAGTTTTTATGCTATTAACTAACCAAAAAACTATAAACTATGAAATTTATATGAAATCAGGAAGGAAACCACCCCTTCCCTTTTTGCGAGTGCAAAGGTAGTTAACAAAACTAGTTATATTTGTTAAAAATAAAGTTTAACACAACATTTACAAAAATATAGGTTGTTCATCGGTTATTTTTTCACAATGTGTAAAAATAACACCTATTTACAACGTTCCTCGCAATTGCTGTTCTCGTTCAATTGATTCAAAAAGCGCTTTGAAGTTCCCTGCACCAAAACCTTTGGCACCCATTCTTTGAATAATTTCAAAAAACAAGGTAGGCCTATCTTGTACCGGTTTAGTGAAAATCTGCAGTAAATAGCCCTCTTCATCCGCATCAACCATAATGGCTAATTTCTCGATTTCATTCAAGTCTTCTTTCATCATTTTCATATGGGCTCCCAGTCGCTCTGGTATAGCTTCATAATACGTATGAGGCGGAGCAGATAAGAATTCGATTCCTCTTGCTTTTAATTGCGACACTGTTTTAATAATATCATCCGTAGCAATAGCGATGTGCTGAATTCCAGGTCCACCATAAAAATCTAAATATTCTTCAATTTGTGATTTCTTCTTTCCTTCAGCTGGTTCGTTGATTGGAAATTTGATTCTACCATTTCCATTAGACATTACTTTACTCATCAAGGCCGAATATTCGGTATTGATTTGTTTGTCATCAAAAGATAGGAAATTCACAAATCCCATCACATCTTCATAAAATTTCACCCAAGTATTCATTTCGTTCCAACCTACATTTCCCACCATGTGATCGATATATTTTAATCCTGTTGGCTCTGGATTGTAATCGGATTTCCATTCTTTGTAGCCCGGAAGGAAAACACCCGTATAATTTTTACGCTCCACAAAAATATGTACCGTTTCTCCGTAGGTATAAATTCCGGAACGTACTACTTCTCCAAATTCATCTTTCTCAACCGTTGGCTCCATAAAAGAGCGCGCTCCACGTTTCATAGTTTCTTCGTAAGCGCTTGTAGCGTCTTCAACCCAAAGAGCCGCCACTTTCACTCCATCACCGTGTTTTTGCAAATGGTCATGAATAGGAGAATCCTGTGTTAAAGGCGTTGTTAAAACAATACGAATCTTATCTTGCTTTAACACATACGAGGTTCTGTCTCGAACTCCGGTTTCTAATCCGGCGTACGCCAATGACTGATAACCGAAAGCGGTTTTGTAATAATGTGCCGATTGTTTTGCGTTTCCTACGTAGAATTCTACATAATCGGTTCCTAGTAAAGGAAGGAAATCTTGTGCTCCTTCAAATATTTTTTCTAGTCCGTATTCTACTGATTTTACTTCTTTGCTCATTGTAATTTATTTTTTGATTCGGCACTTCTAGTTTTGGAACGCGGATACCGCGGATAAAACTGATGTACACGGATTTATTAATTTAAAATTATGTTGTTGTTTACTCTAAATCCATAGCCCTGATAGCAGTGAAAATCCTTTTTTGAGGTTTTTTAACCGAAAAAAAGATTGCAACGAATAGCAGGAAATAGCTCCTTCCTTCGACTACTCTTAGGATGACAATTGTAATGCGATTACTTCGTCCCTTGCAATGAATTATTCTACCCAAGATTTATAGTACTGACCATCGTCCAGTCCCATCGCTTCTTCGGTTACCATCAATGGACGAAACGTATCCACCATTACCGCTAATTCGTGCGTTTCTTTATGGCCTATGCTACGCTCCATCGTCCCGGGCGCAGGCCCATGCGGAATCCCTTTTGGATGCAAAGTAATATGTCCTTGCTCGATATTGTTGCGTGACATAAAATCGCCATCCACGTAATACAAAACCTCATCACTGTCGATATTGCTATGATTGTATGGTGCTGGAATAGATTTTGGATGGTAATCGTACAACCTTGGAACAAAAGAACAAACCACAAAAGTTGCTGTCTCGAAGGTTTGATGCACTGGTGGCGGCTGATGAACGCGCCCCGTTATAGGTTCAAAATTATGAATGCTAAATCCATAAGGAAAATTGTAGCCGTCCCAACCCACAACGTCAAAAGGATGCGTGGCATAAACCACTTCATGCATCATCCCTTCCTTCTTAATTTTGATCAGGAAATCCCCTTTTTCATCGTGTGTTTCTAACTCGTTTGGCAAAATAAAATCGCGTTCACAAAACGGGGAATGCTCAAGATGTTGACCCGATTCATTTTTATAGCGTTTTGGTGTGTAAAAAGGAGCGAATGATTCTACGTAAAACAATCTGTTTTCTAGAGTATCAAAATCAATTTGGTAAATCATTCCGCGAGGAATAATCAGATAATCTCCATATTCGAAAGGAATATTACCCATCATGGTGCGCAATTTTCCTTTTCCTTTATGAATGAAAATCATTTCATCCGCATCGGCATTTTTATAGAAATAGTTGCGTAATGATTGTCTTGGAGCGGCTAATCCTATCGTACAATCTTTGTTGACCAACATCGCTTTCCGACTGTCTAGAAAATCATCTTCTGGTTTTAACTCAAAACCTTTTAACAGTAGTGATTTAATGTTTTTTCCAATAGCAATTTTAGGTTCAACAGAATAAGATTTTAGAATTTCTTTTACCTGTGTTGGTCTGTGAACGTGGTATAACAATGAAGAATGACCATGAAAACCCTCTGTTCCAAAGAGTTGTTCGTAGTACAAACCGCCGTTTGGTTTTTCGAATTGTGTGTGTCTTTTTTGGGGAAAACTCCCTAATTTATGATATAAAGGCATGATTTTTTTTTTTAAAAGTGTAACAAATTAAAGTTTAGATTACTTTATTAAGTGCTATGCTAAATCAAAAAAAAGAGTCCTTATTCCGGATTTCTCTTGATAAGGAATTGAAGATACTCTAATAAACCTAGCCATTTTGTTTTCATTATAACAAATATCGGAATTATTATTGAAATAAATTAAATTTAAAACAAAAAGCCAATACTGAACCAAGTAAATCCTTTAGGCTGTTCTGGGGACCACGAATATTTTATTTCTACTGGTCCAATTACCGTTTCTAAACCGTATCCAACGGCATATCCAGAATATTTTGGGATAGAAATCCAATCCACGGTCTCAAAAATTCGATCTCCAATATTAGCAAAATTTGCTGAAAAGTTGATGTGATTCTTTTTATAAAACTCATAATCGACCGTGCCTGTTGATTTTATATAACTATTAGCGACCAAACTCAAATAATCATAACCATATAAATATTTGAAATTATTAAGTGGATTGTATCCGTAACCGCCCAGAATAAAGTTGAAAAAAGCAACACTTTCCTGACCAAAAGAAAAACCTGCATCAGTTTGGAATTTGACAGTAGCATTTTTAAATAAGGTTGCTGCTACTGCAAAGTCCCCTTTAGCAATAGAGAAGGGTTGAAAATCGCCCGTATAGTTAGAAGAAACCAAATAGGATTGGACATCACCTGCAAAATACCACCCTTTTTTGGGGAAATATTTGTTATCAAAAGAATCAAATTTCAAATAACCAAAAAGACTTAAATAGTTACTATTGTCAATTGTTGGATTCACATTGGCCAATGTTTCCGATTTTATCTTTAAATATTTGAGCTCCACGCCACCTCCAATCAAAAATTTCTGAACAAACAAAGACTGGAAATACACTTGATTGGTCATGTCGCTAAAATCAACATTGACAGCGTTGATATTGGGATTATTAAAAGCGATACTGCTTATTTCTTTCGCTACATTTCTATTAAACTGGTTGTAATGTGATTTAAAACCAAAACTCAAATTAAATCCGTTTTCAATGTAATAGTCTAAATTGTACCTGAAATTGTCTCCCAAAATAATATCTAAAGAGGCGATGTCGTTTTTAAAAAGTGTTTTTTTACGAGTTAAATTTACTAATACACCGCTTTTAAACAAATTATCATAGTGCATTCCGAATTTCAGATAAGTTTTTGTTTCGTTTTCCTTTAAATTAATATTTAAGTCTACCGCTCCTTGATTAGTTTCCAAGGAATAAGAGATAGCGCTAAAATTTTGTGAGGCATTGATATTATTAATCCCCTTTAATAAGTCATCATAAACAATTTTTGCTCCAGGCTTAAATCTTAATTTTCCACTGATATATTCTTTCGTATAATTATCTAAATCATTGCTGTTTATAGCACTAATTTGTAGGCTATCAGAATGTAGCTTCAGTTTAGGCTTGATGTAAGGATTAGATTCATCAACTAGTTTTTTTAGCTCCTCAAAAACAGCAAATGTAGCCTCTTCTCCTTTTTTAATTATTTCTTTGCCTTTATCAAATGAAATCACACCATATTGTGAAATATCGGGTTTTATGTAAATATCCGTATTCGCAATATTTTTCGTCATTCGTTCTATAGAATGAAGATTAGTGATTTGGACTAAAATTTTAGTAGCATCTTTAAGCTGCGTTCGATCTAGCAAACCATCTTGAACGTCAACACCTATAATGATGTCTGCGCCTAGTTTTCGTACCTCTTCAATGGGATAATTATTGACTACTCCACCATCTACCAAAATTTTTCCATTAATTTCCACAGGGGAAAATAAAGAGGGAAAAGCAGAACTGGCTATCATAGCCTGAGCCAAATTCCCTTTGTTCAAGAGTACTTCTTCACCGGTTTCAACATTAGTGGCAATACACAAAAAAGGAATGGACAGTTGGTTAAAATCCTTAACATCCCTCACGTTTCTGGTAATCCTACTTAATAAATTATAATTGTACATCCCTTTAGACAAGGCTTCCGGAATCCCAATTTTCATTTTGTTAAACGGCAAAACCAGCGCATATAACTCGTCGTTTCTTCTTTCGTAAAAATTCTTTGAAGATCTGGGAATAAAATCGTTGATTAACTCATTGAAATTTGTAGCTTGAAAAATAGAATCTATTTGGGATGCATTATATCCCGAGGCATAAAGACCCCCAACAACCGCGCCCATACTGGTCCCGCCAATGTAATCGATCTTGACTCCTGCTTCTTCTAGTACTTTTAAAACACCTATATGAGCAAATCCCTTTGCACCACCACCACTTAAAACTAAACCTATTTTAGGTCTTTTTTGCTCTTGCGAAAATACCGTCAGACTGGTAAAAACAATCAATAATAATGCGATTTTCTTCATAAGCAGCAATTTGTCTCGTAGCAGAATTAGGTAGTATTAAATTTCATTTGTTGTCTTGTAAAATTCGACAATTTTTTTGGCTTTTGACATACCTATAACGTCCGAAATTTCTTTTTCTGTTGCTAATTTTAATCTTTTAACACTTTTAAAGTGCTGAATCAAAGCCAGCATTGTTTTTTCTCCAATTCCCGGAATAGACTCAATCGACGAATTCAATGCCGTTTTACTCCTTTTATCGCGGTGATGCGTGATCCCAAAACGGTGTGCCTCGTTTCGTAATTGTTGAATTATTTTTAAGGTTTCCGATCTTTTATCCAAATACAACGGAACAGAATCGCCAGGATAGAATAACTCTTCTAACCTTTTGGCAATCCCAATAACGGTGATTTTCCCTCTTAAACCCAATGCGTCTATACTCTTCAACGCGGATGACAGTTGCCCTTTTCCTCCATCAATAATAATCAATTGCGGCAAAGGCTGTTCTTCTTCTACTAATCGTTTGTATCTTCGGTAAACCACTTCGGTCATCGAAGCAAAATCATCTGGTCCTTCAACCGTTTTAATATTAAAATGACGGTAATCTTTCTTACTAGGTTTTCCATCTTTGAAAACTACACAAGCAGCGACTGGATTCGTTCCTTGAATATTCGAGTTATCAAAACATTCTATGTGTCTTGGCTCAACAGGCAACCTCAAGTCTTTTTGCATTTGTGCCATAATTCTTTTGGTATGGCGATCCGGATCTACAATTTGCAGTTGTTTGAGTTGTTCAATTCGATAAAACTTAGCGTTGCGAACGGACAAGTCCAGAATTTGTTTTTTATCTCCCAATTGCGGGATTGTAATTTTGATGTTTTCGCCCAAATCCACATGAAACGGAACAATCACCTCTCGAGACAACAATTGAAAACGTTCTCTCAGTTCTATTATCGCCAATTCTAGTAATTCCTCGTCACTTTCATCCAATTTCTTTTTGATTTCCATCGTATGAGAACGAATAATCGAACCATGGGAAATTTGCAAAAAGTTTACGTATGCCGCACTTTCATCCGAGACAATTGAAAACACATCGATATTGGTGATTTTTGGATTTACAATTGTGGATCGCGATTGGTAATTCTCCAGAATTTCTATTTTTTCTTTTATTTTCTGCGCTTCTTCAAAATGCATGTCGGCTGCCAGATTCGTCATGACCCTTTTAAAATCCTTCATACTTTCCTTGAAGTTCCCTTTCAAGATTTCCCGAATCGCATCTACTTGTTTTTGGTAATTTTCCAAAGTCTCATGACCTTCACAAGGCCCCATGCAATTGCCAATATGGTATTCGAGACACACCTTGAATTTCCCACTTTCAATATTGCTTTTACTCAAATCATAATTACAAGTTCGGAGTGGATACAACTTTTTAATCAGATCCAGAATAGTACTTACGGTTTTGAAACTGGTATACGGCCCAAAATATTCCGATCCATCTTTGACCATTCTGCGTGTGGCAAAAATTCGGGAAAAAGGTTCTTTCTTAATACACAACCAAGGGTAACTTTTGTCATCTCGCAGCAAAACGTTATAGCGCGGTTGCAGCGTTTTTATCAGGTTATTTTCTAACAAAAGCGCATCCGTTTCTGTAGGAACAACAATGTGTCTGATGGTTACAATTTTCTTTACGAGCACATTGGTTTTGGCCGTATCATGAATTTTATTAAAATAAGAGGAAACTCTTTTTTTAAGATTTTTGGCTTTGCCCACATATAAAATTTTCCCTTCCTTATCATAATACTGGTATACTCCAGGATTGTCTGGTAAAGTTTGGATTTGAAGTTCAAGAGTTGGGTTTTGCATGGTTTATTTATTTCAAAAAAAGTGTCGTTTTATGCGACTTTCCTTAGCAAGGCTGTTAATTTTACAAACCGTTAATTATTTCGTTTCAAATTTACGAATTCAAAATAATTATTTCTATTTTTAGCTTTTAATTCAATATGAAAAACTCAAAAACCATTAGTATTTTAGGAGAAACTATTTTGCCTGGACAAAGTAAAACTATTTACATGGAAATTGCGAAACTACACAATGCCACAAAACTCAAAATCCCTATAGTTGTTCAACGGTCAAAAATTGAAGGACCTACCATACTCTTTTCAGCAGGAATTCATGGTGATGAAATAAATGGAGTTGAAATTGTAAGGCAGTTAATCACCAAAAAAATAAATAAACCAAAAATAGGCACTATCATCTGTATTCCCGTAATCAATATGTTTGGTTTTGTAAATCAATCTAGGGAATTTCCAGACGGCAGAGACTTGAATAGAGTTTTTCCAGGAAGCAAAAAAGGTTCTTTAGCGAGTCGATTTGCCTATCACATTCTAACTGAAATAATGCCAATTATAGATTATGCCGTTGATTTTCATGCTGGTGGCGCCAGTCGATTTAATGCTCCGCAAATCAGGTTAGCTCCAAATAACGAAGCGCTTAAAGATTTAGCCGATGTCTTTAATGCTCCCTTCACTTTGTTTTCTAATAATATTGCTGGAAGTTTTAGAAATGCCAGTCAAAAGCTAGATGTAAAAATGCTCCTTTTTGAAGGTGGAAAATCACTAAATATCGATTATCCAGTAGCCCATGCTGGGGTTGAAGGCGCTAAACGCATTCTATCACATCTTAACATGTTAGCTGAGAATCATGTTGTCAAGAGTCCAGAAAAAAAGACCATTTACATTCAAAAATCAGCCTGGATCCGTGCAAAATGTTCAGGCTTACTGCACGACAACGGTTTTATAGGTTTATTTGTTGCAAAAGGCACTGTATTGGCAACAATAACAGATCCATTTGGGAAATTTGAACGCAAAATAAAAGCTCCAAATGACGGGTTTATCATCAACGGAAACCAAGCTCCAATCGTGTATCAAGGCGATGCCATTTATCATATTTCAAAGACCATTTTAAATGCAAAGCACTAAAAAAGAATTAAGAATAAAATACAAAAATCTTCGACAAAACCTTTCGGAAGATGAAGTGGAAGAAATGAGCTTGGCTGTTGCCAATAAACTGCTTACCATTCCGATTTGGGAAAAAAACTATTTTCATATTTTCCTGCCCATTTCCGAACACAAAGAAGTCAACACCGAATTTATTTTACACTTGCTATCTGGAAAAGACAAGGACATTATTATTTCTAAAAGTGATTTTACGACGAGAAACATGAGTCATTTTCTTCTGACAGACAACACAAAAATCAAGAAAAATGAATATAATATCCCAGAGCCTGTCGATGGAATAGAAATTCCGTCAACTAAAATCGACGTTGTATTTGTCCCCCTTCTAACATTCGACAAAAAAGGACATCGTGTGGGTTATGGAAAAGGATTTTATGATAAATTTCTATCCGAATGCAAACCCGACACTATCAAAATAGGCCTTTCTTTTTTTGAAGCTGAAGAACTGATTGAAGGTATTTTTGAAGGTGATATAGCCCTAAATTATTGTGTTACTCCAGATAGAGTTTACTCGTTTTAACTTTTAATCTGTACTTTCGCACCAGATAAAATTTAATCAAGTTATGAGAACATTTAAAAATTCAAGAGTAGCGGTAAGTATCATGGTACTTCTTTTTGCAGTTTCCTTTTCAAACTGCAGCATTCACACTGGAACGAGCAGATCTACCTATAAAGCTAAAAGACTTCCACCAGGTCAGGCTAAAAAAATATACGGAGGAAAAAGCGCAAAACGTTACGCCCCGGGACATAATAAAAATTAACCAAAAAAGACCTGTTCAAATCATGAACAGGTCTTCTTTTGTACGTTATAAAAAACGTTGAATCTATTCGTGATGAAATGCTTTTTTATTAAAGAAAATCAAGATTCCAACTCCGGTAGAAATTGCCATATCGGCAATATTGAAGATGGCGTTGAAAAAAGTAAATTCTTTTCCGCCCCAAATTGGCAACCAACTAGGTAAAGTTCCGTGCCAAAAAGGAAAGTAAAACATATCTACTACTTGACCATGAAACCAAGTTCCATACGGTTGATCTGAGAACAAGGTAGCCAGTTGTTGTTGACTGTCGTCAAAAATGACACCGTAAAAAACAGAATCGATAATATTACCAAAAGCACCTGCAAAAATTAAAGATATTGCTACAATTAAGTAATTTGAGCTGTGTTTTTTCTCCACGGAATCCCACAACCAATACCCAATTCCGCCTACGGCCACTAATCTAAAAAGCGTCAGGAACAATTTACCATAAGTTCCCGGGATTTTAGTTCCCCAGGCCATTCCCTCATTTTCAATGAATAGAATTTTGAACCATCTGAAGACTTCTACTTCTTCTCCTAAAATAAAATTGGTTTTGATATAAATTTTAGAAACTTGATCAACAAGCAATAAGATAAAAATAAGGAGATACGCTTTTCGTAATGACATTTTATAAATTTTAATGGCGCAAAAATAGCAATTTAATCAAAAAAAACGCTCCCAAAGGAGCGTTAAATCTTGTTTAACAGAAGGTTTATCGTTGCAAGTTCTTTGCTTCAATGCTCATGGTAGCATGAGGAACGATTTTTAATCTTTCTTTCCCTATCAATTTTCCGGTCACTTTACAAACGCCGTAGGTCTTATTCTCTACACGGAATAGGGCGTTTTTCAAATCACGAATAAACTTCTCCTGACGAATCGCCAGTTGTGAGTTTGCCTCTTTTGACATGGTTTCACTACCTTCTTCGAACGCTTTGAATGTTGGAGACGTATCATCGGTACCATTATTCAAATCATTCATATAAGCACTTTTAATCAAATCTAAATCGGCTTGTGCTTTTTGTATTTTACTCAGTATTATCACTTTAAACTCCGCTAAATCAGCATCAGAGTATCTTGTAGCTTCATCTACCATTTTATATTATTTAGAAATTAATAGCATTGTTTTTATATCGTCAAATTCTATTTCAGTACCCAATTCTAAGACATCAACAAAAACTAAATCACTCGTTAATGTTTCCGATTTAATATAGTCTTCATTTTTAAGAATCGCTTCTTCCAAGAGTCCATTTCTTTTCAATTGAACCTTGATTTTATCCGTAACTTCAAATCCAGAATCTTTACGGATATTCTGAATTCTATTTACCAATTCTCTAGCAATTCCCTCTTGTTTCAAGGCTTCTGAAATTGTAATGTCAAGCGCAACCGTTATTCCATTTGAGTTGGCGACCAGCCAACCTTCAATATCCTGTGACGCAATTTCTACATCTTCTACGGTTAAAGTTACGTTATTTCCTGCAATAACAATATCCAGGCTTCCTTCCTTATCTAATTGAGCAATTTGCTCTTTCGAAAAACCTTGTATTTCCTTAGAAATCAAGCCCATATCCTTTCCAAAACGGGGCCCGAGCGCTTTAAAATTAGGTTTAATCTGTTTTACTAAAATACCCGAAGCATCATCCAAAAGTACGATTTCTTTCACGTTTACTTCAGCTTTTATAAGCTCAGAAATGGCTTCAATTTCAGCTCTTTGATTGTTGTCAAGTACCGGAATCATTACCTTTTGCAACGGTTGACGCACCTTTATCATTTCCTTTTTTCGGAGTGATAAAACCAATGATGAAATGGTTTGCGCTTTCTCCATTTTACTCTCTAACATTTTATTAACATAGTTTTCAACCGAAATTGGGAACTCTGCCAAATGTACACTGTCGTACTTTTCTGACCGTGTTGTTAACGTTAAGTCTCTGTAAAGTTTGTCCATGAAGAACGGAGCAATAGGTGCACCGAGTTTACTTATGGTCAACAAACAAGTATACAAAGTTTGATAAGCCGCGATTTTGTCCTGTGCATATTCCCCTTTCCAGAAGCGTCTTCTACACAAACGAACGTACCAGTTACTCAAGTTTTCCTGAACAAATTCAGAGATGGCACGAGCCGCTTTTGTTGGTTCGTAATCCGCATAAAAACCATCTACTTCTTTAATCAACGTATTCAATTCTGAGATAATCCACTGGTCAATTTCCGGTCTTTCGTTTACTGGAATCTCCGCTTCTTCAAATTTAAAACCGTCAATATTAGCATACAAACTGAAGAACGAATAGGTGTTGTATAATGTCCCGAAAAATTTTCTACGGACCTCAGCTATTCCCTCTAAGTCAAACTTCAAGTTATCCCAAGGATTGGCATTGGAAATCATATACCACCGCGTCGCATCAGGACCGTATTCTTTTAATGTTTCAAATGGATCTGCGGCATTTCCTAGACGTTTAGACATTTTTTGTCCGTTTTTATCTAAAACCAATCCGTTTGAAACTACATTTTTGTACGCAACTTTATCAAAAACCAAAGTTCCAATGGCATGCAACGTATAAAACCATCCTCGTGTCTGATCTACCCCTTCAGCAATGAAATCAGCTGGGAAATCTTTGTTTTGGTCAATTTTATCTTTATTTTCAAAAGGATAATGCCATTGTGCATACGGCATGGAACCCGAATCAAACCAAACATCAATTAAATCAGCTTCCCGAGTCATCGGTTTTCCAGAAGGAGAAACCAAAATAATTTCATCCACTACATTTTTATGTAAATCAACCAAATCATAATTTGATTCGGCCATATTTCCAATTTCGAAGCCTTTAAAAGGATTTTCTTTTTGGAGGCCAGCAGTGATTGATTTTTCTATTTCGTTGTATAATTCTTCGACCGAACCTATTAGAATTTCTTCGGTCCCTTCTTCGGTTCTCCAAATTGGTAGTGGAATTCCCCAGAATCTAGATCGGGATAAATTCCAATCATTGGCATTTTTCAACCAATTCCCAAAACGGCCTTCTCCAGTAGCTTTTGGTTTCCAGTTGATGGTTTCGTTCAAATCGAACATTCTATCTCTTACTTCGGTAATTTTTATAAACCAAGAATCTAAAGGATAATATAAAATAGGCTTATCTGTTCTCCAGCAATGCGGATAACTGTGCACGTATTTTTCTACCTTAAACGCTTTATTTTCTTCTTTTAACCGAATGGCAATTTCAACATCTATTGACCGTTCCGGTGCTTCGCCATCATTGTAATACTCGTTTTTTACATATTTACCTGCATATTCACCCATGTGCGAAGTGAATTTTCCTTGTAAATCTACTAACGGAACTGGAGTTCCATTTTCGTCCAAAACTAACATTGGCGGTACTTCAGGAATTGCTTCTTTGGCTACTTTTGCATCATCGGCACCAAATGTAGGTGACGTATGTACAATTCCTGTTCCATCCTCAGTAGTAACAAAATCGCCTGCTATCACTCGGAATGCATTTTCAGCATTTTGGTACGGCACTACTATTGGCATCAATTGCTCGTAACGAATATCTACTAAATCCGCTCCTTTGCATTCTGCTAAAACTTGATAAGGAATTTTTTTGTCGCCTTCTTTAAAATTTTCAAAGTCAGCAGGATCTGAACTTTCGAAGAACCCTTTTCCAAATTGTTTTCCAACTAAATTCTTAGCTAAAATCAATGTTGCCGGACGAAACGTATATTGATTGAATGTTTTTACTAATGCATATTCAATTTTTGGACCTACAGTCAAAGCGGTATTACTTGGTAAAGTCCAAGGTGTAGTAGTCCAAGCCAAGATAAAAACTTCGTCTAAATCCAAAGCTTCTAACTTATAATGCAGTAAATTATTCGAACTGATGTAATCGTAAAACTTGGAGAACAATAAGTCTTTGTGCGCATCAATCACTTTAAATTGTGCCACAACAGTCGTATCCGTTACATCACGGTAACTTCCTGGTTGATTCACTTCATGAGAAGACAATCCTGTTCCTGCTTTTGGAGAGTACGGCTGGATAGTGTAGCCTTTGTACATCAAATCCTTGTTGTAGATTTGCTTCAAAATCCACCAAACCGTTTCCATGTATTTGGATTTATAAGTAACATACGGATCTTCCATATCTACCCAATATCCCATTTTTTCGGTCAAATCATTCCACACATCGGTATAACGCATCACGGTTTTTTTACACGCTTCGTTATATTCTTCAATGGAAATGGTTTTTCCAATATCTTCTTTGGTAATTCCTAATTCTTTCTCAGTACCCAATTCTACCGGCAAACCATGCGTATCCCAGCCTGCTTTGCGCTTTACTTGAAATCCTTTTTGCGTTTTGTATCGGCAAAAAATATCTTTAATAGCACGTGCCATGACGTGGTGAATTCCTGGTAATCCATTTGCCGAAGGCGGACCTTCAAAAAATACGAATGGTGGGTTTCCTTCACGAGTGGTTACACTTTTCTCGAATATGTTTTCTTTTTTCCAAAAATTTAGTACTTCTGATGCTACTGTTGGTAAGTCAAGTCCTTTGTATTCAGTAAATTTTGTGCTCATTTTATGCTTTTCTTTAATCGAAGTGCGAAAGTAAGGAATTTTGAATTATTGCACACGAATTTCACTAATTTTCACGAATTTATCGCGCTGTTAAAGACAAAAAAAATCAGAAAAAGTACTTTGTTCAACTATTTTTATAAATTAGACCCATTCATCACTTACTTTTCGTCTGAATCTAATTCAAAAAAATCATTCACAGATTTACCAAACAACTTTGACAATTTTAAAGCTAAGACAGTTGAAGGCACAAATCGATTGGTTTCGATGGAATTAATAGTTTGTCGAGAAACACCTATTCGCTCCGCCAATTCTTCTTGGGTTATATTCAAAATAGCACGCTCTACCTTTAGTCTATTCTTCATTGTATGCTTTTTTTAACTTCCTGAAAGTAAGAATCTGAATCGTTAATAAAAGTCCTAATACTGCAACGTCTTTACTTCCTTCGATTTCACCCCCTAATAAGGATTTAAAATAAAGGATATAATTAATAAATGGCATTGTTAAGTAAATAATTACTGTCCCTATAACAGCATAATTAAAAGACTGCATACGGATTTGTGCAATTAACTCATCTTCTATTTTTTCTTTAGATAATGAAATTACAAGAAATCCCAAAACCATTGTGGTCAAAGCTATTCTGTCAAATAAATAGTAGTATTTTGTGTTCTCCAAATAGGCTGCATTCATCACAATTGAAACCAGCGAAATAATCGATAATCCTAAACCAATAATTTTAAATTTATTTGAAAGTTGATAACCCGTAAATTTATTGATTTTTTCAATATCTCTTTCTTGTTTTGATTTTAGTTCCATAAATAATTTTGTTTAAGCTGGTTTTCCATAAAGAACAACAAACTTGATTAAAAGACAAATATACTTTACTTTTTGAAATAAAAAAATAAATTTTAATTACTATTTATCTTCAAAAAAAAACTTCTTTCAAAACATCCAATGATTTTGGTTTTTAAAAACGATATTCCATCTTCAACAGTACATATCTTGGCATTAATTTATATTCAGTTTGTGAAATGCTAATGTCGGAAATGTTATAATTGCGAAATGTTTCAGTGTTGAACAAATTGTTACCTGAAAGCATAAATGTTAGTTTGTTTTCTTTTACAACATAGCGTGCCTCAACATCAAGGAAATAATATTGACTTTTTTTATTGTCTAAATCCCCAAAGAAATACCGCTCGGTTTGAGCTTGGATATTGAATTTGTTATTAATCATGAACGAAAAATCAAGGAATGTCATATTATTTGTAAAACCATTTTGAACACTCGTTTTTACTTGATTATAAGTCCATTTTGAACCAATGTGATAATTGAAAAATCCTTTAAAACCCGAACGTACTTCAAAACCATAATCAACATTTAAATTTTTCACTTCACGCAACTCAGAATTATTTACAATATTTTTAAAATTAATCTCACTTAGCCCAAACTTAGCTTTAAAGTTGTTTTTTACTTTTTTTACGTAATAATCTAATTCCGATGATACTGATAAGAATTCTCTATCCTTTACGATGATTTTTTCAGTTTGTGAAAAGTTTTGCGCGATTAAAGAACTAGAGCTGAAAAAATCATTGTTTTTAGAATATAAAATAAACGTATTGGCAAAAAACTTATCGCCCCAGTTTCCATAGGTGTAATTCAAAACAGCACTCGATGCGTTTAACTGATTAAATTCTTCTAAACCTTTAGAAAACGAACGAAAACCCGTTTGGACAAAACCAGAGTACACATCTAAAATCCCTGAATTAGTGGTGTTGTATGAGTAAGATGATGTCATTTTATTTTTCTGACTGATCTTCCAATCTAATCCAATTTTTGGAACAACGAAAAACGGATTCTGACTAACTTTTGCTTGAAAATTTTTTAATTCATTAAATAACTGATGAAAATCAGATTGGGTAAATAATGTAAAATTCTTTAATTTAAATCGATATTTGGCTGATACGTATAAATCATTTGAAGCATAAGTCAAATTGTTTTGATACCCGTTTGGAAAAGCAAGATTGATTTCATTTTCCAGTAGCTCAAAACGAGTATTTAAATCATCTATTCGTAATTGATTGCCCATTTTAATTTCTAACAAATCGCCATTTTTCTTTTTGTCTAACAAATGAACTTCAACACCTGCAAATTGCATTTTGTTTTCGCTAAACTGCTTGGTATTATTAGCATTTTCAATGAACAATTCATTAAAAATAAACTGATTAACCGAATAGCTTTGTGGTGTTTTTTCGTTAATATATCTACCTGAGATCAAGAAAACTTTATTGTTTTCAAACCTGTTTGTAAACACTACTTTTTGGTCAAAAAGTTGGTTGTTTGCATTTAATCTTTCGTTTAATAAATCATTGTTAAACGACAAATTACTTCTACTTTTATCGTTAGTTTTATTAAATTTTCCCGAGTATTCAAAAGTTTTTGTTTTTGAAATGTCATAGTTTAAATCAACCTTGCCAAAACCTGTAAGCTGTATTTTTCTACCAACAAAGTCTTCGGTATTTCTGAATGATGTATTTCCAACCGAAAAAGATTGTAAACTTTTTCTAAAAAAATCAACTTCGTCGGTGTTTAAAAAACCTAAAGTTTTAAATTTAATTTTATCAGAAAGTGTAAAAATACTATTCAAAGAAAGCATTTCGGCATTATTGAGATTGACTCTTCTTTGTTTTAAATTTGGAGTATCATAACCTAAACCTAACAAGGTTCTAACAGATTGATTATCGCCAATACTTCCAGGTTCATCAAAACGATAAGGTCGAATTAAGTGATTAATATCACCGGTTGCATCATAGCCGACATTGTTTAAATTGGTTAGAAAGTAGTATTTATATTTTTTACCAAAATTCATTAGACTGGCTTTTATATCATAGCGGTTTTCTGATAAAAAACCATAGGCTAATGTTGTATTGCCAAACCAAGCACGTTTGTAATCTTCTTTAAGTGTAAGATTTAAAGCGACTTTATTGCTATTTTCAATTCCTTTTAAATGTTTATTATTGGAATAATTTTGAAGTAATTCTACGTTTTCAATTGGATTGACAGGCATGTTTTTAGTTAGGATTTTATATCCTTTTTCAAACATATCATCGCCATCAATCATTACTTTTTCAACCTCTTGATTACCTATTTTTATGGTGCCATTTGCATCAATATTTATTCCTGGTATTTTTTTTAGCAAATCTTCAACCGTTTGTTCGTTGCCTTGTTTGAAGGAGTCTGCATTAAAAATAATGGTGTCATTTTTAAAAGTTATAGGGCGTTTAGTTTCTAAAATTACTTCTTTTAGAGCTATAACTTTTGGACTTAATATAAAATCAATAGTTTTTAATTCATTGATTTTTTCAATAATAATTTCTATCGTTTTTGGCTCAAAACCTACTGCGCTGGCAGTTAAAACAAAAGAACCCAGCTTATCAGTAGTTAAACTATATTTTCCTGTATTGCCAGTAAAAGTGTAAAAAATAATTTTGTTATTACCGTCTTTTAAAAGAACACTAGATGAAATAATTCCTTCATTTAATTCGCTTCTTACTTGACCAAGAATTTTAGTTTGTGAATAAATAGAAAAATTAAAAATTAGAAAAAGAGCGAGAAAATAATTTATTCTTCCCATTCAAATTTAATTTCAATGCCATTTCGGCTAGGTTTAGTTGTTTGTGTTTGTGTACCTCTCGGTAATCTAATATCAATGTTATCCATTATTTTTTCATAGCGGAAATCAACATATTCTTTTATATCAATTTTTTTATAAAGATTATTTTCCTGTGGAAAATCAATTTTTTGGTCTGTAAACCCAATACTTGTTACACCCCAGTAGTATCGATTTGTTTCATCATAAATCTCCATAATTAAACCAGGTAATCCATTAAATTTCCATGGCCCATATTGCAAGGGAAAGTCCAATGAATACCAAGCTGTATAATTTCTCCCTCTAAAATTTGCGGTAGCTTTATAACATAAAAATTGATCTATTTCTTTTGTAATTTTTTGATTAAGTGCCCACTTAATCTTTGGAATATTTTCTGAAACAATTAAAACATCACTATTTATTTTCTCTTTAAAAAACAATGAGTCCAAAACAAAATCTGTTATTACATAACGCTCAATCTCACTTTGAATAACATTTATTTGGTTTTCTTCTTTTGGTAATTGATTTTTTAAATTAGTTGTAGATATTAAAAATAGAGATTTTTGACTTTTACCATCTAATAGTAGAATCCCGTTTTTTTCATTATAAATTTCAGTATTGTACTTTATTATATAATTTATCTTCATATTCCTTTGTCCAAAAGAAAAGTTACAAAAGAATACTGTAAATATGACTAAAAATTTCATGATTTATAAATTAATTGGCACCCTATTAAAGATGCCAATATTTGATCAAAATTATTATGCTTCAGAAATATATTTTAATTTTACTACTGTTGCCCATGTACTGCATTCAGCTTCACTATTTACATTATAGAAAGTATGCAATCTTGATCCCGTAACCTCACCATCGGCATTATAAAAGGTAACTGTGACATAACAAGTTCCAAGTAAATTGTCAAATTTAGCTTCTTCAAAGATAAAATTAATAGTAGACTCTTTAGTTGTTTTAGAGATAGAATTTTAATTTGCAAATCCATAACTCCCGATTAGCAAAAATGCTAAAGAAAAGATAAAATTTTTCATTTTGTATAATTTTTTAAAGTTATACAAGCTAAATAACTAAAAAAAAAAAAACTATACAAGCAAATATTGAATTTTAACTAAAAACTTCCTTCAAAACATCCAAAGATTTTGGTTTTTTGAAACCATCCAAATGAAAACTGTAATAATCAATAAGAATTCGTAAAACGATTTGTCTTTCGAGGACATGAAATGTTTTTTGATTGTTATCGAATTTTAAGTCAATCAGTTTTTTAAGTAAATTACTTTCGTGCTCTGTGAGCGAACTAATCGCGTGAAAAGGAGTAAATACACCTTCATTCATTTCGAAAAAAGGCATATCGATATCAGAAATATCTGGATAAAAACCCAAATATTTAGTGGTTTCCAATAATAAAATTAAATGGAAATTAGCAATTTCATCATGATTATCCAACCAATGCAAAGCGGTTTCAAGAAAAGTAAATAACTGCTCGTTGGTTTCTTCTTCGTGGATGGAATGGTGCAGCATTTCGGAGATGAACATCACAATCGTACTTTTATAAATATCCGAGTGAATGGAATGAAAAGCCGAAGCGATTTTTATCTCTTTAAAATTTTCCAAAGTGCCTTTGTTTTTATGAACTGCTTCGATTTCGAGTATCGTCAACGGCTGAAAGTAAGCGATTTTCTGGTTTGATTTTCGTCCTGAAAAAGCATCCCGAACAAAGTACGATTTCAAACCATGAGATAGCGTAAAGCATTTGACAATCAAGCTTTTTTCCTGAAATTTTAAGGAGGAGAGAACTATCGCTTTTGTTTTAACTTGCACAATTTTAATTTAAAGATTGAAAAATTTAAAGATTAAAAAATTTAAAGATTGAAAAAGTAAGCACACCCTTGTCAATTACCTGATTATCATAACTTTTTTAACTTTGGTTTCCACACCGTCTTGTGCCGAAATGAAAATCATATACACACCCGATGCCACTTTATATTTGCCAAAAGCGGTGGTATCCCACTCTATCGTTCCTCCTTGCGAAGTGGTTTCATAAACCAGATTTCCTCCAATATCCGTAATCTTAACGTTCGCCCTATCTATTAAACCTGCAATCTTAACAGTTCCCTGATACTCCGGTCGCACTGGGTTTGGATACACATACGCCTTACTTAAGTCATCATTTGCCGAAGTTGCAGTGCCTTTAAAAGAAACCAAGCCTTTAGCAGTTGCAATAAAAACTTCCCCGGTGGTACTGTTAATATCAATATCATTGATAACATTACTGGGCAAAGGAGAATTATTTATCGTAAAATGGTATTTCGTTTCCTGTCCGTTTGGCGAAACTAAAAACAACCCTGAATCAGCGGTGCCTATCCACTTATTATTGGCTCCATCTACAGCAATATCAGTAATAAACTGTTCGTACAATAATTCTTGAGCCAGATTATCGTCTAAAATAATGATTGGATTAGCAGTCATTTGATCTTCTAATTGAAAACTCCCTACATTGGGTAAAACCCGCAATCCCTTTGTAGTTCCTATCCAAAGTTGGTTTCTAGCATCTACCGCAACTGTTCTGACATTAGAAATCGGCAAATTTCCAGCATCTGGACCTGTTGTTATTTTCTTGAATTTAGAAGTACTTTCATTAAAACCAATAACACCATCTCCACTAGTGGAGAGCCATTTTGTACCATTTTTATCGATGGCGATTGTGCCAAAATTATTATCTATGGCTGATTCTAGAATAACGTCCATTGCATAGCTTTGCCATTGTCCATTTGTTTTCAATACTTTCAGTCCATTTTTTATTCGGCTGGTAGTAACCCAGAGATTCCCGGATTTATCAAAGACGGTTCCATTCACTCTTATATCAATATAATTGGGACCTACAAACGTCAAAGACTCTAAACCGCTATTCGTTTGGTTATACAAAATTTTAGGTTCATCGTTTTCAATTTTTAATAATCCCGAAAAAAAAGAACTAGCGTATACTTGGTTTTCATCACTTGGATTTATTGTAATTCTGGTAATCGATTGCGCACCAAAAACTTTTTCATACGGAATATTCAACCATCCGCTTTCATTCAACTTACTCACTCCATAACTATTCAAAGGATAGGGATTATAATCAGCTGAATAATCTCCATATACTGCCCAAAGAACGTTAGGTGTAGTTTGAAGGGCAAATATGTTGTTTCTCGAAGGACCAATAGGCGTTATGTTCTCAAAACTTGAAGCTAAAGAAAGTGAGGCTGCAATCAATCCGTTTTCTTTTGTCCCAATAAAAATAGTATCCCCTACTATGGTGGCACAAGTGAATGCCACATTACTTTCCGGGATTTGGCCTGTATTTATCTGGCGCACTAAAGCCATTTGACTGTTGTAAATATAGATACTATTCAAAGTTGTTACAATCAAATATCCTGCTGTTGCTCTCAGGTCTAATGCAGGCTGAGAGAGCTGGATAATTCCATTGAAGGAATTAGAAACCGAATTAAATCTATGAATGAATCCAAAATTATTTATGGCATACAAATCGGTACCAAAAGTGGTTGTGCTAGACCAGCCTCCTGTTGCTATGGTTGTCCACTGATTAAAATCAATTAAATTTACATTGGTAATAGACGCTCTCCTTATTCCTTGGTTAGTAGCAGCATAAATAAACCCATTAAATAGCGTGGTTTGATTTACTATTATTTCGGCACCATTATCCCCTATAAAATAAGTGTCGCCAAATTGCAGCGTATTAAGATTGAATTGAACAATTCCAAAGTCACAAGAAACATAAGCAATGCCGTCAAATTCCATGAAGTGATTGATTTTTTTTATATCTGATGGAAGTTGCTTGCTGATAATATCGACTACATTCAACAGGCTACCATCCAATTCATTAATCACTATTATCAATCCATTTTCATAACCCACAATTGTTTTATTGAATTTCACGCTGTGATATACCGCAGAAATGGTTTGTCCTGAAAGTCCATCAATAGTATTTGTTGTTTTAATCCCGCTTGTTGTTGTATTTTTAGAAAATAATGCATTTTCAGATGCGGCAAAAACTGCCGTCTCAGATTCTGTGACATCTTTAATTTCGTTGTAGGAGAAATAACCCTGCCACAACAAATTATTTTGGGAAAACCCTAATTGCGTAGAAAGTAGAAGTAAAAGATAGAATACGTTCTTTTTCATTATTTGCATAAATATTAGTTTACAAATATAGAACAAACGAAAGTCTTAGCATTTTGTTACATAAAAAAAATGCCTTCCACCAATTACATTGGCTGAAGGCATTTTAAATTATAGATCTTGTTGATTTACACCACTCCTTGCGCTAACATAGCGTCAGCCACTTTTACAAATCCAGCAATATTTGCCCCTTTTACATAGTTCACATATCCTTCCTCGTCTGTACCGTATTTTTTACATTGATTGTGGATTCCAACCATGATTTCTTTTAATCTACCATCCACTTCTTCGCTAGTCCAGTTCAAACGAATCGAGTTTTGAGTCATCTCTAATCCTGAAGCTGCTACACCACCAGCATTTGCTGCTTTACCTGGTGCAAAAAGCACTTTAGCATTCAAGAATTGTTTGATAGCTTCTAACGTACAAGGCATATTTGCAGCTTCAGTTACACAAATAACACCATTTGCAATTAAGTTTATAGCATCTTCTTCGTTTAACTCATTTTGAGTCGCACAAGGAATTGCAATATCTACTTTAACTTCCCATACGCTTTTGCCTCTATGGAAAACTGCTTTTGGATATTTTTCTAAATAAGCTTCCGCTCTATTATCACCTCTTGCTCTCATTTCAAGCATAAAATCAATTTTATCGCCAGAAATTCCTTCTTCGTCATAAATATAACCATCAGGCCCTGAAATAGTAACCACTTTTCCTCCTAAATCGTTTACTTTCAGTGCTACTCCCCATGCTACGTTTCCAAATCCAGAAATAGCAACGGTTTTGCCATTTATACTTTGACCAATAGTTTTTAACATTTGTTCTGCAAAATAAACAACGCCGTATCCTGTAGCTTCCGGTCTAATTAAGGAACCTCCGTATGCCAACCCTTTACCTGTTAGAACTCCAGTAAATTCGTTTTTTATTCTTTTGTATTGACCAAATAAATAACCAATTTCTCTTGCTCCCACTCCGATATCTCCGGCTGGAACGTCTAATTGCGGACCAATATGTCTGCACAATTCTGTCATGAAAGACTGACAGAAACGCATTACTTCCCCATCCGATTTTCCTTGTGGATCGAAATCAGATCCTCCTTTTCCTCCGCCCATTGGCAAAGTGGTCAAACTATTTTTGAATACTTGTTCAAATGCTAAAAATTTAAGTACCGATAAATTTACGGTATGATGAAAACGAATTCCTCCTTTGTAAGGCCCAATTGCAGAGTTCATTTGAATTCTGAAACCTCTATTAACCTGGATTTCACCCATATCGTCTACCCATGGAACACGAAATATAATTGAACGTTCTGGCTCAGTTATTCTTAATAGCAAGTTTTTTCCGTCGTATTTTTTTTGCTCTGCAATAAATGGAATTACAGTTTCTGCAAATTCCCTAACAGCTTGAATAAATTCAGGTTCATTTGGATTCTTGGCTTCAACTTGAGCCATAAAATCATTTACTTTTAGTAACATAGATTATAAATTATTAATTAAGAAAACGATTTCGTTATTATGCACAAAGATACATTTTATAAAAATATTCGGCCGTAGTTTTTTTTATTTATCAATAGAATTATCTTTTTAATATCCATTCACAAACAATTCTATTTAAGATATACCGTTTTAAAGCTAATTACCACCACTTTCGTAAGTAAATACGATTTTGTCTGCTTATTTTTAATTTTTATTTTATTTAATTAATGGATGAGGTTTTTATATATTTGTCGGGATTTGAAAATTTTACCCCTAATGATCAAACAGATAATACCACTTTTACTAATCTTTATTGGGTTTTCTACTAATACACATGCTCAATTCGGCGGTTTTTCGCATGAAGTTGGAGTAATTGTTGGGCCGGTTGCTTTTCAATCTGATTATGGAGAGCGTTATGACTTGTCAACTAACGCCGGAAATACGGGAATAGGTATTGGACTGATACATTATTTAAACTTTTCCTATAAAGCCGACTGCAATTGCTATACGCCTGAAACCTATTTCAATGACCATTTTAAACTTAGGTCCGAACTATCCTATAATAAAACCGAATTACACCATTTTGGAGAATACGTAGAAGGAAAACCTTCACTAGGAAAAGAGCAATTGAAAGCTATGACTGGAAGTACCGCAGTAACTAATCTTGGTATGCAACTTGAATTTTTCCCATGGAGCATTCGTGATTTTACAGCTAGAACAGGAAGTTTAGGCCCATTTATAAGTCTTGGCGGGCAATTTAGCTATTACAATGCTAAGGCTTCATCAACGCTAGGTCCACTAGGAACTCCTTTAACTACTTTTCCAAAATATTTAACCCCAACTGATGGAAGACCTTACGGTTTTTCTACCGAAAGTAGCACCGTGTGGTCTGTTGTTTCTAGTGTAGGAACCCGTTATAAATTAACTCCATTATCAGATCTAATGGTCGATTTAAGATTCCAATATTTCTTTTCAAATTGGGTTGATGGTTTAAATCCAAATCCGGAGATTTATAAAGAAAACAAAGCAAATGACTGGTTGGTTTGGTTCAATGTAGGTTATATTTATTACTTACAATAGCATTCCCATAATGACATATAAAAAAGCTCCAATCCCTTCCCGACACTTCGGGATAGAATTGGAGCTTTTGCTTAAAAAGATATTCGGTTACGCTAATGCTTGTTTCAAATCTTCGATTAAATCCACAGCATCTTCAATCCCTACGCTTAATCGAACAAGGTCGTCTGTAATACCAATTTCCTTGCGTTTTTCCTCCGGAATAGAGGCATGTGTCATTAAAGCCGGATGATTTGCTAGTGATTCTACCCCGCCTAAAGATTCAGCCAATGTGAAAACTTTTAGTTTTTCCAGAAAATCAATTGCATCTTCTTTTTTGCCTGAAACAAAAGTAAATGACACCATTCCACCAAAACCGCTCATTTGTTTTTTGGCAATTTCATGGTACGGATGGCTTGGTAATCCAGGATAGTATACTGTTTTGACTTTTGGATGGTTGTTTAGAAACTCCACCACTTTCCCTCCATTTTCGCAATGTCTTTCCACGCGCAAATGCAAGGTTTTAATTCCTCTCAGCACTAAGAAACTATCCATTGGTCCCAATGTAGCTCCCGTTGCAAATTGTTGAAAATGCAACTGTTCTCCAAGTGCTTCGTCTTTTACAATTAAAGCTCCCGCTATTACATCAGAATGACCTCCTAAATACTTGGTAGCCGAGTGCATTACAATATCAGCGCCTAAGTCTAATGGTTTTTGCAGATAAGGTGTAGCAAAAGTGTTGTCAACTGCAAAAAGGATTTTGTTTTCCTTGGTAATTTTGGCAATTTCTTGAACATCGGCTAGTTTCATCAAAGGGTTTGTAGGTGTTTCTACCCAAACCAACTTTGTATTTTCGTTGATTAACGACTTAAATTTATCCAAATCATTCATGTCTACAAAATGGAATTTTATTCCGGAATCTTTATAAATGCGTGTAAACATTCTGTAAGTTCCACCATATAAATCGTCCATCGCAATGATTTCGTCCCCTGCTTTGAAAGAACGCAAAACACAATCTGTGGCTGCTAATCCTGACGAAAAAGCCAATCCGCGCGTTCCGTTTTCAATACTCGCCAAAGCATTTTCAAGGGCAGTTCTCGTTGGATTTGCTGCTCTACTGTATTCATAATCGGGATTTATCGGTTGGCCCGGACTAGTTTGTACAAATGTTGATGTTTGATATACAGGTGGCATAACCGCTCCTGTGCTTGGATCATGGTGCTGTCCACCATGAATAACTTTAGTATTGAATTTCATAAAGGTAAAATTTATTTTTAGCGGTAATTTATCGAATTGCCCTTTTGTTTAAAGGGGCTCGATTCCGCAAAATTAGTAATGGCAATTTCATAGATTGCATTTTCAACTAAAAAATTGTTCTACAAATTTACCCTTTAATTTATTTTAACCAAGCCACAAGTGATACCTTTGTATTTAATTAACAATTTTGAGATGAAACACATTGTAATTTATACGTTACTTCTTTTTTCGGTAGCTCAATGTTCTAATGAATTGGTTTTTGAAGAGGAATCTTTTCAAAAAACGACAAGTTTGCCTTGTAAAGAAGATTGCCCTTCAATTAGTGTAAAAATACCTGTTGCAAATGCCGTCCCAATCGTGGCAGACAGCATTAACAAAAAAGTGTTTTCGGTATTAAAAGAGATTATTTATTTTGGTGAAAAACCTTATACCGCCAAGGATTATAATGGGTTATTAAATTCATTTATTGGTTCCTACGAAAAACTTCAGAAAGATTTTCCAGAGGACAAATTTGGTTGGGAAGCTGACATTCAAGGGAGCGTAAAATACCAATCAGAAGCCTTACTGAATATTGAAATCAAACATTACACTTACACCGGAGGCGCCCATGGATACCAAGGTCTGCGCTCTTTGCTGTTTGACCCAAGTACAGGCAAGTCGATCTCCAATGACGCATTATTTAATGATAAAGCTGCTTTCAAGGCTTTCGCCGAAAAAAAATTCAGAGCCAAGTATAAAATTCCGGCTAACAAATCAATCAATTCGACCGGACTAATGTTTGAAAAAGAAAAATTCCAATTGCCCCAAAACATTTTTTATAGCGATAAAGGTTTGCTGCTTTATTACAATTCCTATGAAGTGGCTTCGTATGCTGATGGACCAAAAGAACTGCTACTGTCTTATGTTGAAGTGAATGATTATTTGCAGCTGAGATAAAGTACGGCTTTAACAACGATAATTGAAATCCCCTTTATCAAAGTGTTGAGCTTTGACAAAGGGGATTTTTTTACTAAAATCATCTCATTAAAAATATTCCCTAGCCGCGACAGCAGTAAAAATCCTCTTGACCACAACGCTATTTTTTCTTGGCAGAAAAGAGCGACCGCAGGAAGCTCCTTTTATGACGTAGAAAAAAAGAGTTTTGATCAAGAGATTGCAACGGATGGCGGGAAATAGCTCCCGATATTCATTAATAAATCCTAAATGAACTTACGGATACTCATCATATTCCCAATATGTATTCCTTCATGGAAATTACTAAAAGCCATGGCATCCTCAGCATTTCTTAAAACGTGATCGCCTGTTGATGTGGTATATTCCATGTAGGTTTTGAAAAGTTGATTGTCATAATCTACTTTGGTTTGCTGAATAGTTTCAAACAATAAGGATTTGATTTCGTCCACTTCGGCTTGGGTTACGATATGTTCCGGCTTGGTTCCCTTTTTGTATTTCTCCACTAATTCATCTGAAACCAACATCGGCAAACCCGAAAGTTTGTAAACCAATAGTTGTTGTGAAACAATAATATGACCAATATTCCAAATCAAATTATTGCTGAATCCTTCCGGAATCGTGTTGAGTTGCTCAAGAGTATATCCTGATAGAAATTTTGAAACCATATTTCTGCTTGTAGTGCTGACGTCAAATAATTGATTCATTTTTATATTTTTTTGATAAAAATAATCATTTTCCGTGTCAAATGAATTTTCTTTGCACAAAGAAATCGCTATTTACATGGACATAATATACTATCTCGCTTCCTGCGACACCTGCAGAAAAATCATAAAATCATTACCGAAAGAACATGATTTTAAATTTCACGACATCAAACAAGACCCAATTACTGTTGCCGAATTAGAAAAAATGCGTGAGCTTTCAGGAAGTTACGAAGCGCTTTTCAGCAAAAAAGCACAGTTGTACAAATCGATGGATTTAAAGAATAAATCGTTGACGGAAGACGATTATAAGAAATATATTTTGGAACATTACACGTTTTTGAGTCGTCCTGTTTTTATTATCAAAGACAAAATTTACATCGGCAATACCCAACAAAATATGTTGCAGGTAATGAAAGCGTTGGCATAATGTCCAAAAGAAATCTCGCACTTATTGGCGCCACAATTGTATCTATAATTTATGGCGTCACGTTTACCATTGCCAAAGATGTCATGCCTTTATACATTGATGCTTATGGTTTTATCTTGTTGCGCGTGGGCGGCTCAGTAGTTTTGTTTTGGCTGATTTGGCTTTTTATGCCAAAAGAGAAAATTGCGTTCAATGATTTTCCCCGAATTATTGCGGCTGCTTTCTTTGGCGTGGCTTTTAACATGCTTACGTTTTTCAAAGGACTGAGTCTTACTTCTCCCATTAGTGCGGCTGTAATCATGGTTTCCACACCAATGATTGTTTTGACGCTTTCGGCCATTATTATGAAGGAACGCATGCAAAAACGAATGGTTTTTGGGATTATCCTTGGACTCATTGGAACTGCTTTTCTTATTCTGTACGGAAAATCCATTGGCAGCGCCACAAACGCCGGATTAGGAAATTTTCTAGTTTTGATCAACGCCATTTCTTATGGATTCTACCTGATTATTGTCAAGAAATTAATGGACAAATACAATGCCTTTACGTTTGTAAAATGGATTTATCTATTCGGTTTTATTATGGTTTTGCCTTTTGGCTGGAGCCAATTTCAAGCTGTTGAATGGAATATTGTTCCAATGGATATTTGCTGGAAAATAGGATTTGTGGTTATTTTTTCGACTTTCCTGACCTATTTGCTGAATTTGCTTTCGATGAAAGAATTAAAACCAACGACTGTTGCCGTTTTTATTTATTTACAACCGCTTTTCGCCACTATTTTTGCGATAAGCTTGGGCAAAGACGAATTGAGTTTGGTGAAAATTGGTTCTGCAGTTTTGATATTTGTTGGCGTTTATTTGGTAACAAAAAAAAGGAGTGTTCAGTAATCAGTGTTCACTCGTTGCTTTAGAATCTTCTAATCTCAATCCTTTTACGAGTCTAAAACTGTTTATAAAAAAAGCACTGAACACTAAAAACGGACCACTGACCACTTTTTTATTATCTTTGACCTCTTTTAGAAAATTATATGATACAATCAATGACGGGTTTTGGGAAAGCTACTTTGCAATTACCAACCAAAAAAATCACGGTAGAAGTAAAATCTTTAAACAGTAAAGGTTTGGATTTGAATGTGAGAATGCCTTCGCTGTACCGCGAAATGGAATTGGGTTTACGTAACCAAATTGCACTGAAACTGGAAAGAGGAAAAGTAGATTTTTCTATTTTTATCGAAAGTACCGCGGAACAAACTTCTACGAAAGTGAATGTGCCGATTGTAAAAGCCTATATCAACCAATTGAGAGAAGTGTATGCTGATGCTGATGAAACGGAACTAATGAAAATGGCGGTTCGCATGCCGGATACCATGAAAATAGAACGCGACGAAATCGATGAAAACGACTGGGTACAAATCCAAACTGTTATCGAAGAAGCGTTACAAAACATTTTGACCTTTAGAAAAGATGAAGGAATGTCGCTTGAGAAAGAATTTCAATTGCGAATTGGAAACATTCGTCAATACATGACCGAAGCTTTGGCACTTGATCCAGAACGCGTTCAAGCGATAAAAGACCGTTTACAAACTGCAATCTCAGAACTTAAAGTGAATATAGATGAAAATCGTTTCGAGCAGGAATTGATTTATTATTTAGAGAAATTAGACATCACCGAAGAAAAAGTGCGTTTGACAAATCACTTGGATTATTTCCTAGAAACCATCAACGGAACCGAAGCCAATGGTAGAAAATTAGGTTTCATCACCCAAGAAATGGGACGTGAAATCAACACGATGGGTTCTAAATCCAATCACGCACAAATGCAAAAATTAGTCGTTCAGATGAAAGACGAATTAGAAAAAATCAAGGAACAAGTATTAAACGTATTGTAATTATCAACCTGCACTGTTTTTAACTTTGCAGGTTGATTAATTTTATAACATACCTACAAGGTTTTTGAAACTTTGTAGGAAAAGATAAACAGATACTGAAATAAATTCAGCATAAAATGAGCACAGGAGGAAAATTAATTGTTTTTTCGGCACCATCCGGATCAGGAAAAACGACCATCGTTAGGCATTTATTAAGCAAAGAAGATTTGAATCTTGAATTTTCTATTTCGGCAGCTTCTCGTGAGCCAAGAGGCGATGAAGTAAACGGAAAGGATTATTATTTCATGTCGACCGAAGAATTTAAAAAGCACATCAAAAACGAAGATTTCCTTGAATGGGAAGAAGTATATCGTGATAACTTTTACGGAACTCTGAAAACTGAAGTGGAACGTATTTGGGCCAAAGGAAAAAACGTGATTTTTGATATTGATGTTTCTGGTGGATTGCGCATCAAGCATAAATTCCCTGAAGAAACTTTAGCCGTTTTCGTGAAACCACCAAGCGTGGATGAACTCAAAAGAAGATTAAAAGAACGCTCTACCGAAAGTGATGACAAAATCAATATGCGGATTGCAAAGGCTTCTGTTGAATTAGCAACAGCACCACAATTTGATGAGATAATCAAAAATTATGATTTACCGGTTGCTCTTGAAGAAGCGTATCAATTGGTAAAGAATTTTGTAGGTAAAAAATAGTGATTAGTAAAGAGTAACGAGTAATTAGCTTAAAAATGGGAGAAATTAAATCGTATAAAGATCTACTGATCTGGCAAAAAGGAATTAAAATTGTCTGTTTAGTTTATCAGTTAGTAAAATCATTTCCCAAAGAAGAGTTATATGCGCTCACAAGTCAATTAAAAAGAGCTTCGGTATCTATTCCGTCTAATATTGCCGAAGGTTATGGAAGAAATACAGAAAAATCATTTAGTCATTTTTTAGATATTTCGAGAGGTTCATTATACGAGATTGAAACTCAATTACTAATCGCTAATGAACTTGGTTTTATAACAAATCAAACTTTGTACAAAGAAATTATAGGGCAAATTGAAGAAGAATCAAAGATGATTAATTCTTTTTCGAAAACGCTGAAAAACTAATGACTTGTCACTAATAACTAGTTACTAATACAATGAAAATCGGACTCTATTTCGGAACGTTTAATCCCATTCATGTTGGACATCTCATTATTGCCAATCACATGGCGGAGCATGCGGATTTAGACCAAATTTGGATGGTGGTTACGCCACACAATCCTTTGAAGAAAAAAAGCACTTTACTTGATGATTACCATCGCTTGCAAATGGTGCATCTTGCCACCGAAGATTTTCCAAAAATCAAACCTTCGGATATTGAGTTTAAGTTGTCACAGCCCAATTATACCGTAAATACCTTAGTTCATTTACAGGAAAAATATCCAAATCATGAGTTCTCCTTAATCATGGGCGAAGACAATTTAAGATCTTTGCACAAATGGAAAAACTACGAAGTGATTCTAGAAAACCATCATATTTATGTGTATCCAAGGCTCGAGACCAAAGGTACTGCTGAAGAAGCAATTTCAACCAGTACGGACAATTTGGATTTGAAAATTTCACAAAAATTCGGTTCAAAAATCCACATGATTGACGCTCCGGTTGTAGAAATATCATCGACATTTATTCGGGATAATATTAAAAAAGGGAAAAACGTACAGCCTTTATTGCCTGCAAAAGTTTGGGAATATATTGATCACAATAATTTTTATAAAAAATAATCACTCCAAAACCCTTTTCAATTCCAATTGAATATTCTCAAAAATAGTACTCAAATTATCGTTTTTACTAGACAATACAAACACTTCTGTACTTGGCATTTGCTTACTATTCCACAACAATTGAATTTTATTTTCTTCGATTAAACTTTTAGCATTGCAATCCCAAACGACAGCTATACCTGAGTTTTTTGAAATTATTTCTAGCATTTCATATTCGGACGGAATGATGTAATTGGGAATCATCGACGGTCTTTTTTTGTTAAAAACATGCAACCAGAATAATTTGATGTGTGGAATTTGCGCATTGTGACTGAACCATTTTTGGTCGTTTAGCCAATTTTCTATAGCAGAGAAATCCTTTGTTTTAATACTCCATTTCAATGGAGAAGCATCAATAGTGTTTGAACCGACAATCACTTGCTTAATTTCTCCGACCTTTTTTTGAATGGTGTCAAACGTATCATATTGTTTGGTGACAACTGCAAAATCAAGTTTTTTAGAATCAACCAATTCAAAAAGCGCATCATTTTCATGAAAGCTAAAATCGATAAAATCAAATTTGGAAACCAAAGCACCTCCCAAACTTCGCATCAAATGCTTTGAGATTCCAATTGAAATTAATCGATTGGCATTGAACGCTTTGGCACGAAAACCATTTTCCACATTTTCCAGTCGGTCTAGCGCTTCTATAATTAAATTATTGAGTAACTTAGCGTATTCAGTTGGTTCGACTCCTTTAGACTTTCGATTGAAAAGTTTATATCCTACATGGGCTTCCAACATTACTATTTGCTGACTAACAGCAGGTTGACTGATGAATAATTCTTTGGCAGCCAAAGAAAAATTACCGTTTTTATAAACGGATTTAAACGTTCGATACCATTCGAGATTAACCATGATATAAATATATTTATCACAAACATAATTTAAATTATTTTTACTAATAACATATTCGCCTTAAATTTGCATAAACAAAATTAGAAATGAAGAAAATAGCATTATTTGCCATTATAGCATTAACCGTAAGTTGTATTACAGCAACTGCACAAAATAAAAAAGGTATGAAAAAAGTATTATTTGTTCTAACTAGTCATTCAGAATTAGGGAACACAGGAGAAAAAACAGGATTTTGGATTGAAGAATTTGCTGCTCCTTATTATGAGTTAGCTGATAAAGGAGTGATCATTGATATTGCATCGCCCCTAGGAGGACAGCCACCGATTGATCCAAAAAGTTCCGATCCATCTGCAGCTACTGAAGACACTAAAAGATTTGACAAAGACACTGAATTACAAGCTAAACTTAGTAAAACTCACAAACTAGCTGATGTTCAACAAGCGGATTATGACGCTGTTTTTTATCCTGGAGGTCATGGACCATTGTGGGATTTAGCAAATGATAAAAACTCAATTGAATTAATTGAAGCTTTTTACACGAATAAAAAACCAGTCGCTTTTGTATGTCATTCCCCTGGAGCGCTTAAAAATGTAAAAGTAAATGGAGAATTTTTAGTAAAAGGTAAAAAAGTAACAGGGTTTTCAAATACCGAAGAAGAAGCGGTACAATTAACGAATGTAGTACCCTTTTTATTAGAAGATGCTTTACAAGCTAATGGCGCGATCTATTCTAAAATTGGAGATTGGCAGCCGTACGCCATAGAAGATGGTTTATTGATAACAGGTCAGAACCCAGCTTCGTCTAAACTTGTTGCGGAAAAATTATTAAACCAATTGAATTCAAAAAAATAAAAAGATGTTAAATTTCGAATTATACAATCCTACCAATTTAATTTTTGGAAAAGGACAAATTGAAAAACTATCCACGTTAGTGCCAACAGGAGCAAAAATCCTTTTGGCGTATGGTGGTGGAAGTATTTTCAAAAATGGAATTCATGAACAAGTAATCAACAATCTAAAAGGTTTTGAAATCGTAGAATTTGGAGGAATTGAACCAAATCCACATTTCGAAACATTGATGAAAGCGGTTGATGTAATCAAGGAACAAAGCATCGATTTTATCCTTGCCGTAGGTGGAGGTTCTGTTATTGACGGGGTAAAATTCATTTCGGCAGCAGCTCATTTTGAAGGAAATCCAATGGATATTCTACAAAAGAGATTACTAATAAAAGATTTGTCTAAAGTGGTTCCTTTTGGGACTGTATTGACTTTACCGGCAACTGGAAGCGAAATGAATTCAGGAGCTGTAGTTACCATTGAAGCTACTCAGGAAAAATTAGCTTTTGGTGGTTCTGCTTTGTTTCCAAAATTTTCTATATGCGATCCAACGGTAATTGAATCTTTACCAAAAAGACAATTACAAAACGGAGTTGTAGACGCCTACACTCATGTTTTGGAACAATATTTAACGTATCCGCACGAGGGATATCTTCAAGATAGAATTGCCGAAAGCATTCTGCAAACTTTAATCCAAGTGGGTCCAGAAGTAGTTGAGAATCCTAAAGATTATGCTCTAGCTTCTAACTTTATGTGGAGTTGCACAATGGCGTTGAATGGATTAATTCAAAAAGGAGTTCCTTCGGATTGGGCAACGCACATGATTGGGCATGAATTAACAGCTTTATACGGAATCGATCACGCCAGAACATTGGCGGTTGTGGGTCCAAATTTATACCGAGTGATGTTTGAAACCAAAAAAGGAAAATTGGCACAATACGGAAAACGTATTTTCAATTTGACTGGAACGGAAGATGAAATTGCCAACGAAGCTATCAACAAAACAGTTGAATTTTTCCATACGATGGGAATGGACACTAAATTATCAGATTACACCAAAGATTTTGATAAAACTGCTGACTTCATTGTAAACCGTTTTGAAGAAAGAGGCTGGTTAGGATTAGGAGAAAAACAAAATGTCACTTTGGAAAAGGTAAAATCAATTGTGGAAATGAGTTATTAACTTTAGTACTACAAATACTTACAGCAGCATAAAATAAAAAAGGCGTCTTCCTATCTATGGAGACGCCTTTTAAAATTCTAAAATATAACTAACTAAATCAATTCTCGAAGTTTTGTTAAAAAAATAAATTAATTATAGACAAAACGAAATACTCCTCCTTATATTGCACCTAAAATCAAAAATAATTATTTTAACTTCAAAATAGTTACATAATTAAATTTCAAAACCGAGCAGACACTGGGTTTCACGTTTTAATTTAATTTGTTCGATTAATAGTTTTTTAAGTACTTTTGATTAAATTCAATAAAAAATGGCCGAAAATATAAAATTTGCAGTAATTGGTGGTGGAAGTTGGGCGACAGCGATAGCAAAAATGTTATGTGTAAACCTTACCGAAATTTCATGGTACATGCGCAACGAAGCTGCAATAGAGCACATTAAAACTTTTAAACACAATCCAAATTATTTAAGTTCAGTTGAATTTGATACCACAAAACTAAAACTGACTAACGATATTAATGAAGCTGTAGCATATGCTGATTATATAATATTTGCTATTCCATCCGCTTTTTTAGATGCCGAACTAGAAAAACTAACGGTTTCGCTACAAGATAAAATTATTTTTTCAGCAATAAAGGGTATCGTTCCCGAAACAAGTTTGATTGTCGGGGAACATTTTCATGTAAAGTATGATATTCCTTATTATAATATTGGTGTAATTACTGGCCCTTGCCACGCTGAAGAAGTAGCGATGGAGCGTCTTTCCTACCTTACGATTGCTTGTGGTGATCCGGACAAAGCTAAGGTTGTTGCAAAAAATTTATCTGGAAACTATATTAAGACCAAAATTACTGACGATATTATAGGAACGGAATATGCCGCCATGTTAAAAAACATCTACGCTATTGCAGCAGGAATGGCACATGGATTAGGCTACGGGGATAACTTCCAGTCGGTTTTGATGAGTAATGGGATTCGGGAGATGAAAAAATTCATCAAGAAAGTGCATAAAATGAAACGCAACATTAATGACTCAGCCTATTTAGGCGATTTATTGGTGACGGGGTATTCTATTTTCTCTAGAAACAGAATGTTTGGAAATATGATAGGAAAAGGCTATACTGTTAAATCAGCAATGATGGAAATGAGCATGGTTGCCGAAGGATACTACGCGGTGAAAAGCGCTTATAAACTAAATCAGGCGTATGGTGCCAATACTCCTATTATTGATGCTGTTTATACGATTCTATATGAAGGAAAAGATGCTAAAACTGTTTTTAAGAAACTAACGGATCAGCTGGATTAAAGTAAGGAGTACAAAGCCAATTTTAAACCCATACCAATATTATTATGAGCGAAAGATGGAAATATCAGATTAAAACAGGTTTGCCATGGGGTATTTTTATGACTGTTTTTATGATTTTATTTGAAATTAAAGAGGTCTCTTTTATGGATCAAATTAGTAAACCTTTTTTTTATTTTAAAGCAGTTGCTTATATCCTATTAGGAATATTTGTTTTGGGGTACTCTTCTTGGAAGTCCAAAATAAAAAGAGAAACTAAATAAATTATTATGAGCGAAAGATGGCAATTTCAGATTAAGAATGGTGGAATTTGGGGATTAATCGTTTCCTTCTGCATCGCCATTATTGATCTATTCGAAATGTCTTTTGAAGATGCTTTTTTATCCCAAGAAAAATTACTCCGAACGCTTTATTTTGTTTTGGCAGGAATATTTATTGTAGGATATTCAAATTGGAAGAAAAAAACTAGACGAGAACGTAGTGCAGAACTACCTCACAATAACCCCATCAACGAATAAAATTGGCACTTCTTCAACGTTAGTTTCATTGATTGAATTTGCTTTGAAAGTAAACTTTTTATCGTATAATTTGTCTCTAATAAAAAAGGTAGTCATGAAAGAAATAAAATTCAGACCACTAAAAAAAGTAATTGACATTTCTTTTAGCTTGAATTCAATTAATAAATGCGAAAGTTAGGAATCTCAAAGAAAGATGAAATATTTTTTCAGAACAAAGAAAAGAAAATTAATTCTTTTCC
>NZ_FRBU01000063.1 GCF_900142695.1 Flavobacterium xanthum | reverse complement strand
CTCAAACAAGATGGGATAATTTATCGGCATACCTATTAGATGGTAACTTGCAAATAGATAATAATCTGGTGGAAAATGCAATCAGACCAGTGGCCCTGGGTAGAAAGAATTATCTTTTTGCCGGATCGCACGATGCTGCTCAAAGAGCGGCTATGGCCTATACCTTTTTTTCTAACTGCAAAAAGCATAACGTAAATCCTTTTGAGTGGCTAAAATATACCCTTGAGAATATCCAATCTATAAACCACAAGAATATTAAAGACCTGTATCCCCACAATTACAAGCAGCTAGCGGAATCTAAACCATTGTAAAATTACGCTCCTATCATTAATCTTATTGAACTAAACAATATGTAGTTGCTCGGGTGGATACGTAGCAAAAGAATTAGTATTTTCAGTATTAGTTTTGAATAATACACATTTTTTACAACACTGTTCAATTAGTTTAAAATGTTCACTAGAACTTTTCTTTATAAATTGAAAAGCGTTAGATAACGGTACTATATTTTTCTCGAAAAGTTCTGCATCAATTTTAATCTCATCATTACTAATTAAATTGCCTGAGGTTGTTCTAAAAATGTCTTGAAATAATTTCAAAGGATATTTTAGTACCTCGATATTTGTATCATCAACTATTGTAATAGATTCGAAAGGCCTTTTTTCTCCTTCTTTAAAGTAACCCAATACTGGTATATATGCTATTCCCTTTGTATTGAATAAAAACTTGATTTCTAATTCTCCTTTTTCAATAAAGTAACCCTGCATAATCTCATTCAACATTTCAGGAGGAAATAAGTTCTCATTCTTGGAATTAAAATAAGCAAATATTAGGGGCTCTAAGAATACATTTTCATCATCAAAATCAACTTTTTCTAGCAAAGAAGGGTTTTCTTTATAAATAAGGAGTTTGATGGTATTGCTAATATCGATTTGATTTAATTCTGTATTTAAAAAAATAGTATTATTCTTAATTTTTTAATTCATTTTTTATAAAACCATCAAAATTTTCTCTTTTAATTTTAAAAATTTTCTCAATGGATAGTAACAACTCTTCATCTGTTTTACCTGAATTCATTAATTCTAACAGTGCTTCTTTCCCATATTTTTTTAATGAAAGATCACATAACAAAGTGCCTATTGTGTACCATAATGAAGTTGTATCATCTAAAACATATTGTTCTGATTCTTTAAATAGTTTTTCGTACACATTTAATTCATTATCATTCAAGTGATTTTTTAATTTTTTAATATGATCTTTAAATTCAACTCCTTTAGAACCTCCAAAATAAGTTGCTATTCCTTCATCTATTATTTTATGTATTTTGGAAAAGTATTTAAATGTATATAAATGAACTACTTCATGTGGATAAAATTCCGAATTGTTTCCTGCGAAAATTATATTATCCGCAGGGAAAGTTTCCCCACCAATTTGATTTTGGTCAACCACCATGTTATCAAAATCAAAACCCCTTATCCTTTTAAAATGATTCATATCTCTACACAAAAAATAAGTGAAATTTATAGTCTCTCTTTCAAAAAACAAACTCATTTTTTCATTAAAATTGACCATTTTTTTTGCATTATTATGATTGAAAACATATCCATCATATGTTACATACGTGATTTCGTTTACATTAAAAATTTTAAAATCTTTAACATTAAAATCTAAAACATTCTCAAATAGTATTTTATTATTATTTTTAATTGCTATGAAGTTATAAATGGCATAAAGATTACCGTAATCATAACTGCTTTTAATCCAAGCAATTTTAACTAAACTTCTTTTATCATCAATACTATTAATAGCTAGAATTGTAATTTTATGATTTTTTGCATTCTTAATGATATCCAAAATATCAGTTTCTGGATGTTTAAAGAATTTACTTTCAACCCATAAAGTAGAATTGTCACTATTATTTAAAGGGAGGTTAATAAACTCATAAAATTTATCCAAGACAGCAGTTGAATTATTTTTTTTTAAAGTATAATTTAAAAAAAAATTATTTTTTTCCTGAGAGTAACAAGAAGAACTCCATCCGATAAATATTAAAAACAATAATTTCATAATAATTTTTTAAAAATAAAAGAGGCTATCTCAAAAGACTGGATAGCCTCTCTTTTTATCCTTTTTATTCGTTTCCATCAGACAAAAATATTTTGAAATTTAAAGACTGATGTTTACTTTTGAGATGGTCTCTTCTTATAGTCTAACCTCTCGGTAAATAAAGCGTGCCATCAGACCCAACTGTTGGAGTAGTATCCTTAATCGTGGTAGGTGTTTCTTTAGGTGTACATGAACCATTATGACATTCAGGTAATAAACCACCTGTAATTTGTCCCATGAGCTCTTCTGAAGCTATTCCTTGTGCTCTTTCTTTTAGAGCGTCTAAACTTAATTTCATAATTTTAATTTTATGGTTAAATAATTTATTTTTTTAAAATCATTCCCGAACATTCTTCATAAAATTATCCACGTGCACTTGGCTTCTAAAACAAAGAATGTAAGAAGATTCTACATCGAAAATATAACTAAGAAATGGAATGCAGACACAGAGATAGCAACCTTTAACAAACAAGGTAGTTTTTAAGCAAAACATGTTAAAATTTAATGGAAAAGTATTAGATAAACCCTTGTTTAATGGCTTCTTTCACGAGACCTGTCTCGTCCGTAACTTCAAAAGCCTTTTTCATGCGGATGATCCGTTTTTGAATGGTACTTGTAGTAAGATATATAATACTTTCTAACTCTTTTATTTTAAACCCCTTTGATAAATATAAAAGTATTTGACGGTTATAATCTTCAATCATTAATTCCTTTTTCCATATTTCATTGATGCATTTTTTTACAATTGTGCTATAGTATTGCTCCCCTGCGAAAATAGCTGTTACAGCTTGTTGCAACTTTTGAGGTGTAACGTCATTTTTTATCATAAGTCCTTCAGGTCGAACTTTTTTAACTATATCATAAACAATGATAACTTCGGTATGGGCAGTAATCATTATAATTTTACAATTAGGCATCATTTCTCGTATATAAATGGCTAAATCACTGCCAGATAAGATAGATTTTGCCTCATAACTCGGTAAACCTTTATCAATAATGGCTATATCAAATAATTTTTTTAGAGATAATTTTCTTAACAAAATAGCATAAGCATCTTCACAATTATAAGCTTTTGTAAAAATGGGGTTACGCAATCCAAAAGGAGTTTCTAAAAGAGCATTACTATATCCTTCTACAGTCATCGGATGGTCATCTACTAAAAAAATATTCATGTATTGGATTATTTAACTTTAACAAAATAGGTTGTTTTTCTGCAACAAAAGAATGTACAGTTGTTTAGCTTGCAATACTCTTATTTTAGATATACAATATGCGTTTTTCATTTCTCCTTATTGACGATAACACCAACAGAATTAAGGAAACTTTAGAGCTCTTCGAAAATTTTCCAAATTATTTTTGTGCTGGAATTATCAAAGATAATCAAACTGCAATAAATCAAATTATAAAAGTAAAACCACAACTCGTATTGAAAAGAATTCCTGTCAAATCTAGTGAAGGAAATTTATCATTTACAACCATATCAGAACTATTCCAATATGTTGACACAGTGCCCTATTTTATAGGCCTGGCTTCATCTCCAGATTATGCCCTGGAAGCTGTTCAATCGGGATTTTCCGATTATATAGTAGACCCATTGCTCTTGCATCAATTAGGAAAAAGTCTTTTTAGGTTTGAAAAAAGAAATCCACCTGCGAGCATCACAACTATTTGCATTAAATCCTATAGCGATTATCAATTTGTGGCGCTACAGGATATTGCCTATTTAAAAGCGGACAACAACACAACAGACATTCAATTATACAATGGCAAAACCGTGAATGCTTATAAGACTTTAAAGCATTTTGAGAATACTCTACCATTCCATTTTTTGCGGATTCATAAAAGTTATATCGTTAATATTAATCATGTTTCGCGCATTCATTTTAGCAAATCAAAATGCTACCTTAACTACAATGAAATTCTTCCCTTCTCACTAACATATAGGGATAATATTGATGCCATTATCAGAAAAACAAATATTTAGTGCTGATAAATAATCTGCTTTACTCTGTATTGAAATAATATCTTTCACAAAATACAAGGTTTCACCATTTAGATTCACTCTTAAACTATTGTACTAATCTAGTTCACTATAACCCCAAAAAAACAGAAAATAACACGGTTTTTTACCCGTTAATTTGCCCCAGTTATAGCGCAACAGAAGCTTCTAAATAAATATTGAGAATGGGGAAAATCTGCCTTTATACAGTGTCATTCTCAATATTATCAGAATAGCTACTTCCCAGCTTTTCTTAAAAAAAGGTACTCCATTTTGGAATCGTACCAGTATAAAATTTTCTAATTTTTAAACACTTTTTATGAAAAAGCTATTAATTGCTACCGGCTGTATTTCAGCTATAATCTTAATGTCATCATGCACAGCAGATAATCTCGAATCTGTTGAAAACGAAAATTCAAGTAATTACAATAAAATTTCTATATCGGCAACTGCTGAGGTCACTCCTCCTCCTCCTCCATTAATAGATGACAGAGATAAAACGAAGTTTTAATTTTTACCTAAAAACCAGATAATGAAAATTATCTGGTTTTTAATATTTATTTTTGGTGAAATAAATACTAATTATTTCTATCCAAATTGAAAACAAAATTTAGAATTATCTTTCTTATAAATTTATTTTTACTGATTTTCTCTTGTCAGAAAAAAGAAAATATTGAAAATGGAAATCGAGTTAAGCAACTTTTAAATAATTTTGATTTATCATTATCAAAAGACAATCACAAAGAAAAAGAATTAGATACCATTTCACTATATTTACTAAAACAGGAAAATGATTCAATAATTAGAAATTTACTTTTTAAAGTTGCCAATAAGTACTATGAGTTAAATGAAAATGACAAATATCTAAAATTAACAAAAAAAGTTACAGAGTTAGCATTAAAGCAAAAAGACACATCTCATATCGCTAAGTCATTGTGTTTTATGGGAGAATATTATGAAAAAAATGCACAATTAGACAGTTCATTTAGCTATTATAGTCAATCCGAAAAACTCTATAGAAACTTAAAAGATACGTTGAATTCAGGAAGAACAGCACTTTACAAAGCTGGCGTTATATTTGATTCGGGTAACTTCACCGAAAGCGAAATTGGAGCTATAAACGCTTTAAAATTACTTTCGAAAACTAACAATACTAGATTAGTTTACGAGAGTTATAATTTACTTGCACTTTCATTAAAAGAATTAAATAATTTTGAAGAGTCTTTAAAATATTTTGATCTGGCTTTGAATCAATTACAACGACTTGAAAACGAAGATTATACCAAGGCTAAATTAATTAAATCTAGAATATCATGTTTCAATAACATAGGTAGAGTCTACGAAAAGCAAAAGAATTATAAAGAAGCAATACTCTACTATGAAAAAGGTTTGGCATTACAGGATTTAAAGCTTAACTATCCAAAATCATATGCAATGTTACTGGACAATATGGCTTATTCAAAAATGAAGGAAGGAGACTATAAAGATATTGACAAACTGTTATTTGAGTCCTTAAAGATTAGCGACAGTATGGATATAGCTCAGGGTATTGTATCAAGTAAAATTAACATTGGAGAATATTATTTATATAAAAATGATACGATCAAAGCATTATCTTACATCACAGAGGGTTTTAAACTAGCTAAAAAAATTGAAGCTGGTCCTTTTATAATAAGATCTTTAAAATTGTTAACGGAAAATGATTCCAAAAACAAAATCTATTACTCCAATTTATACATTAAGGTAAATGACAGTATTCAAAGTGTAGAAAGAATAACTCGAAATAAATTTGCAAGAATAGCCTATGAAACGGATCAAATAGAGGAAAAAAATGAAATTCTATCTAAGAAAAATACCAAAATTATTCTTGGTTCTGGAATTGTTATAATTTTATTAGGGGGTGTTTTTGCTTTATATCGTCTAAAATCGAAAAACAAAGAGTTACTATTTATTAAAGAACAGCAAGAAGCAAACGAAAAAATATATCAGCTGATGCTGGCACAGCAATCTGAAACGGAACAAGCAAGAAATGAGGAAAGAAACCGCATAGCAATGGAATTACATGACGGCATAATCAATAGCGTTTTTACTACCCGTTTTAATTTAATCCAATTAGAATCAAGTTCTCAAAATAAAAAACAGGAACTAATAAATGAACTTGAAAAAACAGAGCAAGAAATAAGAAGAGTTTCACATGATTTAACTCAAAATCTTCTTTTTGAGGATAAAAGTTTTCCTGAGATTCTAACTACCTTAGTCGATTCTCAACAAAACCAATACAATACTAAATTTGATCTATCTGTAGATAAATACATTGATTGGTCTGCCGTAAGGAGTGCCAACAAAATACATATTTATCGCATCATACAAGAAGCCATACAGAATAGCAATAAATACTCCCAAGCAAAAAGATGTTTCATAATGCTGCTAAAAACAGGAGATAAAATAACCATTCGCATTTGGGATAACGGTATTGGTTTTAATCCTGAAAAAGTAAAATACGGAATAGGGTTAAAAAACATCAAAGACAGGACTAAAATATTACAGGGTGAATTAAAAATTACTTCAAGTTCAGAAAATGGAACTACGCTAGAAATAGTCTTTTAATCAATCATTATCATAAATAAAACGTTCCATTTATACTTTTCCATCTAGGACTTCTCAGATTTTTTTTAACTTAATCCATAGTTACCTATAAAGACAGTACTAATTTTAACATCAAATTATCCTTAGGGAAAAACAAACAAAAATTACCTTATTGAAGGCTTGGCAATGTGATAAAAAAATTATAAAAATACTTCACAAAATTTATCAAAAAAACCGTCAAAGCGGTGAACGGCTTAAATTTAATTTTGGTAGATTATGCAGTACCTTTTAGCAAAATGGGCGGTACTTTTTTACGAGTATCATTGCTGATATTTTCATTAAAAAACAATACAGATACAATGAACCTGTCCGTATCTTCTTTGACTATGCTTATTTTCCAGTTTCCTGCTACATGCAAGGCTAGAATAGATTTAAAAAAATTGGTTTCCATAGTTTTACTGTTTAGTTTGTATTTCATCTCAATCACTAATATTCAAAAATTTATCATAAAGGTCTTGCCAATAGGCTTGCAGTTCTTTGTCAAACCGCTTGAATGCTTGCTCGGTATGGGCGAAATTTCTGAAATAGTCTGATTGTTTTAAGGCTTCGGGCAAATTGGTAACGGTTGTGTTTTCTCCGTCTTTATCTTCTACTTTCATCATGGTGAAAAGATTTTAAAGGACAGGCAGGATGTGTGCCTGTCCTGATTGGTCAATTAAGTACTAGTCCGTCAGAACCTTTATTGGCAAACTCCAAGCAAAGATTAAAAGCCGACTGCGTACGTATCTGACCTGTACCACCCATCAAAAGTGAGGTTAACTTGGCTTCATCATCCTTATAATTTCTGACATTTTGAAAATACCCAGTTACGGAATTATACGCTCCGAATACCGTTCCTTTTGTCGTATCCATCAATTGCGTAGGGTCGCTCATAGCATATTCGTAGGCACTATCAACCATGTTAGTAAAACAGGTTGAGAGCACCTCTTCCCTACCCTCCTGTATGGATTTCAATACTTCCTTATTGGGAACTAGAGCAGACTGTATCAATTTTTTTACTTCGCCGTCCGTAATGGGCACTTTTGTCCAATGATTGAAAATGGTTTCCAACTGTGCCGATAACATGTCGGATATCCCCATAACTTTGTGAGCCTGTTCCAAACGTTGTTTAGCATTAGAGGTATGACGAATGCGCACCGTATTGGTTTTGTTATTCATTGCTGCATTAAGGGTATTGGCGCATACGATGCGAATTGGTGTAAATGCGGCGGTTATGCTTCCGCTTCCATCATGTGAGGTAGAAAGGAAAAGATATTTTTCAATTAAATCGTCATTCCCCACCCGAATGTAATCAGGTAATTTTGCGGTTATAAAGATGCGTTCTCCTTTCCCCAAAGCTCCTGCAGTCTCATATAGGATTCCGTCACCGCCTACTATGCTGTCGAAAAAAGAAAAGGCATCTCTGTTTTGTACGATTTGATAGTCTTTGCCCACCACACCCAATACCGTATTGTTGTCCGTGCGTATGGTACTAAAGTAATTAGGTACTTCGATTTTGCTGTCCATGGTTTCATTGGTCAAATTGATTCCCTCTGAACTAGACGTAAACAACTTGCGTTTTTCTACTTCATAATCCAATCCTGCGAATTTAATTGCTTCTGCACTTTTGGGATAGTCCGAAATTATTTGCCCTAGATTGTACCAAGCTTTTTCCTTAACGCTGAAAAAACTGTGTTTCTCTGTTTGCTCGTTGTAATTTATATTATGTGCCATGATGTTAAAAATTTAAGTGATTAGTATATTGTTTGGATTAAAAAGGCAAATCGTCTGCTGTTTCAGATTTCTTCCTCTTTGCTATGGAAGACATCACACCGTTTTCTATTAGCTCGGTTTTTTTTGCAAAAGTCAAAATTTTGATGTTGTTGGTGTGAAACGTGAGGCTACTTATTGGTTTACCTTCCTGGTTGCAATACACATTCAACCCGATACGCCCAAACAATTGTACGAGTACTCCTTTTTTAAGCCACTCCGCTGTCTTTGCATTAAACCAATAAGAACAATTGATATAGGTAACGACTCCCTTTACCTCGGTACTCCCTCTGGGTTTATAATTGTCATTGATGGCAATACTAAAATTGACCACCTGTTTGTCGTTGCTCACTTTGTGAACAGTTGAATTTGCTGTAATTCTGCCTGCAATTTCCATAAATTTTAATTTTTAACGATTGCTATTATTTACTTTGTCTTTAACCCTCCGCTCTGCAAAAAATCTTTTCAAAACGAAAAAACTGGAAAAAAGAAAGCAAGAAATAAGTGGACTAAGGATGCGGAGCGCTATAAGTCCCAAAGGGTGGCGCAGCCATTATGCGCGTGCAGCATACGACGGACACTATCTTAGCTACCCTTTTAATCTGTTTCGAGTGGAAATTTGATTAAAACTTCTTAATAGAATTTAATTGGAATAGAATTCTACTGCAAGTATGAAACGGCGAAAAAACATAAGGCAGTTTTTGGTGTTCCTTGATTTAGGGCAAAGTGCTAACGGAGCCAACCCCGATGACTGTGCGAAGAGCGACACCGCTGAAAAAATAAAGGGCGACAGACATCATACGGCTGGAATGCAGTGGAGCGTAGCCTGTGGAGTAAAACGGAATGAAGCGGTATTGTGGATGTAGTAGCCCTGCCGAACTTAGGGTAGAGAACGTGTGAAGATGAGGAACGAAGCGGCGCAATGAAAATAACTGCTTATTTTCAAGCTGCTATTTTCATTGTGCTGCGTAGTGTCTGCGTAATGGAGGGAGGAGGCTTTTTCTGCCGACGACCGCCTGGAGCTGCCGAACGGAACAAAGAGAACGACCTAAGAGAGACCGATTGAAGTCTTTAGTGTTCTTAAAATTGGAGACACCTACAAAAGCAAATGCGGATACTTCCTATTCGCTCGATATATTATCACTAATTTTGTCTAAAACGATTTCAACAAGAAGAATTAATTAAATTAGGATTCAATGTCTTTAGCTACTGCACATGAAGGTTACGAGTATCAAGATTTGCTTACGGGCTATTTTATTTTAAACGAAATTTTTGAAGAAAGGGATGCTGAATTTATAATTGATAGAAAGGAATATGACAATGATAAAATAGATGACCTTCTTATTATTAATAAAGGACGTAAATTTAAAAAGCAGATTAAGTATAGTAATGCTGATTTCAATCATGTTCTTTCAAAACCAGATTTGTCAACTGATGGTACTTACAGTTTATCTTTAGACACCTTGTATTATGCTGCGACCTATTCGCGATGCAACTTTTTTAGAAACTTAAGATAGTTTTTTAAGTTTTCATTTCTATTTTCTAGGCTAAAATCGGAAATAAC
>NZ_FRBU01000062.1 GCF_900142695.1 Flavobacterium xanthum | reverse complement strand
TCTTCTTGTTCTTGACATAATTCTGCTAATTTAAGGTTTTTAATCCTATCTTAAATTCACACAAAAAGTTGTACGTTTTTTGGGGAGCAGCATAGAATGAGTTTTTTGGGAACAAACATCAAGTGGCTACCCAAAATATAAATGCGGACATGATTGAGGGAATCGACCTGTTAACTAGTTATTCGGGTTTTGCAACTGCCAGCGGTAGCATGAAAGGAATAGCTTTAAACTTGAAAACAAAAGACAGTTATAAAAATAAATGGATCATGGATTTTGAGGCAGCTGGTGGAATAAATAATTCTTTTCGATTTCATTCTAATTCATTTAAGTTTTTCAAAAAAGGAAATTTTGCTGTTATATCGGATTATAATACGATTGCTAAAACACCAATCTCTAGGGAGGATTATAATGAAATGAGAATTGTGTCTGAAGTGGATAGTGACAATGGGGAATTCAAATCTATTGAAACCCCTACCTTTTTAAACCCCAACGCTTTTATAAAGGACAAGAAAAATGCCTTTATTGGAATGAATTATACTAGTTTAATAGGCAAGCGTTCTAAGGTTACATTTTCGAATGTTTTCAACAAAGCGACTATAATCGAGGAAAATGCAAGACTTCAAACCAATATTGGAGAATCGGAAAGCCGATTCTCTTTTTTAGAAAATAAAACAGCAAGCTACAGCCTCAATAATAGTGCTTTAAAATGGGAGTTTAATAAATCGAAAACTACTTTTATATCCTATGTCGCTGGATTTACGCCAAATGCAGACGAAGATGATCAGGATTTACTGCGTGCAACAAACCAATTAGACTACACTAAAAGCGATACTAATTTTAATTTTGCTCATGTTGTAAAAGTGCAAACCACGCTTTTTAAGACTATTAATTATAAGGCCATAGCCCGGCATTCCTTTGATGATAACCGTCAAAAAGTAGCTTTGTTTTCTCAGCAAAATTTATTTGGTAGCACGCTGGATACGATTAATCAAAATCAAAATAATAAAGAGATTAATTTTAGCGTAAGCAACGTATTTACAAAAGCCCAAAAGTCAAATATTTTTTCTTTAAAAATAAACTTTTTATCACATCAGTCCAGATTTAGTACTGCTGTTTTTCAGAACGATACTACTGATATTACTTTAAAATTAGAGCGGCAATCCATGCAAACCAATTTTTCATGGTTGAAAAATTGGGATTCTAAATTGCAGTCCATTTTGGGTTTTAATACAACGGCAACAAACAGTCATTTTCAAGGTTCGCAAAATGTATTGACCAGATATGAACCCAACTTTAGTTTAATGTACAATTTTAAGGGAATTAATAAAATTACGTTTAATTATTCGTTGGATCATCAAGTACCTACTTTGAATCAAGTGCAACAAACCGATATCATAGTTGATTTTCAAACGGTGGCCAAACCAAGCTTAGTTGATTTTAATCAAGTACTACCTAAAAACAGTTTCTCACTTCAATTTTTAAGTGTAAATCCAAAAAGTCAAAGTGTACTTTTTTCTACTTTGTCCTATGATACAGAACAAAATTCAATTTCGAATAATACTAAATACAATACTGATTTTATAGAAACCGGTGCCATTACAACTAGAAATAGAAAAAGTGTAAAGGCATTAGCTTTGTATGATTTAAAATTGAGAAGGGTGCCCTTTTCTATTAAAACGACCTTGTTTTATCTAAAATCGATAGGATTGTCACAATTTGATGGTGATGATAATCAATTTGTAACTCAAAATCTTACCAATCGTTTGCAACTGATCTCTAATTTTAGAAAATCAGATATCCAGTTTGGTGTGGATTACAACTTTATTCAAAGAATGGTAGCGCAAAGCATCAGTAATTTTAGTAACACGAGCCAAAATCATCAAATTACAGTGTCAGTTCGAGGTAAAAACAAGACTAAGTTAAAATGGGATGCGGGTTTCACAATGGATAATCAAGATTCTGGTTTTGCTACTAACAAACTATTTTTTCTGAATGCAAATGTGCAGTATGTTGCGGATAAAAATTGGAAATTGGTTTTTAATGGGAACAACATGCTAAATTTGAATCAGACAACGTTATTGTCAAACACCTTAAATTCAAGCTTTTTTACAGAATCAAGAGTGTCAATTCGTCCCGGGTATTTGATGCTAGGTGTGAATTACTCCTTATGAGTTTAAAAAAAAACCCATTTCAAATCACTTTGAAATGGGGTTTTGTATATAATAGGAAATCAAATAGTAATCTATCCTAAAGCAGCTCTTTTGAAACCTGTAATTTCAACTTTGAATTCTTTAACATAATCACCTACTTTTTTACTGTCATCTTTGATGAAGTTTTGATCCAATAACGCTTTTTCTTGGTCTAAAGTAGTGTTGTCAGAGATGAAACGCAGTACTTTTCCAGGAATAATTTTGTCCCAAATTTGTTCAGGTTTACCTTCAGCTTTTAATTCAGCTTTAGCATCTTCTTCAGCTTGTTTTAAAACTTCTTCAGTTAATTGAGAGAAAGAAATATACTTAGGAACATTTTTTAAAGTTTTTCCTAAACGTTTTGCTTCTTCATTTTCTTTTTCGATTATAGCAATACGAGCAGCAAGTTCAGAAGCAACGAAAGATGGGTCAAAATCTTTGTAAGATAATGTGTCAGCTCCCATTGATGCAACTTGCATAGAGATATCTTTAGTAAGAACTTCTGCGTTAGGTACAGCAGCAGAAATAGCAGTTAATGCAGCAATTTTGTTAACGTGAACGTAAGATCCAACAAAAGCACCTTCTAAAATTTCAAAATCACCGATTTCGATTTTTTCACCAATAACACCTGTTTGTTCGATCAATTTCTCAGCAACAGTAATACCGTTGAAATCTGACGCTAAAAATTCTTCTTTAGAAGAGAAGTTAATCGCTTTTTCAACTAACTCTTTAGCTAAAGAAACGAAAGATTCATTTTTACCTACGAAATCTGTTTCACAATTTAAAGTGATGATTGCTCCTTTAGTTTTGTCAGCATTGATAAAAGAAACAGCTGCTCCTTCAGAAGACTCACGGTCAGAACGGTTAGCAGCAACTTTTTGTCCTTTTTCTCTAAGGTTTTGTATAGCTTTATCGAAATCTCCATCAGCTTCAACTAAAGCTTTTTTACAGTCCATCATTCCGGCACCTGTGGTTTGTCTTAATTTATTTACATCTGCAGCAGTAATTGTTGCCATAATTTTTTTATTTTAAATTAAAAAATAGTTTTAATAAAAAATTCCAAATTCAGAAATCCTGAATCCAATTGATAAATTAAATCATTGCTGAGATAATTTTTGGAATTTGGAATTTTAGAATTTGGAATTTCTTTTTGTTTTATTCTTCAGTTGCAGTTGGAGCAGCAGCTTCTACAGCAGGAGCTACTTCTACAGCTTCAGCAGCAGGAGCTACCGTTTCAGCAGGAGCAACAACTTCAGCAGTTGCTTCGCCTTCTTTGTCAGAACCTCTATCAGAAAGTCCTTCAACAATTGCAGCGGTAACCAAAGTTAAAATTTTATCAATTGATTTAGAAGCATCATCGTTAGATGGGATTACGAATTCAACCTCTCTTGGGTCAGAATTAGTATCCACCATTGCGAAAACTGGAATGTTTAATTTTTGAGCTTCTTTTATTGCGATGTGTTCTGCTTTGATATCAACTACGAACAATGCAGCTGGTAGTCTAGACATGTCAGCGATTGAACCTAAGTTTTTCTCTAATTTAGCACGAAGACGATCTACTTGCAAACGCTCTTTTTTAGAAAGAGTCATGAAAGTACCATCTTTCTTCATTTTATCAATAGTAGCCATTTTTTTAACAGCTTTACGGATAGTTACGAAGTTAGTTAGCATTCCACCAGGCCATCTTTCAGTGATGTAAGGCATGTTTGCAGCTTTTGCTTTTTCAGCAACGATGTCTTTTGCTTGTTTTTTGGTAGCAACGAATAATATTTTTCTACCTGATGCAGCGATTTTTTTCAAAGCTTCATTCGCTTCTTCAATTTTTGCTGCAGTTTTATATAGATTGATAATGTGAATACCATTACGCTCCATATAGATGTAAGGAGCCATGTTTGGATCCCATTTTCTAGTCATGTGTCCAAAGTGAACACCTGCTTCTAGTAAGTCTTTAACTTCTACTTTGTTTGCCATTTTTGTTCTAGTTTACGTTCTGTTGATTAGCAATGCATAAATGGCGGTTTACCGGCTATATGCATTTAGATGCTAAACTATTTCCTACCTCAGTAGGAGAGCAACAACAACTGTGTTTTTTAAATTTATGCTGAAATTTTTTCAGCAACTTTAGAATAATTATACTGAATTAATTCCAGTACCTGTTCTTGAGTACCTGAAACGAGTTCAGATTGAAGTCCAGTATTAACGTTTAGAGAATTGAAATCTCTTACGAGCTTTCTTCTGACCGAATTTCTTACGTTCAACCATTCTTGGATCTCTTGTCAATAAACCTTCTGGTTTCAAGATAGCTCTGTTTTCAGCATTTACTTCACACATAACGCGTGCTAATGCCATTCTTACAGCTTCTGCTTGACCAGTTGAACCACCTCCGTAAACGTTTACTTTAACGTCAAAGTTGCTTACATTTTCTGTCATAGACATCGGTTGTAATACTTTGTACTGTAAAGTTGCAGTTGGGAAGTATGTTTCGAATGCTTTTTTGTTTACAGTGATTACTCCTGTTCCTTCCGAAACATAAACACGTGCAACAGCGGTTTTTCTTCTACCGATTTTGTGAATAACTCCCATTACTTAAGATCGTTAAGGTTAACTGTTCTAGGTTTTTGAGCGCCTTGTTTGTGCTCTGATCCTACAACAACATTTAAATTTCTAAAAAGTTCAGCCCCTAACTTGTTTTTAGGTAACATTCCTTTTATTGCTTTTTCAACTAGTAATGCAGGGTTTTTTGATTGCAATACTTCAGCAGTTAAAGTTCTTTGTCCTCCAGGGTAGCCAGTGTGACGGATGTAAGTTTTCTCTTTCATCTTGTTTCCTGTAAGGTTGATTTTTTCTGAGTTGATAACAATTACGTTATCTCCACAGTCAACATGTGGTGTGTAACTTGCTTTGTATTTTCCTCTAAGGATCATTGCGATCTTCGAAGCCATACGACCTAAGTTATGCCCATCAGCATCTACAACAATCCACTCTTTTGTAACGGTGGCTTTGCTTGCTGATTGTGTCTTGTAGCTTAATGCGTCCATAATATTATTTTAATTAAACATTCCATCCCCAATAAAGGGGTTGCAAAAGTACAATTAATTATTTTAAATGCAAATACCTTAAACTATTATTTTTATCATGTTTTAGTACTGATTATCAAATGGATATTTAAAATTAATTTCTATCTTCAAATTTTGGATTAGTACACGTGCAGTGGAGTTACCGGAATCATGATTTTTTTTATGATTTTATTGACTATTCCTGATTTTTTAAACCTAAATTCTCTATTATAAATGCTATTTTTGTCAATTAAATAGTTATTTTTCTAATTATTTATATCTTGTAGGTATTTTTCCTTTATCAATTACAATAAATATCCCTTTATGAAAGCTAAAGCTACGTTAAAACAAATCGCAAAAGAACTGAATGTTTCTGTTTCAACAGTTTCAAAAGCGCTCAATGATAGTCCGGAAATAAGTGACCTAACTAAAGTGAAAATAAAAGAATATGCAAAACTCAAAAATTACAAACCCAATGTAATTGGTCTCAATCTTAAAAATAGAAAAACAAAAACAATAGGGGTCATTATTCCCAATATCTTGAATTCTTTTTTTGCCAAGGTTTTTAGCGGTATTGAAAAAGTAGCGGATGAAAAAGGGTATAATGTGATCATGTGTATATCCAATGAATCTGCAGAGAAAGAAGCGCATACTTTGGAAATGCTTAGCAATGGAACCATTGATGGATTTATTGTTTCGGTTTCTGAGGAAGCACAAAAAAATCAGGATTACGATCATTTCTCCGCAATAATAAATGATGGTACTCCAATCGTAATGTTTGATCGAATTGCGGAAGGTGTTGATTGTGACAAAGTAATTGTTGATGATTTTGATTCAGCACTAAATGCAACACAACATTTAATTGATTTGGGCTGCAAAAATATCGCCTTATTGTCTTCAATCGATAATTTAAGTGTTGGTAAATTAAGAGCCGACGGATATTTGAAGGCATTAGAAAATAATGCTATTGCAGTTGACTCAAATATTATTATTCGAACGGATGCCGAAGAAGATTTAAAAGAGAAAATCGAGAAAATTTTTGAAAACAAAATAGACGGAATTTTCGCTTTAGAAGAAAATGATTCTGTCGCAGCTTTGCGTGTCGCGCTCAAAAAAGGATTTAAAGTTCCAGAAGATATTTCCATTATAGGTTTTGCTGACGGAATTCTTGCTTCTCGTAGATTGTCACCTAGTTTAACAACGGTAAGTCAGCACGGAATTGAAATAGGAGAAGTCGCCGCCAAATTACTGATTGACAGATTGGAATCTAAAGAAGAGGATATTCCTTATGAAACCGTGGTGATTAAGACGGTGTTGAAAGAAAGAGAATCTACAAGAAAATTGTAGTTACTTATTTATAATAAACGCAAAAAATCTCTAATTATTTTTAAAAATAATTAGAGATTTTTTTATGGTATAATATTATATGATTTAGTGCGCTTCTAGTTAGTTTTTCCAAAGTTATGTAGACCAATTGCAAACCATATTTTAATTTTTTATCAAAAAATTAAAAGCTATTATATTAGATCTTTACGTTTTTATAAAACTCTTTTACCTTGTTAAATTGATGTTAATATTTAAAATAATTATTTAAATCAGTTTTTTTTTCATTCATATTTGTCTTACGAAACAACAATAATTGTTGCGTAGTAAGTTGACCTGAAATTTTAAAGAACATTAGCTGAATCATAGTCGCGAATATCATAAGCTAACCTTGCAAGGATGTTTTAAAAAAGAAGTAAAATCAACGAGGCGGAACAAATTAATCTAATATTTCATCCGTAATTGCAGTCAGTCTGCAAACAGATTTATTTATTAATCACAAAATTAAAGTAAAATGAAAAAAAGTTTATTTTCAGCGGTATTTCTGTTGGTGACCTCAATGTCTTTTGCAAATGAAGTAAAAGACAAATCGTCTACAGCTGTAGACGACGGAGCTGTTGCTTCTTCTAAAAAAACAGTGGAAACCTTGACTACTATTAAAAATGATGAAGATATTTGTTCAGTAAGTTGCTATGCGGAAATATACTATCTTGGTGAACTTAGAACAACGGTGTTTTCATCTGCAACTGCTGGTGATTGCATTACTGCGCAAACTGATTGTTTTCAAAAGGCACAAAAAAAAGCTGATGCATACATCGCTGCAGCGGAGTAATATTTGCAATAATGTTTACTGTAGAGGCTTTTTCTAAGCCTCTATTAAATTTAGTTTATATGAAAAATTTTTATGTTTTAAGTTTACTTTTTATGGTCTGCTCAACCGTTTGGTCACAAAAAGATTCTATTACTTCAATTAATTTAAAATACAATTACGTTGTTCGAGGGAATGCTGCTAAAAATATCACTTATAAGGCGGCATACGATTTAGTCCTTTTTCCAGATTTTGGCTTAGCCGTTTATGATAAAGAGGTAGACAAAGCTCCTAAAATCGAGAATATCACAAGCACTTCTACCGCAATTGAATGGAAGCCAAAAGGAAAAAATCTTTCAACCTTGTATAAGAATTATGCAAGAAATGAGATGTTTTTAAAAAGTAATATTAATTTTCGTTTTTTTGTTCAAAAAGATTCCTTAGCTATTTTTGATTGGGATATAAAAGAAGAAACAAAAACAATTCTAGGATATACTTGCCAGGCTGCGACTACAACTTTTAGAGGCAGGAATTACAAAGCATGGTTTACTACCGCACTACCAGTTTGCGGTCCTTGGAAGTTCGATAGTTTGCCTGGAGCTATTTTAGAGGTAAAAGCATCAGACGATTATGTAAGTTGGGAGGCCACTGGGATAATTGTAGATAAACAAAAACCAGATTATCCTCAACCTGAAAATCCTTTTGTTTTAGATAAAGCTTTAACGTGGTCTGAATTTAAGTTGTTGTATAAAGAAAAAGCCATAGCTGCAAGTAAGTATGTAACCAAAGAAGGAGAGAAATTAAATATTGTCACAGCAAGAATGGGAGTGGAGCGCTATATTGAAGAAGATGATAAGGACTATCAAGCGGATAAAGTGATGAAAAAAATAATGAATGAAAATAAGTAATTATCTATATTAATGCGATTAAGATTTTTCTTCGTTTTGTTTTTACTGAGTTTTAGTGTGTCAGGGCAAATAATTAACGGTCGTGTGTATGATGCAAATAACAATCTTATCAATACAGCTAATGTGTTGTTTAAAGATGCTGCTAACACAACACTTATTCAGGAATTTACTCCTGTAAAAAAGGGTGTTTTTACGATTTCTCTAAAAAAAAGTACACTGCAATCGTGGTCGAGGTACAAGTAAACGGATTTGTAATTCCAACGCAAGTAATAGAAAATCCTGAACCGCTTAAGAATTATAACCTAGAATTCAGGATACTAAATGAGCAAAAAATAAATCTGAAAGAAGTAGTTATTCTTGCTAAGAAAAAAGCATTTGAAATAGTTGAGGATACTGTAAAATATAATGTGGAAGCATATCGTGACGGGAGTGAAAGAAAGATAGACGACATCATAAAAAAGTTGCCTGGTATAACTGTAGAGCCTAATTCAGGTAAAATAAAGTACAAGGGAAAAGAAATAGAGACTGTTACACTAGAAGGTGATAATTTGTTTGGGTACAACTATACAGTTGGAACCAAAAACATCAATGTAGATATGGTCGACCAAGTGCAGGCGGTCGATCATTATGCAGAAAACGCTTTGCTTAAAGGAATAGAACAAAACGATAAGGTTTCCTTGAATTTGACCTTAAAAAAGGGTCGGCTGGATTTTTCAGGTGATATAACCTCCGGATTAGGTCTTTTCGATAAAGGAAAGATTGCGCATGATGACAGTGCCACCCTTTTAGGAATCACTAAAAATTTTAAATCATTTGGTACATTAAATTACAATACCATCGGGAAAAATACTTCACCATTTGATTATTCAGGTTTTAACTTAAACCCAGAGGAATTGCGTGAGCGGGACATAAATGCCACGAAAATAATACCTGAAACAATGTTTTCTAGTGCTCTGGGAAATGAAAGGGCGAATATTAACAACCAATTTTTCGGTAATTTCAATAGCATTTTTAAAATAGGAAAACAATTAAGTATAAAAACAAACGGTTATTACATTAGGGATAGAATAGTCAGGAATGAATTAGTTGAAAACCAATTTCAAATCAACAATCAATCTTTTGCTACCTCAGATTATACTTCCCTTATTAAAAAGCCTGAACAGTACAGAGGTGACTTAGAAATTAAATATACTATGTCCAAAAATTCTTCATTGGAATATACCTCCAGAATAAAGGAAGAAAGTATAACGACACCAATCAATATTCTTAGAAACGAAATGGATGTGTTTAGTTCTAATTTAACATCTAGGGATATACTATTTAGGCAACGCTTGCTGTGGACAAATAAGTTAAGCGAAAACAAAGCAATTCAAGGCTCATTTTATCAGGCTACCAATTATCGTCCCCAAAAACTGGCTTTGTCCCCATCAGTTTTTAATTCAGGAAATGGAATTGATACGCAAGAAAGTGCTTTTAGAAAAAATTATTTAGAAGGGGCTTTTAAATTTTTTGGCGCTATCAAAAAAAATAAATACGAGTTTAATTTAGGATCTATTTTAGATGAAAATCCATTTAGTTCCAATTTAATATCAGATAATAATCAGAATAGCGCAAATAGATTTAATTATGTGCAACAATCTATTTTTCTATCCACTAATTATCATTTTAACAAAGGTAAGTGGCGTATTTCTCCTCGTGGCAGCATTCGTTACTTGTTGCAAAATAGAAATGATGATGTTACAAATCAAAATGATGTACAACGGAATTTTATTTTTGAGCCCAGTTTAAGTGCTTCCTACCGTATTTCGACCCTAGCAAGTTTGAATGCATCAATGGGGTATAAGCAGTTGAATAATTCTGAAGCCTTCTTATTTCAAAATCTAATACTTGTTAATAACCGAGTTAGTTACAGCAACACACCTTCGCTTGAATTACAAAAAAGGCAACTTTACAGCCTAGATTATACAAGAAATGATTTGTTTAATCAATTTGAATTTATTGCCAATATTAATTTCCAAAAAGTTAAGGGAAACTTCTTTTCTAACGCAATTATTACAGAAAACACAACCATAATTATATGCTGCGACCTATTCGCGATGCAACTTTTTTAGAAACTTAAGATAGTTTTTTAAGTTTTCATTTCTATTTTCTAGGCTAAAATCGGAAATAAC
>NZ_FRBU01000061.1 GCF_900142695.1 Flavobacterium xanthum | reverse complement strand
AATTACATTTAAAAATACAAAAAACGAGGCAGAAAATAAAGTTTTTCTGCCTCGTTTTTATGATAATAATTATAAAATGACTTTTTCAGTGCCCTCATCTTTCGACTGGTGTTTTTGAAAATAAGTGCTGTTATTGTATTGGATTTCCTAGCCCTGATAGAAGTGAAAATCCTTTTTCTAGACGCTTTCAGGGTTTTGAACCCTGAGAGCGTTGAAAAAGATTGTAACGGATAGCAGGAAATAGCTCCTCCCTTCTCCCAAAATTTCGGGATGCGCTCAGGGTAAAATCCTAACCTACAAATACCTTTATTCCAATTCTGGCAATAACACCACTCCCATATTGAATAAGGTAAAGGCCTGAATATCGACGTTTTCCTGAATGGTTGCTGCTACCGATTTTCCTGCACCATGTCCTGCATTGATGTCAATACGAATTAGGACTGGATTTGTTCCTGTTTGTTTTTGTTGTAATTCGGCTGCAAATTTAAAACTGTGTGCTGGCACTACTCTATCATCGTGATCGCCCGTTGTAACCATCGTAGCGGGATATTGTATTCCTTTTTGAATGTTGTGTACGGGAGAATACCCTTTAATATACGCAAACATTTCCTTGCTGTCTTGTGCTGTTCCGTAGTCATACGCCCACCCTGCTCCTGCAGTAAAAGTGTGGTAACGCAACATGTCCATCACTCCTACCGCCGGCAAAGCGACTTTCATCAACTCTGGACGCTGTGTCATGGTGGCACCTACAAGCAATCCTCCGTTAGAACCACCACGAATAGCAAGGTATTGAGGAGAGGTATAATTTTGAGCGATCAAATATTCAGCTGCTGCGATGAAATCATCAAATACGTTTTGTTTCTGCATTTTGGTTCCCGCATCATGCCATTTTTTCCCATATTCGCCACCGCCGCGTAAATTTGGAACGGCATAAACGCCTCCATTTTCCATCCAAACGGCATTAGCAATACTGAAACTTGGTGTTAAACTCACGTTGAAACCTCCGTAACCGTATAGCATCGTTGGATTTGTTCCGTCGAGTTTCAATCCTTTTTTATGGGTGATAATCATTGGGATTTTGGTTCCATCTTTGGAAGTATAAAACACTTGTTTGGACTCGTATAAATCGCTATTGAAATCTACTTTTGGTTTTTGATATACTGCAGAAATTCCTGTTGAAGGCTCATAGGAGAACGTAGAACCTGGAGTGATGTAATTTGTGAAAGAATAATACAAGGTTTTCTCTTTTTTCTTTCCGCCAAAACCACCGGCAGTACCCACGCCTGGCAATTGGATTTCGCGAACCAGTTTCCCAGAATAATCGTATTGTTTCACCACTGAAACGGCATCTTTCATATAATTCGCAAAGAAATATCCGCCACCTGTTGATGGAGACAAAACGTTCTCTGTTTCTGCGATGAAATCTTTCCAGTTTTCTGGTTTTGGATTGTTGACATCAACAGTAACGATGCGTTTGTTGGGCGCATTCCAATCGGTTTCTATGAATAATTTAACTCCCTCATTTTCAATAATACTGTTATCGCTTTTGAAATTATCCACAATAGTTACAATAGGACTGTTTGGCTTTGTCAAATCCTTGATATACAGTTCGTTTCCATAGGTAGAATTTGCTGCTGTGATCACTAGAAAACGATCATCCTCTGTAACTCCGCCCCCAACATAACGTCGTTTTTGATCGGCACCAAAAATAATTTGATCTACTTTTTGTGCGGTTCCTAACTTGTGAAAATACAATTTGTGTTGATCTGTTTTTGCTGATAACTCGCTTCCTTTTGGTTTGTCATAACTGGAGTAATAGAATCCTTCATTTCCTTTCCAAGAAACGCCGCTGAATTTTACATCGACGATGGTGTCTTCCATAATTTTTTGAGAAACGGCATCCATAATAATGACTTTTCTCCAGTCGCTTCCGCCTTCTGAAATGGAGTAGGCCACTTTAGAGCCGTCTTTAGAAAAGTTTAATCCGCCAAGCGACGTCGTTCCATCTTTAGAGAACGTATTGGGATCGAGGAAAACAGTTTCCGTTCCTTTAGCATCTTTTCGATACAACACCGATTGGTTTTGCAAACCGTTATTTTTGTAATAATAGGTAAAATCGCCCTCTGTGAAAGGAGCCCCTATTTTTTCATAATTCCACAGTTTTTCCATTCTTGCTTTTAGCAAATCCCGAAATGGAATCTGAGCTAAATAGTCATACGTCACTTCGTTTTGCGCTTTTACCCATGCACCCGTTTCAGCAGATTTGTCATCTTCAAGCCAGCGGTAGGGATCTGGAAGTTTCGTGTCGAAATACACATCAACGGTTTCGCCTTTACTGGTCGTGGGATACGTTAGCGTTTTCGGTTTTTGGTTTTGGCCAAAAGTTGCCAGTGCAGATGATACAGCCATTATTAAAAAAGTTTTTTTCATTAGATTCTGTTTTAGGTTGTTACAAAAATAGGGAATTAGTTAGTTTAGTAGTAGTGGGGATGTCTTCAATAAAACCAAAAAAAGCGCTACTCTTTCGAATGGCGCTTTTTAGAATGGTTGACAAAGAATTGAAGTTCTTATTTAACCTGAACAGGATATGTAATTTGCGCATCTGTTGCTCCACCTGCATTTGTAATAGAACCGGATGAAACTCCATCAGCACTTTTAAGCGGTTCGTGTCTTAAGATTACTACTATATTTCCAGTTGCTGCTGCTGTCCCAGTTTTTAAGGTAAAAGCTAATCCAATAGGTTTATTGTTACTATCTGCATCTGCATAAGTAAATGTTCCTATTGCTGCTGGAGCCTGAAAGAAAAGCTGATGCTCTACACCTTCTGCCTTTATTTCATCTGTGATATTATCAACTGGCGTCACGGCTTCGTTTAAGAAACGCACTGTTCCTGTATACGTTGTGTTCACTATTAAATCTCCTGAAACAGTAACTACCGGAGTATTTGGTCCGTCTCCGTCCAGATCTCTAGAAGTCAAGGTAATGATTTGATTCCCTGCAGTCAAAGTAGTTGTAACTGTTGTAATTACTTCCTCCTCATTTACTGCAATAGGATCATCATTATTACAAGAAGAAAATGTTACTAATGCTATTAATGTTACTGCTAAAATTTTTGAATTTTTCATTTTTTTGTTTTTACTTTTTAATAATTGAATTTTAATTGAATTTGAAAGTTTCTACCCATTTCATCAGCAAAAAAACGTTGCCTATTGAGGTAGTCCCTGTAATTAGTGTTTAAAATATTCTGAACAGAAAATGCGATTGTTGTATTAGATTTACCGAAAGTCTTGAATTTCATCTCCGAATAGAAATGCAACAACTGATAGGCTGGCGGCGGAGTACTAATGTCTACTAGAACCTCAGTCAATTCATTATTCACAATAATATTGGTTATGAAATTGTTATCTGGAAACTGATTTTGACGCATTATCATTTCGCTTTTTAATTCGAGTTTGAGATCATTCCACTCCGTTTTTGCAAATTGAATTTTGTTACTCAGATTTAATGGTGGAATATCAATCAAGAATTCGTTGTTAGTCAAATCTCTCCCATTTACATAAGCCAAAGCAAAATCATGCTGCCATTGATTGTTTATTTTCCAATGTGTTTGCACGTCAACTCCTGCTAACCTTGCATTAGTTTGCTGGTATTCCCAAACTGGAAACGAACCACGATTGTTTTTTTCAAAACCAACAGGCCGTAAGAACATGAAATTGCGAATGCTGTTTATAAAAGGATTAACCTCAACTGAGAAAGCTGTCCATTTTTTTTGCAAGGTGGTCGATAATTTTACCGCTTGTTCTTTGTCTAAAGCTATATCACCGAGCTCGATGACCCCAGTTGAATGATGCAAACCGTCACTAAAAAACTCGGACGGATTTGGGTTTCTGGTTGCCAAACTAACATTAGTGTACCAATATAAGTCTTGACCAAATTCCTTGTGAAATCCTGTACTAGCTGAAATATTATGAAAAGTAAAACTAGGCTTTGCCAACCATTGATTGCCTTGTTCGCCCACAATAAAATCAGCAAATTCAGAGTTATAGCCTCTTTCATCCCATCTGGATTTAAAGTAAAACTTAGTGGCTTGTACTTGTGAAAAATCATATCGTAATCCAGCATCTACAGAAAAACTATCTGAAATATCATAGTTTACAATACCATACGTACCAAATTCTATTCTATCGAAATTAGGAATCAATGGTCTTATTTCTGTAGCTGGATTTGCAAAATTGTTTTGAAAAGAGCCATTAAATCCAGACTTTAAAGACCAATCATGCACCGTTTTTTTATAATCTATATTTATGGCATGAGTGGTTAACGCCAAGTCTAAGGCAGCTAGGTTATTAAAATTTCCTCTACGAACGTCAAACTCGAGACGCTTATTAAACTGAAAAGAATACTGTACCGCCAATGACGCTGTTTGATCAGAATAATAGTTGTAATTCAGTTTTGCTAAATGATGTTGCACTTTTTGTTTAGGATTATTTATGTCATACGTGAAATCATAGACAGCCCAAGGAACTTTATTCTTAATAGCATTGTATAAATCATTGACATTACCTATGTGCGAAGCACTCAAAATTCCAATAGTGGTATTGTAGAAACTGTAATATCCAGAGACATCATATTTTTTTCCAGTAAATTTTATATCGCCAGAAAAATTAGCTTCCCGATTCCCTGAATTAGACAACACATAATCAGGAGCTTCTCTATCGCCTGAATACTTGAATGTTCCTAGTGCGTTCCAACTCCATCCTTTGTCGTTTCCTTTGTGCAAACTAGAACTGATAGAACCGCCTCTTCCATTTGACGCTAGATTCAGGATTGTTTTCCCAAAAAGCGTGTCTCTTTTTACAGAAATAGGCTCGATCACAATTAATCCACCTACCGCGTCACCACCGTATTGCAACCCAGACGCTCCTTTGATAACCGTAATTTTGCCCGCTGCGTTTACATCAAAATTAGGCGCATGCTCCGTTCCCCATTGCTGATCTTCTAAACGGACATTGTTATTGATGACCGGAATTCTACTTCCAAACAAACCGTTGATAACCGGCTTTACCACAGAACTTCCTGTTTTCATACTAGAAACACCTGCAATTTCCTTCAAAATATCACCAAGGGTTTGATTACTGAACTTCTCAATCGTTTCCGTTTTAATCTTTTGTTCTAAAAGAGATTTGTTCAGCGTATTGGCTTTTTGTCTGATGATCACCTCCTGCAACTGTGCAGCATTTTCCTTTAAGGCAAAGTTCAAAACTTGGTCACCCGCTAAATTTACTAAGGTATCAATAGCCTGAAAACCAATAAAAGACACATATACTTTTACGTTCCCTTTTGGCAATCTTTTTATAAGATAGTTACCCGAAACATCTGAGGATACTGTTTTTGTCCCAATGTGTACATGACTTCCTGAAAGAGGTAATCCTTGCTGAGTAGTAATTTTTCCACTAACTGTATTTTGCGAAAAACCAATGGTGCAAAACAAACAGAAGCAGAAAAAAATATAGATTTTTGTTTGCATTTTCTTTGTTCAAAATAGATAAACATGTGAATCATTTCCAAGATTTGAAAATGATATATTGTTTTAAAAAACTATTTAGACTGCTGGTGGAGCACGAAGCGCAAAAAGGCTTCCTTTAAAGAATTGCGTGATTTCTTTGGAATCAAAATCAGCGTTGTTTGGGTATAATTCTAATGATTTTAATTCAAAAGTAGGAAAAACTAAAAATGTAAAGCTGCCTAATTTATAAGCACAGATTCCACAAAAATCAAAATTGTGATGCTGATGCGTTATTTCTGCAGTAGAATTTTTCTCATGAACGCATTGAATTTCAGAAAGTTGTTTTGCTATATGCTCGTATTTATGCACCGACTGAAACAGCATCGAAAGCAATACTGTCAGCGTTAGAACGATACTAAATATAGAAAATTTCTTTTTCATCTTTGGCAAATATAGCGATACTGAAATAAAAATCCATTTGTTTTTACAAAATATGCATTTCATAAAAACAAATGGATTTAAAAAAATTATGCCCAAAAACCAAATTCTAGTTTCTTAAAGAGCAGCAAAATAAGGCTGTTTTCAACCCCAAAAGCACTACGCCAATCCCTTTGCAATCAAATATTCAGCAATTTGTATGGTGTTTGTCGCCGCTCCTTTTCTTAAGTTATCCGCTACAATCCACATATTCAAGGTATTTTCTTGGCTTTCATCCCGACGAATTCTACCTACAAAAACAGCATCTTTTCCTTGTGCATACATTGGCATTGGATACGTATAGGTGTCGTTATTGTCCTGAACTACCACACCATCAGTATGATGCAAAATATTCCTTACCTCATCTACGTCAAAATCATTCGAGAATTCTACGTTTACCGCTTCACTATGTCCGCCTACAATGGGCACACGAACCGCAGTCGCGGTCACAGCAATGGTATTGTCGCTCAATATTTTTTTAGTTTCACGAACCAGTTTCATCTCTTCCTTAGTGTATCCATTTTCTTCGAAAGAATCACATTGTGGAATCGCATTTCTATGAATTGGGTATTTATAAGCCATTTCTCCTGCAACACCTGCGTATTCATTTTCCAATTGTTGCACTGCTTTTACACCTGTTCCAGTAATGGATTGGTAGGTGGAAACAATGACACGTTTGATATTGTATTTTTTGTGCAAAGGAGCCAAAACCAGTACCATTTGGATCGTAGAACAGTTTGGATTTGCAATGATTTTATCTTCTTTTGTTAATTCGCTTGCATTGATTTCTGGCACAATTAATTTTTTAGTTGGATCCATTCTCCAAGCTGATGAGTTATCAATAACCGTTGTTCCTGCTGCTGCAAACTTTGGAGCCCATTCTAATGAAGTTTCCCCGCCTGCAGAGAACAAAGCAATATCTGCTTTCATATCTACTGCTGTTTGCAAACTCACAACCGTAAGCATATCTCCGTTGTAATCTATTTGCTTGCCAACAGATCTTTCTGATGCAACAAGAATCAATTCGTCATTTTTACCAATGAAATTTCTTTCTGCTAAAACTTTCAACATTACTTCGCCGACCATTCCGGTAGCACCAACAACTGCTATTTTCATAGTATATTTTTAGTATTGAATATTAAATTTGAATCACAAAAGTAACTAATATTGAAATTAAAACAATCAGCTTCACAAAAAATAACAAAATGTTATATTTATAACGTTTAGTAAAAAAATGAAAATCAGGAGTGAAATTTTTTCAAGGAATTATTTCTTTTTTAATTTTAAAATCTTGTTAAATACCGTTTTATATAGCTTTTGGAACCATTAAGAAATTAAGAAAATTAAGTTTTAAAGTGCCTCTTACTGCATCTTAATTTCTAAATGGTAAAAAACCGCTACTGTTTTAAATAAACTTTTAAAAAAAACCGCCTCAATTAAGAAGCGGTTTAGTCCTGAAACACATTCAGGATAAATTAGAATATATAATGTCACGGCAATTACTTTTTCAATAAATCTCTAATCTGAGTCAACAACTCTTCTTGTGTTGGTCCAGCAACTGCAGCAACCACAACCACTTCTTTTTTCTTCGCTTTTTCAGCAGCTCTTAAAACCACAAAAATGAAGAAAGCAATAATCACGAAATTAATAATGGCTTGTACCAGATTTCCATAAGTGATCACTGCCGCCCCTGCTGCTTTTGCTGCAGGTAAATCAGCATAACTATTACCGTCTAAAGTGATGAATTTCTGGGTAAAATCGATTCCACCAGTTATCAAACCTACAATTGGCATAATGATGTCATCCACAGCGGATCCAACAATTTTACCAAATGCACCCGCTATAACAACTGCTGTTGCCAAACTTAAAACGTCTCCTTTCATTAAAGAAGCTTTAAAATCACTGAAAAATTTCATAATTTTCATTTTTGCTTATCCCTATTTTCATTACTTATTCGCTAAAATAAATAAAAAATTAACATTTGTGTCTTTTATACTGAAAAAACAATGCTAGCGAAAGAACACCCGTTTCACCCGTTGTGATATACTAGTAAGAATTTCATACGATATGGTGTTTAATTTTTGAGCCATATATGCCACAGTGGGGCTTTGACCAAAAACTATTACCGCATCGCCCTCTTTACAATCTATTCCAGTAACATCTACCATAAGCATGTCCATACATATACTTCCTAGAATACTTGCTTTCTCATTTTTGATGGTTACAAATCCTACGCCATTTCCCCAGCCTCTGGAAATCCCATCAGCATATCCAATAGGAATTGTAGCTACTTTTGTTGGCTTTTCAGCCATAAACTTCCTTCCATAACCCACACTTTCTCTTGCAGCAATAGTTCTTATTTGCGAGATAACGGATTTCAATGTACCTACATCTTCCAATTGTTTTTGTTCTTCGGGATCATTTGAAATTCCGTAAAGACCAATTCCCAATCGAACCATATCGTACTGTGATTCCTGAAAATTGCTAATACCCGAGGTATTCAAAATGTGTCGCAAAGGTTTGATGTATAATTCAGACATCAATCTAGAAGACAATTTTTCAAATAAAGCAATTTGTGAATGTGCAAAATCCATGTGTTCGAGAGCATCACTCGTCGCCAAATGTGACAAAATACTTTTTATTTGAACTGTATTATTTCCTTTGAGCGTTGCGATAAGCTCTTCTATAGTATTTTCTTCAAAGCCTAAGCGATGCATTCCCGTATCAAATTTAATATGAATTGGAAACTGCTCTAAGTTTTTTTGTTTCGCTATTTTCAAAAAAGCATGCAACCCTTTCAAGCAGTAAATCTCCGGCTCTAACTGGTGTTGAATAATGGCTGCAAAACTGGTATTCTCTGGATTGAGAACCATAATAGGTACATTTACACCGCCGTTTTTTAACGAAATTCCTTCATCGGCGAAAGCCACTCCTAAATAATCTACTTTATGATGTTGCAGCAATTTGGCAATCTCTAGTCCGCCGTTTCCATATCCAAAAGCCTTCACCATAACCATAATTTTGACCTTTGGCTTGAGCTTTGATTTAAAAAAGTTCAAGTTATAACTGATGGCATTCAGGTTAATTTCCAGAACAGTTTCATGGGTTTTCTCTTCCAGTAAATAAACGATTTCTTCAAACTGGAAAGATCGCGCTCCTTTTATCAAAATAGTTTCATTACTGAAATCCAAGTTTTCAAAATCAGCAATAAATGCAGCAGTATTTTTAAAAGTGATACAGTTCGTAAATTTATCTTTGAACTCCGAAATTGTTTCTCCAATGCCAATAACGCGATCCATTTTATTCGAGACAATTAACTGAGAAACTTTAGTATACAATTCGTCCTTAGACAAGCCACTTTGAAAAATATCAGATAAAATAATTGTTTTCTTTTCATACTGCTTTTGACTTTCAAGAAAATCCAATGCAATCTTTAGTGATTGAAAATCGGAGCTGTAACTATCATCGATAATACTACAATTATTGATTCCGTTCTTGACTTTTAGACGCATTTCGACTGGATACAATAGTTGCATTCTGTTTTGAATGGTACTAATATCGTATTTAAAATACAATAATACCATCAGACACGAGCTTGCATTTTCTACTGATGCCGCATCTTGAAACGGAATTTTTACATCAAAATTTTCTTCTCCGAATTGAACATTCAAAATAGTATCGTCCAAAACCCTATTTTTAACAATAAAAACATCTGCCTCTTTGCTGACAAAACTCCAGGTAAATGCCTTAGTTTTTGGAAAAACAAAAGAATCCACCCTGTTATCGATTTGGTAAATGATGACCTTCGAATTTTTAAAAAGCGACATTTTCTCCTTTATTTTCTCTTCCACATTTAAAAAACCTTGGTCATGTGCTGAACCTATATTGGTAAGAACTCCAACGGTAGGTTTGATAATTTCCTCTAATTTGGCCATTTCTGAACTAGTTGAAATACCTGCTTCGAAAATCCCTAAATTGTGTTTCTCATTGATTGCAATAACAGATAAGGGAACTCCAATTTGGGAATTATAACTTTTTGGACTCCGAATAACATTATAATCAGGACTTAATAAAAAATTTAGCCATTCCTTTACTATTGTTTTGCCGTTACTTCCTGTAAGTCCAATGATAGGAAATTCGAAAAAATCGCGGTAGTTTGCTGCAAATTGCTGCAAGGCTACTAAGGTATCGTCGACAACATAAAAATTAGCTTTGGTCTCACAGCCATTTGGAATGTGCGTCACAACAAAATTGCGAACACCAGTCACCATTAGATCCTGGATATAAAGGTGTGCATCAGTATTGGCTCCTATTAAGGCAAAAAATAAGGTTTGAGGACCATTTTGCAAAGACCGACTGTCAATCGAAACAGCGTCTAAGTCTCTGTTTTCTTGGTTTCCTAGGAATGTTGCAGGAATTTTTTGGATGCTATTTAGGATTTTCTGGCTCATGAAATTAGAAGTGATTGAGGTAAATTTCTTTTCTGGAAAGCAAGCGATTTACCGTTTATGCGTTTATAAAACTTCCTCAAAAATACCACTTCTTTTCAAAACGAAGGGTTAGATATACTTTAAATGTAAGCCATCTCGTTTATTTTTGAAAAAGAAACAGTCGCAATAGCTCTACTAATTTTAGCAGATTACTTATATTTGTTTTTAGCTAAAAATGAGTCCTTTTGAAAAAAATTCTACCATCGTTTTCTTATATTTTCCATCCGATATTTATACCGGCAATTGCCACGCTGTTTTATCTTTTTTATAATGATGCTGATTTTGTTACTCATGAAAAAATATTTGTTCTTTTTCAAGTTGTCATCGTCACAGTATTCATTCCCATCCTAGCATTTTTACTATTGCGAGCAACAGGAAACATAGATTCTGTAATGATTTCAAAAATATCACAACGCAAAATCCCATTGATCATTCACTGTTTTTTGATTATTTTACTGGTGCGCAAGAGCATCACCATTGATCGATATACCGAATTGCATTTTTTTTTATTGGGAGGACTTTTAAGCACTTTGTTAGCCTTGATTCTATTATTTGCTAATATTAAGGCGAGTCTTCACCTGATTGCTATTAGTTCTTTGACCGTTTTTGTTATTGGCTTAAGCCTGCATCTTCGTGTTCAGAGTATATTCACGATTACAATTTTAATTCTCCTCAACGGTTTCATAGCCTCTTCCCGGTTAGAAATGAAAGCGCACACCTATAAAGAACTGGTTATAGGTTTTTGTCTGGGTGCTATCCCACAACTGCTTTTATTGGTTTTGTGGTTATAAAATGTAGAAAATAATTCCAAAATTTAAGGACTTCATGTTAATGGATTCGCCATTTACCTTAGCCGATTGAAACAATGGATTCAAACCATAGTACAAATAAAGATTTATCGTGTTGTATCCTGATGAAACATACGCTCCATACTGAAATTTATTAAAATCTTTATTTCCAGTAACTTCGACTTTACCCGCATTGCTATCAAAAATAGACTTGTCATACAACAAATAACTGAACTTTATTCCGGTATAAATTCTCCAGAATTTATGACTTTCATAAGTCGAGGTTCGCCACCTGAATTCAATAGGAACATCAATAGAAAGCATGGAAAACTTATTTTTCTTATACTTTGTTTCCTGATCGATAAGGGCATAAAACGGGGTTTCGGCTGTTGAAGAAATAGCCAAGTTCTGATTGTGATTCATGTAAGTAAAACCTATGCCGGAAGCAACAGCTATGGTTCTTTTCTTATTGATAGGCATGTCTCTTAAAAATCCTCCTGAAAATCCTGAAGAAAATTTACTTTGCGACAATCCTTCTGGCTTATCCGTAAGTGTATTGTAGGTTATGGCAAAATAAAACTGATCTTCTCGGTACAAGGAATCAATTTTCAAAACAAGTGTATCTTGAGTTATTGTGTTTTCTTGAGAGAAAACAGGAGCAACTAAAAGCAGCAGAAAACAACTAAGAAAAATTCGCATATTTTGATTGATTTAAATTGCTATATGATTGTTTCAAACACGGTCCAATTCTAATTCTCATTATAACTCTACAAATATAGGATTTTGATAGTTTGGTACGATAAAATGCGATAAATAATACCTTTTTTAAATCTAAAACAGACAAAACCTTGCTGAAATTCATGAAATATGTTTGTTATGTGCAGCGTATTGGAAGAGGAATAATTCCGTTGATCCCAAAGAAAGGGCTTTTAACAAGGAAATTAATGTTTGGCATTGCATTCCTACTCCTCGAAGTCTTCATCAGCAACGCTGAAGGAAGTCTCCCAACTTCGTACTCATTCCAAAAATCAACAAACACAAGTATTTATTTATTTAAAAAAAACGATTATAATGATCTCAATCCTGTTCGTTTTGGTATTATCGAGAAAGCATCCCATTATATTTATTCTAATGCCAGTAATTATGTACTTTAGCGCCTTATAAGTTCGGAGTGATATTTTGACTTTAAATAATTTTACCACATATAAGAAATATTGAGTTTGATGAAGTTGGAATGAAATATTGGAATAGGTGCGAAGGCGGAGACATTCGCACAGCAGTAGTAAGAATCACTATTTTGTTATAAGGAACACTTCGCAGAGCGGGGGTTAAATTAAAAAATTAATGAAAATGAATAAACTAAGTAATTTGAATGTTCAAACAAAAATATTTGTTATTATAATGATTGTAAGTATCATTTATGCAGTATTTTATTTGTATAAAAATTTTAATGTAATAGAGATTATGCTGCGACCTATTCGCGATGCAACTTTTTTAGAAACTTAAGATAGTTTTTTAAGTTTTCATTTCTATTTTCTAGGCTAAAATCGGAAATAAC
>NZ_FRBU01000059.1 GCF_900142695.1 Flavobacterium xanthum | reverse complement strand
CTCTTCTTGTTCTTGACATAATTCTGCTAATTTAAGGTTTTTAATCCTATCTTAAATTCACACAAAAAGTTGTACGTTTTTTGGGGAGCAGCATATAACCCTTACAGTTTCAATTCCTATTTAGATATACCGATACACTTTCGCATTACCAGCAGTCTGGGGTAGTATTTTTTCAAAAAAACTGGACTTCTTTTGAAACCTCCACTTCTGAGACGACTTTCTTTTTTTTCTTTTTCTTTTAAAAATATTTAGGGGCCGAGCTTAGTGAGGCACCTACTCTAAAATCCGAAAGTATGCCAAATTTTATCGTTAAAACACATCAAAAAGACACCATTTACTTGGGAAACCAAATCTTTATTCTGAACAAAGGAATCAACAGCGGTAAGCCCCAAAAAGAGCCATTTACAAATAGTTATGTAATTATTTTTTCATCCGAAGAAGATGCCGAAATGATGTACTGGCTGGCTTATAGCCTTTGGCAAATGAGATTTTGGCACCAGCACCTAATAGGTTCCGTTATTCCTTTTATTAGAATTAAATGCTTCCAAACCGAATTTGACCACAAAGTAACTAAAATGCTAAGCGATTTCGAGCAACACAAAAAAGACATCCATGCCATTAAAGAATTGGAGCAGCAAAAACAACATTTGGAGACAAATATCAAACTGATAAATGAATTAAAAAAATGCATTTTATTTAGGTACTGCCACTAAACAAAAAAAAGCCTAATCTTGCGATCAGGCTTTCTTAAAAATTCAGCAAAGGTTACCACACGAAAACTGAATTTATTTTTTATTTTTTGTTAATCGTTTTAGAAGCAGTGAAACTATAAAACTTACAACTGCTCCAACAACCGCTAAAATAATTGTTTTTTTAATATCTTCAGAAAGGATGTTGGGCATAATACTCAGCAAAGTTCCTGATGCGGTTCCTGCTCGAAGGGAAATATTAGCCTCCATCACGAGCTCGATTTACGGTCTTTTGATGGGAAGTAAGGACATCGCCAACAGTGAGTTGACTTACAGCGGATAACACTCCCCCAGCCACGGCTAGATATCCAGCCATACTAACAACAGCCACTGGCAAAACAACCGGTGCTGCAATCACACTTCCGCTGATGGCCAACAAGGCTAGTCCAATGGTTCGCAAAATCCTAAAAAACTTAGGAGTGGGCGATTTTGCTCTTTCAACTAATTTCATAGTATTATTTTTTTAAACCTGCGCGCTGCAGGCAGATTGAATACTTATTTTAACGACAATATTGCATTCCAAAGCAGCGTAAACTAGCGCTTTTAACTTTTTCAATGCTATTCGGGAAGAACTGCCCTTCCCTATTCCAGTGTGTTTGGTAACAGGAGCAATACATCCTAATAATTCTTTTTTAGCATTATTTGCAGGATGGATTAAGATCAAATCTCGTCCCGAAACATATATCACATGCAAGTGCCATCCGAATTTTTTACTGTATCGCTTTTTCAAAACATATTCTCCCTCGGGAATACAAGAAATTCGTCTTTGATTTCCTAACCAAGGCAATTCGATGGTATAACAAACTAGTGCGCCGTTCCATTCTAGGCTCCCTTGCGTTCCTTCAGGAAAATAAATTCTGTTTAATACCAAAACCATTTTACAAACCGCTCACGCTAACCAATGCTAACGGGTTATAGGACCCGTTTTTTAATGGATACATCTGTCCATTCACCTGTTGGTAAAACTCAACACCTAAAGCCAAAAACAAGGGTCTTGTACTATTGGGAGTAACTGGATTTGCTTGTGTAATAGCGACTGTCGGTGTTAAATCCCACGGAAGAATCGTAGTTTCGGAATTTGTGGAAACGAAAGTCTCCCCCTCAAAATCGATTTCAGAGCCAGCCGAAATAATTTTAAAATGAGTGGTTCCTCCTGGAGCTGCAATCATATTAGCAGGAATGAAAGGAGCTATATCAATAGTAATGTCTCCAGTTACTCGGTCAATACCAGCAACATAAGGAGCAAATAAACTTGTGCCCAATTTTCCTCTAATATTAAATTCAAAACCAACAAGTAATTCGGCTTCCCCGTCAATCACATTTCTCAACCCTCTCACACTAACAGTATCTGCTTGGATCACTTTTATCATTGCTTGAGTCAACCGACTGACCATTCTGCCATCAGCAGAATTCAAAAGTAAGGCTCTCAAAGCCGTTCTCAAAATCTTCCCCGCTTTTCCTGCTCTTCCAAATTCAGAACCATTCTCACGTGTTCTTTGAAACGCAGGATCACTTTTGATTCTGCTGGCATCGATACCTCCTTTTTCGCGCGCTAAATGTCCATCTTGGGTTTTGTAAAAAGTAATATCACCGATAGTACCTTTCAATTTAATTATGCCTTTCTGTCTTGCCATAATTTCTAAAATTTAAGTTTATAATTTGTTTTAAATATTCTTTAAATCCACTTTCCGTTGCAACAATTCCGATGGATTTTAAAACAAATTTTAGCCAATTAAATAGCATAAAAAACACTCCCCTATTCCAAATGTCATTTTTAGGTATAAATGGCAGGAAACAACACAAATGTCTCTTCCCATCACCCAAAAAACCACAACAATTGTCCCTTCTGAACAAAAGAGATTTTTCACTAATTTTATGGAGTCAAACAAATTGGATTACAGGAGTTTCAAGTAAGTCAAAGCCCAATCAAAGCTATAGATAGAGTATGAAAACAGAATATAAAAGATTGTGTATTTACCCCAAGGATATACAACGCATTACCGGAAAGAGTTATCGCCAAAGTATTAGACTGTTACAAAACATCAGAAAGGAACGCAATAAGCTCCAAAATGAGCTTGTATCGATAGAAGAGTTTTGCCAATATACAAGCCTAAAAATAGAACAGGTTGAACCACTAATTATTGGATAAAAAAAACTTCTATATTCAGTAAAAGAGTAAAGTTCATTTTTATAACATTCATAATTGTTTATAAAAGTCTAATTATTAATTGTATTTACAATATTTATAACTCGTATATACGGTGTCAGGTACTACTAGCGATAATGTCGTTTATTTATTTACAATTATAGTTGAAGACTGATTACAGCAATCTAGTACGATTTCACAACTGTCCGTAGCCTTAATTTAATCTTTCTAAAATATTTTGCATTTTTAATACTTACCTCGACCACAACTTCCTGATATCAAATTAATACATTGAAATAAAATCATTCTTTTACAGTAGAAATCCATTGATTTTTGATTCCCCATTGTTTATTTGGCTCCGTCGAAGTTTCAAGAATTAGCAAACCTCCTGCTTGGATTTCACCTTGTGTTAACCAGTTTCTTTCCAAAACTTTTCCATTCAAATTAGCAGATTTTATGTAGAAGTTATCTTTGTTATAGTTCTTGACTTCTATGGTAAAAAATTTTTTATTTTCCCATTGAAAAGTGACTGTTTTAAATATTGGAGCAGTCAAATAATAAATAGGATCTCCAACGTTTGCGGCAGATAAACCAATACTGCGCATCACAAACCAAGAAGACATGGTTCCTGAATCATCATCCATCGTTCGGACATACGCTTGTGGTTCGTTTTTATAAATTCGGCCTATGTAGGAATCGATTCCTTTACTGTTGTCATTAAAATAACTTTGAATGACAATATCTAATAAAAGATTGCGATACAATTTTTGTGATTTCCATGGTTGAGAACTCGCATTGTACATCCCGGGAACTTGTAAATCAGGCTGATTGGCATGATTATAATTATCGCCATCGAAAAATTGATTTAACTGTGTTACAAAACTATCCTCGCCTCCAGTCAATACTTTTAATCCTTTTACATCAAATGGTACAAACCAACGGTATTGCCAAACCGTTCCTTGATACATGCCTCTAGCTGGCATAATATCAATATCTTTTTTACTTAAATCAGCAAAATCTTTTTTCCAATACTGTTTGTATTCTAACGCTTTATTTAAGTACTTTTTACTCAACAACGTATCGTTAGTAATTTTCAGAATTTCTGATAATGCCCAATTGTCGTATGAAGATTCTAGTGCTTTATCCGGTGAACTATAATCCAATCGATCTACCTCAGCAATCAATGAATCTTTTATCGGATTAAAGTCTATGAAATAACCTTTTCTATACCCATCTAATAAAACTACGATCGCATGTTCTGTTCTAACCGTGGGAGAAGGCTCGTGTTTTGTAGCCCAATTATTCTTTCCGTGCAAATATAAATTAGCAATCGATCTTAAGATAAAGCGGTATTTTTCGGGGTAGGCCAATGATAACATAGGTAATTGTTCCCTATAATTATCCCAAATAGCCCAACCATTATATATAAAATCTTTTGACTTTTGTATTGTGCCATCAATTGCGGCATATTTCCCATCAGGTTCTGATATTAAAAAAGGAGCTTGTAAACCACGGTATAAAAGAGAGTAAAATAAATCTTCCCGATCTTTCTCTCCTTCCACTTTGATTCTACTTAATAGACGATTCCATTGCACCGCTGTTTCCTTGGACAATTCTCCTGCAGCAAGAGATTCTATTTTTGCCTTAGCATAATCCTCACTCACAGAGGAGAATCCTACGCGAACATTCATTTCTCTTGCGTCCTTCTTTCCTGACACTAAAAGTTTATGCTCCTCTATAGATTTAATATGCTCCATATTTGCGATTTCAAGCGCAAAATAAATACGATAAATTCCTTTGTTACAAGTTGTCTGTGTATCAACCCAACCACTAATCATTTTTCCTGAAATTTGATGCTTTTCTGCTACAAATCGATTATCAAAAGCATACGATAAATCGATATATAATCCTGCTCCTGAAGATGGAAAAGTATATTGATGAATCCCAAAATTATGTTTTACACTCATCTCAGCCTTTACACCGTTTTCAAAAGCAACACTGTAAATTCCAGGAAAAGCCTTTTCTGTTTTTTTTACTAATGGTGTAGCAATATCAGCAGTAAGAATTGGTTTAACCAAAATATTTCCGCCTGTACCAACACATCCCACTCCTTCAATTCTTGTATGCGTAAATCCAATAAACTCCTTTGCTAAATACTCATACCCCGCATGAAGATGAGGATACGTTTGTGGTCCAATACTCATCATGTTAAAAGGCGAAGAGGCAGCTGGTGACATCTGTCCATGATCACCTGAAGTTCCAAGAAAAACATTTACTTTATCGTTATACCATGGAGAAAGACTGCGTTTCTCTTTTTGGGCGTTTACTGATTGATTACCAATTGCAAATAGGATAATTACAATAAGGATTACTTTTTTCATAAATTTAAGGATCTAAAGGGTCGATGGGATTCTGGTGTAATGATTCGATTTTGGGCAAAAATTCAATGGTGGTGTCAGAAAGTCTTTTTAATTGTATTGCTGGAAGATATCCAAACTCAGACATGCATCTTGCTGCAAAGATTTTATTTCCTAAATAACTGCTATGACTACTATTGGTAACCACTAAAATAGGTTTAGTAATAGACACTTGATTGAGAACCAAAAGACGAGTGGCATTACGTAAATTTGTTGTCGTATGCCTTGCATGTGGATCAATTAAAATATTTTCTTCTGGAATCTTATACATTTCCATCAGTTCCTTTTTCATTTCAATGGCTTCACAAAAAGAAGTTCGAAAAGGGTGTGCATGTCCTCCCGAAACAATCAATATCGGTGCTTTTTTTGATTGATATTCTAATACTCCCAATTGTAAGTTTAATTTTCCTACCGCCGAAAGCCGGTCTTGATAATTTTCGGGTCCATTTCCTAAAACTAAAATCGAAGAATACGCATAAGTATCAAAATTAATATTTTTTAAATGAGCAATTGCTTTTTTATTTTCATTTTCAGCTAATGGCTCATAACGAGCCGCTTCATCTCTATGATTCATATACAACAACGCTAAAGAAAAATCTAATGCTGGCTGAAAAAACAAACGACTTTCTTTTTGCTTTGCATGTTGTAAAAAGTCACTCCACATTACAACAGCTCCTTTATAAAAATTGGATTTAACGTCATAGGAAACGGAATCAATTACAGCATACTGCGGCGCTTCACCTGCCCCATACACACTAGAAATTTGATTCATTCCTGTAGCACAAAGTTCCCACGCCTTTATTAATAATTGAGCGTCCGATTCATTCTTGAAATTTTCATAGGCTCCAGAGGTACGCAAATTATCGTTTACAAAATCTTGAAAAAACTGATTTTCATGTATTAATACCTCTAATCTTTTAGAGATGTTTTTTAAAACTCCTTCTTTGAATTGGTAACTGGAGATTAAACTTTTCAAACTATCTTTAAAAACAATTACCTGTCCCTCAATTTCTTTTTGTTGTTTTTCATAAATGGATTTTAAAATTAAATCATTTTCTAATAATCTGCGAACTGCCTCATTTTTTTGGATGGCAGTCAAAAGATAAAAGTTTTTGTCTTGAACTACAGCATTTGAATGAGCTGATGTAAAACCTAAAGTGAATCCCTTCCCTTTTTGCGCCTGAAGACTCATAATCATAAAAGTCAACAGTATAATTAGTATTCTTTTCATGTCTTTCTTTGTAAATAGGAAAAGGGCAATATCACGATTGCCCTTTTTATTTTAAATATTAATAACCGCTATTTTGAGTAATTATCCCAGGAGCAAATCCATCAATATAGCTTTGAGGTATTGGAAAATATTCGTTTTTCCCTTTTGTAAAAAAAGCATTCGTTAAATGTGTTCTTCTTGTTTTTTCTACAGCAAGGTATGTCTTCATAACTGAATCAACTTCTCCCCATCGCACTAAATTAAAGAAACGGTGCCCTTCCATAGCCAATTCTAATCTGGTTTCAGTATGAACTGCTGCTGTGGCTTCTATTGAATTTGTCCAAGGCAATGTGTAAGTGCTAATATTATAATTGCCAGCATTTGCGGTTCCATCCAGTGTTTTTACATAAGTAGAATTAGAAGCACGTTGTCTAATTTGGTTAACTAATGCTCTTGCCTCTTCCAATTTATTAATTTCTACTGAAGCTTCAGCTCGCCATAAAATTACCTCTGCATACCGAATGATATAGTAATTCAAGGCATTAACATACGGCCAAACCGTTACATAAAAAGGCGATTTTGCCGAAACTATCCTCTTTTTAGGAGCGAACTCTCCATAGGTGGCTAAATCTCTTGCCCAAGTCGTTGAATAAAGAACACCTAAATCTTTATAAGGAATTCCAGGACGTCCCACTGTAATATCTAATCGGGGATCTACTTTATCGCTATTTAGAACATCTATATTATCCTCTTGAGGTAAACCGACACTATTTGTCTTAAACGCATTTACTAAATTTTTAGAGGGTCTATGAAAACCATATTGAGCATAAAAAGGTCCGCCTGGTGCTGTTAATCGATCCCCAATACTTCCATTATAACTGCTCGCTTGTCCATCATTTATAGAATGTTGCACTGCAAAAATAATCTCTTTATTATTGTCATTTTCAGGTAAAAACACTTGTTGAAAATCACTTAATAAACCATAAGAGCTGCTCATAATTTCAGTTGAAGCATCATAAGCTAACTGCCATTTTTTTTCAAACACATAACATTTAACTAGATAAGCCTTAGCTGCGATTTTTGTAGGTCGGCCTTTATCCGTTTGAATTTCAGGAAGATCAGTATAGGCTAATTTAAAATCATCTTCGATTTTTCCCCAAAGTTCCTCTGAAGTAAAAATAGTATTTGATTTTGCATAATCAGCAACTGTATTAGCAGTTTCGTCAATATAAGGAATACGATTGTAGATTTTTTTCAATTCGAAATAATAATGACCCCTTAAAAATCGCAACTCAGCAGCACGCTTTAATTTTAAAGCGGGATCAAAATCTGTAGAAGCATTCAATAAACGCATCGCCTCATTACTTCGCTTAACTCCTTCATATAAGGCCATCCATTTTCGTACGATGTCGATAGTGGTTGAATTTGCATTGAAGATTTCCATTTGGTGTATATTATTTTGATCACCTGTTCCTCCGCCTCCTTTATAGCAATCATCCGAAGTCACATCGCCAAAACTCCAATTGGAATCAGGAGAATTAAATGCATTCGATGCACCATCTATTTGTCCGTTCAAAACACTGTAAGCCGAGATAATGGCACGCTCAACATTTGCCGCTTGTGTCATTTCAGAAGGTTTTACTTCACCATAAGTCTCTTCTTCTAAGAAATCATTAGAGCAAGAACTCAACTGCAGGGATAAACCAATTAGCAATGCCGCGTTCATTATGTTTTTTATTTGTATCATTTTGAAAAAATTAAAAGTTTAAATTAAAGCCTACAATAAATGTTCTTGAAGGGGGATAAAGTCCTCTATCAATACCTATATCAAGGTTTCTATTGCTTGATGAGTAACTTTGCAATCCTATTTGTGGTGTCATTCCGCTATATTTAGTGATTGTGAACACGTTACTGGCTTGCCCGTAAAATCGCAATTTCATTCCTGAAACTACTTCTGGTTTGAACGTATATCCTAATTGTAAATTATTTAACTTGAAGTAAGATCCATCTTCGACATAATAAGAGGATGGACGAATATTATTATTAGTATCGTCTAAGGATAATCTTGGAATATTTGAAGTGGGATTATCCACTGTCCAAGCTCCTAATAATGCTGCATCTTTATTATAAGCCGCCTGATTAAAAAACTGTGTTTTATACTTTGTCAGGTTATAAATGTCATTTCCAAAATTTCCATTGAAAAACATTCCTAGATCAAATTGCTTGTACTTTAGATTAACATTAAAACCTAACATTACAACAGGATGTGGCGAACCAATAAATGTTCGGTCTAACGTATTAATTATTCCATCTCCATTAATATCTTTGAATTTCAAATCTCCTGGCTTTGCATTTGGTTGTAAACCATAATCTGTAACTTCTTGATTACTTCTAAATAATCCATCCGTCACAAAACCATAAAAGGAACCTATAGGTTGTCCCACAGCACTTCTGGACACCTCTTGACCAAAATTTACAGTATGCAACGAGGAAGTTGGTATTCCTAAATAAGGGGCACTTGATAAAGCGGAAAGGTTATTATTATTTCCTGCTAAATTCAACGCTACATCGTAACTAAATTCATTTATTTTATCTTTAAAATTTACGTTTAACTCATAACCGCGGTTTGTCATTTGTCCATCATTGACCCATTGCCCATCATTTGTTCCACCATAAGTAAGTGGAACAACATTGTAAACTAGGATATCATTTGTAACTTTATCGTAAACTTCTGCTGTAACATTTAATTTGTCATTAAAAAATCCCAAATCTACACCAAAGGTTTTTTGTGTTGTGGTTTCCCATGCCAAATTAGAATTGGCAACGCGGGTTTGAGTCAATCCTGTAGCAACTACATTTTGGCTACCGTTAATAGCATAATTAGAATAACTATTATTATTTGTATAACTATCTACTGTAGAATAGGAAGGCAATTGCTGGTTTCCAGTTTGTCCCCAACTCCCTCTTAATAAAAAAGAACTTATAGTGGTCCCTACCTTAAAAAAGTTTTCTTTGTCTATTCTCCAACCCCCTGAAACCGATGGAAAAGTCCCCCATTTATTATTTACTAACCTTGAAGTTCCATCTCGTCGTACCGTTGCTGTAACCAAATATTTCTGTCCAAAATTATAATTTACTCTTCCAAAATAAGAATTCAGTGCCCATTGCTCAGCTGTTCCTGAGTTCAATTGATTTTCGGTTCCATACGTTAGATACCTAAAATTCAAATCACTATATAGAAAATTTTGTCGTGAAGCTCCAAATCCTTCATAATAATATTTTATAGCTTCTTGACCTAGGAGGGCATCAATATTATGGTTAGTAAGTTGTTTTTTATAATTTATTGTATTTGAAATGGTAAGCTGATAATTAAAACTATTGTTAGTTGTCAATTCATTTTTAACATTCCGCGATAAAATCTCGTCAAAAACGGGTGAAAAACCTCTATAATTATAGCTTTGAAAATCTAAACCTAAAGATGTATTATATGTAAAATCACCTACTGAAACTCTAGCAAAAACATTACCCAATGCTTGAATTCTTTTTTGCTTATTATCTTTAGCTCGTGTTAATCTACCTAATGGATTTGAAATATCATTTATAGGATTTCCTGCAAAATTGCCATTTATATCATAAACAGGCACAATAGATGGGAACTGCATTGCATCATAAACAATACTACCCAAAGAGCTGTTCGTTCCTGCGGCAACCTGAGTGGTGTAGGCACTTGTAAAATTTTCTCCTATCGTTAACCAATCTTTTATTTTATAACTAGAATTGAATCGTACGGAAAAACGCTCAAAATTGGTATGTTTTATAATTCCATCTTGATTGAAATAACCTAGCGAAAACGAATTTTGTGCTTTATCATCTCCTTTAGAAACTGACAAATTATATGAATGAACAGCCGCTGGATGCATAATTTCTTTTATCCAGTTTACGTCTCCACTTTTTATAGTATTTGTTTGATTGATAAAATTAGGAATAGTAGCTTGATTTGGATCATTCCCATAAATACCATTTGAAGGTACTTTGCCATCGTTTTTAGTTGCTTGCCATAACAAGTCGCCATACTGTTGTGCGCTTAACATATTAGGTAAATTGAATGCCGCTTGCATTCCTGAATATCCGTCAAATTGCATTTGCGTTTTTCCGTCTTTACCGCCTTTTTTTGTAGTTATTAGAACAACGCCATTTGCAGCACGTGACCCATAAATGGAGGCCGATGCGGCATCTTTTAAAACTTGAAGAGATTCAATATCTGCTGGATTGATTCCGTTTAATCCATTGGAAACTGGCACTCCATCAACAACCACTAAGGGATCGTTATTATTAATGGTACTAAATCCACGAACACGTATAGAAGTTCCTCCTCCAGGGCTATTATCGCTCATAATTTGAACCCCGGCTAATCGACCTTCTAACATCTCCACAACATTAGACTTTGGTTGTGAATTAATCTCTTTCATCTTTACAGAAGAAATGGAAGCCGTTATATTTCTTCTTTTTTCAGTACCGTAACCTGTTACTACAATTTCATCTAATTGAGAGGCTGATTCCATCAATACAATATTAAAAATGCTTTTATTTTCAATATTTACAGTCCTATTCTCAAAACCTACATAAGTGACCGTCAGAATTTTGCTGTCCGCAGGTATATCTAATGCAAATCTACCTTCAAAATCAGTAATAGTTTGATAAGTAGTTCCCGAAATCGCAACAGAGGCTCCAGGAATTGGAAGATTGGTCCCGTCTAAAACAGTTCCTGATATTCTTCTTTTTTCTTGAGAACTATTATTTCTCAAAACTAACAATTCTTTAACCAAAACTCCATTTTTGGTGATCTTAAAATCTAGATTTGCTTTGGCACTTACTACATTTAATACCTGATTTAAATCTTGATTAATTATAGTTAACGAAATTTTATTCTGTAAAAAGGATTGATCTGATCTATAAATAAACTTGCTATCGATTTGTTTTTCAATTGCGATAAAAACTTGTTTGATGGTTACCTCTTTTAAATTTAAAGTGATCAATTCAAGTTGTTCAGCAGTATCTAAGGATTCCGATTTGTTAAGTGTTTTTGAATGAATAGTGCATACACTTCCCTGAATAATAATAAAAGCTAGGAATAGAATTTTATTTTTCATTATTTTATTTCGTGTTTTTTTTGTTATTTTTTTTTGACAATGCAGAACCAACAAAACATGTTGGAAAAGGTGAAAATTAATTATGTTTATTGATAATTTTTTTTATTTTAGGCAGCAGTAAAGCTTCACTAATTTGCCTGATAGCCAAAGCAATATGATTTTCAACAGTTTTAGAACTGATATTTAAAACTTCTGCAATCTCCTTGTATTTTAAACCATCTATTCTACTGAGTTCAAAAACTTGACGGGATTTCTTTGAGACATGTTTTAAAATAGCACTTATCAATATGCTATTAATTTCTTTTTTTTCAGCATCGATAATTTCTTCCTCTCGGCTTGGAAAATTCATCGTATTCCCAAATTGGTTTTCATTTAGCGGTTGTTGCAAATACTCGAATTTGTCGACTTTTATTAATCTGTTTTTTGCTATTACATATATATAAGATTTTGGGTTAGTAATTTTATCCAGCGATTTTCTGTTTTTCCATAATTCAATAAAAATGTCAGCTACTTTCTCTTCTACTACACATAAATTTGTTTCGTAGGCCAAACCAAAGCGACACAATTTTTCGTAATATCTTTTAAAAAACAACTCCATGGACTCGTAATGATCATCCCTAATTTGCTGGAACAAATAGTCATCCGAAAGGGATTCATTATACAATTTTCTTGACTTACTATTCATCAGACTTCGTTATTAAATAATAATTAGGCTTACTTTGAATTATTTTGCAATTGGTAATAAATTCTAATGAACTGATAAATTCATTTATATTTTGATCTTTAAAAGAACCCGTAATTCTGAGATTAGCAATTTCATTATTTTTTACGATAAAGTTTACCCCATAAAAGCGTTCAATTTTTTCTTTGGCATCTTGAAGTTTTTCATCTTTAAGCAATAAAATATTATCTTTCCAGTCCATCGTTTTTTCAATATCGAAACGTCTTTTTAGTACGGTTTTTGTTTTTGTGTTGAATATTAATTCTTCACTGGGCATTAAATAGATTTCATCATTATTTTCTTTTAGAGATACTTTAACCTTCCCTTGTTTTAAAGAAATTGTTTTATTTATAGTTTCGCTATTAACACTAAATTCAGTTCCCAAAACCTGTACATCAAGATCAACTGTGTGAACAGTAAAAGGAGAATTAACATTTTTTGTAACTTTAAAAAAAGCTTCTCCAATTAGCCAAATGTCCCTTTGGTCCTTAAAATTATCTGCATATTTTACGCTACCTCCGGAATTTAGAGTCACTACACTATTATCTGGTAATGTAAAACTTAAGCGATGCCCTCTTTCTGCAACTCTTTGATTACTAAGCACCATTGACTGCGGAGTATTTAAATAAAAAAATAAACCTAAAAAACAGAGGGAAAGCGAAGCAAAGGCGTATAAAAGTGGTTTTCTAAAATTGAATCTATTATTTTTTAGAGTATGATGATTTATAAATGTTCCTTCAATTTCCTTAAACGAAGGAGTAATAATAGTTTCTTTAGTTGTTGGGTAACAAACCCATATCATTTTATAATCTTCATAAATTGATTTTAGATTATCATCTAAAGACAATTCGATTTCAAATAGGGATCGGTCCGCTTTTGACATCTCACTAGCCAAATATCTTACACATTTTTTTTCCTTGCGTTTAATCATAATCTCGATAGTTTTTGCGTTTATATATGAGAGTCGAAAAGTATAAAATACCACTAGTTCTTAACGTTAATTAATTAACAACAAACTGTATTTTCTATTAAGACAATTGGTATAAAACAAGAATAAAATGCTACTTTCAGTTCAAGACAGGAGCTAATAAATTAACAACCATGTGTCTGATATTATTAAAATTAACATATAAGAAAAGCCGTGATTTAAGGTTGAAATACGGCAATTAGAAATAGTAAGATAAAAGGAGGCGTAATTTTCCGTAAAAAAAAGATAATTGATATTTCAAAAAAAAAAAAGGTAAACGATCCTTAGTCAAATTAGGAAAATTGCAAATGAATGCAATCGGTACACTGAGAAGAATACACAATAACAAAAATTACTATAAAGCTGCACAAGAACTAATTTATGGCGCCGAAATAACTTATAAAATATTAATAAAACTACAGATAGTTAAATTTGGTCCAATTTGAAATAATAGAAAAAGACCACATTGCTTAACTGCTTCGTCAGTGTTTTAACCCCTATAAAACAAGAGTATTATTCTAAATTTCGATTATTAATTACATTGTTAATTTTTCATCATTATTAAATTATAGAATAGATTTACCAATATAAAATCCTAAAAATGGAACAGGTTGAACCTTTGATTATTGGCTAGTAACTTTATTTAACCTTAACAAATTTTGAACTTTACCAGTTCAAAATTCATTCAATAATTAGTTCAAATTTTGACAAATAAATATTAAATACACTTTGATTAAACAGTCAAAATCATTATTTTTACTGGGATAAGATTACATGATTTTTGCACTAAAATTGACAGGAGCAAAATCGAGACCCTAGTTTTAAACAGCTTCATAACAAGCTATATATAAGCGAATTAAGTAGGTAATACAAATCCCTCTTTCTCCGCTGGTTAATTCAAATAACCTACCAAAACCCTTTAAATCTTATGATTTAGAGGGTTTTTTCTTTTATACCCCTTCCAAATTATTCATAGTTTATTATATTAAAAGGGGTACTATTAGGGGCACTTGCAAAATTCAAAAACATTGTGCCCCTACCTATGGCAAACCCAGTAATAGCAGGGAGTTCATTAAATGTACATCTTGTTTTGTGTTGATAGTAATTTTAAATTTCTATTAACTTAAAGGTCACCAGCTATGAATGAAAACATCTTAATCCTCTTTTACTTAAAAAGAGCCAAAGTCAACGCACAAGGGTTAGTTCCTATTTTTCAAAGAATAACTATCAATGGCAAACGAATTGATAATAGTACCGGAAAGTTTATTGATCCCGCCAAATGGCATACCGAAATGTCAAAAATGAGGGGTACCTCAGAAGAAGCTCGTTCAATAAATGGACATCTTGAATATTTGAAATCCAAAATATACGATGCTGAGAAAAACTTAATCAAAACCGATATTCCTATAAATTCCGAAACATTAAAAAACAAATTACTGGGTATCGAAGAACGTCGAAGAACCCTCATCCCTATCTTCAAAGACCACAACAACAAAATCAAAGAATTGGTAGGCAAAGAATATGCACCAGGAACACTGGAGCGTTACAAAACCTCTCTGAAACACACCATCGATTTTCTGGAATGGAAATACAAAATATCCGATATTGAAATCGACAAAATAAATCATGCTTTTATAACCGATTATGAATTCTACTTGCGCAGCGTTCGGAATTGCGCCAACTATGCTGCTCCCCAAAAAACGTACAACTTTTTGTGTGAATTTAAGATAGGATTAAAAACCTTAAATTAGCAGAATTATGTCAAGAACAAGAA
>NZ_FRBU01000058.1 GCF_900142695.1 Flavobacterium xanthum | reverse complement strand
AGGGAAAAGAATTAATTTTCTTTTCTTTGTTCTGAAAAAATATTTCATCTTTCTTTGAGATTCCTAACTTTCGCATTTATTAATTGAATTCAAGCAGCATTAAACATTCAGAACTATAAATTGTAGCGGTTTTGCATTTTTTAAATTTAAAGTGCCAACACGTTCAAAACATAAATAATGAGAAAAATAGAACACATAGGGATTGCGGTCAAGGATTTAGAAGAGTCTAATTTAGTATTTGAAAAACTCTTTGGTGCTCCGGCTTATAAATTTGAAGATGTAGAAACCGAAGGAGTGACAACTTCTTTTTTTATGAATGGACCCAATAAAATTGAGCTTCTTGCCGCAACCAATCCAGAAAGTCCTATTGCCAAGTTTTTAGAAAAAAAGGGAGAAGGAATTCATCATATCGCATTTGATGTTGAGGACATTACAGCAGAGATTACCCGCTTGAAAGAAGAGGGATTTGTTGTCCTTAATGACGTTCCTAAAAAAGGAGCTGATAACAAGTTAGTTGCGTTTTTACATCCTAAAAGCACTAACGGAGTCTTGATAGAATTGTGTCAAGAAATAAAATAATTTCAGATATTTAGAACGAGTAGTATTCTAATTTTCAGGTGTTTTGTGTAAATTAAATAGTTTTACGAAAAGAATAAGTAAATCTATTTCTAAAAATATTTGGAGCAAACCAAAAATAGTAGTAATATTGCAAACTCTAAACCGGTCCTATAGCTCAGCTGGTTAGAGCACCTGACTCATAATCAGGTGGTCCCTGGTTCGAGCCCAGGTGGGACCACAATAAAAAAAATCTTTCAATTTTTTGAAAGATTTTTTTTGTTTATAACAACTTTAAGTATGTTTTTTGTCTAAAAATGTTCTTTTCTCGAGTGTGTTGTTGTTTTTGTTAAAACTATGTGCTTATTTTACAAGAAATTATATCTTTCTGCAAATTACACTTTAAGAATGATTTTTTTTATTTTATTAATTTTATGAAATTTTTAAAGAGCGTTTTTTTTATTTTAATGATTTTAGTGCTAGGCATTTTTAATGCGTTTGCTGGCAGTGCAAATCCACCTAGCCCCGTAGGAAGAAGAAGGCCGCCTCCGCCCCCTGGATTAGCTATTGATGAGAATATTTTTATACTGGTGTTGATTGCTTTGTTTATGGGAATTTACATCATTTACAGTTTTGAACTAAAACAAAAAACTCCAATGTAAAGTTGGAGTTTTTTTTTGGGTAGTAGGTGCTTGTTATTTGTTAGCGTACAATCGGGAAACATATTTACCGATAACGTCAAATTCAAGGTTTATTTTTGTGCCTACTTCAAAGTTCTTGAAATTAGTATGTTCGTAAGTATAGGGAATAATAGCTACGCTAAATTCATTTTTCTTGGAGTTTACGACGGTTAAGCTCACCCCATTTACGGTTATTGAGCCCTTTTCAATTGTTATGTTGTGCAGGTTTTCGTCGTATTCAAAGGTATAAAGCCAGCTTCCATTTGTTTCCGCTGCTGTTGTGCAAGTGCCAATTTGATCCACGTGGCCTTGAACGATATGTCCGTCAAGTCGATCGCCTAGTTTCATGGCTCTTTCCAGATTGACTAAGTCTCCAATTTTCCAATTTATTAAGTTTGTTTTTTTTATGGTTTCATCAATCGCTGTTACAGAGTAGGAGTTGTCTGTTAGGGCGACAACCGTAAGGCACACGCCATTATGAGCGACACTTTGGTCAATTTTTAGCTCATCGGTTATAGATGAATTAATGGTGATGTGCAGATTGCTGTTCTCTTTTTTTATTTCTTGGATGGTTCCAAGGGTTTCTATGATTCCTGTAAACATTTCTTGTTTTATTTTACTAAATTTGCACTTCAAAATTAGCAATAAATAACGGTATGTCATGATGAAAAAAGCAGAAAATATAATCGTAGGAATTTCTATTGGAGATTTAAACGGTATTGGAAGCGAAGTTGTTTTAAAAACATTTGAGGATGCTCGTATGTTAGAGTTGTGTACGCCTGTAATTTTTGCAAACGTTAAGCTGTTGTCCTTTGTGAAAAAAAGTTTTCAATCGACCTCTTTACTGCATGGTATTGATAGATTAGATCAAATTGTTCCAGGGAAGATAAATGTTTTAAATCTGTGGAGAGAAGGATTGGATTTGAATCTTGGTAAAAGCGATCCAAAAGCTGGGGAGTATGCTATAAAATCATTTGTAGCTGCAACTAAAGCGCTGAAAGAAGGACTTGTTGATGTGTTAGTAACCGCACCCATAAATAAATATAATATTCAATCAGACGAATTTAAGTTTCCAGGACATACGGATTATTTGGATCAAGAACTAGAAGGTAATGCTCTTATGTTGATGGTTCAGGATACGTTAAGGGTAGGATTGTTGACGGATCATATTCCTTTAAGCGAAGTGGCCTCTCATCTTACGGAGGAATTGATTAGAAAAAAGATTGAAACCATTAAACAATCATTGATTCAGGATTTCAGTATAAATAAACCTAAAATTGCAGTGTTAGGCTTAAACCCTCATTGCGGCGATGGCGGCGTCATTGGTACGGAGGATGATTTGATACTTAAACCTGCTTTAAAAAAAATATTTGATAAAGGAACTTTAGTTTTTGGGCCTTTTGCCGCAGATGGTTTTTTTGGGAGTAACCAATACGAAAAATACGACGCCGTGATAGCAACGTACCACGACCAAGGGTTGATTCCTTTTAAGACATTATCTTTTGGTAAAGGGGTAAATTATACTGCTGGTTTAAGCAAGGTTAGAACGTCGCCGGATCACGGTACGGCCTATGATATAGCGGGTAAGGGAATAGCTGATTTTAACTCGTTTAAAGAAGCGGTATATCTAGCAATAGATATTTATCATTCACGTAATCAACATGCCGAAATCAGTAAAAAACCACTGAAAACAAAAGAAAAGCAGTTGTGAACAAAAAAAAGTGAATAACATTATTAGATTTGCAATAATTTTATATCTTTGCACTCCCGAAGTTTAGGGGCAAATTGTTGTTGAAATGAAGAACACAAAAGAATATTTAATTCCTTTCATAGGATTAAAGCTAGGGAAACATCATTTTGAATATCAAATCAGTAATGCGTTCTTTGAAATCTTTGATTATAATGAATATCAAGATTCAAAAATCAAAGTAAATGTAGTTTTAGAGAAAAAAAGTACGCTGTTAGAATTGAGTTTTAAACATAAAGGTGTTGTAAATGTACCTTGTGATCTCACAAGCGAAGATTTTGATTTGCCAATTAAAGGTGAAATGAAGTTAATCGTTCGTTTTGGAGAGGAATTTAACAATGAAAATGAGGAGTTGTTGATTCTGCCACATGGTGAATTTGAGATGGATGTTGCGCAATATATTTATGAAATGATTGTATTGTCAGTTCCTCTAAGACGCGTTCATCCGGGCATAAAAGACGGAAGTTTAAAAACGGAAGCCCTGATTAAGCTCAATGAGCTAATAGTAAAGGAAGAAAAAGAAGAGAATAAAGAAGAAGAAAATATAGACCCACGTTGGGACAAATTAAAGCAACTATTAACGGATAAATAATATAGTAAAATGGCGCATCCTAAGAGAAAAATCTCCAAAACAAGAAGAGATAAAAGAAGAACACATTACAAAGCAACTGTAGCACAAATCGCTACTTGTCCTATCACTGGAGAAGCGCATTTATACCACAGAGCGTATTGGCATGAAGGTAAAATGTACTACAGAGGGCAAGTTGTTATAGATAAATCTGTAGCTGTTGCTTAATACATTTTGGAAATGATATTCGAACTCTCACATCGTGAGAGTTTTTTTGTTGTTTGTAATTTTCGTTAAATAAGAAGTTCCAAATCAAAGAGAATGGAATTTTTTTTGTAATTTTCAAGTCTTTTAAAAAATTTCAAATGGCAACATTTGACTAGAAATAAATGCATACAATGAATACAATCACAGCCGCAATAACCGCTGTTGGAGCCTATGTTCCCGACTTTGTGCTAACGAACAAAGCTCTTGAAACTATGGTGGATACCAATGACGAATGGATTACCTCTCGCACAGGAATTAAAGAAAGAAGGATTCTCAAAGATGAGGATAAAGGAACTTCTTTTTTGGCTGTAAAAGCTGCGCAAGATTTATTGGCTAAAGCCAATATTGATCCTTTGGAAATAGATTTATTGATAATGGCAACTGCAACACCAGATATGCCAGTAGCGGCAACGGGCGTATATGTGGCCACACAAATTGGAGCCACAAATGCTTTTGCATATGATTTGCAGGCAGCTTGTTCCAGCTTCTTATTTGGCATGTCAACAGCAGCAGCTTACATCGAATCAGGAAGATATAAAAAAGTGCTATTGATAGGCGCAGATAAAATGTCCTCTATCGTAGATTATACGGATCGTTCGACCTGCATTATTTTTGGGGATGGTGCCGGTGCAGTATTATTTGAACCTAATTATGAAGGATTAGGGTTGCAAGATGAATACCTTCGTAGTGATGGAATAGGCAGAGATTTTTTGAAAATTGATGCAGGTGGTTCTCTTAATCCAACGACTCTTCAAACGGTAAAAGATAATAAACACAATATTATCCAAGATGGGAAAACTGTTTTTAAGTATGCGGTTACTAATATGGCGGATTCAAGCGAATTAATTCTCAAAAGAAATAATTTGACCAATGAAGATGTAGATTGGTTAGTTCCTCATCAGGCCAATAAACGTATTATTGATGCTACGGCCAACAGAATGAACCTCGAAGATTCTAAGGTGCTAATGAATATAGAGAAATACGGAAACACGACTTCGGCTACTTTGCCATTAGTGCTAAGTGATTTTGAACATTTATTCAAAAAAGGTGATGTTATAATTTTGGCTGCTTTTGGAGGTGGATTCACTTGGGGATCTATTTATCTAAAATGGGCATACGACAAAAAATAAATTTAAACTAAAAACAAATAATTATGGATTTAAAAGAAATTCAAAATCTAATCAAGTTTGTAGCAAATTCAGGAGTTGCAGAAGTTAAGTTGGAAATGGATGATGTCAAAATCACTATCAGAACAACTTTGGAAGGAAATGTAACAGAGACCACTTATGTGCAACAAATGCCTGCTCAAGCTGCACCTCAGCAAGTAGCAGCTGCACCACAAATGGCACCTGTAGCCGCTGTCCCTGAGGCTCCAGTAGTTGAAAATTCGCATTATATCACTATAAAATCTCCAATTATTGGAACTTTTTATAGAAAACCATCTCCAGATAAACCAATGTTTGTGGAAGTAGGTAAAACTATTTCTAAAGGGGATGTTCTTTGTGTAATCGAAGCGATGAAATTATTTAACGAAATCGAATCTGAAATTTCTGGTAAAATTGTAAAAATTTTAGTGGACGATATGTCACCAGTTGAATTTGACCAACCATTATTCCTAGTAGATCCATCATAATATTTTTAAATTCCAATAGCCAAAATTTCAGTTCTAAATTGAATTTTGGCTATTGGAATTTTAAATTTAAAATATAAAAGAAGATGTTTAAAAAAATATTAATTGCAAATAGAGGGGAAATTGCGTTACGCGTAATTAGAACTTGCAAGGAGATGGGTATTAAAACGGTAGCCGTTTATTCTACTGCTGATGCTGAAAGTTTACATGTAAAGTTTGCTGACGAAGCAGTTTGTATTGGGCCGCCTCCAAGCAACTTGTCCTATTTAAAGATGTCAAACATAATTGCAGCTGCTGAAATTACAAATGCAGATGCAATACATCCGGGGTATGGATTCCTTTCTGAAAATTCGAAGTTTTCAAAAATTTGTCAAGAACATGGTATCAAATTCATTGGAGCTTCTCCTGAGATGATTGATAGAATGGGAGACAAAGCCTCTGCAAAATCGACAATGATTGAAGCAGGTGTTCCTTGTGTACCAGGTTCAGTGGGAATTTTAGAATCGTATGACCAGGCCTTGCAATTATCAAGAGATTTTGGTTATCCAGTAATGCTTAAAGCTACTGCTGGTGGTGGTGGAAAAGGAATGCGTGCCGTTTGGAAAGAGGAAGATTTATTAAAAGCCTGGGAAGGTGCACGTCAAGAATCTGCAGCTGCTTTTGGTAATGACGGAATGTACTTGGAAAAATTAATTGAAGAGCCTCGCCACATTGAAATTCAGGTTATAGGCGATTCTTATGGAAAAGCATGTCACCTTTCTGAGCGAGACTGTTCCGTGCAGAGGCGTCACCAAAAATTGACTGAAGAAACACCTTCGCCATTTATGACCGATAAATTGCGGGCTGAAATGGGTGCTGCAGCTGTAAAAGCAGCAGAATATATCAAGTATGAAGGTGCAGGAACGGTTGAGTTCTTAGTAGATAAACATCGTAATTTCTACTTTATGGAGATGAATACTCGTATTCAAGTAGAGCACCCTATTACAGAACAAGTTATTGATTATGATTTAATTCGTGAACAAATTCTTGTTGCTGCTGGCGTAGCGATATCAGGAAAGAATTACCTACCACAATTGCATGCGATAGAATGCCGTATCAATGCGGAAGATCCTTATAATGATTTTCGTCCATCTCCAGGGAAAATCACTACGCTTCACATGCCAGGAGGGCACGGTGTTCGTTTAGATACGCACGTGTATTCAGGATATACGATTCCTCCTAATTATGATTCTATGATTGCTAAATTGATTACAACTGCGCAAACTCGTGAGGAAGCAATTAGCAAAATGAGAAGAGCTTTAGATGAATTTGTTATCGAGGGGATCAAAACAACTATTCCTTTTCACAGACAGCTAATGGATGATCCGCGTTATATTGCGGGTGATTATACAACTGCATTTATGGATACTTTCAAAATGAATGATCCAGAATAAAAATACGAGACTGTCTCGTCCTGAATAATCGATACAGATTATTAGACAAGAATAATTAATTAAACACTTGCAAGAACGTTCTTGCAAGTGTTTTTTGTTTTGTAGGTTCGCATTATTATTTTATTCTGTTGATGCATTTGGTTTGGTGTTAGCATATAATTAGAGCAATGAGGCCTTTTTTCATTGTCCATGTTTTAAAGATAAAAATAAGAGTAGGCTATAAAGTTAAGATATTCAAAAAAGTGTGATCTGTGCAAAAAAAAACCGCACTAGAAAGTGCGGTTTGAAGTTATCGTAAAAGAGGTGTTACAAGTTCTCTTTCAGCCATTTGAAAAATTCACCTTGCCAAACCTGAGCATTTTGCGGTTTTAACACCCAGTGATTTTCTTCTGGAAAATACAAAAATCGGCTTTTTAAGCCACGCAGCTGAGCCGCTTGGAACGCTTCTTGTCCTTGTCCTATTGGCACCCGAAAATCTTTGCCACCTTGAATAATTAAAATAGGCTTATTCCACTTTTCTACTAAAGTCATTGGGTTGAACGTGGTGTAGGTTTTCTGGGCCGCCGCATTGTCTTTCTCCCAATACGCGCCACCAAAATCCCAATTACTAAAGAAAACTTCTTCGGTTGTCCCAAACATACTTTGGGTGTTAAATACACCATCATGAGCAATAAAGGTTTTGAAACGGTTTTTGTGGATTCCGGCTAAGTAGAAAACAGAATATCCACCATAGCTAGCGCCAATACAGCCCAAACGGCTTGTATCCACATATTTTTCTTTCGCCACTGCATCAATTGCTGAAAGGTAATCATCCATTACTTGTCCGCCCCAGTCTTTACTAATTTGCTCGTTCCATTCCACACCATGACCTGGCATTCCGCGACGGTTTGGAGCTACAACAATATACCCATTAGCGGCCATCAATTGTAAATTCCATCGGTAGGAATAAAATTGTGTTAAGGCAGATTGTGGTCCACCTTGACAATATAAAAGGGTTGGATATTTTTTTGTAGCATCAAAATTTGGCGGAAGAACCACCCAAACCAACATTTTTTTACCGTCGGTTGTCGTTACGTAGCGTTTTTCTGTTTTGCTTAATGCCAAAGAATTATACGTTGCAGTGTTGACATTAGAAAGTTGTTTCCAAGAATTTTTCTTTAGATCATAAGAAAAAATTTCCGCCGCATGATTCATGTCGGTTTTCGTTACAATGATGTTATTATCTGAAAAACCAACTAAATCATTAACGTCAAAATCGCCAGTAGTGATTTGGCGAACAGTGATCATAATTTTAGTTACACCTGGGAAATTAACTTCAAATAACTGTTTTGTACCCTCAATTGGCGCTACAAAATATACTTTTTTTCCATCAGCGCTCCACATAAAATTATCTACGGTTCCGTCCCAATTAGCCGTTAAATTCATCTTTATTCCTTTGAAACTCACCATCAGGTCGTTTTTGTCCGCTTCGAAACCGTCGCGTTTCATTTGCAACCAAGTCAAATTCCCCGTTGGAGAAAATTGTGGAGCAGTGTCATATCCTAAGTTTTGCTCGGTTCTATTGATGGTTTTCCCAGTTTCCAGATTGTATTCGAAGATATTGGTGTTTGTAGAAACTGCATAATCGGTTCCTGCTTTTTTCTTGCTTACATAAAGGATACTCTTGCTGTCTGGTGTCCAAATATAATCTTCGTCTCCACCAAACGGTTTTTGTGGACTGTCAAAATTTTCTCCCTTTAGAATGTCAATTCCTACGTCACCTTCTTTGTTTTCTTTGTAAAAAACATGATTGAATTTCCCTTCATTCCAAGTGTCCCAATGGCGGTAATTCAATCCATCATAGATTTTAACATCTGATTTATCTAGTTCTGGATAGAAATCTTTTCCTAAAACTTTTTCTATTTTCACCTCTTCATTGTAAACAAGATATTTCCCGTCAGGTGAAATGTTTTTATCCTTGAGTAGGTCTTTAGTATCTTTTACCTCGGTTGGGTTGCCTCCAATTACAGGTAAAGCGTAAAACTTAGTTTCTGATTTATTTGCCGTAACAGATGGGGTGGTTACTTTATAAACTACATTTTTTCCATCCTTTGAAATGCCTAATGGAGTCACTCTTCCTAGTTTCCAAAGCAGCTCTGGTGTCATTACATTTTGTGCCATAGCGGTTAAACTCATCATTAATAAGGGTATAAATAGTATTTTTTTCATTTTAGTAATTGATTTTTTACGAGCGATAAAATTAACCAATTTAATCTAATGTTTTTTTGTTTTTAACACTTGCTTTGTAGCCCCGATAGCAGTGAAAATCCTTTTATTTTTTCTTTAAAAAATAAAAGATTGCAACGGATAGCGGGATTAGCTCCAAAAAATTATTATTTTTATGAAAAATATTTGAATATGAATTTGAGCTATTGGGAGTTGAAAAACTGGTTTACGGATGTAGACTATACTATTGTAGGAAGCGGTATTGTGGGCTTGCATGCTGCATTACGCTTGCGCGAAAAATTCCCGGACAGCAAAATCCTAGTCTTGGAAAAAGGAATGTTGCCACAAGGTGCGAGTACTAAAAATGCTGGATTCGCTTGTTTTGGAAGTCTGTCGGAAATTATGGATGACTTAAAATCCCATTCGGAGGAGGAAGTGGTGAATCTGGTTCAGAAACGATGGAAAGGTTTGCAATTGCTGCGAAAAAGGCTTGGTGATGACAGTATAGATTTTAAGCCGTATGGCGGATATGAGTTATTTTTAAGAGACAATACAAGCAACTACGATGATTGTCTTCGAAAATTACCCTTTATTAATGAAATTTTAAGACCCCTTTTCAAAGCGGCTGTTTTTGCTAAGGAAATCGATCGTTTTGGATTCAACGGAGTACAAGAATATTTAGTTTTCAATCCATTTGAAGCCCAGATTGATACTGGAAATATGATGCAGGCGCTGTTAAAACAAGCAGTTGCTGAAAATATTTTAATTTTAAACCAACAAACTGTTACCTCCTATTTAGATAAAGGCAATAGTGTTGAAGTCGCGCTGGGGGATTTTAGTTTCACCTCCAAGAAAATACTTTTTGCTACGAATGGCTTTGCAAATGAATTAACTAATGGTGCAGTTAAGCCAGCAAGAGCGCAGGTTTTAATCACAGAGCCGATTAAGAATTTAGATATACGTGGAACATTTCATTTGGATCGAGGGTATTATTATTTTAGAAATATTGGGGATCGGATTTTATTGGGTGGAGGAAGAAATCTAGATTTTGAAACGGAAAACACGACCGCATTTGGACAAACAGAAATCGTCCAAAAAAAATTGGAACAGTTATTAAAAGAAGTAATTTTGCCGAATCAGGATTTCCAAATTGCACACCGTTGGAGTGGAATCATGGGTATTGGCAACAGTAAAAACCCCATTGTTTCACAACTATCTGATACGGTGTATTGTGGTGTGCGATTGGGTGGAATGGGCGTGGCAATAGGTAGTTTAATTGGAACAGAATTAGCAGATTTAGTATAATGGCAACAAAAATAACAGCAAAAAAATCAAGACAACCCGTTAAAAAAGAACCTACCTCTTTTATGAGCAAACTAACCCGTTTTTTATTCAAAGTCTTGTTATGGTTCTTTGGACTTTCTTTATTTTTTGTCGTGTTTTTTAAATTTGTTCCAGTTTTGTTTACGCCATTAATGGTGATTCGGGCAATTGAAAATAAGGTTGCGGGAAAAGAAGTTTTTTTTAGCCACGACTGGGAACCAATTGAAAATATTTCCATGAACCTTCAAAAAGCCGTAATCGCCAGTGAAGATGGGACTTTCTTGAAGCACAATGGTTTTGATTTTGTTGCGATGCAAAAAGCGTACAAAAGCAACGAACGTGGGCGAAGAATAAAAGGAGGAAGTACCATAACGCAGCAAACCGCTAAGAATGTATTTCTCTGGCAAGGCCGAAGTTATTTGAGAAAAGGTCTTGAGGCTTATTTCACTGTTTTGATCGAAATCATTTGGGGTAAAGAACGTATTATGGAAGTGTACTTGAACAGTATCGAAATGGGAAATGGGGTGTATGGAGCGCAAGCGGCTGCAGAACATTGGTATCGCAAAGGAGCTTCCAGTTTAACACCGATGCAGGCAGCAGGAATTGCAGCAATTTTACCCAATCCACGAAAATATGCGGCAACTAGTTCTTCCTCCTACATCAACCGACGAAAAGATAAAATTGTTCGTGTAATGCGTCAAGTTGGTAAAATTGAATATTAAAACGTATTAAAAACTGCCATTTATGGTAACTCCTCTAGCTTTAAAACAAGAAGAAAAACTGTCGTAAGAGATTGTAATTCTCGCATTATTTTATAGTACTACTTGTTATTTAATTGGGTGGTATTTTGTCATGATTTTTCGGAACTGAAAGTTGCTACAGCGGAGTTTCTTTTCGTGTAGCAATAGAATGAAGAGAAGTAGTCGGTAATAAGTTTCAGTATTTAGCAAAATACAGGTTAATATAGTATAATAATCCTTTTGAGAAATATCAAATGCCAATAGCAAACATACCCGAGATTTATAGTCAAGACCAGGAAGTTAGTGGTGATCTATTGGTTTATGATTTTAAAATGACCAATGATGTTGTAAAAAGCAAGGTCAATTTAAGTATGAACATGTTTAGTTTTTTGCAGGTGGGTAAAAAACAGGTTCACTTTGCGGATACGTCAATTGCTGTAAATAGTAAACAGTCTTTGCTTCTTAAAAAAGGAAATTGGCTTTGGACCGAATTATTGGACACGGAAGCTATTTATTACTGCAAGCTCTTCTTTTTTTCCGAGGAAAAGCTGATTGAATTTCTACAAAAACACACTAAAAGTGGTTCTCCTCATCGAGACGAAATTCCTTATTTCGTAATTGAAAATGATGACTACATCATAACTTTCTTAAATTCTCTATCGGTTTTAAATACGGCACCCTCTGATTATACAGAACAGTTGCTTCTCGTAAAATTTGAAGAAATTATGCTGTATCTATTATACAAATATGAACAAAAATTCGAATTCTATTTGTATTCCTTAATCTCCAAAGAAGTTTCTCCCTTTAAAAAAGTGGTGGAAAGCAATGTGCATTCGAACCTAAAACTGGAAGAAATTGCTTTTTTGTGCAACATGAGTTTGTCTACTTTCAAACGTCATTTTACTTTAGAATACAATGAGGCGCCAGGCAAATGGCTGCAAGATAAGCGCTTGCAAAGAGCGAAAGACTTGTTGCATGAAGGACTACTTAAACCTTCTGATATTTATTTGGAGGTAGGTTATAATAATCTCTCCAACTTTAGTATCGCTTTTAAAAACAAATTCGGAATTAGTCCAAAGGAAATTTATTAAAATCATTTAAAATCATAAAAATCTAATAAACAGGAATTTATATCTATTTTTATTGCCGTGCTGCGATTTTAAAATAAAAATTGAGCTTTTTTCATAAGTTTTTGAACCGTATCAATAACCTGTTACGCTTACCGCCATCGTACATTTGTAGTGTAATTAAAACAAAGCGTTTTTAAAAAAATAATTACACTTAGATAATTTAAATACTAAAAAATGGCAAATGTAACTAAACCTGTTTTCAAAGAAAGATATGATAATTTTATTGACGGTAAATTTGTTGCTCCAGTAAAAGGGCAGTATTTTGACAATCCTTCTCCAGTTGATGGAAAAGTGTTTACTCAAGCTGCTCGTTCAACTCAAGAAGATATCGACCTTGCTTTGGATGCAGCTCATAAAGCGTTCCCTACTTGGAGTACAACTTCAGTAACAGAGCGTAGCAATATGTTGTTGAAAATTGCGCAAGTAATGGAAGACAACTTAGAATATTTAGCAACATTAGAAACTATAGATAACGGTAAACCAATCCGTGAAGCACGTGCGGCTGATATCCCTTATTGTATTGATCACTTTCGCTATTTTGCAGGTGTTATCCGTGCAGACGAAGGAAGCGTTTCAGAGCATGATAAAAATACCTTAAGTATCGTTTTGCATGAACCTATCGGTGTTGTAGGTGAAATTATTCCTTGGAATTTTCCAATGTTAATGTTGGCTTGGAAAATTGCTCCAGCTTTAGCAGCAGGTTGTACTGCAGTTGTTAAACCGGCGGAACAAACTCCTACAAGTGTAATGATGTTGATGGAATTGATAGGTGATATTTTACCTGCAGGAGTCTTAAACATTGTAACTGGTTTTGGTTCAGAAGCAGGTCAAGCTTTAGCGACTTCAAAACGTATTGCTAAACTTTCATTTACCGGATCTACTGAAACAGGTCGTAAAGTGTATCATAATGCAGCCGAAAATATTATTCCAGTAACTATGGAATTAGGTGGAAAATCTCCAAATATTTTTTTCCCATCTGTAGCCGCTCAAGATGATCAGTTCTTTAGTAAAGCGATTGAAGGCGCATTAATGTTTGCCTTAAACCAAGGAGAAATTTGTACGACTCCCTCCCGTATTTTAGTTCACGAAAGTATTGCTGATCTTTTCATTGAAAGAATGCAAGCGCGTTTAAAACTAATTAAAGCAGGAAATCCACTAGATCCAGAAACAATGATCGGATCTCAAGTTTCAAAAGCACAATGTGATAAAATCGTCAACTATATCAACATTGGTAAAGAAGAAGGTGCAGTTGTATTAGCTGGAGGAGAAGCGGGTAATTATGAAGGCGATCTTGCTGGAGGATACTATGTTCAACCAACAGTATTAAAAGGAACAAACAACATGCGTGTATTCCAAGAAGAAATTTTTGGACCAGTTGTCGCTTTGACAACATTTAAAACTACCGAAGAGGCAATTGCAATCGCAAACGACACTCCTTACGGCTTAGGTGCAGGTGTTTGGTCTCGTGATGCGCACGAATTATTCCAAGTTCCACGTGCTATTCAAGCGGGTAGAGTTTGGGTAAACCAATACAATACCTATCCTGCGCACGCTCCGTTTGGTGGAGTTAAAGAATCCGGATTTGGTCGTGAAAACCACAAAATGGCTTTAGATCATTACCGTGTTGTGAAAAACATGTTGATCTCTTACGACAAAGAGCCAGTTGGATTCTTTTAAGTAAAGGCACTGTTTACTGCACAAACAAAAAGGCTGTCTCTATTTATTCTGAGACAGCCTTTTTTGATTTATCTGATCAAAATAGCTCCATCAAAGTACTGCTCATGCAGAGGTTCTTAAGTCATTAACTTAAATAAAAAAACCGTAAATCTTTACTAATTAGATTTACGGTTTTATATTGTGGAGAATACCGGATTCGAACCGGTCACCTCTTGCCTGCCAGGCAAGCACTCTAGCCAAATGAGCTAATCCCCCGAACTTGACCGCAAATATAGCATATAAATTTCTCAAAATGCAAATTTCAAAAATACAAATCTATTCTGTTTGAAAAAAAGTCAAATGCTCCGTTACTTTTTCTAACTTTACATCAAAATCCCCAGCATGGTATCAGAAAACCCAATAGGCTCGCTCTTCACAACATTCGATAATAAAATTGCAACGGTAACTTTTGGTCATCCAGCAAGTAATTCTTTTCCAAGAGAATTACTGGACAGACTCACAGCCGAATTTCATAATTTAAGTGCTAACCCCACTATTACAGTCATTGTGATTCAAAGTGAAGGTACAGGAGCTTTTTGTGCGGGAGCCTCCTTTGACGAACTTTTGGCGGTTTCTGACGAAGGAGAGGGAACCCAATTTTTTTCAGGATTTGCCCATTTAATCAATGCTATGCGATCTTGTTCTAAACTTGTTGTTGGCCGTATTCAAGGAAAGGCAGTGGGAGGCGGCGTAGGAATTGCTTGTGCTTGCGATTATACTTTGGCTACAAAAAATGCTTCAATAAAACTGTCTGAATTAGCAATTGGTATTGGTCCCTTTGTCATAGAACCTGTAGTTTCAAGAAAAATTGGAAAGACAGCTATGTCCGAAATGACTTTGGCAGCAGAAGAATGGAAATCAGCAGATTGGGCCGTCGACAAAGGATTATATGCTAGTACTTTTGAATCTATTGAGGCTCTTGACATTGCCATTACTAATTTCAGTGCTAAATTGTCCAGTTATAACCCAGATGCTTTAATCGAAATGAAGAACGTGTTGTGGGATGGAACCCAAGATTGGGAAGCACTTTTGGTGGAACGCGCTGCAATTTCTGGAAGACTAGTGTTGTCTGATTTTACTAAAAAAGCATTATCACAATTCAAAAAATAATTTATCATGACAATCCTAACGCTTGTGCAACAAGCAAATATTGAAGAAAAATTAAAAAATGCTACAGACAATAGTTACCAAATAGGTATTATTATTGGATCTTTTATTCCTTTCGTTGTTTTAATTGGTCTAGCCTATTGGATGTATACTAGTGCAAAAAAAAGAGACAAAGAACTTTAATTATTTACTAAATTTGCATCAAAATTAAAATCTAATGAGCAATATCAGAATTACAAAACAATTTAGTTTCGAAACTGGACACGCCTTATATGGTTATGACGGCAAATGTAAAAATGTTCACGGACATAGTTATAAATTATCAGTAACCGTAATTGGATCTCCAATAACAGATCGTTCCAATGTAAAATATGGAATGGTAATTGACTTCACGGATTTAAAGAAGATTGTAAAAGAAGAAATTGTAGATCAATTTGACCATGCCACTGTGTTCAATGGCACCACGCCCCACATTGAGTTGGCAAACGAACTAATAAATCGTGGACATCATGTTATCTTAGTAGATTACCAACCCACAAGCGAAAATATGGTAGTAGATTTCTCCCATAGAATTATCAGCCGATTACCCGAAGGGATCACTCTTTTTTCCTTAAAACTACAAGAAACCGAATCTTCTTTTGCAGAGTGGTTTGCTAGTGATAATATGAAATCCATACTGTAACTTCATGCAATTACCTAATAACAAAAAAATATATTTCGCTTCTGATCAGCATTTTGGTGCACCCACACCAGAGTTGAGTTTTCCTCGAGAGCAAAAGTTCGTGGCTTGGCTTGACGAAGTTAAAAAAGATGCCGAAGTTATATTTTTATTGGGCGATTTATTTGATTTTTGGTTCGAATATAAAACCGTAGTCCCCAAAGGTTTTATTCGCGTTCTAGGCAAACTTGCTGAAATCCGAGACAGTGGAATTCCCATTTATTTCTTTGTAGGAAATCACGATTTATGGATGGAAGATTACTTCCAGAAAGAATTGAACATACCAGTATTTCATGACAATCAAGAATATGTTTTTGGCGACAAAACGTTCCTTATTGGCCACGGAGACGGCAAAGGTCCTGGTGATTTAGGATACAAGCGCATGAAAAAGGTATTTACCAATCCGTTTTTTAAATGGCTTTTTAGATGGATTCATCCGGACATCGGCGTGAAACTGGCGCAATATCTTTCGGTGAAGAACAAATTGATTTCTGGCGATGAGGATGTGACTTTTCTTGGCGAAGACAACGAATGGCTCATTCTTTATTCTAAAAGAAAGCTAGAAACCAAGCATTACAATTACCTTATTTTTGGCCACCGTCATTTGCCTATGAAAGTTACTGTAGGAGAAAATTCTGAATATGTGAATCTAGGCGACTGGATTACGTATTTTACCTATGGTGTTTTTGATGGCGAGACTTTCGAAATAAAAAAGTACGATTCCTAATTCATCCCTTCGCCGTACAAATAATCATCTAAATTTATTTTAAACAAGGTGCCTTCAATCAAATCTTTTACTGCATTAAGTTCTTCCATGGAAACCGCTAAATCAATTTGAAGACAAGGTGTTTTTAATAAAAATTTGTGGCATTTGTTTTTCAGTTCACAATCGTCGCAAAAGCTGTTTTGCTGGTAGCTGTCTTCGATGCAACGCTTAAATAGTTGCAGTTCCTGCTTTGTAAAATAGAATCCCGTTTCTCTAAAAACGAGCTGAACTTTATCTAGAACGATATCATTGTCTTTTCTCCAATAAAATGCAGTTCCTAAATTGTTATGATATATCTGTTTTATTTCTTGCATGTCTAATTTATTTTGAAACAAATATAAGTATTATTTATATCTATTCTAAATAATATAACATAAAAAAGGTATAAAAAAGGAAAAAGTAATCTTCATGAATTTGTGTTATAAACGTATCCGCCCGACGAACCCCATATTTTTTAGATTAACCTAAGGTAGTAGTTTTGTTCTAAACAATTTAGACATGAATAAAAATGAATTTATGTTATCCCGAGTTGAATCTTGGAAACAAAGTGGACTTTCACAACAAGCGTATTGCGATCAAGCAGGTATTAAATTAGGAACCTTCAGCTATTGGATACGAAAAAGCAAAAATGAAGAAGCACAAAGCGGAGGTTTTATTGCACTGAAAAAACCAGTTTTCGCTTTAGAAAACAAATACGAAATCGTATACCCTAATGGAGTTGTGCTGCGAGTGGATACGGATAATTTAAGTGAACTTTCGGCTTTAGTAAACCTATATTAGTGTTTAGCCTAAGTAGTTCACATACCTTTTTGCTCTACCCCAAAGTTTTCGATATGCGCAAAAGCTTTAATGGTTTGTGCGGTCTTGTTGCCAATGAATTAGGACGCGTTGCACATAGTGGGGAAGTGTTCATTTTTATCAATCGAAATAATAATCAGATGAAACTTTTACACTGGGAATCCGGT
>NZ_FRBU01000056.1 GCF_900142695.1 Flavobacterium xanthum | reverse complement strand
CTCTTCTTGTTCTTGACATAATTCTGCTAATTTAAGGTTTTTAATCCTATCTTAAATTCACACAAAAAGTTGTACGTTTTTTGGGGAGCAGCATAACGTTTACAGATGCACATCCTATTTTTAGACAAAGCACAAAACGTCTTCATCAGCATTACCACCATTATGCTGGAGTGATTGTAGATATTTTTTACGATCATTTTTTGGCTAAGAATTGGAGTATTTATTCCGATGAAAAACTGGAGGAATTCGTTGAGCGTTTTTATCAATCTTTACGGGAAAACAACAGCGTACTTTCGGAAAGAACCATAAAAATAATGCCTATTCTATTTAAGGAAAATTGGTTAGTTAGTTACCAAACAATCAGTGGAATTGACCACATTTTAACGCAAATGGATAGCCGAACAAAAAATCAATCAAACATGCGGTTTGCTACCGTAGAGCTTCAAGAATATTACAATGATTTTGAAAAAGAGTTTACGGCATTCTTTGAAGAATTGAGGACTTTTGTAGAACAAAAAATACTTGATGAATGATTACAATGTTACTACATAAAAATATAGGTTTTCCTTAATTGGTAAAAATTGAAATAATAAATTTACCTACATTCTTATGTAAGATAATTAAAATTTTTGAAATAAATTAAATAGAAATTAACCATATAGAAACATAGAAAAAAAGAGATCTGTAGTCCAATTCTTGGATTAACATAGTTACAATTTATGATTTAGAAACGAAATATTTTTGAAAATTAGATAGCTATAAATTACAGCTATAACATTTAGTTGTTACTGTGTTTTCAAAAAAAAATCTGAAAAATAAATTATACCTGTTGGTATTCGTTTAAAGATATAACAGTCTAAAAATAGTATTAATTTGAAATAGTCTAAGGAATGATTACACAAAAACATCTTAATGATTTAAGCTTTCAAATTATTGGTGCGGCAATAGAAGTTCATAAAATCATGGGTAAAGGCTTACTAGAAAGTGTTTATCATCAATGTATGAAAGAGGAATTAAGGTTAAGAAATATTAATTTTATTTCAGAGCATAAAATACCTGTAATTTACAAGGGCAAAATGATGGAATCTGATTTTAGATGTGATTTGTTAATTGAAAACTTGATTGTTATTGAATTTAAAGCCGTTTCAGAAATCCATCCTGCTTTTGAAGCTAAACTTTTGAATCACATGAAATTATTAAAATCACCGAAAGGTATTTTGATAAATTTTAATTGTTTTAATATTTTCAAGGAGGGACAAAAGACTTTTGTTAATGAATTTTATAAAATCTTACCAAAAGAATAAATAAATCCACCTATGAAATCTAATATTAAGCGAAGCTTCTTAATATACAAACTAATATTCTATGTCTCTATGTGGTTAGAACAATTAAAGTAATACATAATAAAAACAACCACAACTTTACACATAAAACCAAAATACCATCTTAAAAATGAAAAAAATAATTCTCTTCCTTTCCTTAGCTGTTCTGAGCTGTAAATCGAATGAAAAAACGATAGAGCCCACTGGTTTAGTTACTTCAAAAGCTATGGTAGTTTCAGCTCGTGAAGAAGCTTCGAAAATTGGAGTTGAAATCATGAAAAAAGGTGGAAATGCTTTTGACGCGATGGTTGCCACAGAACTAGCTTTGGCAGTTTCTCATCCACAAGCTGGGAATATTGGCGGTGGTGGTTTTATGGTTTTTAGAAAAGCCAATGGGGAAACTGGAGCTATCGATTACCGAGAAAAAGCCCCATTAGCAGCCTCTAAAGATATGTTTCTAGACAAAAAAGGAAATGTAATAGAAGGAAAAAGTACGGCAACAGCACTCGCTTCTGGAATTCCGGGAACAATAGCTGGAATATTTGAAGTACACAAAAAATATGGCTCTTTACCAATGAGCGAAATTATGGAACCCGTCATTGCACTCGCTGAAAAAGGTGTTATTGTCACTAAATTTCAAGCAGAAAGTTTGGCTTACAATAGAGCCTATTTTATAAAAAGAAATGGAACTAATAGTTTGTTTTCCAAAGTCTATAAAGAAAATGATACCATAAAATATCGTGCGCTGGCAGCCACCTTAAAACGAATTGCCAAAAACGGTCGCAATGAATTTTACAGAGGCGAAACTGCTCAAAAATTAGTTGCGTTCTTAGCAAAAAAAGGAGGAAACGCCACAATGGAAGATTTTTCTACGTATGCGGCCAAGTGGCGAAATCCAATTACTTTTCAGTATAAAAATTTAAAAATCATTTCGATGTCTCCGCCAAGTAGCGGTGGAATTTGTCTGAATCAAATCATGAAAATGATTGCCCCTTTCAATCTTTCACAAATGGGACACAACAGCTTAAAAACCATACAGGTACTAACAGAAGCAGAACGCAGAGCCTATGCCGACAGGAATAACTATTTGGGTGATCCTGATTTTGTAAAACTTCCAATAGAAGAATTAGTAAGTCCCTCTTATTTAGAAAAAAGAATGAAGGATTTTTCATTTGATCAAGCTTCAAAATCTTCGGATATTGCTCACGGAACAATCAAAGGATATGAAAGCAACCAAACTACTCATTATTCGATCGTTGATGCTGCTGGAAACGCTGTATCGGCCACAACAACTTTAAACGACAACTATGGTTCTAAAATATATTGTGATGATTTGGGTTTCTTTTTGAATAATCAAATGGATGATTTCAGTGCAAAACCAGGTGTCCCTAATTTATATGGTCTTACGGGAAGTGAAGCTAATAGCATCGCTCCCGGAAAAAGAATGTTGAGTTCTATGACGCCTACGATTGTCGAAAAAGACAATTCGCTTTTCATGGTTGTGGGTACGCCGGGAGGTTCTACCATTATCACATCGGTTTTACAGGCTATATTGAATGTGTATGAATTTGGAATGAGTATGCAAGAAGCCGTAGATGCTCCAAGATTTCACCATCAGTGGATGCCAGATGAGATTACTTTTGAACCCAATTCTTTCGATAAAAAACTATTGATTGATTTGAAGAACAAGGGATACATCATCAATGAAAAAAATAAAGAAATTATTGGTGAAGTCGATGCTATTCTGGTCCTGCCAAATAGTAAATTAGAAGGTGGAGCTGATAAAAGAGGTGATAACAAAGCTGTTGGTTTTTAAATTTATATATTACTTAAAATGAAAAAAATTATTATTCTATTGAGTGTTTTATCTATTGGTTGCAAAACCCAGAAAAATACTGTTCAACCCACAGGATTGATTGCCAATCAAGCAATGGTTGTTTCTGCACGAGAAGAAGCTTCCAAAATTGGTGTTGAAATCATGAGAAAAGGTGGCAATGCTTTCGATGCGATGGTAGCAACAGAAATGGCTCTTGCAGTTGCCTATCCGTATGCAGGAAATCTTGGAGGTGGCGGTTTTATGGTGTATCGGAAAGCAAATGGCGAAATTGGTTCTCTAGATTATCGAGAAAAAGCCCCGCTAGCAGCAACAAAAAATATGTTTCTAGACGAAAAAGGGAATGTAATAAAAGGGAAAAGTACCGAATCTCCCCTTGCTATTGGGGTTCCCGGAACAATTGCAGGTGTTTTTGCCGTTCATGAAAAATTAGGTTCATTACCAATTGAAGAAATTCTGAAACCTGTTATTGCACTAGCAGAAAGAGGAGTTGTTGTTACCAAAAGACAAGAAGACCGATTGGCTGCGTATCGAGATAAAATCATCAAGGTAAATGGAGACAAGACCTTATTTGCAACCGCTTTTAAGGAAAATGATATAATACAATATCCTGCACTGGCCGCTACATTAAAAAGAATCTCAAAAAACGGCAGAGATGAATTTTACAAAGGAGAAACTGCTAAAATATTAGTCCAATACTTGCAGCAAAAAGGAGCGATAATCTCCTTGGAAGATTTAGCTCAATACGAAGCCAAATGGAGAACACCGCTTACTTTTGACTATAAAGATTTGAAAATTATTTCGATGCCTCCACCTAGTAGTGGCGGAATATGTCTGGCTCAAATATTCAAAATGATTGCGCCTTTTGACCTGGCTAAAATGGGCCATAATTCAACCGAAGCCATTCAAGTTATTGTAGAAGCCGAAAGAAGAGCTTACGCAGACAGAAGTTATTATCTAGGCGATCCTGATTTTGTAAAAATACCTTTGAAAGCTTTAATGGCAGATGATTATTTGGAACAAAGAATGTCGAATTTTAGTTTTGAAAAAGCCACTTTATCATCGGAAATAAAAGAAGGAAAAGTGACGTATAATGAAAGTGCAGAGACGACACATTACTCAATTGTAGATCAGTATGGCAATGCTGTTTCGTCAACCACCACCCTAAATGATGGGTATGGATCTAAATATTATTGTGATGAATTAGGTTTTTTCCTAAATAACGAAATGGACGATTTCAGTGCCAAACCCGGTGAACCTAACATGTTTGGATTAGTGGGCAATGAGGCCAACAGTATTGCGCCACAAAAACGAATGTTGAGTTCCATGACTCCCACCATCGTAGAGAAAAACGGTAAATTATTTATGATTGTAGGTTCTCCGGGTGGTTCAACAATCATTACATCAGTATTGCAAACCATTTTAAATGTTTATGAATACAGTATGAGTATGCAGGAAGCGGTAAATGCGCCTCGTTTTCATCACCAATGGTTGCCGGATTTGATCACATTTGAACCCAACACTTTCGACACTAAAACACTTGCAACCTTAAAATCAAAAGGATATTTAATCAATGAAAAGACAACTCCTGTTATAGGTAAAGTGGATGCCATATTGGTTTTACCAAATAACAAAATGGAAGGTGGTGCTGATTTTAGAGGAGACGATAAAGCCGTAGGATTTTAATCCTTCTCCCCAAACTTCGGAAGCGCTCACGATGACGGAAAAAATTAATACTTATGAACTTTATATTTGCCTTAGAAAGCGCTTTTATAGCAAATAAAAATCCAAAAAACGCATTTGCGATGGCAAAATACATGAAGAACAACTTTACTTTTTTTGGGATAAAAACGGAAGAAAGAAGGCGTATTTTTAAGGAAATTTGGAAAGAAAACAAACAAGAAGTTTCAGCAAATACAGGCGCAATTGTATCAGAATTATATTCAAAAATAGAACGAGAATTTCATTATTGCGCGATTGAAATTTTGATAAAAGAAGGCAAAGGAAAATATAAAAAAGAAGATATTCAACTGATTGAAAAACTATTAATCAACAATTCTTGGTGGGACAGTGTCGATACGATTGCAAAGTACATTTTAGGTTAGTATTTAACGGAATTCCCATTAGAAACCAAAAAGGTAATAGAACGATTTTCAACAGCAGAAAATATGTGGTTGAATCGAAGTGTAATTTTATTTCAATTGGGTTACAAACAAAAAACGAATGCTAATTTTTTATTTTCCGAATGTTTAAAGCATTCCCATTCTAAAGAATTTTTTATTCAAAAAGCAATCGGTTGGGCGTTACGAGAATATGCAAAAACAAGTCCTGAAGACGTTATAGCGTTTGTAAAATCCAATGATTTAAAAAAATTAAGTACAAAAGAAGCATTAAAAAATATGTGTTAGGATTAAAATAATAGTAGTTTTGTATCCCCTTTAAAAAACATCATGTTCAAAAAATATATTTCAAAACTAGAAACAGTAATTGCAATTGCGCAGTCTTTATTGACTCCAAAACAGTTTATATTTCTATCCGCCGTTTTAGTGGGTATTTCTTCTGCATTTGCTGTAATTGTGCTAAAAACGTTTGCTCACTGGGTTTTTTCATTCGCGACTTACGTTAACGGAATCTTGAAATTAGGATTCATTAATAGTATTCTACCTATCATAGGTATCATATTGACTGTTTTAGTGGTTAAGAAAGTTTTAGGAGGGAAAATCCAAAAAGGCACTTCCCAAATTTTATACGCTGTCGCTAAAAAAGCAAGTATTATTCCCAAAAAACAAATGTACGCTCAAATCGTCACCAGTTCATTAACCGTTGGTTTAGGAGGTTCCGCTGGTTTAGAAAGTCCTATCGTGATTACTGGTGCAGCTTTTGGTTCGAATTACGCACAAAAATACAAGTTGAGTTACAAAGACCGAACTTTACTAATAGGATGCGGCGTTGCTGCCGGAATTGCCGCCGCTTTTAACGCCCCAATTGCAGGTGTTTTATTTGCCATTGAGGTTTTGCTAGTAGATGTGAGTATTGCAGCCTTTACACCCATCATGATTGCGGCTGCAACAGGTGCTTTGGTCTCCGTAATTGCATTAGACGAGAAAATTTTGTTGTCCTTCAAACAACAACAAAGTTTTGATTATCATAACATTATTTATTATATTTTGTTAGGATTGTTAACAGGATTTATATCTATATACTATTCTCGTAATTTCCAGAAAGTAGAACATTTCTTTGCAAGACTAAAATTATCACCCTATAAAAAAGCATTATTTGGAGCTTCCATTTTAGCGGTACTTATTTTTATTTTTCCTACACTTTTTGGAGAAGGATATGAAAGTATTAAAACATTATCCGAGAGTGATCCAGGAAAATTATTAGAAAACACCTTGTTTAGTGAGTTTAGAGACAACAGTTGGGCGCTATTGCTTTTTGTAGGAAGCACGATGATGCTAAAGGTTTTTGCCACAGGGATAACCCTAAGCAGCGGTGGAAACGGCGGTAACTTTGCTCCTTCCTTGTTTCTAGGATCTTATGTTGGATTTTTCTTTTCCAAATTTCTAAATTTAACCGGGCTCACTAACTTGCCAATCAGTAATTTTACTATGGTTGGTATGGCTGGAATCTTGAGCGGTTTGTTTCATGCTCCGTTGACTGCGATATTCTTAATAGCAGAAATAACTGGAGGTTATAACTTAATGATTCCCCTAATGATTGTGGCCTCTATTAGTTTTGCGATTTCAAAACGTTTCGAAAAACATTCAATGGATGTTAAAACGCTAGTGGAAAAAGGACATGCCTTTACTAGTAATAAAGACACCAATGTGCTATCTACTTTAGAGACCAATTCCATCATACAAACTGATTTCTTAACAGTTACTCCTGATGAAAATTTAGAACGACTCGTAGATTTAATTTCCCATTCCAATCAAGTAATATTTGGTGTAGTTGATGTAAAACAAAACTTATTAGGAATCGTTCACTTTAATGATATTCGAGAAATAATATTTAATTCCTACCGCGTAAAATATACGTTGGTCAAAGAGATTATGCTTGCGCCTATTGAAATAATTTCACCTGATGACAGCATGGAAATAGTCATGAACAAGTTTGAGAAATCAAAAAAAGCATTTTTACCTGTTCTTAAAGAGGAAAAATACTATGGTTTTATTTCTAAATCTATAGCACTGGAGGCTTATAGAACAAAACTAAAATCAATGACGATTGAATAGTATAGCAAGATACAAAAAGGAGAATGCTGCTTTAATAAATTTCTTTTGCTTTTAAAAGTAAATTTTAACAACCCATTGAAAAAAAAGCAGACCTATAAGCCGGATTCTGTTAACACTGAATTTATTTCAGCGTTACCTTATCATTTATCTAGATTACGCATTACTGCGTAACTCAAGCTATCTACCCTTCAGCAACGGACGAGAAGCCCTTAAATGCTGATATACTTGATATTTCACCGCATAGAGTTTACCTGGTTTCACTACAGCATTACCTGTACATACTTTCTGTTGCACTTGTCCTAATTCGCCGAGGCGAACCGACGGGCGTTACCCGCTATGCTTCCCTATGGTGTCCGGACTTTCCTCCCTCTTGATTACTCAAAACGGCGATAAGGCGGTCTGCGGTGCAAATTTACACTATTTAATTCTTTTTTTACATTTAAGATTCCTTACTTTAACATCCCTTTTACAATGAATTCATAATAAAACAGTTACCTTTAGTAAATAACTAAAAAATCTCTATTATGTCAAATATGTATCATTATGCCACCGTTTCTAAAGCCTTAGATGATTTGAATGAGATGGGATTTACCTTTGATTTTAATCTTCATGAGGAAGATATTGTAAAAAATCCAAGTCATTATGAAATTCAGCATATTTACCGTTACGAAGGAGACACAAATCCAGATGATGAGGCAACAGTTTATGGCATCAAATCTTCTTCAGGTAAAAAAGGAGTGTTTGTCGCCGGATATGCTGCAAATTCGAATAATGGTGCCGCAAGAGTTTTAATTGATCTGACCATCAAAGGAAGAAAATAATAAATCCTTTTAGCAAATGAATTAAAAAAATCAGAGTTGATAATCAATTTTTTTTAGAAGCTATTTCCAGCTATTCGTTACAATCTTATCCGCCGAACCCCGGCGCATAAGGATTTTCACTTCTATCTGGGCTAGGGAATTTGGGAAATAAAAACCATTCTGAAAATTATAAAATCTTTCAATCCTTAAATTTTTGCATCTTTAAATTAAAACCTATATTTGCTTTCGAATAAAATTTCTATGGAACAATTTGTTGTATCGGCCCGTAAATATCGTCCTCAAACATTTAAAGATGTTGTAGGACAAAAAGCCATTACTAATACTTTATTGAATGCCATAGAAAGCAATCACTTAGCTTCAGCATTGTTATTTACAGGACCTCGTGGCGTTGGAAAAACGACTTGCGCCCGTATTTTGGCTCGTAAAATTAACCAGCCAGGATACGATGATCCCACTGAAGATTTTGCCTTTAATGTTTTCGAATTAGATGCCGCTTCTAACAACTCAGTTGATGATATTAGGAATCTTATTGACCAAGTGCGGATTCCACCACAAACGGGACAATACAAAGTCTATATTATCGATGAGGTTCATATGTTGTCCTCGGCAGCTTTTAATGCTTTCCTAAAAACATTGGAAGAACCGCCAAAACATGCCATTTTTATTTTGGCAACGACCGAAAAACATAAAATTATTCCAACGATACTCTCTCGTTGTCAGATATTTGATTTCAAAAGAATTACCGTAAAAGATGCCAAAGAACATCTTGCCGAAGTAGCCACCAGTCAAGGAGTAGTTTTTGAAGATGACGCTTTGCACATTATTGCTCAAAAAGCTGATGGTGCCATGCGCGATGCTTTGTCTATTTTTGACCGAGTAGTTTCTTTTTGTGGAAAAGACTTAACACGTCAGGCCGTTACAGAGAATTTGAATGTGTTGGATTACGAAACGTACATCAACATCACCGACTTGCTTTTGGAAAACAAAATTCCAGATTTATTGTTGGCTTTCAACGAAATTCTAGCTAAAGGTTTTGATGCGCACCATTTTGTATCCGGATTGGCTTCTCATTTTAGAGATTTATTAGTTTCTAAAACACCTGCAACTTTAACTTTATTAGAAGTTGGGGAACAAGCGCAGCAAATGTATGGGGTGCAAGCACAAAAATGCAGTCAAGACTTCCTTTTGAAAGGAATCGAGATTGCAAATGATTGTGATTTAAAATACAAACTAAGTCAAAATCAACGACTTCTTGTTGAACTTTGCCTAATGCAACTGGCCTCTATCACTTATGATGGAGAAAAAAAAAAGTTGAGCAATATATAATTCCACCTACTTATTATAGAAAGAATGATTATTCAATAACGGTTCAACCGAAAATTGAAGATCCGAAACCTGCTTTACAAGTTGTTGAATCAGTTCTATCAAAAGAACTGAAAACGACAACTACTGTTCCGTCAATTCTAGTTCCTACTCCCGCAACAAAAAGTAGTATTCTACAATCCGAAGGACCAAAGGTTTCTGCGTTTTCATTATCGAGTATTCGTGCAAAGAAAGCATTGGAAGAAAGTAGTAAAGGAATAATAAAAGAAGTACTTCACTTACCCACGGAATCTTTCACCGAAACAGAAATGTTGTTGTATTGGAATAAATATGCGCAACGTTTAGGGGAGAAAGGCTATAAAATTATGGAATCCTTATTACTCATTAACGATCCTAAATTAAATGGAACTGCCATCACAATTGAATTACCAAATGAAGGATCAAAATTAGATTTTGAAAAAGAAATACATGGGCTTTTAGGTCATTTAAAAGGACATTTACACAATCATGATATTACAATCGAAGTGATGGTTAATGAAAGCGTAGAAAATAAAAGAAGTTTTAATGACCAGGACAGGTATAATAGATTTTTAGAAATTAATCCAAATATTGAACTATTACGTTCAACATTTGGATTAGATTTAGATGTATAATGGGATAGTTACAAATTATATTTTGTTGTAATACATCGCTTTTACAATACCATCTGAAAGTCCTATTTTAGGTACATAAATATTTCTTGCACCACTCCATTTCATAGCATTTAGATAGATTCGTGTTGCTGGAATAATTACATCGGCACGATCTGGATTCAAACCTAATTCGGATATTCTTTGCTCATAGGATAATGAATTTAAAAAAGCATATTGCGAATTCATATAAATATATGAAAGAGGTTTTTCCTGCAATTTGCCAGACATTTTAAATAACTTATTTATGTTTCCACCAGAACCTATCAGTGTGACTTCGTCGTATTCTTGTGTATTTATTTTAATCCATTTTTCAATTTCATCCCACACTACATCGCACACCATATCATTTAACAAACGCACCGTTCCTGCTTTGAAAGATCTAGAATTTATCATTTTACCATTAGAAAACAACGTAAATTCAGTACTTCCTCCACCAACATCAACAAAAAGATAGGTTTGATCGGTTTTCAACAAATGATGTAAATCAGTAGAAGCAATTATGGCTGCTTCTTTCTTACCATCAATAATTTCTATTTTTATATCTGCTTTCTTCTTTATTATTTCGACAACTTCTTTTCCGTTGTACGCTTCTCGCATCGCTGAGGTTGCAAAAGCCATGTAGCGTTCTACCTTATGCACCTTCATTAAAAGATTAAAAGCCTTCATGGCATCACACATTCTTTCAATATTCTCTTCCGAAATTTCTCCAACCGTAAATGCATCCTGCCCCAAACGAATGGGAACGCGAACCAGTGAACTTTTATTAAATTGAGGCTCTTTTCCTTCTTGTTCTACAATATTTGCAATTAACAAACGCATGGCATTAGAACCAATATCAATTGCTGCATATTTTTTTATTTTAATCATCTTCGTTTCAATTCGTTTATTTCCTACCTAAATTATTTTATTCACTCCTGAATCATTGCTTAAAAAAAGCTCTACCTACCCTTCCCTAAATAATTAAACTTTAGTTTCAATTTGGGACTCTACTTGGAGTTTTCTTTGATAATATTTATAGGTTTCTAATTGTGCTCTAAAAATAGGATTATGATTGCGATATCGGTACTTATTATCTAATTTGTAAGAGTGAAAACGGGCTTTTACATTGCCTTTCCAACCAATATCAAAATTATCAATTAGTTCGTTTTTTATACCTTGATCATAAATTGGGCATGTTACTTCAACCCGACCATCTAGATTTCTGGTCATGAAATCCGCTGATGAAATATACACTTCTGTTTGCCCCGCATTACCAAAAATATAAATTCTGGAATGTTCCAAATAATTATCTACAATACTAATTGCTTCAATATTATCACTCATTCCAGGAATTCCGGGAATCAACGAACAAATTCCTCTGACTTCAAGTTGAATTTTTACACCTGCTCTACTGGCTTCATATAATTTATCAATCATTGCAAAATCAGATAAGCTATTCATTTTTAGCTTAATATGTGTTTTCCTTCCTGCTAATGCGTGTGTAATTTCTCTGTCAATTAACTTGACAAATCTTGTTCTGGTATAATGCGGAGAAACGATAAGATGTTTGTAGCGATGTACTCTATAGTTGATATCAAAGAACTCAAATATCCTCATGATATCTTTTAGAATTTGTTGATGACTGGTAAAAAGGGTAACATCAGTGTACACTTTAGCGGTAGATTCGTTGAAATTTCCTGTAGAAATAAAACCATATCGCTTTATTTTGTCATTTTCGTATCTTTCAATAACGCATATTTTGCTGTGTACTTTAAGCCCTTTTATTCCAAAAATAAGTTCAATACCTTCCAACTGCATTTGCTCTGCATAGGAAATATTAGAAGCCTCGTCAAAACGAGCTTGCAATTCGATTTGAACGGTAACTTTCTTACCATTTTTAGCCGCATTGATAAGAGAACTAATGATTTGAGAATTTTTTGCCAATCGGTACAAGGTAATTTTTATGGAAATTACTTTAGGATCCAACGCCGCTTCACGTAAAAACTTGGTCAAATAGGAAAAGGATTGATAAGGTGCATTTAAGAGATAATCTTTTTCACTTATTTTTTCGAGCATACTCCCTTCCAAACTTAATCCTGGAATGGGTAATGGATCGTTAGTTTGGTACAATAAATCGTATCGACCTAGATTTGGAAAATCCATATAATCCCTTCTGTTGTGGTATCTTCCTCCTGGAATAATACTATCTGTAGAGACAATTTTCATTTTATCTAGAAAAAATTGCAAGGTATCTTCTTCAATGAGTTGGTCATAAATAAAACGAACCGGTTCTCCTATTCGTCGGTCTTTTACACTCAATGATATTTTTTCGATCATACTTTTACTCAAATCACTATCAATATCCAATTGCGCATCTCTCGTAATTTTTATCATGTGAGCAGAAACACTTTTGTAATCAAAAATATTGAAAATATTACTCAAATTATGTCTGATTACGTCATCCAAAAGTATAATATACTGTTTTTCATTATTGGATGGCAATACAACAAAACGATTAATTGTTTTAGGAATTTCGATTACTGCATAACGAACTTCTGAATTTTTATTCATAACTAATTTAATAGCTAAATACCCTGAAGTGTCTTTTAATACCGGGAATTCTGCCAAATCATTTAAGATAATGGTAACTAACTCAGGACTCACTTTTTGAATAAAAAAATCTTTTAGAAAAATTTCCTGTTCAAAAGTAATATCAGTTTCTGTTATAATAAATATATTTTTAGTCTCCAGTTCACTTTCAATAATATTTAAAATTCGTAAACTTTCTGATTGTTGTTGAATAACAATTTCAGTGATATCCTTAACTAATTGCTGTGCTGAAATCCCTCCTAAGTATTTTTCTCCAGAGATGCCAGTTAAACTTAATCGTCTAATAGCTGCAAAACGAACTCGAAAAAACTCATCTAAATTATTTGAAAAAATACCCAAAAAACGCAAACGATCTAATAATGGAACTGAATTATCGCCTGCTTCTTGTAATACACGTGCGTTGAAAGCCAACCAACTTTTTTCTCTATCAATATATTTATATTCTAATACTTTATTCATCTTAAATTTTTGGGGAATATTATTTTTTCAATTTTACCTTTCTTTATTTTTTTCCAATCCTCTGCTTCAAATTTTAAATGAACAAAACCTGAAGTTGGAACATTTTCGATATAAACATCCCCAAATTTATTAACAAAATCTGTAATTGCTCCATTATGTCCAAAAAGAATGACACTTTCATAAGAATTACTATAGGATTTGATCACTTTCTCTAAATCATTTTCATCAAATGTATAAAGATCATCTTTGTAAATGATACTTTCGATAGGATAGGCTAAATTTTGAGCAAAAATTAACGCTGTGTTTGTTGTTCTTTTTGCAGTACTGCTAAAAATTACATACGCTTTCGGAATTGAATCTTTAGCTTCGGACGATACTAGATGAGCATCTTTTACACCCTGACAAGTCAAACCGCGATCTTTGTCATGTATGGGGACTTCCCAACTTGATTTTGCATGGCGAACCAAAAATAAGTTTTTCATGAGTGGAAAATAATTTTGTTATCAACTAGTAAAATTTATTAAATACAATTTACAAAACTAAAATTTATTATCCTTGTTTTTAACTTTTTATTCTGTAATAACGTATAAATGCTGTTTCTTAAAAATCTACTTTATTTAATTACAGCTATTATAATCTTCATGTAAATTAATGTTAAAAACAGAAAGAATATACTAGCAAGTATGTCTCTGTAATAGCGATTTTTATAATTTTTTTATAATTTTTTAAGATTGAATTAACATAAAAATGTACTTAAACGACTTTTTGTGTTGTTTATAGAAAAAAAAGTTAACTCTAACTTTTTACATTTAATTTGGCTCCTTGAACGTCGCCCTGTTTAAAATAAAAATACAAATCTAATACTATCAACCTACATGATAAAAAAATACTTTACCTCAAAAAATTTCTACGTCGAATTTTGTAATTTCTTTGAAAACTCATTCAATCAAATTTTCAAAAAATTAGTTTTGTTGTGTTTCACTTTATTGACGACTTTACTAACCGCTCAAGTATCAAAATCGAATGATAAAACGCCGCAAGTGATGGAAGTAAAATCTTTGATTGCTGCAATGAAAAAATCTGAGCAAAATTTAAGATCAGCTAACTCGGAATCTAAACGTTTGGAGAATTTATTGAATGACGTTCAACAGACCATTTACTTTTATTCTGGAAAAGTTAAAAGTTATGGAAATAAACCAAATTCATTGTTTACAGATGCAAGTTCTTTGAGTTCAATTGCCTCGTCAAACATTAGCGTCGAAAATATTGAAATTTTAACTGTTAAAATTGATGACACCGCTGATTTGAATATTCCAATTGATTTATCAGTACTTTCTAACTTCTCAAAGTTAAATTACGTTTACATCTTGTCAAATATTAGTACCACTGACACTTCAATCATTAAGCTTATAAAAAACATAAATCCAGGATATACTGTTTTTTACAAAATAGACAAAAGCGAATAAAACTAGATTAGATAACAACCTACAATTATTATTATGAAAAAACTATACTCCAAATCTAAAATAGTTTATCCATTAAATCGAATTATTTTTACAGCAATCTTTTTTTTAGGACTTGCATTTTCTTTAAATGCTCAGGTAAAAGTTCCTTTTAAAGAACGAACTTCAACGTTTACACCACTAAAGAAAACGTATAATGTAAAAGGTGATTTCACCATGATTGGTAATACCAATCTAACATTACAAAATTACGCCGACAATGAAACCAATAATAACCCAATGGTTTATGTTGATATCGATAATGATTCAAATACTTGGAATTCATCTTCTTCAACATTATCATTACCTACAGATAATGGAGTTGCATCTTCATGTTCAAACATTGTTTATGCAGGATTATATTGGACAGGTAGAGCATCAGACAGTAATACAAGTGGTTATATTGTAACTGCAACTAAAGGCAATACCAATAGAGATTTCGACAAAAGAAACATTTCCCTAAAAGGGCCTGGAGAGTCCAATTATACTAATATAACTGCAAGTTCAATTGGAAATGTTAATGAAATTTACTACCCAACTACTTCAGATGGGTACATGTATTCTGCTTATGCAGAGGTTACACAATATGTCAAAGATCATGGAGTTGGAGAATATTTTGCTGCAGATATTGCTCTTAAACAAGGTAATGGCGGTGGAACTGGTTTTTATGGCGGTTGGGGATTAATTGTAATTTACGAAAATTCAAGCATGAAGAATCGTGATATCACTATTTTTGATGGTCATGCTTATGTTCAAGGTTCTACAACAATAAATCACCAGATTGATGTAACAGGTTTTAATGCTGTTCCTTCTGGAAATGTAGGAGTTAAACTTGGAATGATTGCAGGAGAAGGCGATAGAGGAATATCTGGGGATTATTTTCAGATACAAAAAAAGAACTCTACTGACTATGTAACTCTCAACCACAGCTCAAACTCAACAAACAATTTTTTCAATTCTTCGATACAGACCGGAGGGAATCAAAGGAATCCATCTTTACTGAATAATACGGGATTAGACATTAACATGTTTACCATTCCTAACACAGATAATTCAATAATCGGTAATAACCAGACATCAACAAAATTCAAATACGGTTCAACACAGGATACTTATGTAATTTTTGCAATAGCAATGGCCGTTGATGCTTATGTGCCAGATATAGAAGGTATTATCACTGCCACTAAAATCAATAACCTTCCTGTTTCAGGCACTAACCCGACAACCGCTTTACCTGGTGAAGAGTTAGAGTATAAAATTCAAATAAAAAATAGGGGTACTGAAGCCATAAACAATACAAAAGTTGTTATTCCAATACCTTACAATGTCACTTATGTTCCAAATAGTGCTTCTAAAATCATTAATTTCACCCCTAACCCTTCTCCTAATACTTTAACTTATGAACCTACAGTTGGAGCAAATGGTTCAATTGTTTGGGATTTTGGTACTTTACCGCTTCCTTCTAATGGCGATATCAATAGTGTATTAGCAGAACTTAGTTTTAAATTTAAAGTAACCGAAGATTGTACATTATTAAAAAATGCTAATTGTAATAATGTTGTTTCAGTAATAGGTTTTTTAAGCGGTGCCGGATCAGTATCTACAGTAAAAGTTATAGACAAATCTTTAATTCAAGGCTATACCTCAGGAGGTAATTGTCAAGGAACTGCCATTCCAACACCATACATAACAACAATTGATGCTGCCAATTATGTCAATGCAAATTGTCAAGCTACTCCACCAATCACTGCTTTTACATTTTGTAACGCTGGCAGTACTATTCCAATTACCGCTGTAGCCGGAGCATTTCCAACTGGAGCAACATTTTACAACTCGTATCCAGTTGTAAGTGGAACAACAATTCAGTATACAATAAATAAACCATTTCCTGCAACTGTAGGGACTTCTACCTATTATGCTGTACCTCCGGGGGTAAGTAGTGGTTGCTATTTTCAATTTACTATTACAGTTTCAAGCATTACATCTCTACCTACTGTAACAGATGTAAAATATTGTATTGGAGAGAATACAGTACCTTTAAGTGCTACAGCAAGTAATCCTTCGTATAATTTATATTATTACACCAGTGAAACTTCATCAGCTCAAATGTCTATTACTCCTTCATCAACAACTGTTGGCGAAACCACATTCTATGTTGCAGAAGGTCAAACTAATTCTTGTATTGGTCCTAAAAAAACAATTAAAGTAACTATTTATCCAAAACCAATGGTTACTGCACCTGCAATCAAAACATTTGAAGGATGTGAAACGAGTGCAATAACAGGTTTAACATACAGCGAAACTGAGGTCAACATTACACTATCACAGTTTACAACGGCAGGAGGGACATTTACAAATAATAATTCTGTTGGAACATATTCTATTTCTTATCAGGATTCAAAAAATGGAGATTGTCCAATAGTAGTAGAAAGAGTATACAAAATCACAACAATTTGTGGTGCTACTGTAGCAAAACAAACTATTAAAATTCAAGATACTACCGCACCAGTTATCACAGGTACATTATCTGATTCAAATATAGAAGGCTGTTCTCTTGGCGATCTTCCTCCTGCTTTAAAAACAGTAGCTGCTTTAGAATCCTTAGGTTTATCAATTGGCGATAATTGCACAAGTGATTCAAACATCAGTGTTTCCAGTTCAGATGTTAGTAGTGGAAATTTACCTACTTTAATAACTAGAACTTATACAATATCTGACAAATGTAATAATCAAACTACATTAATTCAAAAGATTATAATAGATGATACTGTTGCTCCTGTTAAACCTGTTTTGGCAGATGTAATTGGTGAATGTGCTGCTACTGTTACTGCTCCAACAACTACAGATGTTTGTAGTGGAAATGCAATTGTTGGAACTACTTCTGATCCTTTATCTTATACCACTCAAGGAACCTACACTATCACTTGGACTTTTAATGATGGAAATGGAAATACAACGACTGCTACTCAAAAAGTAATTGTAAAAGATACTGTTGCTCCCGTTAAACCTGTTTTAGCAGATGTAACCGGAGAATGTGCTGCGACTGTTACTGTTCCAACAACTACGGATGTTTGTAGTGGAAATGCAATTGTTGGAACTACTTCAGATCCTTTATCTTATACTTCTCAAGGAACCTACACCATCACTTGGACTTTTAATGATGGTAACGGAAATACAACGACTGCTACTCAAAAAGTAATTGTAAAAGATACTGTTGCTCCCGTTAAACCTGTTTTGGCAGATGTAACCGGAGAATGTGCTGCGACTGTTACTGTTCCAACAACTACGGATGTTTGTAGTGGAAATGCAATTGTTGGAACTACTTCTGATCCTTTATCTTATACTTCTCAAGGAACCTACACCATCACTTGGACTTTTAATGATGGAAACGGAAATACAACGACTGCTACTCAAAAAGTAATCGTAAAAGATACTGTTGCGCCTGTTAAACCTGTTTTGGCAGATGTAACCGGAGAATGTGCTGCGACTGTTACTGTTCCAACAACTACGGATGTTTGTAGTGGAAATGCAATTGTTGGAACTACTTCTGATCCTTTATCTTATACCACTCAAGGAACCTACACTATCACTTGGACTTTTAATGATGGAAACGGAAATACAACGACTGCTACTCAAAAAGTAATTGTAAAAGATACTGTTGCGCCTGTTAAACCTGTTTTGGCAGATGTAACCGGAGAATGTGCTGCGACTGTTACTGCTCCAACAACTACGGATGTTTGTAGTGGAAATGCAATTGTTGGAACTACTTCTGATCCTTTATCTTATACTTCTCAAGGAACCTACACCATCACTTGGACTTTTAATGATGGAAACGGAAATACAACGACCGCTACTCAAAAAGTAATCGTAAAAGATACTGTTGCGCCTGTTAAACCTGTTTTGGCAGATGTAACCGGAGAATGTGCTGCGACTGTTACTGCTCCAACAACTACAGATGTTTGTAGTGGAAATGCAATTGTTGGAACTACTTCTGATCC